>NZ_JACJQG010000086.1 GCF_014696435.1 Calothrix anomala FACHB-343 | reverse complement strand
TGGGATATGCTTTACTCATGTTGCTCTCTCGGTGCTGTCTACTATCTATTCACAGCGTATACCGAGAGAGCTTTTTTACAATCTGTCCGACTTTTCAAACATCCTCTTAGAAGCGCTTTGTGCTTGGCTGGGAGGTTCGAGTGCTTCAACGTTGGGAGTGAGTGTTAATGTAGAAAATCCGACGCTCAATAAACCCATAGTTGCGGTTGCAAATAGCTTATTCATATTCCAAGTCTCCGATGTTTTATTGATAGTATTGTTGGTCAGTAATTAATCTTTTAGAAGCGAACCAAGCACGTTTATTTAATGTTGTGTTGTTTTTTCTTCTGTGAGTCTATCTGGAGGGGTTTGGTGATTTATGCAACTACTAATAACCAAATCAATAGCTTTTTTTGTGAAGTTTTTTAACGATACGTGAGTGCGACGGCGACATTCAGGGGTAGGTTTTAGTTTGATTTGCGGGTAATCAAAAAAACTTTGTGCTTTTGCGTGCGTGAAGATAATTATCTTTAGCAATAGGTATAAGCTGAAAAAATTATGTAGAGGCGAGGAATGATTTGCTAATCGGTCAATAATGGTGATAAGTGCTATATTTATCACTTAATTGCTATGCTGACCAAAAAGCGTCCTCTGGGTTTTGTGGCATTTCTGGCTGTCTCCACTGCTTTTATGTTTGATTTGGCAGCACCATTTTTTACGCCACAGGTGTCGGCTCAAAGCAGGGATGCTTATAGGTACAGAATATTGGCGCAGAGTAATGATGCAAGGAAAGCTGAAGCCGATAGGTTGCTACAGCAAGGTATTGAGCAGTTTCAAATAAGTCAATTTGACGCAGCGTTACAGTCTTTTCAAGAAGCGCTCGATATTTATCAAGCGATAAAAGACCGTCAAGGGGAGGGTAAATCACTGGGTAATCTCGGCAATGCCTACAATATGATGGGAGATTACCCAAAAGCTATTGAGTATTATGAGCGAAGCTTGAAAATCTTCCAAGAAACAAAAGACCGTGAAGAGAAGAGTATTGCATTGGGTAATCTCGGTCTTGCCTACAATATGATGGGAGACTACCCCAAAGCCATCGAGTACCACCAGCAATCTTTGAAAATCGCACGAGAAATAAAATCCCGTCAAGTGGAGAGTAACGCACTGGGTAATCTCGGTCTTGCCTACTATGGTTTGGGAGACTATCCCAAAGCCATCGAGTACCACCAGCAATCTTTGAAAATCGCGCGAGAAATAAAATCCCGTCAAGTGGAGGGTAATGCACTCAATAATTTCGGTAATGCCTACGATAGTATGGGAGACTACCCCAAAGCCATTGATTACCACCAGCAATCTTTGAAAATCGCGCGAGAAATAAAATCCCGTGAAGGGGAGGGTAATGCACTCAATAATCTAGGACTTACTTACTCTCGTTTGGGAGACTACCCCAAAGCCATTGATTACCACCAGCAATCTTTGAAAATTGCCCAAGAAATAAAAGACCGTAAAGGTGAGGGTCAATCACTGGGCGCTCTCGGTAATATCTACTTAAGTATGGGAGACTACCCCAAAGCCATTGAGTACCACCAGCAATCTTTGAAAATCGCACAAGAAATAAAAGACCGTGAAGGGGAGGGTAATGCACTAGGTAATCTCGGTAGTGTCTACTCTGGTTTGAGAGACGACCCCAAAGCCATTGATTACCACCAGCAATCTTTGAAAATCGCGCGAGAAATAAAATCCCCTCAGGGGGAGCATATTAGCCTGGGTAATCTCGGTCTTGCCTACTCTGGTTTGGGAGACTACCCCCAAGCCATTGAGTACTACCAGCAATCTTTGAAAATCGCACGAGAAATAAAATCCCCTCAGGGGGAGGGTATTAGCCTGGGTAATCTCGGCAATGCCTACTTTAGTTTGGGAGACTACCCCCAAGCCATTGAGTACCACCAGCAATTTTTGAAAATCGCGCAAGAAATAAAATACCGTGAAGGGGAGGGTTATGCACTCAATAATCTAGGACTTACTTACCAAAAAATCGGAAATCTCCAGTTAGCAGAAAGCACTCTCCAAGAAGGAATCAAAGTTTTAGAACCCCTACGAGGTGGATTAAAAGATAACAATAAAATCACAATTTTTGAACAACAGAGTAGAGCCTACCGCACTTTACAACAAGTTCTCATCGCTCAAAATAAAACTGATGCAGCGTTAGAAATAGCCGAACGCGGTCGAGCTAGAGCTTTTGTTGAGTTACTTGCTTCTAAACTATCAGATAACCCCAACGAACAATTATCCGCTCCACCTAACATAGACCAAATCAAACAAATTGCGTTTGCACAAAACGCTACCCTGGTTCAATACTCAATTATTCCCGATGATTTCAAAATTGAAGGTAAAGAACAATGGCTCGAATCACAGCTATATATTTGGGTTATCAAACCAACAGGAGAAGTCACTTTCCGCAAATTTGACCTCAAACCCCTGTGGCAAAAACAAAATACTTCCCTAGAAAACACCATTGCCGAAACTCTTATATCTCTCGGTAGTAACATTAATACTCGCTCCAGCAGTTCGAGCTTTGAGGTTGGTGACTTGGTAAAACCCAATGGAGCCTTTGATCGCGATCCACCTTGGAAAGTAGTTGCAGTTGATCGCCAAAATCAAACTGTGAAAATTCAACTGACTCCTGGTAACGAGCAGAATAGAAAATTCACCGAAGTAACAAAAGTTTCCTACGCTTACGCAGCCAACAAAAAACTACAGCAACTACACAAAATTCTCATTGAACCCATTGCAGACTCACTACCAAAAAACGATCGCGATCGTGTCATCTTTATTCCCCAAGGTTCGCTATTTTTCGTCCCCTTTCCCGCATTGCAAGACGATAACAGAAATTACCTCATCGATAAGTATACAATCCAAACCTCACCATCAATCCAGGTACTTGATCTGACTCGAAAACAGCGACAAAAACTATCTCCAACCCCTCAAAATAGCCCCAAATCAGTTTTGGTTGTCGGGAATCCTATCATGCCAGAAGTACCCCCATATCTTGGAAAACCCCCTACAAAACTACGATCTCTCCCATATGCAGAGGAAGAAGCCAAACAAGTAGCACAGATGTTTGATACCAAGGCAATAATTGGTAATCAAGCTACTAAATCTGCAATCCTACCCCTATTACCCAAAGCCAGAATTATTCATTTGGCAACTCATGGGTTACTGGATGATTTCAAAAATGGGTATATTCCAGGTGCGATCGCTTTAGCTCCCGAACCTCTAAATAAAGGTAAGTCAGAGGGAATCAACGGATGGTTAACATCGAGCGAAATCTTCGATTTACAACTCAATAATACCGAATTAGTTGTCCTGAGTGCCTGCGATACGGGAAGGGGAAAAATTACTGGAGATGGGGTAATTGGATTATCGCGTTCTTGGATTAGTGCGGGTGTTCCCAGTGTTGTTGTTTCTCTGTGGAGCGTGGATGATGATGCGACGAAGTTTTTAATGGGAGAATTTTATCAGCAATTAAAGAATAATTCTGATAAAGCCTCAGCGTTGCGGGATGCAATGTTAGCAACCAGGAGAAAAAACCCAGAACCTAAATACTGGGCAGCTTTTACCTTAATTGGGGAAACAAATTAAACCGTAGCCTGCATAAATCTCAAAACCTGTCCAGAGTTACTTATGTCAGATCAAAGTAAATCAAAAAAAGGGTCATTTATGGCAGCAGCGCTAGAACAAAAATCAATGCATTATCATCCTGACTTTTCACAGTATCTGGAAATCGGTATTTTCCCGGATTTCTCAAACCCTAATTTTTAGGTTAGCTATTTTCGTTAACTTAGAGCTATTGAGAATTAACCTGTGGAAAAAATAACGTTATTTCGCGGTTTGATAATTTAATGTGAAAAGTCAAATAATCATCAGATTTCAATATAAGGATGTTGAAGATTTTTGGAATTCATCTCAATAAAGTACAACTCATACTAGCGATAGGAAGGTAGGTAATGTTAGCAAAAAGAATAAAATTAATAGATAAATTAACAACTTTTCTATATGTTGATAGTCACAATTCTCGCATAACCTGGTTGCGCGATCGCAAATTATTTCATCATTTTCAGGAACACTATAGTTTAAAACAGAAAGATAATGAGGAATTTTGGGTAGAGTATTGGCTAGAAAAAAGCAGACATGCAAATCCAAATATATTTGCACATAAACACATTGCTTCCTATTTAGAAGAAACTACTTATTGGTTATCTGAAAAACTAGCTAAAATTGATTCGCAAATCAATTATTCTGCACAGGATTTGATGCAAGTTGCCAGAATTAACCTGCTCAACCAAGAAAAATTCGCCAGGTTGTTTAATAAATATGATGCAACACGTGGTTCCATTACTAAATTTGCTCAATACCGACTAGGAACAGTTCTTTATGATTTCATTCATATAGGTCAAACAAAAAGAAAATATTCTGATGCTGGATTATTGCGTAATGTTTCATATGAGTTTATTAAAGACGCTTTAAGCAATTTTGGTATTCAAAACACAGAAGGTAATTATAAGTTATCCCAACATCTTTTTGCTTGGCGTTGTTTTAATGAAATTTATAAACCTAGAAAAGAAGCTGGAAGTCAAAAATTAGCATGGCCAAATCGAGAGCAGTTAGAAGCGATCGCCAACCGATACAATCAATTACTAGCCAAACCACAAGAGTTAATTAGTAATGGCAAAAGTAATAGATGGCTGCGAGCTTGTGTGACAGCTTTACAACAAACTACCATTAATCGGGAAGAACTAGAAGAATTACTGTTAATTTGTGTAAAAGCTTTACGCAATAATACTTCACCCACTATTGATTCTCTCGATCGACTTTTAGGAACAGCTTTTGATGATCGTCAAGCAACTTTAATTGATACTATAGAATCTCAGGATTTGAGTAATTATTATGAAGATAGGGAAGATGAGCCAGACGAATTAGTAAATCAAGAGTGGAACGAAATTCAAACGATTATATTTAATGCTTACGAGCAACTTCCTCAAGCTAAGAAGAAAATGCTACAGCTTGAGTTCGGTTTAGATATAACGCAAGGAGAGATTGCAAATGCATTTGAAGTTGCTCAAACTACTGTATCTAGGGTAAAAAATACTCTTTTAAAAGCAGTTACATCCTGGAGTCAAGAAAGATATAAATTGACTCTAAATCCTCAGCAGATTAGAGATATATCAAACTCGCTTGATAGCTATTTATCGCGGTATTTTCAGTCTAATTTCTCTGAATTATTAACTGGCAATTTTTATCGGTCAATTTCTCACAATTTTAGCGCTAATACTCTAGAAATCTTCAATCTTTATTACATGCAAAATTTACCATTAAGTCAAGTTGCTCAAAGTTTGAATACTCCGGAATCAACTTTACAAGAAATAATTAATGGCGTAAAACAACAGTTATACCTAAAATTATCGGAAGAAGTTCAAAAAGATTTACCCTTTTCGCCAGAAGGTTTACCCATAAAGCTTAATGCGATCGCATCAGCCGAGCGACAAATCTCTACTTTTGTTGATCGATGGCTACAGAAAACAATTTATACCCAATTTGAGAACTAATTCAAGGAGAGGAAAATCATGTTTGAGCAAAGTATAGTGAAATTTATTAATCGTAATTCTCAAGCTTTGAATTTTTCATTTTCCGAAAATGACAGAGAAAAAGCATGGTTGCAAGTAAATAATTCCCACCAATACTCTAATGATGCAGCCTGTTGGAATGCATTTCTCAACCTTCTCAGTCAAAATATTGTGAGTACATGGTTAAAAAATGAATTAGATTTATCTCAACCAATAATTTTAAGTTCTCCAGATATTTGGGAATTTGTCAATGGTACATCATTTTCAATCGGAGATAAGCGCATTGTTATAATTCCTAGCGAAGCAATTGATAATCAAGAATTCTCTGTTCCTCAAGAATGGGTGGATATCCCTAAATTTGTTGCTGACTATTATTTAGCAGTGCAAATTATCCCCGATGAACTGAGTCTTTCAATTTGGGGTTTTACAACACATATCGAGTTGAAAAATCAAGGAGAATATGACGCAATAGAACGTACGTACTCTTTATTATCAGATGATTTGATTTCAGATATTAATACATTCATTGTATCACTAGAATTATGCCCCCAACAAAGAGAGGTGATTCAAACTTTGCCAATAATATCCACAAATGAGGCAGAATATTTTATCCGGCAATTGAGTAAGCCTTCTGCTTATTTACCTCATTTGGATATAAATTTTTTTAAGTGGGGAGCATTACTAGAAAATGATGCGTGGAGACAGAAATTATATAAAAATAGACTAATTACACTCATCCCACTGTCAAGTTGGCAAAAAAATATAGAAAATATTTTTGATGCAGGTTGGCAAACATTAGAGGAATTATTTGCAGCATCAAAAGTCAACTTAGCCTTTAGAATGAGAAACAAAAGCTCGAATAAACAACCTGATGCGAACACCTTAAAGCAGATAAAAGAGCTAATTGAAAAAATAAAAAATACCGCAGATGAAGGAGAAAAGCAAATTGCTGCCGAAAGATTAGGAAAAATTGGTTATCAAGATCAAGAAATTATTGATACTCTAATTTATCTTATCCAAACAACCAAAAAAGAAGAAACTCGTTGGACTGCGGCTGAAAGTTTATGGATAATTGACCCGAAAAATTCTACAGTAGGAGTCAAACGGGGGATAGATTTGGGAATGCAATTAGCAGGTTATCCCTTGGCTTTGATTGTGGGAGTTTTAGAGAAAAGTGATGGTAAAGCTGCAATTTTAGTACAAGTGAATGCGATAGAAAAAGAAAAATATTTGCCTTCCGGTTGTCGCATGACGGTATTAGATGAAACTGGTAAGACTTTTAGCGAAGTTATTTCTAGAGAAGCAGATAGAGTCATTCAGAAAAAATTTAGCGGTCAACAAGGAGAAAGATTTAGTGTCAAAATAACTTTGGGAGATAGCTGTATCGGCAAAGATTTTATCATTTAGATTCGCAGACGCGATCGCATAATACTTTATGCCAAGTTTATGCTCAAAATTGTCTTCGGTTCAATATCGTAGCCGAGCCGATAGTTTGTCCTATTAGTCTAAAGTAGTTTTCTTTGATTTTGCAATTGTAAACAAATGTTGCGCGATCGCTTGACTCTTTGCATTATCCGCTAACTCGCTCCAGATAAAAAGATATCGGAAGATACAGAGGTGTGCAATGAAAAAGCCAGAGCAACAGCAAAAACAACCGATTAGCAACATCGACAAGTTCTTTTGTGATTGTGCTGGTGCTGATATTGAAACATTATCCCAACTGGGTAGCCAAAGCGATATCAAAAAGCAAGCTGCGATCGGTCGAATTTTGTTACTCACCGCTTCCACTGCGACATTATCGGGTGCATTTGCGTTTTCAACATTTCTTGCACCTCCAACCGCAGTAACATTAGGAATTTATTGGGGTTTAATCATCTTTAACTTGGACAGATTCTTTGTCTTAAGTGCAAAGAAGAAACAAAAAAATGGTTTCTTCAGACAAATTCAAGTAGTATTACCCCGGTTAGCACTTGCTGGTATTTTAGCAGTGGGAATTACTAAACCACTAGAGCTAAAAATCTTTGAGTCTAGCATCAAAAAAGAAATCGCAGCAGAGGGAAAAGCTGAGTTACAAAAAGAGATTCAACAATTACAGAGCGAAATTCAGACTCGCAAAACTGAATTAAGTAATAAACAAAAAATTCTGACAGAACAATTGACTTCTGTGTTTGATTCTAAAAATAAATTAGCACCACGTACTCAATTAGAAATCGATGATATCCTAGTAAGAATTAGGAAAAACGAAAAAGATTTACAGCAAAAGAAGAATACTTTTGACAATTATACAGTTCAAAATGTTGGACTAACACAGCAATTAGAAGTCCTAGAAAAATTAGCTCAAAATGACAAAGTAATAGGTGCAATGAATTTATTCTTTGTCTTATTATTCGCAACTTTAGAAATTGCACCTCTCATAGTCAAATTAATGTCGGAATACAGCGTCTACGATGCAGCGATTGAAGCACAAGATGACAAAAAAATTTACTACTTCACACAAAAATTATCAGATAATAAAAAAGCTATTGACGAACAAATTCAACATCAAAGTCTCATCCGCGAATCTGTTCGAGTAAAGGTGGGACAAAAAATTGAGGAATTTCTCACGCATCAATTTACAGCTATCTTAGATGAAGCAATTATGAGCAAAGATTTGGCTGATATTCGCCAAAAAATAGTGCAATTGATTGCAACGAATATTGAGCAAGAAATGACCCAGCAATTCAGCCAAATTAAAATGACAGGGATGGAGATAGAGGAAGAGCTAAATCATATCAAAGAACATATACTCGACCAAAAATTGAAAAATAAAATTGCTGATGCTGTCACTGAAGCAAGAGTAGAAAGATTGTTTAAAGAAGACTTGGAGCAGTTACATAACTTTAGCCAAGACAATGAAAGTATTTAAATTATGCGTTAGTAGTGCAAGGCCTCCACCTAGATACTAATCAATCGGATATCAACTCATTAAACCAAGCAAAATATTCTCCGAAAACTATTCTCTTAAAAATATATACTGGAGTTTAATCATGTCTGATTACATTGATACAACGAACAGTTCGCTGAAAAAAATTCCCACAAGTTCACAAATGGCTAAATCTTCTAGTGTTGAAGCCGTTGGAGAGTACGCTGACATCGTTATTGCTAGCAACACAGCAAAGCGCGACACATTTCTTGCCAAACTTTTCCCCGATCCTGTACAACGTGCGGCGAAAATGGGTGAACTCGAAATCGTTAAAACTGAATTTGAGTTTCGTAAAAAAGCTTTAGTAATGGTGCGAGAAACTCATTCCCAAGCATTGCGAGAAACCTGCAATCAGTATTTGATTCGAGGTAAAGCTGATAGTCGAGCAGAAACGGCTGCTTTTTTGATGCGAAAAGAACAGGAATTACAAGAAGAATTAAACAATATTTTCGATCGCTTTATTGCTTCGGTTGAAAAGAAAACTCAAAGATTGGCAACCATTATCAATGGTACTCTTCAGCGAGCATTAGAGCAAGACTTAGACAAAGAAATCCACAATTTTGTAGATATGAAAGATAAGCTGGTCAAAAAATTCAGGCAGATTGTTGATGAAGGAGTTTAGTTAATTGTTTATTTCTGCAAGCTGCATATTTGGTTAAACTTCATCCAGATATAGCAGTAACAGGGAATAAACAACTTGGGACATCTGGTTTTAAATTGGTAGTTATTTATTAGCTCGCTCTCGATGCAGATGACCGCACTACAAAACAATTTAATTAATCTTGATGCTCCCAATTAAGTTAGAACTGTTAAGCCAATATTTCAACTTTAAAACTTCTCAAAATCCAGTAAAAATGATGAAATTACATATTAACAAATCAATGTCCAGTATTTCTAAAAAAGCTAGCAATTTGTTGGCAATACTTCTAACAACATGTACTTGGCAAGCTACGCTTCCTATTGCTCTATTAATGACATCTTCTGCATTATTAAATGCTGAAGTTGCACATGCTGCTGTTGAATCAATACCCGTTACTCTCATTCAAGGATTTGGTTGGGATTACTCAAATGGCGGATACAAGGTCTTGATTCAATCTAGAAGTGGCAATCAATACTTTGTGTGGTACGACAATTTGATTGAAGCAAAGGTTGGTTCAGTGGTTACACTCACATACGAGGGGTCTGGTTCTTCCCTTTGGTTCTACAAATTAATCAATACAGGGAATGGAAAAGAAGCAAATATCCGTCGGTATGTAAGAGCGAATTAAAATAGGTGATTTAGTAAGCTTCGCTAACCTATTATCCAAGAGCGATAGCTCCGCCAAAGCCTCCGGCTAACCCACTTCATAATTCACCATACTTGAGATGCTATCGCTTTACTCTTACCTCGACTATTTTGCAGCAAACGGTCATTTTGAGCATTCGTCTATTTTTCTCTATTAATCGCTGCATATTTTTCTAAGTCTCATCCAGATATACCACTAGCAAAGCAATCACTCTACAAAGTGTGCTGTTGCAATACTACTATCATCTATGGAGATACTCATGATTCGTAAACTAGTGAACGCTGGTTTGGCTGCTACATTAATTGTATTACCCATGATTAATGTTGGTAAAGCTAAAGCACAAAATGTGAATGTAAATGCATACCTTTTTGGTGTTAATCAACAACTTGATTTATATATTAATACAACAGAAGGAGCAAAAAATTCAGGTTTACCGGGTTATGAGCAGACAATTAAATCAACCAATTGTACTATGACAATAGTATTGGATGCATATTTACAGGATGGTATTATTAGAGGTGCTATCTTTCCTCAAAACCCTTTATACCAGAGTGCGGTAGAAAAAATAAATGATCTTCGCCAAATGTCTGGTTGTTCAAGTTGATAGTTGCAATGAGTGGTAAGAAACTAGTTTTTTTGTATTGAGCGTTTAATGTTTCTTGTCCACTTTAAAGCGATCGCACTTACCATCCTGTTATTTGAGATGCGTTGGCGTAGTCCGCCGCAGGCATCGCCAACGCAACAATCATCCCTTCATACTTCAGATTGACTGAAGTCCATAGCTTAATTTTGTATAAACAAAAAGTATATACAAATATCAGTGATTTACTATACAAAAATAGGGTGATAGACACCAGTTATTAAGTCTAAATAGTCACTTGTCTGGGTGTTAAGATATGGGTGTTAAAAAAGTTTTCCTCGGTGTGCTAGTTACCCTCTTGGGTGCATCTGCGATTGCTTTACCTTCAGCCAAGCCAGTTTCGTTATACGTAAGCCAAGCGATGCATAATTCCAGCAAAGCTGAGGCTGATCGGCTGTTCAAACTGGGTGAGCAGCAAATGAAAGACAATCAACCAAAAGCTGCTTTGGAATCTTTTCAAAAAGCACTGCCAATTTACCAGCAGGTTAAGGAACGTTTAGCAGAGGGACATACTCACAGAAGTATTGGTAACGCCTATTTATCTCTAAAAGATTATCCTCAAGCGATCGCCCACCAGCAACAGGCGCTATCGATAGCACGAGAAATTAAAAACCCCGATCTCGAAGCAAGGGCACTACTTAATCTTGGAAGGGCAAATGCTGGACAGGGGAATACAGCGAAGGCGATTGATTATTACCAACAAAGTTTAGCGATCGCCAGAGCAAATCAAAACCGTGAGCTAGAGTTAAAGGCTTTATCTAATCTTGCACAAAACAATCCCCGCAAAGTAGAAGCAGATAGATTATTACAGCAAGGTTTTGAGCAGTCTCAAATCAGTCAATTTGAAGCTGCATTACAATCTTGGCAACAAGCACTAATTATTTACCGAGAAATAAAAGACCCTCTGTGGGAGGGTGTTGTACTCTCGAATCTTAGTGATGTTTACCGTAATCTGGCAAAATATTCTGAAGCGGTTGAATACGGTCAAAAAGCTTTGAAAATCGCCCAAGAAATGAAAGACACTCAACTTGAGAGTGATGCGCTGGGTTATCTCGGTCTTGCCTACCATGATTTGGGAAACTATCCCAAAGCTATTGAATACCATCAACAAGTTTTGAAAATTGCCCAAGAAATGAAAGACCCTGAACAAGAGGTTGCTGCACTAGTTAGCCTCGGTCTTGCCTACTTGGATAAGGGAGATTTTGGCAAAGCCATTGATTACCAACAGCAATCCTTAAAAATCGCCCGAGAAATTAAAAACCGTAGACAGGAAAGTGCTGCACTGTGCAATCTCGGTATTGCCTACTTAAGTATGGGAGATTACCGCAAAACCATTGAGTACCAACAGCAATCCTTGAACATTGCCCGAGAAATAGAAGACCGTAAAGGGGAGGGGCAGTCATTGGGTTATATCGGCGCTGCCTACATGCGTTTGGGAAACTACCCCAAAGCCATTGAGTACCAACAGCAAAGTTTGGAAATCGCCCGAGAAATTAAAAACCGCAAAGAGGAGGGTACTTCACTGGGTAATCTCGGCCTTGTCTACTTGGATGTGGGAGACTACCCCGAAGCCATTAAGTACCAACAGCAAAGTTTGGAAATCGCCCAAAAAATTAAAAACCCTAAAGGGGAAAGTGCTGCACTAAGTAATCTCGGTCTTGCCTACATGCGTTTGGGAGACGACTCCAAAGCGATGGAGAACTTTCAACAAGTTTTGAAAATCACCCAAGAAATTGAAGACCGTTTAGGGGAGGGTACTGCACTGATTAATATTGGGAGTACCTACGGTAATTTGGGAGACGACTCCAAAGCGATGGAGAACTTTCAACAAGCTTTGAAAATCGCCCAAGAAATTAAAGACCGTCAAGGGGAGGGTTTGGCACTGGGTAGTATCGGTCTTACCTACTACGATAAGGGAGACTACCCGAAAGCCATTGAGTACCAACAGCAATCCTTGAAAATTGCCCGAGAAATTAAAAACCTTGAAGGAGAGGGTTATGCCCTAAAGAATCTAGGACTTGTTTACTACAAACAAGGAAATCTTCCGTTAGCAGAAAGCACTCTATTTGAGTCTATGAAAGTTCAAGAATCTTTACGAGGTGGTTTGCAAGATAAAAATAAAATAACCATTTCTGACACCCAGGGTGGGGTCTACCAGATTTTACAACAAGTCCTAATTGCCCAAAATAAAACTGATGCGGCTTTGGAAGTTTCCGAACGTGGTCGTGCAAGGGCATTTGCTGATTTAATATCATCTCGTTTACTTATTAATAATAAAAATAAAAATCAGTTACCCAAACCACTTACAATTAGCGAAGTAAAACAAATCGCAAATATACAAAATTATACCTTAGTTGAATACTCAATTATTAGTGATGAATTCAAAATTCAAGGTAAACCAGAACCTAAAGAATCATACCTCTATATTTGGGTAATCAAACCAACTGGTGAAATTGCATTTAAGCAAGTTGACCTCAAACCTCTTTGGCAAAAACAAAACACTTCTTTGCAAGACCTAGTTAACCACAACCTCAAAGATTTAGGTGTCGCTATAGATAGTCTCAGAAGCGCAAATAACCAACAAAATTTCGCAATTGGTGATTTAGTAAGACTCAATACAGAAGATCGTTCTAGTGACCCACCTTGGAAAGTTGTAGCAGTTAACCCTCAAAACGGAACAGTCAAAATCTGGAACCCTACTTGGAAAAAAACAGAAACACCTATCGAACGCACATTTGCTCAAGTTACAAAAGTATCATACTCCCACACAGCCTACACCAAATTACAGGAACTGCACAAAATTCTCATCGATCCTATCGCCGACCTTTTACCAAAAGACCCAAATGCTCGTGTCATCTTCATTCCCCAAGGTTCTCTATTTTTCGTTCCCTTCCCAGCGCTGCAAGATGCCAAGAGAAATTATCTCATCCAGAAACATACTATCCAAACTGCACCATCAATACAGGTACTCGATTTAACTCACCAACAATTAAGTCATCAACAACGTCAAAAGTTCTCGCCAGAACCCACAGATGCACTGATTGTAGGTAATCCCACCATGCCCAAAGTATCGCTAAAACCTGGGGAACCCGCAACCAGGTTAAATTCTCTTCCCAATGCAGAGAAAGAAGTGAAAGAAATCGCGCAGATATTCAAAACCAATCCGATTATCGGCGATCACGCCACCAAATCTGCAATCCTACCCCTACTCCCCAAAGCCAGAATTATTCACTTTGCAACCCACGGCTTACTCGATGATTTTACTGCTGGAAGTATACCCGGTGCGATCGCTTTAGCCCCTGAAGTATTTAATAATAAAGGTAAAACAGAAGAAACTAATGGCTTACTCACAGCCAGCGAAATCTTTGATCTAAAGCTAAATGCTGAATTAGTTGTGTTGAGTGCTTGTGACACAGGTAGAGGAAAACTTTCCGGTGACGGGGTGATTGGTTTGTCGCGTTCTTTGATTAGTGCAGGTGTCCCCAGTGTCATTGTTTCTCTGTGGTCAATACCTGATGCACCTACTGCGTCCTTGATGACAGAATTTTATCAAAATTTACATCAAGGAAAGGCTTTTGCCCTGCGTCAGGCAATGCTGAAAACGATGGAGCAACACCCACACCCTCAAAACTGGGCGGCTTTTACCTTAATTGGTGAATCGAATTAAACTTGATTCTTGAATTCTAGATTAACATCAATTAACCTTACACAAACTACTAATAAAAGCCTATATTGATTATAGGTTCTCATTTGTTTGAGCAATAATTATCGCGTTCAATTCACTATTTTGAAACAGAGCAAAATAATATTCGATTAATAATTATAACTTAAACAAAGAAAGTTTTTTACAACAATTAATTTTGTTACAAAAACATTAAGACTAATTTACATGTGAAAGTATTATCTGTCAAAATGTAAATCATTACTCAACAGACTGACAGGTAGCAGGAAATATGAGTAAGTTAGTTGTCATCGAATTGGGTGAAGGCGATTTACAGCAGCAGGGATTTCCAGTCACGCTAAGGATTATGGAAGATGGAAAACCTTATGAAACAAGCATTACAGGAAAATTACCTCCCAATTCTCAAGTTGAGGAAAGCTACGTAATTTGGCGATCGCACTACCGCAGTTTGGATTCGCTGATGCGTTTGGAAGACGAAGATTCTCAGGTTACAAATATAGGCGATCGCCCCCCTAATCCCATCGATGAGTGCAAAGAAGCGGGACAAGTATTAATCGATGCTTTGAATAGTTGGTTAAAATCCAGTTCGTTTAGTAGTATTAGAGAAAAATTTCTCCAAAAAAATCGGACTGACGAAGAAATTAAAATTATCTTGCAGACAGATGACTATCTGTTACGAAAATTACCTTGGACTCAGTGGGAATTACTTGCAGAATATGCAAATGCGGAAATAGCATTTAGCCCCAAGAATTACGAACCACCCCCAGGAATTACTCATATCAAAAAGAAGCGAAAAATTAAAATATTAGCAATTTTAGGTGACAATAAAAATATCGACCTGGAAAAAGATAGAGAAATATTAAAATCCCAATTACCAGATGCAAAGATAGAGTTTTTAGTCAAGCCAAAACGGAGCAAAATCGATGACAAGTTGAGAGAAGAAAGTTGGGATATTTTATTTTTTGCCGGACATAGCGAAAGCCAAAGCGATTTTAGCGAAGGTTTGATAAAAATTAATGACACAGATAGTTTAAACCTGAAAGATTTACGAAGTACTCTCAGCAAAGCGATTGAAAAAGGGCTTTCGTTAGCAATTTTTAATTCCTGCGATGGTTTGGGATTAGCCGCAGAGTTAAGTACAATGCAGATTCCCCAAATGATTGTCATGCAGGAATCGATTCCAGATGTAGTAGCCCATGAATTTCTGAAATATTTTCTTAAAGCATTTGCTCGCACTCATTCCTTATATTTAGCAGTGAGAGAAGCACGAGAACGCTTAAAAATTTTAGAGAACGGTTTAGGAGAAGATTTAGATCAACAGTTTCCTTGTGCGAGTTGGCTCCCTGTAATTTTTCAAAACCCTGCCTATAAACCCTTAATTTGGGTTCCCCACAAATATACACCCAAATTGCGATCGCTCGTAGCTGCAAGTTTAGCTGTAGCGTCTTTAGTGTTGGGAGTACGTCATCTCGGTTTATTACAACCGCTAGAGTTAAAAGCTTACGACCAGATGATGCAGTTGCGACCCGATGAAAAACAAGACCCTCGTATTTTGGTTGTTGAAGTCACCCAAAGAGATGTTTTAGATGAGAGAGCAAAGGACAAAAGCTTAGGCTCATCATCTCTTACGGATACAACTTTGATTCAACTTTTAAAAGAAATCAGCAAACATAATCCACGAGTGATTGGACTTGATATATACCGGGATTTACCTGTTGGAGCTAAACCTAATCTAGATTTAGAAAAACTGTTTCAGGAGAATAAAAATCTTTTTGCTGTATGTCAAGTTGACCATCCAAAGAACGGTGGAGGTATACCAGCAGCAAGTTTTATACCTAAAGAAAATCTGGGATTTAGTGATGTATTGCTTGACCCTGATGACGTTCTTCGTCGTCATCTTTTACATATTGATACTAAATCTAATTCTCCTTGTACCGCAGAAAACGCATTTAGCTTTGAATTGGCATCGCAATATTTATATACAGAAGGTATTGAACCTGAAAATACTCCAGAAGGTGATGTAATTTGGGAAAAAGCTCGTTTAAGAAATTTGTCACAAAATGCAGGGGGGTATCAAACATTTCCTAAAATCGGCTCAGAGAATACAAATTCAGATTATAAAAATTTCCAGATTTTGCTCAATTATCGTAATGGTGACACAGCTGCTAAATCTGACAATGTGACTAATATTCTCAATCAAAACAGTTCTCTTCTCAACTCAATGGAAGACCAAATTGTGATTATTGGTGTAACAGATCCAAGTTTTAACAGACCTGATGGAGCTGTGGATGAATTTCAAACACCTTATGGTGGTGAGAAAATGCGAGGGGTGTATGTTCACGCTCAAATGGTAAGTCAGCTAATTAGCGCAGCATTGGGTGAACGTCCACTATTGGGAGTTTGGGCTTGGTGGGGAGATGGTTTGTGGATTTGTGCTTGGTCTTTTGTCGGAGGTTTGATTATTTGGCGTATCAGAGATGCGATACCTGTAGGACTAGGAATTAGTCTAGCTATCGTCATCCTATCTGGCTCGTGTTTTCTTTTATTTGTTATGGGATATTGGGTTCCCTTTGTACCATCGCTGCTGACATTAACTGGTTCTAGTGGAATCCTGATATGCTACTCACTATATAAAAAATCAAAAATAAATGCGTAAATAGGAACTTAAAAGATGAAATTTAAACAAAAGCGATGGACAAAGCTTGGTTTACGTCCATTGCAGCAACTAATACTAGCCTTCATCCTCCCTTTACTATTTGGTTGTGACCAAAATTTGTTAATTATGGCTTCCTCTTCAGAAGCCCAACCTGCACCAACACCAAGACAAAAACCAAATCCATCACCGTCAAAAACACAACGTCGAAAACAATTTATCTTCAAATCAGCCAACGATGGTGCATCGGGAAAGCGTGAGGGAGCCGCAACTCGTGGTTGCTCTAGCGATAACAATAAGCCCCGTCTGACTGGTTTGATTCCGGGGAAAAATATGGGTTTAACAATGAGCGATCGCCCCACGTTCTGGTTTTATGTACCCTACCTAGCAAGCTCTACAACCCCAGTAGAATTTAAGCTGACGAATTTCGATGACAAAGAAATTTACAAACAGAATTTGCAGTTAAAAAACACACCCGGCATTATCAGTATCACCTTACCTAAGAATGCACCTGCTTTAGAACTAGATCAAAACTATGAGTGGAGTCTGGGTATTAATTGCGATTCTCGGATTGACAATGTTAACGGCAGAATCAAACGGGTAAAAGCTAGTGCAGAGGTGACAAAACAGTTACAGGAAAATAGGGGACGCGATCGCCTTCTTGTTTATGCCGAAAATAGTTTTTGGTACGAAACTCTTACAGGATTAATTGAACTTCGTCGTCAAAATCCCCAGGATGAAGGTTTGAAAGAAGACTGGGAGAATTTATTGAAATCGAATGAAATCGGTTTAGAAAATCTTGCCTCAGAACCAATAGTTCCTTGTTGTAAACCTAAATAGTAGCTGTTACAGGTATGAAAAAAATTTATATAGGTGCGCTGGCTATTTTAGGTACATTCGCTATCGCTGTACCTTCAGCCAAGCCTGTTTCCTTGTACGTCAGCCAAGTTATGCATAATTCCAGAAAGGCTGAAGCTGATCGACTATTCAATTTAGGTGAGCAGCAAATTAAAAGCAATCAACCAAAAGCTGCTTTGGAATCTTTTCAAAAAGCACTACCAATTTACCAACAGATAGGAGAGCGGTTAGCAGAGGGAAATACTCACAAAAGTATTGGTAATGCTTACATATTTTTAAAAGATTATCCTCAAGCACTCACTCACCAGGAACAGGCTTTATCGATAGCACGAGAAATTAAAAACCCTGATTTAGAAGCAAGAGCGCTACTTAATCTGGGAATTATATATTTCAATTCTCCACAAGGAAATATAGTCAAGGCTATTGATTTTTATCAACAAAGTTTAGCGATCGCCAGAAGCAGTCAAAACCAGGAAATAGAGCAAAAAGCTTTATCTACCGTGAAAACGACCATTGAGTTATTAGAGAAGAATTTAGTAAATGCTCGAGATACGAAAGATAAACGCAGAGAAATTGATATTTTGGTCAGTCTGGGAAATGCTTATACTGCTGTTGGGGATAACAGCAAGGCGATCGCACCTTTCGAGCAAGCAGTCGTAATAGCCAGAGAACTAAAAGATACTCAATTGGAAATAGCAATTTTACAAAGTCAAGGTCAAGCATTGGCTAGAATCACCAGTTCTTACCTTCAGGGAAAAAACTTTACCGCAGCTATTAAACATGCCCAGGAATCAATTGCGATCGCACGCAAGATTAAAGATCCAAAACTTGAAATTATAGGATTGGGTTTTCTCGCATCTACATATACATTAATGGGTAATCTTCAACAAGCAGTTAAAATTCAAGAGGAGCAGCAGAAGATTTTTGAAAAAAATGAAGCTCCTTGGGTAGCACTAATGTATGGAAGGGAACACGTATTATTATGCAATAATTATGACTTATTAAATGAGTATAATAAAGCAATTGTATGTTATCGAAACGGGATAACTATATCTCAAGAATATCAAAAAGAAACAAATTCAGAAGTTAAAGCTGGCAATCGTATTGCAGAATTCAAACATTTATTGGGATTAGGAATTCTTTATCAAAAAATAAGTCAAAATAGAGAATCTATAACATTATTAGAATCAGCCTATGTAATTTATCCACAAATAAAAAATGATTCTTCTTTGACAAGATTTCAGAATACAATTTTACAATTGTTAGGTACAAATTATCTAGAGATTGGAGAAACTGATAAAGCTCTTGAATTCTTCCAACAAATAGTAGATTCCACTGATAATATTTCTGATAAAATTACTGCACATACTAGTCTTGGACTAGCCTTTTTATCTAAAAGCAAATACAATATTGGTCTTGAAAACTTTAACAAAGCAATTCAAATTGCTCAAGATAGTAAAAATCCATTCTTTGAATTAGCAGCATATCAAGGTATTGGTAACGCCTATGCATCAATTGCAAGCATAGATGAATCTATTAAATATCAAGAGAAAGTTTTAGAAATGGTTAAAAAATATAGTAATTGTACTAATCAAAATAATTCTCATTCAAAATCAAATAAAGACTTTTTTAGCCAACAGATAATATTATGTCCATCATTCCAAAGGATGGAAGTACAAACATTAACTTTTTTAGGCTCTTTGTATACTAGAGCTACAAGTGAAAAATACGATTTCAATCTCGGTGTAAAATATATTAATCAAGGGTTGGAATTAGCAAAAAAATTCAAATTTGCAGATGAAGAAGCTACAGCATTGAGATATTTAGGCTCTGCCAATTCTGGACAGGGAAATTGGAAAACTGCGATTCAATATTATGAACAAGTCCTAGCTCTCGATCGCGAAAGCACGAATACAAATAATTATTTGCAATGGAATTCCAAAGCAGATTTGCTGCAAACCCTGGCAATTCAATATGCTGCATCTGGAAATCTCGATAAAGCATTCCAAATTCAACGCAATGCAGATTCACTACTGCAAAAAAATCCCCATTCAAATCCACACACTTTAGCTATAAGTCGATCGCAAGCAGGATTTTTGTATTTTTTAACAAAAGATAATAAAAAAGCAGAAAAATTACTTTCTGAAGCTATAGATAAATATGACTCAATCCTCGATAGTGGAATTGGCAATAAAGATGCAAATAGAGTACAGTTTTTTGACTCCTATTTAGGAACCTATCAAACCCTTGTAGAAGTTCTTCTCGCTCAAAATAAGAAAGAGGATGCATTAGAAATTTCCGAACGAAGTAGAGCTAGAATACTCGCAAAGTTACTAGCCAACTCTTCTAGCAACAGCAAAAATAGCGATTTCACAACACAAACACCAAAAATTTCTTGGACTCAAATTCAACAAATAGCCAAACAACAAAATGCAACTTTAGTGCATTACCAAATTGTTTATGATATTTTGCGTGTAATTCCATCTTCAGCCAAAAATAAAAAACCCCAAGTACCCGCAACCAAAATCTTGATTTGGGTTGTTCAACCTAATGGCGAAATTAAATTTCACCAATCTAACCTTACCCAACTACTGCAAAATCAGACTTCGCTAGAAACGCTGGTAAAAAATACCCTCGAATCTATCCCATCCATGCCTACAAATGCCAATCCTGACAATAGAACTCGCGGTAATAACCAGCTAACCTTCAAAAAAGGCGATCGCGTCAAATTCAAAGCTGACCGTCTGAAAGACAATGCATGGATAGTAGTAGCAGTTAATGATAATAATACACTTACCGTCCGACAACCTTCTTATCCACCAGGAGTAACATCAACATACCCCATAACCGATGTAAAGGAAAAAATCGGAGAAAACGGCTCCCAGTCAAGCGCTAATGCCAAAAATGAATACTTGCAAGAACTCTATCGATTGCTAATCGAACCCATAGCCAAAGATTTACCTACCCAAGAAGATGCTCGTGTTGTTTTTATCCCTCAGCAAGAATTATTTGCCGTTCCCTTTCCCTCTCTGCAAGACTCCCAAGGTAAGTACTTAATTGAAAAACACACAATTCTTACCTCTCCCTCGATTCAGGTATTACAATTAACCCATGAACAACGGCAGCGAGTTCCTGGTTCAGCAAAAGATGTCTTACTTGTGGGCAATCCTATCATGCCTAAGATTGCCAAGAAACCAGGAGAAGCGCCTCAACCTTTAAACCAACTACCAGGAACCGAAGATGAAGTTAAAGCCATAGCTCCCCTATTCCAAGCCAAACCCCTTATTGGTAAAGAAGCTACCAAAAACGCAATTTTACCAATGCTCCCCAAAGCTAGAATCATTCATTTCGCCACACATGGGATATTAGATGATCTGAGGGGATTAGGCAGTGCGATCGCGCTTACTCCCTATGGTAACGATAACGGTTTACTCACCGCCGAAGAAATCTTCGACTTGAAACTAAATGCCGAACTAGTGGTAATTAGTGCGTGTAATACCGGGAAAGGACGTATTACTGGGGATGGTGTTATCGGACTATCTCGTTCATTGATGAATGCAGGAGTCAAGAGCGTTCTTGTAACTCTGTGGGAAGTACCCGACAAATCGACAACCCCCTTAATGACGGAATTTTATCGCAATTTGCAACAAAACAAGTTTGACAAAGCTAAATCATTGCGAAAAGCCATGCTAACAATGATTCAGAAAGACTTTTCTCCCAATGACTGGGCTGCATTTAATTTGATTGGAAATGCAGAGTAAAATTTCCGATGAAATGAATGCAGTTTAAAACTCCATTGACCCTAATTTTTCGTTAGAGTTTGGTGTTAGAGTTTGGTGAAAAACTTAAGAATTTTTAAAATAGCAATCTAAAGATATCGAATACCAAACATCAAAATTTTTATAGTATTATTCTAAACGCATACTCCGACTCCAAAAGCATTAACACCTTCTCCTCCAACCCCGTCAAATAAGCCCGCTTCAGCTTCCCCAACGACTCCAAAAACTTCTGCACCGATTCCTCCAGCCCACTGGAGTACACCCGTGAAATACGCTCCCATATCTCCTGCATCTGCTGACAGTCCTCAGGCAAGTATTCGTATGACTTCAGATGCTTCAGCCCCACCGTCAGTTCTCCATCCCAAGTCCTCACGGTGCAAGTGAAGTCATTCACTTGAGTGACAATCGCCCAGCAACCGCCTTTGCCCCTGAGTTCGGGATTGTCCTTTGCTAAGATTTGGCAGACTTCACCCAATTGGTAGGTGTTGGGTATTTGGGTGCGTTCCATGATGCGCTGCACTATATCTTTGACGATTTTTCCAGTTGGGACTTTTCCGCCAGCTTCTTGAACTGCTTGTTGCCACACTTCCTGTTGCTGCTGGGGTTCTAGCTTGGTGAGTGGGCGAATTTGACGCTCATTAGTGGGCAGAATTTGACAACCATTTGTTGTCAAATCTTCATTCGCCACATTTTGACAACCAATGGTTGTCAGATTTTCGTAAACACCAGCTGCTGCAATTAAATAATTCGACTGTTGCCGACTATGCCCAAATCTATCGCGGCAATATTCCTCAAATGTGCGATGGGTGGAGCGATAGAGTCTGCGATCGCGCAATTCTGCCAGTGCCTTACCCGCTTCAAAAAATGCACGTTCTACCTTGCGTTCTAAGTGAAGGCGATGGCTCTGTTCATCCGCGCGTAGCTCAAGTTCGCAGATGTGTCTTGTTGGCATAGCAGACGCACTACTAAGAGAAGTTTCTGCTAATACTGTTCAAATTTATTAACTATTACCAGAGCAATTTTATGACACCAGTATTTACATTTGAACTGGCTCAACAGTTGCACAACAGTAACCAGATTATAGATTTTGACTGGGCTTGGTCAGTGCTTGGATATAGCACTAAGAGTAATGCTAAAAGAATGTTAACTTCATACTTTGAACGAAATTTCGATTATTTCGTACAACTTCCAGAGCAATCGCTCTTAGCTCTGCCCTATGAGGTTTTCATCACTTCTGATGAAAACTCCAAAGCAGGTAGACCAGTAGAAAAGATTTATTTGACGCTGGAATGTTTTAAAGAAATGGGAATGCTGTCTAAGAGTGAACAAGGTAGACAGATCCGCAAATACTTTCTGCAATGCGAAGTGATTGCCAAAGAATCAATAAAGTTAATTCCTCAGCTACAACAAAAAATTCAAGAACTAGAACAAAATTTCGCCCAGCTGCAATCCCAAATCCAAAACCTCCTACTCCCATCTGCTGACTTCATACCCCCAGGCTGGAATGAGGAAGTATGGCGGAAGCTTCCTCGACAGGACAAACACCATTTTCGCTTTTTGTATCGCCGTCGTAACTTCCGTCCTTCTGGGCAAGGCACAAATGAGCAACTGGCATTACCTGCTGTGACGCTCACACAATTACTCAATTCTCAACGATGCGAAAAAATTGACACAGATGTGCCAGATATTTCGACAAGATGTGCGAATAATCCGCCAACATTTGAAACTACTTTAAACCTTTTAAAAAACAACAACACTGCTGTTGGGGAAAAACAGGATGAAGGAGTAAAACAGAGTGAATATGAACCAGTTCGCCAAGCTCCAAAACCAGAGCAACCCCAGATTACTCACTTTGTTGATGAAATTGAACAAGATAATTCAAAGAGTGAGATAGACCCTCATGATGACGAATCTTCCGAGCCGGAAGTTGAAGTCGATTCAAGTACGTATAAGCCTAGTAAGCACGAAATTGCTGAGGTCTGTACCGAGTTGCGGCGGTTGCGGATTAACCCAGAGCCATGTTTGGGGGTGATAAAGAAATATTGGGTGAATGTCGCCGGGGCACTTGCATATCTCAAAGAAGCACTCCAAACATGGCAATCCGTGAAGTCACCCACTGGCGTGTTTATCACAGCTTGTAAAGAGGGTAAGAAACCTCAAAACACAGCGACGGCGGACGTAATTGCTTGGTATGAATGGGCAAAACGCCAAAGGATAGTCGCAGCAATGTCTGCGGGGGTTGTTTATACACCTTCGGGGGAGCCTGTTGATTTGCAACAGATGATGCGACGGTATCCCTGTGAATGCAGTTAGTTGGACGAGAAAATGATGAGCAAGAATACCGTAACAAGTGATGTGAGTGCTTGGTTCGAGTGGGCGAAGAGGCAGAGGATTGCGTTCCCCGAAGGAGTTGCCGCAGGCATCGCGATGTCTTCTGGGGTCGTGTATACGCCTTCGGGGGAAGCAGTGGAAGTAGGCGAGATGATGCGGCGGTATCCGGTTTGAATAGTAAAGGTAAAAATTCTGCGCCGCTCGTCCCAAAACCTGAAAAAGCGTTCTTGAGCAAAGCCCAAGTGGATCAATTTTGCACTTAGGAAATGCAAATATTAACGATACAACAGTCCAAGTGAATAAATCTCACAAATAAACCAAGTTAAAGAATAGAAGGGGCACACCCCAGTAAAACGCCTATCAAACTTGGAGGATAAACATTATGAGTTGGACTGCCACTATATTAGCTCTAGCGCTTACCCCACTCTCACCTGCTGTAAAAGACGGAAATCTTTCAACTTCATTCATCCAATTTCCCGCCGATGGAACTCATGCAACTAAGACTTTAGCATTTGGTGATGCCACCACCGATCCTCGCAGGGAGAAAATTATTGAAATCGCGAGATTGCAAATAGGTTTAGTAAATTCTGGTAAGCCTGGTGAGTTGGACACAACAGGGAAGAAGACTCGACAAGGTTGGCAAAATCTCTTGGAATATTTCCATACGGCGGCACCAGGTATTTGGCCAGATGAGGTAGTGAAGTATCAAAAGGCTGGTTTGCCTTCTTGGTGTGGCATCTTTTCGTTGTGGGCAGTGAAGTCAGCAGGGTTAGATGTTGGTAACTGGCGACAGGGAGTTGGTATTTCAGGTGTTTCTGGAATCAAGCAAACCTCTAACCCTCAGCCAGGAGACATTGCCTACATTGCGAAGAATCAGCATCATGCGATCGTTGCCAAGGTCGAGGGTAATACTATCACAACGATTGATGGGAATAGTGGTCGTATGGGTGGTGAGATTACTGAAAATAAGCGATCGCGCAGTAAATTCGCTGGTTTCTACACAGCTTTTTGATGGTTGAAATTAAAGAACTACGTCTGTCTTCAAACCCTAAAGAATACCAAGGAATATCAATATGAGTTGGACATCTCTAACTGCTTCTTTTGTACTTGGACTGATATCTCCATTTTTCAATGAAATGAACTTACCCAATCAAGGTCATCACCAGTTAGGCACAACAGAAGTTTTGACTGAAGTTTCTCAAGAAATAAAGGACTTATCTAACAAGGAGATAGCATTGGCAACACCAAAAACAATAAAGGTGTGGATCAATACCTTTATTCCTGATGCTATGGTTAAAGATCCTGTAGGTAGGTGCTTTACAGGAGATAATCGAGGTCTGTCCAACGATATTCATGCTTCTTCACGAACACACCAAGAAATCGAGTTTGATGTTGCAACACTCACCAAAACGATTGACTGGAAAGATACTGGCACTACTCATAAAGTTGACTGCTCAACAGGAAATATTTTGGAGGAAGGAAAAGCCTCTACTGCCCAATTGACTAATGGCACAATAAAGCGATCAGGCAGTAATGTTCTCGTTAATTTTAAGGCGGCTGCAAAAAATCCACTGCTTACGGGAGCACCTGCCATTGATTTGAACATAACATTCAAAATTAATCCAGCTACACGCGAAGTTTCTATTGTTGGTCACCATGATGGTTTCCCAGCTTATGAGGCTTATGTAACGGCAGATGGAGGTGCTGGCACATTAGTATATTCACACGATCCACGGGCAACAGGGGATACTCCTAGTTCTTTATTTCCTCCAATGGAGATCGCAGCAAAAAATGATGTAGTGAAGTTTTAACCTGCACAATACCTTATTTCAACTAGAACACTAATTCAGTAGTCATAGTTATCACAAAAAATTCAGTTTTATTTGGTTCACCAGAAGGAATATTTTGTTTTACAAGACATAAAAATTGAGTTTTTCTGTCTAGTGTTTTATTACTGAAGCGGTGTTCTAGTGACCTATATAAATAATGCTCACAAAGTTAATTAAAGTATGTAATAGGAATATTGTTTCCTGGCACAAACTCTAATTACACCATCTCAAAAAACTTGGAAGAAATAAAATGTCTAGTTGTATTTTGACCGATCAACTACTAAACGATCGCTACAAAATTATCCGTCCCCTGGGGATAGGTGGTATGGGACAAACTTACATTGCAGAAGATACGCAACGTCCTAATAATCCTCTGTGTGTTGTCAAACAACTAAAACCTGCCAGTAGCGATCCAAGTTTCTTAGTGACAGCAAGACGCTTGTTCAATGGTGAGGCAGAGATTCTGGAGAAGCTGGGGCGAGTACACGATCAGATCCCGCAACTGCTGGCATATTTCGAGACAGAGCAAGAGTTCTATCTAGTTCAAGATTTTGTTGATGGTCATCCTCTGAGTAGCGAAATGCTGTTAGGAGAACGGTGGTCAGAATCACAGGTGATTCAACTATTAAAAGAAGTGCTGACAATCCTAGAAACAGTTCATTGTCAGGGTGTAATTCACCGTGATATTAAACCAGATAATTTAATCCGACGGCAAGATGGTAAACTCTGCTTGATTGATTTTGGTGCAGTAAAACAAATCCAAATCCATCAAGCCTCTCATTCGCAAATGATTGGTCAGACAATTGGGATTGGTACTCCAGGATATATGCCGACTGAGCAATCTAAAGGAAAGCCGCGTCCAAGTAGTGATTTGTATGCGCTGGGTATGGTTGTGATACAGGCATTAACTGGAATACTGCCATCTCAATTGCTAGAAGACAAGGATGGAGAAACAATCTGGTGCGATCAGGCTGAAGTCAGTGCAGGTTTAGCGAGTTTCTTAAAAAAGATGGTGCGCTATCACTTCAAAGAACGTTTTGAGACTGCTACTGAGGCTCTACAAGCATTGCATCAAATAACTGCCTCACAATCAGCAGCATCAAGTTCTGGGCAATTAGTCAGTCATGGTTATCAACAAACTGTAGAAGTAGAGCAAGTTAAAAACGCCACCAACCAAGCCTCTATTCCAGTCGCACAGTCTGAAGATTTGGAGGAATTAGCAAATCCTCAAGCTCTATCATCTCCAGAATTTGCCCAAGGATTTGTTGTCTACCCACAGCCCCACAAAGAAGTGTCAACCTCCGTTAATACTTCATCAAAACAAAATCATTTGCTGCTGGGTATTGGAGTAATGCTTGCAAGTTGCTTGCTGACAGGGGGGAGTTGGTTTTTCTGGCAGCATAACCAACAGCAAAACCAGATAGCAAACATCAAAGCAATGATTGAATCTGGAAAGTATGATCAGTGCCTCGATAAAACAAATTATTCATCAAAAGTTAATCCTGAAATTTATAAACTTTTAGCTGAATGTCAACTCGGACAAGCAAAGCAGCTAGCAGCCAAAAAAGACTTTAAAGGTGCAATGACAATTGCAGAAAAAATACCTTCTGATACTTCTGCCTATAGTCAAATAACAATACTTGTTCAGCAATGGTCTGATGCAATCATTGACCAAGCAACAGAACTATATAAGCAAGGAAAATTCAATGAAGCAGTGGCTGTTGCTAAGTCAATTCCGCAAAAACTATTAAAAAATCCGCAGAAGATTCAAGAGCTAACCAAGAAGTGGAGCGATGAATGGGAAGCAAACAATAAACTAATCAAGAATGCACAAGTGCTTCTTAATTTAAGGCAATGGCAAAGTGCTATCAATGAAGTAAAAAATATTACACTTTTGGGAAAACCAGTAGATGAACGCAGTGAGTACTGGAATCAAGAACCAGCGAACATTGTTAAATTAGCAAAAATTGGAATTAGAAATTCACAAACACCAGACCCACCTCCAAAGCCAAAAGAGCCACCTGTTACAGCACCTATTGAAGGACTTTCACAGCAAGAGACTCTAGATCTGATTAACAAGTGGCTAGAAGCTAAACCCTCAATTTTTGCGACACCTTTTGATCGCCAACTTGCTGCAAGTTTGACAACGGGAAAAATATATGAGGACATTACCAAGCCGGGAGGAACAATAGATTGGCTGCAACAAGAAAAAGCCTACTATCGCTATGGTACAAAAAAAATTGACCCCATAGGATATTTCTCTTCCAAATCTGATCGAGTTGAAATTGAAGTTCAAATTAGACAAGGTATTGATTATTACGTGAATGAAAAACTCAAGAATTCAGAGATAAATACTAGTAAATATCGATTTGTGATTGTCCTAGAAAACGGTAAGTGGAAGCTTTCTGATCGAAAAGAGATCAAATAAACCTTTGCTGACAATCATTTTGGAGAAAGACATCTTATGAATAGATTTTGGAAATGCTGGAAATGGATACTTTTAGGTATTGTTATTGCACTGATACCAATTCTGTATCAATCGATGTACTTTACAACCCAACCTCAATATGCTTCACCACAGGCTCAGAAACTAGATGAAGTAGCTGTTAAAGCTAATTTCTCCAAGACTCAAAAAGAGCCTCTTGATGAATCTATTGCACAAAATCCTGTTGCGCTTACAGTACAACAGAATCCAAAACTACCTGTCCCATCTATTTCAACCACAATATCAAAACCACCTCTGAATACATCACCTAAGCTAGGTCATTTTCCTTATGCTGAAGCAGATCAAAGTCAGTTGATGACGATCTCAAGCTATGCAAAACATGAGTACCAGCGTTATGAAAAACTTCATTCAGAAGCTGCTCTGGCTCTGATGAAACTTATTTATGCAGCAAGGGATGAAGGAGTTTGGATTATTCCAGTATCGGGATTCCGCACCATTGCTAACCAGGAGAAACTATTCCAAGCACAAATAAGAAAAACTGGCTCTGAAGCTGCGGCGGCTAAAATTAGTGCCCCACCAGGATATAGCGAACATCATACGGGTTATGCAATTGACTTGGCAGATGGTTATTATCCAAACCAAGACATCACAATAAATTTTCAGCAGTCAGCGGCTTTTCATTGGCTAAGACAACATGCTAATGAATTTGGCTTTGAAATGTCCTTTCCTCCAAACAACCCACAAGGAGTGAGCTATGAACCTTGGCATTGGAGATTCACAGGTTCTTCGCAGGCTCGCATGGTATTTGCAAAGGTAAAACAAGTTCTTTAAATATTTATCTCGCAAGGTAATTATGTCAACTCTCAGTACCATTAATGATTTAATTGAAAAAAATGAAGCTAAGAGTCAGGCACTTTCAGTGGAGGTCGATCGCGCAGTCAATTGTGTCACCCACATTGAGCAACTGATTACATCTCTAAATTCCACACTTTCCTCTGCTGGGCAGGATGCACAAGCTAAGTTAGAGGCTTTTGGTAATGTTCTAGATACTGCTGAACAAACTTTGGAGAGTGAGTTGCAAACTGCCAAAGAAGGGTTGGAAACATTAGACCAAAAAATCAGCGAATTAGATAGTCAGATAGATACAATTTCCAGTGAGTTTAAAGCTCAGTTAGATGAATTCAAGAGTCATGCGGAATCAATGTTGTCGGAAATTGAAACTGAGGCTGAGGAGATTCAGTCTGGTTTGGAGCAACTAACTCAGCATATCCTGGAAACAGAAACTGAAGCTGGTAGCCACAGTGAAACTATCTCCAGTAATATTGAGGAATTTCGTGGTGTTTTTGATACTGCTCAAGATGCCTTCAGCGATCGCAAGACTGAGTTACTCGAACAGTTTGAGGCATTGGAAACAGAACTCACAGAGCAACTGGAAACGGTAACGACTGCCTTTGAAACCTTGACCACCAGTAAAACTGAAAATTTCACTAACTTAGTCAGTACTTTAGATACAAGCTCTAGTGAAGTCTTGGATACACTGACGCATAAGTATACAGAGGATATACAAAGTCAACTGTCTGAAGCAATGGCAGGACTGACTGGTGCGCTTTCTAGCTTGAGTCAAGTTGGTGAATCGTCTCACGGACTGCTAGATGGAGAACTGGGGGAGGTAATCGGCAGTATTGGTGAGGTTTTGGAGACAGTTGAGCCAATCCTAGATGTTTTGCATACTGTTCATGATTTGTTGGGATAACGCAGATTTAATGCTCTCAGCCTATAGTCAAGGAGATAAATCAATATGGCAGTTGTACAAGAAGAGTTACGTCAATCAACGGAGGAATCGGCCGAGAGTCTGACTCAGCTGTTGCATATGCTGGAACAGGCTTATACCCAAATCAGTGAAGCTTGCGAACAGCTAGAGTCGCATAATGAGCATCTGGATCAGGTAGATGATCGTGTGAGTGCTGCATTATCTGGTTTAACACAGGCATTGGAAACAGGTGAAACTGAGATAGAAAACAGTCAGGAAGCTGCCATTTCCGCCCTGGATGAACTCCAGCAAGCTGTTTCTGAGATTGAGGGCAAAGTAGATGAATTTACTCAATCTTTGTCAGAGGCTCAAACTGCTTTGGAGACAGAGTTCAAAGAAGCTCAAACTGAAATCGATGGTGATTTGGCAGAAATTAAAACAGCTGTAGAAGTAGTCAAAACAACTCTGGAAGAAACAGAATCAGAAGTGACTCAAATATGGGATAGTGCTGAACAAGCATTTACCAGTTTCACTGAGACGATCGCACAACTTCAACAAGAAATGGAGACTCTGCACTCGGAAACAGAAGAACAATGGACAGAACTAGTCAGTGAGATTGGAGAAACTTGTAAGTCATCTGTGCAAACGCTCTTAAGTGAATTTGGTGAAGAACTGAGTCAAAACCAAGTTAATGAGATGATAGAAAGTTTTAGTAGCTTAGAAGAAGCACTTACCCACCTTTTTGACAACTTTGGCAATCAAGCAGAAGAAGTAGGTGAGCATCTTCAAGAGCAAGCATCTGAAATCTTGAGTACTGTCATTGACCATTTGGAAAACACACTTATTGATGGAGTAGAAACTGCTTTTCAAGATGCGATAGATAATGTGGTTACAGAAATGGCACAAGAAGTTGCAAAGTCAATGACTCTGATGGTAACGGGTACAGGTATTACTACAGCACTGAGTCCAATTCTGCCAGAACTGCTAATTGCTAAAGAGGCGATAGATGCCATTAAGCTAGCCCTGAAAGTGCTGACGCTGGGGATTTTCTGATTTTAGCGATCTTATCTCACGCAAAGGCGCAAAGGCAAGGCAGTGCGTTGGGCGGGTTCCCCGACTTAAAGCAACTGCCGCGCAAAGTCAGAAAGAAATACAGATATCAGCGCGTGGTCTAAATATATATATGAAAACTGCTGTGTACCAAATTTAAGGAGAACTGACTATGACTGATGCATACGCTGCACTGGCTCAAATGGCGGCTATAGTTCCAGAGCAATTGAACCATTTGGTTGAAGGTGCAACAGAAATTCAAACGGCTATCGAAGAGTTAGAGACATCACTTCAGGAACAGCAGACAGATGTAGTAGCGCTGATTGAACAGATTACTGCTGCTTTGGCGGAACTACAGCAGGTGGCGACAAGTTTGCAAAGCGAAACAGAATCTGCGATCGCTGAAGTGGAAACTGGCACAGAATCACTCCAAGAAGTGTTTGAAGCAGCCAAGACTGAACTCACCACTGAGATTGAGTCTGTTCAGGAGAAAATGGGCGAGTTCAAGACTCAGCTTGAGGAAAGTAAATCTGCAATTGAAACAGCTCAGGAGGCAGCACAGACAGGACTGACGCAGATTCAGGAAAAAATTGAATCTGGGCAAGAACAATTCACCACTGCTCAAGAAACTGTCAGTCAGGGACTTCAAGGGGTGCAAGAAGCGATTCAAGCGGCACATACTACCGCAAGTGAGCAGATAGAATCACTCACGGATGAAGTGGAATCAGCTAAACAGGGTGTTTCGGAGAAAGTAAATGAGATGGTGACGCAATTCACAGCATCTCAAAGTGAGTTTGAAACTCACTTAAGTGAAATTGCTGAACAGACCATTAAATCTGGTATAGATGAGCTAATCAGTGCAACTCAAGAGCAAATAGATGGTGAACTCAAGTCCCTAGTAGAAGGGGCAGTGCAACATATTTGTGACGCGATTGTGAGTATGTCTGACCAAATCACTGGAGCTAAAGACGACACTGCATCTCATTGTGAACCACTAGAGGCATTATTCGATCAACTAGATACATTTCTTGAGCCATTGAAATCTGCGATCGATGCAGTGGAATCAGCAGCAGAAAAGGTCGGAATATCGCTTTGAGGCAGGTATGTGAATAAAAATGATGTTTTGCACCAAGTTTTGTATAGATACCTCATAGGAGAAAGAAATTATGTCTGATTTGGGCACGATCGCCAACGAAACAGTTACTAAACTCACAACGTTAACAGAGCAGAGTGAACAAGTTCAGTCCCACATGGATGAGTCTCGTGAACAGTTAACGAGCATTGCTGAACAACTAGAAACAAACTGGACGAGCCTCAGCGAGCGGGCACAGGCATTGCTAACACAGATTACTAGCGCCAAACAAGAGTTAGAAACTCAGGCCAAGCAAGGAACTGATGCGATCGCTCAACTCCACAATAAACTCCAAACAGTCAAAGGAGAACTGGATCAGGAATTAGAAGAAACTAAATCAGCGATCGCCCAATTGGGAGGTAAGATTGAGTCGGTCACTCCTACTCTTGAACAAGCTTTCCAAGCGGCAGAAGCAGCATTTACTAGCCTGACAGAAAAAGCAGGGGAACTGGAAGCAGAATTGGCAGAAACTGTTTCTCAAACTGAGGAATATTTGCTGAATGAATTCAACCAAAATATGGAAGAACACCAATCAGAGATTGAGCAAAAGGCTGAGGCGTTAGTTGCTTCCGTGGCAGAATGTTTGCCAGAAATCACTGCTAAGGCTGATGAATTTACGCAACAAGTCGAAGAAACTGTGCAGCAGTTGACAGAAAAATTACAGGGACTTGGCGAAACATCTGGGAACTCAGCACAGGAAACAATCGAGCAGCTTACCCAGTTTCACAGCCAGAGCATTGAAGAATTGCTAGGGAATACCCACGAGTTGTCGCAGTTAATGGAACGCTTAAGCGGTTTGATTGAAACCACAACAACAACTGTTGTCACAACTAAAGATACTCTTGTCGCTGGCGCAGAAAGTACTAACGTCGGACTGAGCGCGGCGGTTGGAGTCTTTGAAGGTATCTTAGATATTTTGCAGCTTTAAGTAGGTCGGCGCAATGAAAATACTGGCATTGGTCAATAGTCAATAGTCAGTTGTCATTTGTTAAAAGTCCTCCTTGTCCCCCTCATCTCCCTCATCCTCCTTGCACTCTTAATGATAAGTCTTTCATCAGACACGATATCACTTGTGAGATTCTATGAAAGTTATTTCCGCTAAAACTGATAAATTAGCTAAGAGCATTCATGCCGTTCGCCAGTTTGTGTCTGAGCGTGGTTCTCAGGATGAAGCTTATCTGCCGATTGGCTCCGCCTTAGCAACCCTGGAGAAAGCACTACAAACGAAGAGTCTTGTTGTCCAAATTATTAGTCAGGATGTAAATCAAGCACAATCACTTCAAAAACTTCTGAATATGAATTCTTTGGTGCGAGAAGCTTACCAAATCCAAACCAGTCCTTTGCCAGAAATTTCTCAGCTTCATGTTTTACCAGCAGTTTTAACTTTGAAGTGCGATCACCTGAATGGAAAACAGTCATTCCGGTATAAGTTAACAAGTACAAAGCCACAAATTATCGGACGTAACCCAGATATCGCTCAAATTCTACTGCCGGATGAACTAAGCTTAGTCAGTGGTTGCCATTTAGAAATTCAACCTTTAATGAAAGATGGTTGGCAGGTGCGGGATGTGGGAAGTAGAAATGGCACCTACATCAATGGCAGTGTGCAAAAATTGCCGGATTGGTATCAGCTGAAGGCGGGCGACGAGATTTGTTTGGGATCTGTTTCTGGAGCAACTGGTAGTGCAACGCTGGTATTTGAAAGTTCTGGCGATCGTGCTGCGGCTAAAGATGATACAAGTCAATTATTTAACTGTGATGTTCTTTGTTTAATCACGGATCTGAGTCAACCCTTGTCGAATGCGGCGAAACAGTTGATGGCGCAGGCGAGTGAGGGAAAAATTGCTAAATTATTTATTATCGCTACAACACCAGGAATTGGCAATCCGGAAGTCATACAGGCACATTGGCGAACAATGGAAGCTTGGGTGAAAAGCCAGCCCTATTACCCACTAATTGAACAAATCGCTCTCGCTTTACAGCCTGTGATTGCGAATCCTCAAGCAACGGTGCTTTTTCCTCATACCCGTCCTGAGTTTGAACAATTCTCTCAAACACTGGAAACATTAGCCAAGGAGAAGGCAGAAGAAATGTTGCTTCAGCGCATTATGACCCAATTAGTAAAGCTAGTAGATGCAATTGAAGCCATCTTGAAGCAGCAGGAAGCAAAGTTAAAACAGGAAACGCACCAAGCCGAAGATCAACTTAATAGCCTAGCACCCGCTACTCTAAAGGAGCAAACTAAAAAGGCAATCAAGAAAGTTGAAGGAGAGAAAGAACAGTTTAGGCAGATTAAAACTGCAATTAGTCAATCTGAAGCTCATTTACTAGATAAATTTAGACAAAATGCACTGCCTCAAAAAGTAGAGCATTTTGTTAAGCATTTGGAACCTGCTGTATTTGATCAAGGAGGACATCGCACAGTGCGTTTGCAACTTGGTAATGAGCAAAATCCTGCACTGAATGATATGCATACAGCAGCTTTGAGTCTTGCTCAAGCAGAACTTGCTGAATGGGCTACAACGCAATGGAAACATATTTGTTTATCCTATGGTGAGGGTGGCTTGAATGGTTTATGGCAGAGAAGTTACAAAACACTGAATTGTATTCCTGAAGTTGCTTTGCCCAGTTCTACTTTTGAGGTTACTCAGAGCATTAATATCCAACCAGTTTTACAAATCTCAGCGGTAGCACCCACTGAATGTAAAGTTCGATATAAACAGCCTGGCTTATTAGGGTATCTAGGGAAAAACTTTAAAGGTCAAATGATTTCAACTGTTTCTACACTAATGCTGGTTGGAAGTACTTTTATACCTAAAGAATGGAATATCAAAAAATTTTTAATTCCTGGTTTGATTCCTCCCATCGGTGTAGCTGTATTTTTTGCTTATCAGCATGAAAGGGCGATGAAAGTCGAGGAAGCAGTTGAGAAGTTACAAAAAGGAACACTCAGCTACTATCAATCTCTATCAGAAGATTTGACTAAGAAACTCTCACAGTATCTGAGTTCTTCAGTAGATTCAGAGGAGCGGCGATTCTGGACAACTTTGGAAACTGTCAGCGAACAGTATACAACTCATATTAGTGAACTGGAAATGTTGCAACTTCAGCTCAAAGCACAGATAGAGAATAGTAAAAAACTGCATTTAAAAAACCTAGAACAGTCTTTAGCTGACCTGGAAAAATTAAAGCGAGAAATCCTGGCGATCGCGCCTACCATGACCAAAGCCTAATCGTCTTGTCATCACAGCTACAAGCAAACCAGCAACCATCAGGGCTAATGGCAACTTCACCAGTTTGCCATAAAGGTTCAAAGACACCACGAATTTCCTGCTCGGTTTTTAAGTCCCAGAGGCGAATCGTTTTGTCTTCACTGGCGATCGCTAGCATTTGCCCATCGGGACTAAACATCAAAGCCGCGATCGCCGATCGCCCCACTGAAATTGTCGATAATTCCTCACCCGTCTCCGGAGACCATAGTTTAACAGTCTTATCAGCACTGCCGCTAGCAAGGGTTTGACCATCAGGGCTAAACGCCAAAGCTGTCACTGCCATTCGATGTCCATTAAGTGTATGTAGTACTTCCTCGACTTGCCAGTCCCACAACTTGATGGTTTTATCAGCACTTCCACTGGCAAGAGTTTGAGCATTGGGACTCCATGCAATCGCCCCAACTCCCATACTATGTCCAGTCAAAGTTTTCAGTTCTTCTTGGGTGTTGAGGTGCCAAAGTTTAATAACTTTATCAGCACTACCACTGGCAAGCATTTGGCCATCAGGGCTAAAGGCGATCGCGCTCACAGCTAACTTATGTGCAGCAACGCTCCAAATTTCTTTTTGAGTGCTGAGATCCCACAGCTTGATTGTCTTATCAGCACTACTACTGGCAAGCATTTGAGCATCGGGACTAAAGGCCAGCGCCCGGATGACATCTGAGTGTCCTGAGGGGATGTAGGGGGCGATATGAGTTTTTAAATCCCAGAGACTGATCTGAGGCGGAACAGAGGTAGGTGATGTATTTTCACTCTGAGTTTGCGGGATGGAAGTTGTTGGCGCAGTTGGTTGGACAGCAACAGAAGCAGCAACCTCATGCTGGGATGGAGTCTCTGGAATTGGGATGTTTGCTGTGGGAGCAACTGGAAGATCTGCGGCAATGACTTGGCACTCAAACAGAAATTCCGGCCCATCTTTGCTCAGTTGAATACGATCGCCCGATTGCAATATCCGATGTTCTCCCCTTTGCAGACGTTTTCCGTTGAGATAAGTGCCATTGGTAGCGTTGTTATCAAAGAGTTCCCATTGGGTGGTGTCAGTCTGAGTCGGACGAATTTCTACATGCAAGCGAGAAACTGCCAGATATTTGGAGTCTGCCAAAATTGTACAAGGAGCTTCACGACCTATGCCTACTTTTGTGGTGAGTTGATATTCTCTAATTTCCTGGCGATCGGGCGTATAGAAGCCTGAGAAGAATTTGAGTTTGGCAATCAATTGAAATTCAGATGCTTGCATAAAGCGGATCGGGAATAAGTGGATGAGATCAACCAAGTTGTCATTAGACATAGGCGTGAAATTAATTCTGCGTTGCCAGAAAGCCTTGGTAGGGGCGAACGGCCGTTCGCCCTTACGTCATTTTCGGAGATGTCTATTAGTCAAACTGGTTGATGAATAAGTGAATAAAGCAAGATAACTCAACCAAGTCATTTATAGAACACTACAGAAATCCCAGCAAATTGTCATCGGAGGTTTTTCCATGTCTAAGTTTCAGCCTAAGAGGATGTTTGAAAAGTCGGACAGATTGTAAAAAAGCTCTCTCGGTATACGCTGTGAATAGATAGTAGACAGCACCGAGAGAGCAACATGAGTAAAGCATATCCCA
>NZ_JACJQG010000085.1 GCF_014696435.1 Calothrix anomala FACHB-343 | reverse complement strand
GTTATGTTCATTGGCTTGAGGAGATGATGTTATGTTGACTATTTTAGGCTTTTTAGAATTACTCTAACCAAATATGTAAAGTTTTGTATCGAGATTCAACATTTCTGATCTAATACCTATCCATTCAGTGCCTTGATAAGTAAAGGTTGCTAGGTCAAAAGTATAAGGAAGCTCAGGCCCTTGAGTTACTATTAAGCCCCCTGTATTTGATGTATAAGCTGAAGCAGTATTAATATGTAATACAACACTTCTGTTATAAGCAACAGAAGCACCTCTACTAAGAAATAAATTACCAATACAGTAATTTTGCTCAAGAGCAGTAGAGGTATATCTTTGATGTAAAGGTATAACAAAATTAATAAAGTCATTAAGAACATTAGTAGGTATACTAACTTTCTTCCAGAACTTAATATAACTATTACCTTCTACAGTTGAGTTACCTCTTACAGTTAAATTACCTAATGCTTCTATATCACTATATTGAGGACTAATATTAAGATCATATTCCTCAAAGCGTCTAATACTTCTATCCATCTCAGAGTTCCATAGAGAACTAGAGAACTTAGAACCATAGCTAACTGTTTGAACAACACTATTAGGTGTCTTTCTTCTTACTTGAATTACTGTACTAGGTATAGATGTACCTGTATATGTAAGAGTAGTGGGAGTAGTTTTAGTATAGGAACTATTGCTGACACTAACCCCATCATGAAATACTACAAAGTCTTTTATAGATAAGTCAGTTAATAAATTAGCTGCAGTGACATCTATTACAAAATTAGTACCTGACCTAGTCACTGTTACAAATGCTGTTGACATATTAAATTAATATATTAAGGGTTAGTAAGGGGAGAATATTCTCCCCTTTATTACTGCTCTGTATACATACGGTACATTCTTATATTTCTAGCTACGTTGTCAGTTGTTCTTAACTGAAAACCATTGTTCATATAAGCATTAGCAGTAGGAAGGTTATTAGAAGTAGATCCTGAATAACTTAAACCATCTGTTAGGTTATCTATTCTGTATCCAATTGAAGTACCTGCTCTAGGACATTCAATGTAGAAGTCATACATCTTTTGAGGAGTAAATGTAGCACCAACTATAGGCACAACATTCTGAGTAGTACCATCCTTAGTTACAAACATCCAAGTAGTATCACCTCTAGAAGTACTGTATTGGAATGCAGCATAGTTACCAGCTATATCACTTGTTGCTGTAGCACTACCATCACTCCATATAGCATCTAAACCATTGAGACCAATAAGTATTCTGCAATTTGTATAAGAAGCATCAGGGAAGTATAAGCGAGCAAAGTAAGAGAAACCACCAAACCCGTTGGCATTACTTCCTCTACAATAAATACGAGCATTAGCACTAGACCCTGCTCTAGCTTCACCAGTAGCAGCAGTAGCATAGTTAGTCATGTAGGGTACTAGGTCATCTGTTGGGCTGGGGTGAGAAATAGTACCTTGGTTAGTAACATACATTCCATGTGTATCAGGAGCAGTACTGCCATTAGATGGATATAAAATACATACATGGTTTCTACCCATTCCAGCTTGTATTAACCATTCTCTGCCATCAGGAGCTTGCATTACAGGACGTACTCTAGTGGCAAAGTCTCTACCATAAACAAGAGTAGTGTTAGCAGCAGGAGCAATTAACTTATTAGCACTTCTAGAGAAGTTAAAGGAGGTTAGTGTCTTCTGACCTGTGATAATTTGACTGGAGTTAGTGTTAACTATTAGATCAGTATTAATTGCATCTAACTTAGCTTTATCTACAGCAGTCATTGAGCCAGCTCTAGAGCTAGTAGCAGGAGTACCTGTGAATAGATCGTTAGGTGTTATTTTTTTATTACCTGAAGTACCTGCACTTACATCTACAATAGGTAGAACATCATTAGCTCTATCTAATTGAATACCTAAGAGTGAGGTACTATCTGTTATTTTCTGTGAGGCCATATTATTTTTAATTTATATAAGTTTATTCTTCTTGTAAAAATGAACTGTTATCTTCCATTAGGAAGAAGTCACCATCTTCCATTAGTAAACCAACTGACTGAGATGGAATATTAGTACTGTTAACTGAGGAAGATAGGGTAGATATTGAGTCAGCAGATAAAGCAGTATCAAAACCTATAACAGTATCTATATATCCTGAGTAATTAGGACTTGATCCACCAATAATTAAACTACCGTTGTAATTATAAGCAGCTACTTCTTTATTCCATTCCCAGAAGTCATTACCATTATGTCTAGTGGTAGTTCTTAAGTTAGTAGGTTTAGTTCCATCAAGTCTATCTATTAGATATCCACCATACATAGTCTGTCCACTAACTACTACAGCGTTAACAAGACCTTGGTTAGAGTGAGGACTATCACCATACCAACTCCAATGTAATGCTCCTACTCTCTTCTCTCTACTTACTGCATATGCTGCTTGGGTAGCTCTTTCTATAGAGTTGCCTGCATTGTCATATCCAAATTCACCAAAATATATTGGTAAACCTAAAGCATGAACTCTAGTTACATAGTCCCTGAGTTTATTGTTATAAGCTTCTTGGTTATGTTTAGAGTCTTCCCCCCATGTTTCATATACGTGTATACCAAAGAGAATATTGTCATATTTAATTACAGGAGTATTACTATTATCAGGATCTCTAAAAGATAGTAAGTTCTGACCTCTACTTAATATTCCACTAGATGTAGTAGGAACTACGTTAGCGTTATAACTAGCTCCACCTTGTCCAAAGAATAAGTCATTACAGACAATAATATTCTGAGCACCTGTATCCCTAATAGCTTTAATGTATTTCTGGTACATATAAGTCCAGGCATTTAATTCACTGGATGGGTTAACTCCACCAGGTTCATTAACAGGTTCTAGCCAGACATAAGGGTTATTCTTATATAGGTTAGCTAGTGTTACTCCCATATCAATTACTTGCTGTAGTGTAGGGAATGTAGTATCTGTAAGTAACTTACCAGCAGCAGAGTTATCTATAAAGTGAGCATAGTCAAGGATACATACCATGCCTGCTCCTGTTATAGCTGTGACAGCTTCATTAATTGCTGCCATCTTGTCAGCTCTAAAGTCACCACCTCTTGAGGTTAGGTTAAATAAGTCAGCACATACTCTAACTGTATTAACTCCCCAAGCTTGGATATAGGTAACAGCATCAGGTATATATCCTGTAAATGTTCTAGGAGTACCTGCAATAGTTACTGTGCCTATCTTCTGAGTAAAGTAAGGAAAGTTATAACCAGCTACGTTAAACCCTCTAGGTATAAACTCTGACCAGTTAGGAGCGTATATTTTATTTCCAATAGTTCTAAATATTGTCATATTAATTATTAAGTTGTAGCTACCTGGTTGCCATTTAAATAAACTTTCTTAGTACTTGTTGTACAAGTACCTACCCATACCCTTGAAGTATTAACAGGGAAGTTAACTGAGGGGTTATCGTAGGTTAATGTACTATCAAACTGAGTTGCTGAAATAGTATTAGCATCAGCATACCCAAGAATAATATTCTTATTAGATATAGATGTAGAGTTTTGTATAAAGTTATTGTTTGTACTAATACTAGTAGCTCTTTCCTTAACCAATAGAGTAAAGTCACTAGCTAACCAGGAAGTATCAATAAATAGAGAGCCATTGGTAAATGAAATACCTCTGCTATCAAACTTACCAGAAGTAATTATCTGAGGTTGTAGAGATGTATCAACCTGAGATGCATTCCTATTGTTAGGAGACTGGTCATAGTATACAGTTATAAAACCATTAGATGAGCCTACAAAGTCTAATAGAGATGTAATGTCTAATTGACCATTGCTATCAAAATAGATATCTTGCTGGGCATTATCAGAGCTTCTACGTACTCTAATACAAGGGCCTGTATAGTCAGAGAATAACTTAGTAAGAGAATAAGCAAATACTACATTTGTATAACCATCAAGTGCAAGAGTAGGTGTAGTAGTAATAGGAGTATCACTTGACTTATAAGCTAATACTTTACCACTAGTTAATTTATAGGTAGTTATATCACCATAAATAGTTTGGCCTGCTGGTATTGTGTACCCAGTTAAAGCACCTGATACTCCATCAACAGTAATACTACTAAAGACAGTATCATTTAGTATTTGAATAACACTAAAGCTGCCTGTGACTGTAGAGGTGTCAGTGGTAACTACTCCACCATATTTACCTAAGTCTTCAGATAGCTTCTTATTTAATAAATTAAAGTTTATGGCATCTGGCTTTCTATCAAAACCATCTGTGCCATACAGTTGCATTAATAATTCTGAATTCATATGTATCAAATATTTATCTATAAATTTATGTAGCCCCTTAGTTAACCAATAAGTTAAATGTAAAGTTAAACAATAAGGATAGAACGCAGGATAGGAGAGGGTAGGGAGAGGGAGAGGGAGAGGGTAGGGAGAGGGAGAGGGTAGGGAGAGGGAGAGGGAGGGAGAAGGGAGGGAGGGAGAGTTATACCTACATGGTACGTACTATATATTTCTATAACTCTTATTTGATAAGGCTTTCAGTCATTTTAGGGTGTACAAAAACTGTCCAAATTCTTCATTACAGCTTCTACTGTCCTTCCTGAATTACTCTCTGTAATTCTTCTTGACCTACTATTGGTAAATTACCTTCTACTATCTTTTGCTTAAGCTGTTCTCTATATACCTGAGAAGGTGGAATGTCATTCATGATCATGTATGCTGCTATCCTTCTAGCATCCATAGCAGTTTGGTTTAGGGTATCAGATAGTTTATTTAACTTAGCTTCCCTTGCTTTAAACTCATTAGGTGGAATTTTATCTCTATTAGCTGATAAGTATAATGACTCCTTCTGCCATCTCTTCTGCATCTCACTTAGGTCTATCATGATACTGGTAAAGGCTTGCTGTACATTCTTCTTAGTATCTATAGACCTATATTTTTTACCTAGTAACATATCTACTTTTTCTGAATTAGTTCCCTTCTCCCAAGCTAATTTAGCAGCATCCTTATCAGTTCTTGAATAGCCTGCCCAGCTAGGTTTACCAGGTACTATTACATTACCCTTAGAGTCTGTTATCTCTCTTCTACCAAATACATCTCCTGGGTTAGTTCTATTAATTACATCCAGTAATGGTATTAGGGTAGTTACTATTCCTTGTGCTGCTTTAGGTACAGGCAAGCCTAGGAAGGTATTCTGTCTATTATTATCTATCTTCTCACCTGTGAACTTATCCCTACCTGTAATACTATAAACAAGATCATCATAATAAGTACTACCAAAGAAAGCTCTAGCAGCATCAGTCCAGTCAGTTTCACCCATAGCTTGCTTTCTTTGTTCTGTGCTAGTGCCTGGATAGAAACCTAATGCCCTTTGAATATGTTTACCCGCTATATCTACAAAGGATAAAGTATCACTTGTTCTGTCATAATTAGAAGGAAACATTACCATGATGTGACCAGTATTAGGGTCTCTTCTCTTAAGAACCATTGGCTCATCATTCTCATATTCATTTAAACCAACCTCAGGTATTTCATTTATTCCATTAGCTTGGTTAAATAATGAGCTAAGTCTTTGATATGCTAAGAACCTTTGAGGGTTTCTCATTGCCATTCTTATAGTTGAGCCTAAACTAAAAGCTCTCCAGGTAAAGAAAGGTATAACATACTGATCTACCTTCTTAGTCAAAGTACCTGCCATATCAGTAGATGGGAAGTATTCACCTATCCATCTATCTAATTCTTCAAAGCTATTTATATCAGGTCTTTTTAAATTTAAACTAACTACATTCTCCAATACATCAGGTAAGCCACCCCATGTATTCCTCTTAGCAACAGATAAAGCAACAGTAAATTTCATCCACTCATCCACAAAGCTGGATATCTCAGCTAATGTACCCACTGTCTTAAAGAAGGTATTACTAGCTGACTTACCAGGATGTTTAGCTACTTCTTGTAGAGTTCTAAGAAAGTCACTGCCTAACTCTTTAGCTACTACTGGGTCTTTAAATACATCTGAGTATCTCTTTATATAACTGAGAGATGCTCCCCAATTAATACCAGAATGTTTATCTATACCAGGAATACTGTTATCTAGTCTTGCCCATACTTCTTGAGCAAACTTTAACTTAGTATATTTCTTATTACCTACTACTCTAAATACCTTAGTATTATCTATTATACTGAGTTTATTCATACGTCTAGCAGCAGTAAAAGCAAACCCTTGTACTAAGTCATGTAGGTGACCTCCTGCAGCCACTAGAGATATCATTCCATCCATTAAGTTTCTAGTAATAAATTGTATATTACTACCTAGTAATGCACTACCTTTTAAGTATTTACCCCACCAAGTAACATATCTAGAAACATTAGATAAATGAGCGGCAGAGGAGGATATCTCTAATTGAGCAGCTAGGTTGCGAGCAACTGTTTTATGTACATACATTCCCTGCATAGCTGCTTGCTGTTCAGGAGTAAAGAACTTATTAAGTATATTAATTGCATCCTTCTCATCAACCTTAAAAGCCTCAGCAAAGTTGATAAAGTTCTTTTTATTCTTATCTGCTAAGTTAGCAAAGTCTGCTCCTGTAATAGCCCATCCTTGTTTAATAGCTTCACCAGAGAATACAGTCTGAGTCATTGACCAGTTTTGTGTAGCTTTCTCTATATCTCTGCTAACCTTATTTAATGCTTGTTGAGGGTCGGTAATAAATAATTCATCTAAACTCCCAAAACCTAAACTATATTCTTTATTCAAGGTAGTTATTATCTCAGACATAGACATAGGTATTTGCTGAATTACACCACTATCTACTAAAGTATCTAAAGTACTTGCTGGAACTTTCTTTAGTAATTCATTCCACTCTTCACCATTGGTTATCATCCTAGCTAGATCATCTCTAGGTACACCTAGTAACTCAGAAACCACATCAAGATGAGCAGGTACATAATGGTTAGTGTTTCTTATAGTCTCAAACTTAGAACCAAACTCAGCTTTATCAACACTTACTACTTTGGTTCTACTACTTACTTTAGGACTTATTCCTTCTGCTGCTGCCTTAGCTTCACCTATTTTCTCTAGAGCATCTTTCTTATAAATGTGAGGAAAGTAACCCAGGTTAGCTAACTGTTCTACATCATAACCAACAGCTTTAGCAGCTAAGTTAGCTTCAGTAAAGGTAGTACTAACATTACTAGCTTGCCCTTTAATGAGAGTTAGACTCCATTCATCTAAACCCTTAGCTTTCCATTTATTTACAAACCTGTCATACCTAATTTCATTAAATATTTTGACCCCATCTGTATCACCATAAAGAGTATTACGTTTAGGGATATTACCTATCTCTAGAACATCTACCATTAATTCTCTAATTTCTACTGATGATAACTTTTCACCAAAGTTAGCGTGTATAAAACCCCTTAGTTTACTAATACGTTCAGAAGAAGTATAAGCAGTAGCAGCACTAACTGTACTTCTAGCGCTTCTCTTAGCATTAACCAGAGTCTTTTTAACTTCACCAGCAATAGAATATTCTAGACTAGGGTTGAATAGATCAAACTTCCTTAAAGCCCCTAATTCAACAGCTAAGAAGGTCTGTATTTTATAGGACTGGCTTGGATCTATTGAGACAACTTCCCCAACTCTTTGCTGCCATATCTCTTCCTTCTTAGCTATCTCTCTAGCTTCTTTAAGGGCTTGAGCTTCTTCAGCGTTATTAGGAAGTCTAGCTAGCATCTCATTTCTTCTGTGAGTTTCCTCTACAGCTTTAGCTATCTTCTCCCTACCTTCTTTAGTATTAAAGTTATACTTCTCTCTTTCTAGTTCTGTTGGGTTGTTATTACAAATATTAGACATTTACACTTCCTTAGAATTCACAAGGGTTATCGTTAGGTTTACTAAGTTCTCTATCAAGTCTTTCCATTTCTTTCTGGTCTTTCTCTAATTGCTGTAGCCTATTAACTTCTTTTTCTCTCTGAGCTAATTCAGTAAGTTCTGTATCTGCTTCATCTAAATTACTAATAGCTTCAACTTGCTTCTGTCTAGCTTCTTTAAGTTTATTAATAGTATCTTCTCTTAATTGAGACTGAAGCCTAACACCAGACTCCATGTGGTTAACTTGAGCAGATGGGATATTAGGGTTATCTAAGGCAGTCATTGAGTCAGCATTATGTCTTGCGATCGCAGATCCTATCTCATCAACATTATCTAGAGCTTGTGTATTAATAACCTGTACTTTAGAAGTATCAAGTACATTAAGAGTATTACCGTCACTTAAACCATCAAACCCTGCTTCTCTTAGTGAGTAATTAACTTGTCTTTTAACATTAGATAGTGTTGCTTCTGAGTTATCACCAGACTTAACTAATGCCCTCTCAATAGCCCCATATAACTCACTAACAGTTATAGTGTCAGTATTTCTTTTAACTATTTGTACAAAACGTTTAGAAGCTTCTGTTCCTTTACCAACTACAGACTGTAGGGAGTTAACAAATAACTTCTTAACTGTTTTACTAGCTGGTTCATTAACATCTATTACATTATCTAAGTTAGGTTTAAGTTCATATACTTTAGGAGTACCAAAGTTTCTGTCTTCTATGTAAGGTAAGTTTTCTCCTACTGTTGCTTTAGCAAAGTGACTAGCTCTTTCTGGATCAGTACTTAAATATAAACCTTGACCCCATTCAGCATTACTGCCTGTACTAATTGGGTCATAGTTAGGAGACCAGTTAACAACACTAGAGCCATGATAGAAAGGTTTAGAGTTAATAGGAGAGTCTGCTAGTGAGTCAATGACCTCATCATATTTAAATACATCTAGCTTTTCTCCTTCTCTTAGTGAGTCAATAGCTTCTCTAAGTGGACGAAGAGTGCTATCTAACTCCTCGTTAAAGTTATCAAGTAATGCAGCATCATCACCTGCTTTAGTCTTAAATAATTCTTGTGCCCTTTTAATTAAATTATTAAGGCCCTTCTTATCTCTAGGTTCTATATTCTTAATAGCTTCTAGTACTATTTCTTTAGAGTTGTAATTAGTAGCTATATCTTCTATAACTTGAGGAGAAATTATATCTGCCTCACTTATAGACTTTCTACCTATATCAGCAGTATTCTCTATTATTCTTACAGACTCACTAAGGGCTAATTCTTGCTGACCTAACTCATATTCAAGTTTATTAACTACATCACTAATTTCCTCTAAGTCTCTTTCAGCTTCCAGTTTTATAGCAGTTGCTTCTACTACTGGTTGACTCTTACCTATTTGGTTATCAGGTATTATTTCATTTTGTAGTTCTTTTAGGACAGCCGGGTTCTTAACATCAGGGTTATTAAGTTGATCAGTTATTTCCTCTAACCTAGCTAGAATGTCTTCTACCTTAGCTGGATCATCTGTACTATTTAGTGCCTTCTGTAGTCTTTTCTGTTCCCTTTTTAACTCATTAATAGCTCTGGTTTTATTTAACTCAGTACCTTTCCAATATCCAGTACCAGTCATCATAACTGGTATTTCAGTTACACCACTATCTCTGAGTACAGCAAACTCATTAGCCCCCTTAAGGAATTTAACTTGACCATCAGAGCCTACAGATATTTGAGGTATAGTTACTGGTTCATCTGTATTAGCTATTTTTAGTAAAGCTTCCTCATATTTCTTTTTAACAGAACCAATACCATCAGCACCTATCTTCTTCTCTTTCCATGCATTATCTATTTCACTGACAAGTACTCTCTTTAATTCACCCTTAGCTTTATTGTCAGTAAGATAATTTATTTTATTATTACTAGCTTTAGCTTTAATTCTAGGTTTCTCATACCCAGGTAGGAATGACTGTTTAACTGATGTATTTATTGTCTGTGTAGACTTTTGAGTAAGTACAGTATCACCTCCCTCAATTACAGAAGCATAGCGAGAGTTATCTACTACCACTTCTTTCTGTGCCTTGTAAGCCTTAGGGGGATCAACAACTATTCTAAAGTTAGGATCAGATAAAGCAGCTATATCAATAGGTGCCCCATTCTCAGAGAACAGTCTGTAATATACAGGGTCTTGTATTCCTCTAGCTTCTAATATCTTCTTAACATCAGTCCATCTTTGTATTCTTACCTTATCCTTAAGTATTCCTCTATAAGCACTACTGATAATAGGTTTACCATCTGGAGCAGGTACTACTCTCATTAAAGCTAATACTTGGTCTTTAGTTCTCTTAGCTTGTTTAACTACTTCTTCACCTATCTGAGTACCAGGTATATTGTTAGATAATAATTTAGCTGCCTCAGATACAGTTAATTCTCCTTTTAATGCGATCGCAGGTAAAACTTTAGTCTTAGGTTCAGGAGTATTACTAATAGTTTCTACTTCTTTTTTAAGTGTCTCTACTACATCCTTTTGAGCTTCTATCTTGGCAGGTCTTATATTAGGTTTATTTTGTAGTCTAATAAGTTCTGATGTTTCTCTAACTAAGTCTGCTTCCTTTTCTACTTTAAGAGGTATAGAGGGACTAACTAATTCTGGTGCTGGAGATGGAGCTTTAGTCTCTACTGATGTTGGAGTTAGGGCTTTAGTTTCTAAGTCATCTACAACATTCTGTAGTGGTGTTTTATTAACAACCCCTTCTACAGCAGAGGTCGTCACATTACTCTCAGGTAATAAACCTTTAACAGGGCTAGGAGGTAATTCATTTACAACTTCTTTTAACCTTCCTAAGTCATTTAGTTTAATAACAGGTACTTCTACATCTCTACCTATTATTAACTTAATGGCTTCTACTTCAGGAACTAACTCAGTTGTTCTCTTAACTAATGTTCCTTCACTATTAATTAGTAATACTTTAGTAGGTTTATTAGGAACAACTGAGCTGCCTATAGGAGTAACATCAATAGTAATTACCCCATCAGCTTCTTGAGTTATTCTTTGAGCTTCATTAATTTGTGTAGTTAGTTTATTTAACTCAACCTTGGAAGCTTGAATATCTCCCTTCTTAAGAAACCTGGCTAACTTACCAGACTCAGGTATACCCTGAATAGCTGTCAATGCTCCACTGATATTATTACTATTCAGGCTAACAGATACTTCATTTAACTTAGTACTTACTTCTACAGAGTTAGAAGCTAGCTTAGGAGTTCTAATACTATATTGGTCAATGCTGGCATTAAGTGAATTAAGGGCTTCTCTAGCTTTACTATATTCTCCATTCCTTATTAAACCTATTATGTTTCTAGCATCTGCTTGTAGTCCATAACCTTTATAACTGTTACCAAACTCCCTTAACTTCTGAGCAGTTTCTAGGGGTTTATTATTATTTAAGGAGGCTCTGGCACTATTAAGTATACTCATTGCCTCATTAGCTTTAGCCTCACCTAAGTTAAATGTTTTATTAATAGGTATATTAGGAACCTTAAGAGGACTAGGAGTTGGCCCTCTATATGGAGTAATGAGAGTAGGGTTAATAGGACTAGGTGGGTTAACTTTCTTAGGAATATTAAGAGGAGTAACTTTAACTAATGCACTCTCAGGAGGAATAGGAGTATAAGGTTTAGGCTCTGGCTTAGGTGCTTGTACTATTTTCTCTGGTGCTTTAATAGGTACTTTACTAGGAGCTTTAATAATACCCATCTTCTTAGCTAATGAGTATATTGGTTTAATAGCATCAGTAGCATCAGGCATACCTACATCAAGTAGTAAGCCTACGTAAGTTAATGGGTTAGTATATTCTATACCAGCATTACCAGGGTCTCTACCTGCCTTAAGACCTATAGGGTTTTTAACTCCTTGAGTATTATACTCATAGTCACTGAAGGAATAACCAGCACCTTTAAATACATCTAATAAATAATTACCCTTATATTTAAGGTCTGGGTCTAATAAACCATTAGCAGTAGGACTATAGTTAGGTCTATTACCTTTAATAGCATTCTCTGCCGTCTTCATGGCTAGAGCATTAACTATTCCTCCTACTAACCCAGGTAAACCACCACTCGCAGAGTTAATAATATTACCAGTCTGCCCTGCTAGATCAGCAGCATTCTTAGGTTTAAGGTCATTAACATTTGTAGGAGTGTAATTAAATAACTGTCTAACTGTCCAGTTAGGAAGGTTATTTAAGTTGTATAGAGCATTACCTATTAAAGGGATACTTTTTAAACCATTATCTATATTCTTTTTAACTTCAGCAGCACCACCCATAGGAACTGAACCAAGTAAATTAATAAAATATAGAAATGGGTTATTCCCTACATTAGTTCCTGGTAATAATTGTCTAGTATCTACAGGCCCATAAGTATTATTAGGCTGGTTATAGTAAGAAGAATTAGCCCCTAATGGTTTAGTACTATCAGGTCTATACTGTCTTGGATCAGTTCTAGTTTGAGGAAGGGCTTGAATATTAGCAGCAGTAGAAACTGAGTTAGCAAAGTTAGATATTCTGCTATAACCCGCTTTCCATTGACTAGAGTAATTAGGGGTAGGTATATACAGAGTTGGAATATAATTATTAGTCAATTCATTCTCATCGACTACTGCTTGGTTTATCTTTCCTTGTCTAATTAATTCTTCTCTATAGTCTTTAGATACAGCACTATCAACACTCCCATAAGTTTCCCCAGATAGTACAGGGGCAGATGTGGGCTGTATTTCTCCTGGTAGGTTAAAGGTACTTGTTGTTGGGGGAGTGCTTTGACTATTGTTGGTAGAGGGGGAGCTTGTTGTATCTGACTCAGTATTAGTTTCAGTAGTGATACTCTCTCCTGCTGTGGGGGCAGGATCTACATTATCAGTCTGAGATATAGGTGTCTCACTGTAATAGTTATCAGGTGAGTTATTAGGTAATACAGGTAGCTGCTTGTTGGGTGGAACTATGTTAGTAGTACTAGTTAATGGTGTTTGACCTAATTGTTGTTCCACACTCTGAGGTTGTAATTGAGGTAATGGAGTCTTTATATTAGGTACTTTTAAATTGTCTTTATTCTTAGGGTTATTCCCTTCTTGAAAGTCTTGAATAATACTCATTATGCAAACTGAGATATGTGGGGGACAAAGCTATCAGAACGTCTTAATTGTTCACATACTTTACATCCTTCATGGTAGCCAGTATGAGTTGTAGCTATTAAACGTTCTATTCTTACAGCACTAGACTGCCATTTTCTACCTACAGGTTTACCCATTCTATTGAGATATTCCCTTAAGGTTGTCCCATAACTATCTCTTCTATTAAGTGCCTTATTTTTATCCTTAGCTAAGTCTCTAGCTAAAGACCATCCACCTAATACAGCAGCAGCATAATACTCTGCACCTTTACCCTGAACATGAGGTTTAACATAAGAGAGTTGGAAGTACTTAACCATCCAAGGTACTTGCTTCTCTGGGGGAAGCTTCATTAATTGATGTATGGTAATTCTTGGCATCTTAAATTGAGCAGATATATCATCTAATGCATCCTGCCCAAAACCCATAATTCCTACATATTGACCACCAGCACCATGAGCCGACTGCATCTTACTAGGACTAAAGCTAGTTTCATTATTGATAATGTCAGCTAGAACTGCTCCTGGTATACCTAACTCTTTAGCACCTTTATTAATAGCTTCTCTCATAGCAGCATTGTTAGCTAAGTAAGCATAGCCATGAGTATCACTCATATCTTGTTGAGGAGCCATGCTGGACTGATATCCAGTCTTAGCAGGGTTCTGGGGGGTGAATGTTTTATTAGCATCGGTTAAGGGTCTATCTGGCTGGTTAATTCTACCCAGTCTTCCATTATGGATATAAAAACCACCCGCTAATTGGGTTGCATTATTAGGAACTCTAGGCTGGTTGCCTCCCTTATAAGTTGCATTAGTAGTATCTCCAGTAGGTCTTTTAGTATTAGATACAACTACAGACTGTGAAGACATATACTCAATAGGGTCAATAGTTCCTTGTTCCTTAAACCCATCATTGGTTCTTATCTCCCAATGCAGATGCGCTCCGCTAGATCGTCCTGTATTACCACTTAAAGCAATAGTATTACCTGGGGCAACTACATCACCAACCTCAACATTAGTAGAGCTGAGGTGAGCAAACCTATGGTAAGGTCCATCAGCACCTTTGATGGTTACATACCAACCATACCCATTCTTATCAAACTTCTTTTGGACTACTCTACCTTGCATATAGAAAGTAATAGGAGTACCAGAAGGTACTACAATATCTTCACCTGCATGAATATGTGTAGGACGCTTCTCCCTATAGTCCCTTCTAGTAAGTGCAATATTCTTAGTACCTGCGGGAAATGGAAGGATAATTTTAGACCTAGCAGAGCCACCAGTAACATCATTAGAGAATGGAGTACTTACAGTTAAGAAAGCATTGATATTAGTTAGTGTGCTGGAGTTAAACATTATACTTCCAGTGTCGGGATCTTGAATTACATAGTCAGAATTTATCCCTTCACCCTGACCAGCATTAAAATTTCCTTGTATTCCTAACCTAGTGTTTCTACTTTCCTGGGCTCTCTTTTGAGCCGCTTGTGCTTGCGTATTAATATAAGTTTGAACTGCTTCTATTCTTTTAGGCCCTTCTTTCTTAAGTGCTTCTGGAGGTTTATCTAAACCATAAGGTTGGTATTTAGACCTAATACGTTCTGCCTCTTCATCTAAGGTTCTTAACTTAGCATTTGCTGCTTCTAGATATCTGCTTCTAGCTGCATTCCATTGTGTCACATCTTCTTTATTAATACCTCCAAATAGTTCTCCAAATACCCCACCTTTTTTACTTTGAACAATTAACCATTCAGTATCATTCTGCTGAACTTTAGCAATAGTTAAATTTAAGTCGGCCTTTTCTCCAGGTATTTTAGATAACCTATCAAAGTCTCTATCATGTTCCTCTGCTAGACTTATTGCTGCTCTTACACCGGGTATCTTAGAGCGAATTGGGTCATTTTTATACTGCTCTAATACTGACCTATTATTCATGAACAGTAGAGTTAATGCCCCTACTTGTTCATTAGTAGTTCCTATATTATTAACTTCCTGACTAATTTCATCTATCTGACCTTGTTCTAAAGCTTGTGATAATTCTTGAGCAGTTCTATAGTCCTTTTGAGCTTGGAAAGGGTCAGGGTCATTTAGGGTAGCTGGTAGACCATTTCTTCTTCTAGCTTCAAATAATTGATATTCATATACTGAGCGAGGTATTTCTTCTTGTGTGCCTAACTTAGACTTATACCTAGCAGTAATTTGAGAAGCTTCTATAGTGTATTTCCTAGCCCCTTCTAATTGAGCTACAATTTGCGCTCTGGCACTCTGGTTTTCTCCTACTGCCTTCTGAACCTCATCCCATAAACTAGAAATAAGTGTATACTTGTCGGAGTCTGATAAGTTTATATTTGGGTCAGTAAGTATCCCATTAATTTTGGTAGATAATTGCTCAAGAGTAGGGTTTATATCTGCTGTAGGGTTAGCTTTTATTTTAGATATTTCAGGAGATATTTCAATTAACTTACCACTGAGAATAGTACTAGTTCTATTCTTTTCTATCTTGTCAGTCTGCTCAGTTATTCTAGTATTATCACTATCTAGTTGAGTCTTAACGTTTTGATAGATAACATTACTAAATTTAGTTACTTGTTCTGGAGTAAGCCCACTTTTTTCTAATACATCAAAAGCCTCATTTCTATAATTTATAGCTCCTACTAGTAGACCTCCTTCCTTGAAACCACCAGCTAGATATTTAGTGTGTATATCTCCTAAGGCTTGAGTTACGGCAGCTTCTTTAGCATCTTGTTGAGCTGCTTGTTTAGCTGCTAATTCTTTCTTCTGTATTACAGCTTCATCAACTTTTATTTGATAGTCGCTTAATTCTTTCTTCTTACTATAGTCAAGGTACTGTAAACCAGCTTGAGCTAGTCCACTAAGTAAACCAGTAAACCCATTATTAGGGTTACCTTCTGCTTGAGCTATTGCCATATCAGAACCTAACTTAGCTTGGTTCTGTTGTCTCAATGCTTCTATATTCTGAGTTAACCTTTGCTGGTCATTCTGTAATAGCTGTGCATTCTGTTGGAGACTGTTAGTTAATGTGTTATTAGCTAAGTTAAGGTTTTGTTGTGAGTTATCTTGTAAAGTATTATCTGTTCCTACTAGTTCTATCATTATTGCACTCCTGGTGCTTTCCATTCATAAGATCCATCAGCTTGTAAACCATTAGAGGTATTATTACTATTTCCAAAAGGGCTGTACCAAGGAGTACTTAATAAGCCTCCATAAGGGGTATTTATATCATTAGATAAACCATTACTTGCATTGTTTAAATAAGTGGCATTTCTTAATTCATTTTTTAAATTAGTCTGTCCCTGTGTAATATCTCTATAGTCTCTTAACCTATCTACTAATGCAGCTTGACTCACTCCATTAACTCCACCAAGTAAACCAGCATTAACTTCCATAGCTTTCTTAGCTTGACTAGTAGAGTTATCTATATAAGGTCTAAAGGTGTTATAAGCATTAAGCCCCATATTTAGATAAGATAGAAAGCCACCTGGTATAGCTTGTTGTTGAGCCTGTAGTGCAGACATACTGCTCATTAGACTTGCATTATTAGCTGCACTCTGTAAGTCATAACCAGCTTCAGCACCTATAGTATTAACCTTCTCATTATTAATAGCTTGAGCATTAGCCATCTCCATAGTCTGCATAGCTATATCTCTAGAGTTAGCATTCTGTTTGAGGGTATTATCTATACTCTTATTAGTCATGTCATATTGAAGACCTATCTGCTGATATTGTCTTTCTACATCACCTAGTAATTTACTTACCTCTAATAACTTAAGGTCTCTCTCAGCTTGGCTTTGAGAAGTAATAGCTTCAGACATTAACTTAGCTACTTCCTGACCTGCCTTAGTTTCCTGTAGAGCTTGTAGGTAAGTACTTGCATCCTTCATAAAGTCATAATTAGTTTGAGCTTGTGAGGACTGCGATCGCTGACCTATTCCAGCAGCAGCATAGAAAGCTTCTTGAGCTGCTCTTCTTGCTTCACCTTGGGTTAATAGTTCACCCTGCTTGGTGTAATTCTGCTGGGCTTGTTGACTATTCTGACTTAGGTATTGTGATAATTGCTGTAGTTGCTTTTGATAGTCAACATTAGTTTGAGCTTCTTGTTGTTTTAACTGAGCTTCATTTCTAGCTAGGTTTGTTTTATTAGCTGTTAATGCTGCTTCATTATTAAACCTAGCCTGAGCTTCTTGTATCTTCTCTACTGACTGTTGGGTTAATAGAGTTGCTCTCTGTGTTTGATATTGTTGCTGTCTAGCTAAGGAGTTCATTGCATTTTGATAGTTAGCATAGTCCTTAGCTTTATCTATTTCTATTTGTCTTAGAGCAGCATTATTAGCAGCAGCTTGTTGTTGTGCTGCTATCTGTGCTCTTTGAGCTGACTCCTGTTTCTTCTGTGATGCTATGCCTGATATAAGAGATACTCCTCCTATAACGGCCCCTACGCTGGCACCCATACTATTTAATTCCTTTAATTAATATTTTGATGTCCATCTACGACCTTTCATCTTTGCTACTATCTGGTAGCCTGAAAGCTTAAAGAATTCCTCTGAATAATTCCATACCATTATTTGATAAGAGACTCCTATACCAGTAATAGGGAACTTAAGTATTTGATAAGGTATTGCTTGGTCTGTAGGAGTAGTTATATCAAATACAGCATCATCCCAATAAATATCTCTAAAGCCAAATATGTCATAGGAGGTAGAGCCATCTAATTGGTTGTTATAAGTGACAGTTAGGTTGGCATTAATAGGAAGAACATATCTCTCTGTAATAGTATTACTATCTTGTCCATTTATTGCTGAAGCTGCATCATAAACTAATATACCCTCTCTGTTATCAAAGAAGAGATAAGCGTGTTGTGTACGTTTTAGGTTAGCCATGTTATTCCATAGGAAGGTAGGAGTAGCATAAGCTGTAAGGTAAACATTTCCATACACAACTTGGTCACCATTATTAATAGATAAGGTGAATGAATTATTACTAGGAGTAGGTGACTCTATCTTTAGGTTATTTACATAAACTACAAGATGGCTTTTAGGTATCTGACCACCTAGATAAATACTAAGTACTGTGTTATCTGGTAGGGGTTTAAGCAGATAAATATAACCGCTTTCTTCCTTTAGATAGTCAGTCTTCCATACTAGAGTTTTAGCTTCAGTAGTAGGTAGAGTTGCTATCACAGTTAAGTCTTCTACCTCTGTTATAGGGAAAGTGGTAAAGGCATTTACTTGGTTAGTTAGAGCATAATTAGCTCCATATCTTCTCTGGTTATATGAGACTGTATGAGTAACTGAGGGTCTAGGAGTACAGTAATAACTAGTACCATTATGTATCTTCTGTTGAACGAAGTCTAAATAATAGACATCGTTAAACCTTAACAGAATAAAGTCTTGTGGTACTCTACTGTTATTCCTAATAGAACAACATACACAACCAAACTGAGTTCCTTTAGTTCTATCTACATACTCAGAAGCAGACCAGATATTAAAACCAGTAGGAGTATTAAACTCAGTCCATGACTCTCTAAATGTGTTGTAGACGTATAAGTATCTAGTTGTATATATCTCAGATGGGGCAGGATAACCTACATAAACTAACCTATTAGATGAGTCATATCTAACCCAGGGTAATTCCTCATAAAGCGGGTCTTTAGTTAAACCAAACTTATCTCTTATCTTTATACTTCTTTCTCTTACTTGATACTCACCATTTTCTACTAGAGGTGTTAGGTCATATAAACCTGTATCAGATAAGTAGAGAACGGAGAAGTCGGTTCTAGCCCAACAGTTAGCATTTACTATCCCAGTATTAGATACAAAGTTAACAAACCTAGATGAAGGTGATAGGGGTTGGTTACCTCCTGTAAGTCTAAAGCAAGCATATCTAGTAAGTACAAATAAAGAAGCTTGCCATTCAACTAATGCCACTACTCTATCATCTGGTCTGCTATTAATTACTACATCAAATGCATCTGTAATTAATTGAGAGTCATCAGTAATAGAGAATGACATATAGTACTTAGAAGGTACTACAGAGTCATCAATATTAGAGAATAAAATAGTTAAGGGTCTATGAGTAAACCCACTGAATACTAGTCTGTTCTGGTAGATAGAAACTACAGAAGGATAAAACCCATTATTATAGTCTGCTGTATTACCTAACCCATAAACCATTACATAGGAACCATCATTGTAATTGAATAGAGTATTAACAGCAGATGATCCTATATGTTTTATTTGGTTATTAGCAACTTCTATAGTAGATGTTGCAGCTATACCTAAGTTATATGCCTCAAAGGTAATACCATGTACTAGAGATGAGTTAGATGTTCCTAGAGTACCTGTATCATCATTAAAAGCGTAACAACTTCCATATACTGCATCACTAGGATCAGAGGAGGAATACACAACACTGCTCTTAGAGTTATCTACATAAACATCAAAGTATTGTGCTTGTAAGGCAGTATTATTATTAAACTTACAGTCTCTTCTTCTATTGATATAAACAGTTGATGCATCACTAGGAGACTGAAGAGCACCAAATGTTAGGTAATAAGGGGAAGGGTTAACTTGGTTATTAGTGTTGTAAACATAAATAGAACCATCACCAAATGCAAATTCATCTGCTGTTGATGGTTGCCTAGTAGATGACTTAGTATAAGCAGCACCTACAGCTCTTTTACTATTCTTATAAGGAATAAGATTATATTCCCCTGCTTGTATTCTTCTATTACTTAAGTCAGTAATTAATGAGTCAGGTACTTTAACATTCTGATCAGTGGCAGTAGAGTTAAACCTACTAGTTGACTTAAAGAACCTATCACCTTTCCATGCTTGAGCCTCAGCCCACCATTGCCAGGTAATAAGAACAATATCAATAACGTCCCCATTAACTGTATTAGGTAGGTTAGATAGAGTAAGAGTACCTGAGGAGTAAGAGAATGTAACACCTGTTGCTTTTACTCTATTAACAAACACTAGGCAGTTAGATGAGGAGGCATTAATAAACCTAGCGGCATTAGTAAAAGCTATAGATGTGCTAGTTGATGTTTGTATAGCTTGCTGTTCTGTAAATAATAACTGTACTGGTTTATTGACTCCAGTACACATAATAAGTCTAGGTTCTACTTCACTAGTAGATGTAGTGGATGGTTTAATATCCTTAGCTGAGTTATCCCATACATTAGCTTTAGTCATTACTAAGCTAACTACATCGTTAAGTACCTCAAATAATAAGAGGTCTGTACCTCTCTTACATACAACTAAGTTGTAATTTAAGCCTGTAGTAAAACCAGTAATGTAATTACCATAACTCTCTACTACTGACCTATAGAGTAGTCTTGTACCTTTTCTCTTATGAACATTACCTGATATATCTACTATAGTGTTTAAGAGATAAGGACTATCTTCATAAGGGGTATTAAGAGGTGATGCAGTAGTATTTAGTCCACCAAAGTTCTGGGACTGAATACTCTGCTCCTGAGCTTGCTCATTAGTATTTATATTTCTCTCAAAGCTATCCATATTAACCCCTTAGTCTAAACATATTGACTTGTCTGTGAGACTGACCTCTTTCCCTTGCTCTTACTTTATTTAGTAAAATGTCATACTGTTTTGCCCATAGTTGAGCTGCCTGAGCATCATCTAAATGAGACACAGCCAGGTAATGACAAGCTCTAAATACTAGTAGGGGTAATAGTCTTTCAGGTATAGGAATAAGGTCTGTCTCTGATACAGGAGCAGTTAATTCTCTAGTCACATAAAAGCGATACTTACTCTGCTCTTCTGGTGTGTTTGGATAAGGGTTAATTCTTACCTTGTTATAGGTAGAGTAAGTATAAAACTGAGGATATCCTGTTAAGAGAGGTCGTCTATCAAATGATATGGGATCAATATAAACAAGCTCCCTATAGCCTTCAGAGGAAGAACCATAAGACACAGAATGTATTCTTTGAGTCTCACCTAGTTCTGCAGTTTCATTAGCCCAGCTAAGAGCTAATATAGAGTCTTTAGTCCACTCCCAGTCATGTGCAGATGCAATATCTAGTAAGGAGTCCTTAAGAGCTTCCTGTGCCTTTCTAGCTATTGCTGTATTAAGGGATGTAACTCTTCTCTCCCCTATATTCTCTATTACTTTATTTAAAATTTGTATATGTGTAGTATTGCTATATTCCATAAAAAATAAGGCTTCTGATATTACTACCAGTAGCCTTATTAAAGTTATTGAATTAAGTTAATTATTAACTAATAGCGGGGAGAACAGCATTGGTATGCAGGATAACTGCATTACCAGGCCTATACAACTTAGCTCCATAAAGCTGAGTGTTAACTAAAACATCAGACTGAAGTTGTATTTCCCTACCACTTTCTACTTTAGGTTCCATTTGTTTAGCTAGTACAGCCCAGTCTCTTTGGCAGAGAATAGCAGTATGAACTTGAGCAGCAGCACCAGTGTTAGAACCAGTAAATGCTGTAGGTAGAGTTGACCAAGTATCTTGAGTAGGTAGGAATGGAGAACCTGTTACACCTGGAGAAGGCACAATATTACCATCACCATTGCTATAAGTAGTAGTACCATTCTGTCCAATTTGAGAAGTCATAATTACAGGTACACCAAAGATAGTACCTACTACTCCACTAACTACAGGCATACCCTTAGAGTAGTCCATAGAGATGAACTTATCTACTGCTAAGAGTTGGTTGTATTGGGTAGGAGATACAAGTAGAACTCTATCTTCTTCAGGTACATCTGCTCTATCTAGAATTACTTTAGCTGTTAGTAAAGCTTGGTAGTTAAGAGGAGCACTATTACCAGATAGAGTACCATCAGCAGTGTTATAGATAACTTGAGACTGAGAGTTATAACCTTGAAGAGCAGCACGTAGAGCTAGAACATCTGCATCTAGACCTCTAGCTAGAGCATAACCAGCTTCTCTTGTGTACTCAGAACGTAGTTCATAAGCAGCTTGAACTCCTACGATGTCTTCAATAGTAAAAGAACTTTCTTTATATTTATCTATATCTATAAACCAGTCAGACTCCTGCCTGCTTTGTAAGGTTACTGGGGTCTCAGGTAACTTGTCATAAACAGCAGCTCTACCAATATTAGGGATGTGGAAGCGATCACCTTTCTTCCCACTAACAGGAAGCATCTTTACATACTTAGAAGCAACAAGCTTTTGATCTAAAGCTCTTTTTACTTCACCAGTCCAGACTTCAGGTATAAAAGCATCTGCACGGGTTTTAGTTACAGCAGAACCTCTAAGCTGCCCTTGCAGGTTATAGGTTGAGTTATTAGTATTTGAAAAAGGCATATATGTTTATATAATTATTTAGCTATATAAAAGTTAAAAAAATAAAGTTAGTTATTAGAAACTAACCCGTTAGCATATGCATACATAATTTTGTTTGCATTTTGTCTATATTCAGAGTCACTCATCTTGTCAATTTGTGACTTAGAGAATAAGTATTTAGTATTACTACCTGGAGTAGTTCTTCTTCCTCTATCTAATTGAGGTACTGAACTTACTTGTCTTTCTTGTTCTAGCTTTGCCCAAATGAGTTTAGCCCCTTCAGGGTTATCTAATTGGGCTTGTAGTTGAGGAGGATATTTAACAAACCTTTCTCTTATTAATTCAAGTCTCTGAGTTACTTCTTTATCATCAACTCCCCATTCTTGTTTAAGGGTATTTAATTGGGAATTAACTGTTTGCTGTTGTTTAAAAGCTTGTAACTCTTGAACCATATTTACAGCTTCTTTAAAGTCAACTCCTGCATATTGTTTAAACTGTTCATTAAACTGTTTAAATTCAGGAGTACTGTATTGAGGAGGTTCATTAACATTATTAATTTCCTGAGGTAGGTCTAAATAAGATAAGTCTTGAGGTTGTTCATCAATGTAATTATCTTCTTGAAGGTCTTCAACAGGTTCAATATCTGGTGAATATAGAGTAGCTCTAGAGGGTTCTAGTGGTCTAACTACCTGTGTTTCTTCAGTAGGTAATTGGTTGTCCTGGGTTAATTGGTTGCTCATTGTTATTTAGTTGTGAAGTATCTATACCATAGGTATTTTGTAAGAATGACTGACCCCCATCGGCTGCCATATTAGCTAAGTAAGCTTGTTTAAGTGGTTCTCCACCTATTTGAGCTAGCTGCTCTTCTATTGAAGTAGGGGCAGAAGGTTGTTGACTCATTTGAGATGGATCTGTCATCTCAGGTGTTTGTGGTTGTTCTTGAACTTTAATGTAGCTATCAGGATCATCAAACCCAAAGTGTTGAACAATGTCATACAGAAGGTTATCAAAGTCTATTCTCTGTGCCATTTGAGGTATTTGAGAGACTAGCTGAATAAAGTCCATTCTGTCTTTGAGGTATTTAGTACTATCAGTAACGTGGTCTGCACCTATTGGCCTGAGGGTAAAGTCATAGGCTAATTGGTTAGCACCTACTTTGAAATAATTAAATTCACCAGGTTTCATGCCTGATACTCTAACTATCTCTGGCTCCTTAACAAACTGTTGGAGAGAGCGATAGACTCTTTTTAATATTTCTATTAATGATGTAGCTTCTATATGTTTATGAAGGTTAGAGAGTCTATTACCACCAGCATCCCTAACTGCTTGTATCTCTGCTGCTGTTACTCTCTCACCTGACCTAGCAGCATTAGCAGAAATTAAGTTACCTGTGCCTGAGTTCTTATCAATAGACTGCTCTAATACTGATGCTTCTTGATAGGAGACTACAAAGTCTCTACCACCTCTTTGAATAGGCATTAGGTCATTATGATCTTCTACTAGGAATACTTTACCTGGCTCAGTCCAAACATCTTCAGGTCTTATTACTGAGTCTTGTTTAAGTGTCCACATTTCATCTACTGCTAATTCAAGGTTATCTAGCCTTTGGTTAGTAATAGAATTAAGTTGATGAATGAGGCCTAATGAGGGTTGAAGAACTCCAATTGAATAAGGAGTATGTCTAGTTTCAAAGCATGAACCAATAACAAAAGGTTTACCACCCCAGTAAGGGTTAGGTTCAAACCTAACTAATGTATCACCAATTACAGTAGCACACACATCATGATAAGAAATACCATCAACGTGTATGTCTCCCCAGAATTCAATAACCTCAATATTGTCATGGAAACTATATTCATGAGGTGTATCTACTCCTTGAAACCTTTTAAGGGTATCTTTTCTAGTTTGAGGATCTATATCACCATAAGGAGATAAACAGCAAATATCATAGGGAGTTATATCAGAGTAATAACCTTGTTGAATGCATTGAATTACTTCTGCTCTACTCTTGACTATTCTCCTAATAAAGTCTCCTTCATTAGGGGCAGGAGATATTGGATCTATGTAACAGTCAAATATATCTAGAGTTTCAAAGTCAGGTCTATTTTGTATGACCCTAGTTTCTTCTACTACTGTCCACTTCTCTTCATTAGGATACTCAACCTTAACATTCTTCTTATGGGGTCTTGCTTCATATCTCCAAGGAAGAGCTAATATACTAGTACCTGTTATTAATAACTGCCTGAGAAAGGTATTAAAGTGAGTAGTAAACTTGGCTTCCCATAACTTATTACTCATATACTTTCTAACTATGCGAGCTAGTTGAGCATAACCAGAAGTAGCGGGAATTAAATTAAACCAGTCATTATTAGGGAATAAGGCACCCATTAAATAACCATGTACTGTTTCTACTACCTCAAATGCCTTACCTGTATTTAACCTATGTCTCCAGTCAATATTAGTAATACCTACTGAGTTAATTACTTGCTGTCTTTGATAGGAGACAGCTTGAGGACTACCAACATAAAGAGACCACGCTTCCATCCATACATCCTCTATATTCTTTCTAGAGGTAGAGAAGGAAGTATATCTGGAGTTAACATACTCAGCTATAGACTCACCTAAGTTAATAGGTAATTCCTCTCCTGTTTTAGTAGTTATAAAGTTTTTAGAATTAATATTCATTTAATTAATAAATTTATTTATAAGTTAAGTAACTTATCTAACTCCTCCCCATCTGCTATTAACAGCTAAACGGGGTCTAGGAAGTTTATTTCTATTTGGATAATTAACTGTAGGATGTGCAAACCTATAAAGCATGGAGATAGTATCTAGGAAGTCATCCTTACCTCTTACAGAAGGGAATGCTTCAAACTCTGCTGCTATTATTTCATTAGGTGCTAAATAGTCACTAAGGTAAAGCTGACTATTATGCAATAAGGGCTGAATGCAGGTTTCTATACGAGTCTTCTTCTCACCCTGCATCCTAAATTCTTTAATAACAATAGTCTTCTTCTTAGCTCTAAAGTGTTGTCTAATAGTTTCAGGTAATGCTGCACCTACACCATTTACTTCTAGGTAAATTGAGAATAACTTCCACTTATTACATAAATTAAATATATGTTCTGTAGTCTCAGAAGGGGTATACCTTCCTATCTTGGCATCAAGAATATAAACATTTAAGTTTTCATCAATTCCACCTACAGTAATTGAGGTGTTATCAGCAGTATTTCTCTGTGATATAGCTGGGTCTATTACTAAATAAGGTCTTATTCTTCTTGGTTTGATCTCACCAGTAAAATTAATATGAACTAAGTTATCAACTATAGAAACATTATTAGTATAAAAGTACTTGATAAGATCTCTATTAAGCGATCGCTCAGACTCTTCTAGTACTTTATTAAGGTATTGGCTAGACCATCTTCTAGTTGTTAAGCGCTTCTTAAGTCTTGCAACTACTAAGTCATTAAACTTCTCAGGCCATATATAACCATTAGAGTTATCTAGACCATTAACATATATATTTCTCTTAAAGAACTTATATTCAAGATCCTTAAGGTTTTGCTCGAGGTATTCATAGTAGTCACCTTTGGTGTATCTAGTACCTAAGATAACTACCTCATCACCTACATACTCTGTATACTTCTTCCTAGCAACTTGACCATAAGTGACTTCTCTAGACTGGTTAAGGACACTTTCCATATCCTGTGCCCATTCATATAAGGCATCCATTTTAGGTAGAGTGGAGGTATTAGAGAAGTCAACAATGTCATCAAGTATAAGTAAGTCGTAGTGATGACCAGTAGTTCTAGTGCCTGCAGATGTAGCTAGTACAGTTGGCTCTTTATGCTTCTCTGTTCTAATTACTTGGATAGCTGTAGTAGTCCACTTAAGCTTTCTATCTAATGCTTCTGTATCACTAGTGGCTTTAGTTCTTCTAGAGTTTCTACCCATTCCATCTAATTGAGGAATAAGTCTGCCATGAATGTGAGGTCTTGCATTCCATATACTAGTTTGAAGTTCTGGGTCTTCTAGATATTGTCTAAGCTCTCTAATGAAAGCTTCAGATAATTCTTTAAGGTTTGTACCAAAGAGAATTCTGATATTAGGGTTGCGGTATATTCTCCATAGAACATAAAGTACAGAGCATACAGTAGACTTTAAATGTCCTCTAGGCATTTGCACTAAACGTCTATTGTTATAAACCTTTCCACTCTTACAGACTTTAGAAGTTTGGGGAGAGGTTATAAAGCCAGCTAACTTCTTATGAATAATGCTAAATGCTTGAGAACCTCCTTTAAAATTAATAATGTCTGCAAAAGTCCATATATCTTCAAGAGCTTTTACTTTCTTTAAATGGAATTCAAGATGTTTAGGTTTTACCTCACTAGTATTATTAGTATTAACTGGCTTCATAACCTTCACTAATTAAGGTGTAAAGGTTAAGTTATATGCTTGGTCTGCTCTGCGAATACGTTGAGCTAGCAAACGAATATTAGCATCAGTTCTATAACCAGAGTTAAGAGTAACTGTAGTAGTTCCATCAGCACTAGAAGCTGTAATAGCTCCAGACTCAAAACCACCAAAGGAACCATTAGATGCAATAGTAGGAGCTGCTGAACCTTCATTCATTAAGGCAAATTCAGCATTAGTCATTGTGACTGTTATTGAGGGAAATGTTACTGCCATATTAAAAAATTAAATTATCTTCTTAGTAATGAATAAGATGAGTCTTTTCTATTGATATTGGTTCTAGGGGAACCCTTTAGAGAAGACGTATTATTTATGTAGCTGTTTGATAACACATTATCTTGTAACAAGGATAAGAACTTATTACTGTTATCTTTCTGTGTATTATCAGCTAGCATAGAGTTTTTATAAGCTTGCTCTTGCTGTATCTTTGTTTGTTGAGCTTGAGCATCTGTCATAGCTTTTAACTGGTTAGCTTGTTGTTGTTTAGCTGTTTGTTCAGCTAGTAACTGAGCTTCCATTTGTTTTCTTAGGGAGTCATAATACTCTTGCTGTTGTGTTAGCTGAGAGGATAACAAACCAGTCTGTTTGTTATAAGCTTCTTGTAGTGAACTTAGTTGTTGATCGTATTGTTGTTTATATGCAGCTTGCTGTTGTTGTAAGGCTAATGCTGCTGCCTCTTGTTGTCTCCTAGCTGCTTCAATATCAGCAGAAGGTTGAGGCACATAAACTACTTGGGGACTACTTCTTCCCATTTGCACTTTTCTCCATTCTCTTTTGAGTAGAAACTAAAGCACCTTTCTTAGATCCTTCTAGTCTTTTTCTATCTCTCTCTTTCATAGCTATCTGTTTAGCTAGGGCTATAGAGGCATCTAAGTCTTGCTTCTGGGACTTAAGTAGCTCACTATTAGGATCAGGTATTAAAGCCTTCTCAAAACCTTCTTCTCCTCCATAGAAGCTCATTAGGATATCAAAATTACTTTCCATTGCGTTTACTTAACTCTTTATTCATTTCTTTGATATCTATACGTAGCTCATTAACTGTATCTGTTAATGCCTGCACCTTTTGCTGGAGAACACTTACATTTTCTACTTTTGCTTCTAATGCAGATAGTTTCTGTACCTTCTCTTCTAATACAGCTATCTTTTGTTGGTTAACAATAGTGGTGCTAATAAAGCCTGTTAATAGACCAACTACACCTATTCCTACACCTAACCAATTAGACCAGTTAATAGTTGGTTTATCATCATCTATTTCTTTTATATATTGGTGGGACACGGTTCCATTTAAACTTTCTTTTGTATTGGTATTCATAATTTAAACTTAGTATTTATGTTTGTTTTTAAGACTAAAGGCATAAACCTTTATGTTCAAATTTATATTAAGTAAGTAACCTGTTCTGTAAAAGAGAACTCGTCAGATATATATAAATTTCATGCTAATTCTTCTACGAAGAATGAGTAGAAGCTGCTCATAAATTCGCAGAATTTCATGCTCCCATCATCGACGGGAGTTGATGCACGTATTTTGTAGGTGCTTATATAACTTAATACATATTAGTTATCCCCCTTATTAATTAACTTATAGGCAGGCTGAGGGGGCTTTTTAGGGGGCCCAATTGGGTCAGTATTTTTGACCGCATCTACAAAATTTGATACATTATAATTATAGAAATTAAGGAAATAAAGATAACAATAAATACATAAAACTTTGACCGCATCTAAGTATTTTGATAAAAGTAAATTATAGAAAATTGAATAGTTTCAAAAAGCCTAAACCGTAGAACCTTCCAAGGAGTGACACCTAGTCATACTAACCAGGAGGTGAGGCTCGGAGCTCTGAAGTGGGGGCCTGGATAAAACCTATGAGTCCTCCTCACCTAGTGACAGTAGGTGATAGCGCGTAGGGGTGGATGAGAAACAGACTGCTTTATATATAAATGAACAAGGAGATAAGGATATTAAAACTATGAAAACTAAAACTAAGGAAACGACTATGAAGACTACTAAGACTAATAAGACTGCTAACAATAAAACTATGAAGACTAAGACTATGAAAACTAAGACCGCTAAGACTGAGATGAAGATGAAAGAGTTAAAAGAGTACGTTCTCCAGTACTCCTCTAAGGACAACGTTAGAGCTCAATTTGGAGACTTGCGTAAGAAGTCAACTTGGCAAGCTGCTATGTCTCATATTAAAAGTATGAGTACCACTAGTTCCCATGTGGTAGATGAGGTATTGAGTATAGTTCTATATACAGGTGAGAAAAAGGTAGAGAATAAGAAGGTAGAAGTTAAGAAGACAGATAAGAAGGAAGATATTAGTAAGATAAAAAGAGAGATATATAAGTTATTTAAAGTGAAGAGTACTAAACAGTTGAGAGAGAATAAGAGGTTTAAAATGGCAGTTGATGGACTAGATATTAACTTAAGGGATAATGAAAGTTGGAAGGTAATTTATAGAAGATATATAGGTATAGTGCCAGGTGAAGAGAATGCAGAAGGATATGGAGTTATTAATGGTGTAGATATATTTAAGTACAGTTATATGTGGCAGGTACTTGGGTTAGATGGTAATACAGCTAAAGTTGAAGATATTAAGAGGGAGTATAGAAAGTTATGTAAGATATATCATCCAGATGTTCCAGGTACAGGTGATGCGAGGATATTTGATAGGTTAACAATATTTTATGAGTCATTAATTGCTGTAGGTGAATTTTAATAAGGTAATATATGAGGCTGAATAAAGATGAGGGAAGGGGCTTACTGTCGGGCCCCTTTTCTCTTGACAACGTCTAATTGAAAACTATAAGTATACAACGTCTAATTATTTCTATATATTAAAAACATAGGTGAATAACCTATCTATAAAATACTAAAACTAAAACTAAAACTATGAAAAACATTAAAGAAAAAGTATTAGCTCAACTCTCCAAAGAAGAAGTCAAAGAATTGTTTGGAGATCTCAGAAAGAATATTACCTGGGAGAAAGCATATGAAAGCTTACAGGTAGTGTCGATAGTTAAATATGAAAGAAGAATACCTAAGCTAGATATGCTAAATATCTTTGAAGATATCTATGAAATAAATGAACTTAAGAAGGAATATAGAAGACTATCTAATATATATCACCCTGATGTTCCAGGTACAGGTGATGCAGGAATATTTATTAAGATAAATGAGGCATATGAAGATACTCTTAACTTTATAGAGAAAGGTTATACAAGTATCTATGAAGAGTTTGCAGATATTGTATATGAATATTGTTCTTATGACCCTTATGAAGAAGAGTCTGAGGATGAGGAAGATATAGCTATCAGAGAACTAAATAGAATACTTGATGAAGATGTATTTGGAAGTGTAGATGATGAATATATTAGGGAGTTATTAAGCAAGCTTAAAGATGAATATTATATAGGGGTCTGTTGGAAAGCATACTATGAACTTAGAGAAGAGTATCCATTAGAAGTAAAAGATATAGAACTTGACAATGTAAGTATAAATAATAACACTAAAATAGAAGTATGTGGAATATACATACAAAACCCCTGGGAAATTGAAATGCAATATGAAAATGAAAGTATATATATAGACAATGAGTGTACTGAATATGTAGATAAAGTACTATACTTACCTATGAGTCTAAGTACAAAAGAGGGGGATATAGGTATAGAAATAGACTGGTTTAATGATGCCATATTACCCTTTCAATACAACTACTCTGAAAGTATCCAAACAGAAGCCTCTAATGAAGCTATAGAGGAGCATATAACCTACTCTGACATAGATACTGACCAACCTACTAAGGAGGCTTATATAGAGCCTTCTGAAGGGGTAAATGAGCAACAACCTGGTCACCAAATAGTTATGGAATACTTAATAGTATGTCTTGTCATTGGAATAGAGGCTATCTATGGGCTACTCAACCCTCTCTATAAGAAACTTAGAGACTACTACGATAAAAGTGATAGATGTAAGTCTATTAGGCAGAAGGTAGAGTCTATTAGGGATAAGGTTAAGAAGTATATATCATTTATATAAATGAGGGGGCTTTTTAAGTTCCCTCATTTAGGGGGTTACTTATAAGACTAATTAATAGGAATAGCATATGAATAAACAGCTAATTAAAAAGCTAGACAAACTATATTTAAGTAGTGGTAATGCTTATCTACCTAATAAACATAAAGATAAGAGCAGACATAAGGGTTTAGGTAGGGGTACATTACTTCCTGATCTTACTAATGAATTAATTAGGTTTGTAGACTATGTGGAAGGGGTGTATTACCTATTTAGTAGTGAAGGTAAAGCTATTGAAGAAGTGCCCGACTATATTTTCTATCAAGATAGGACAGGTAAGTTAATTAATGTGGTCACTTCTTATGACTTTCTAGATACAGATAAGTTAATAAGAGTTGAGTGCTGGGAAGAGGTATTACCTAGTGTTGAACTTAGTTATAGGTATAGAGGGGAAGATATATATCCTATTGAATATGATGAAGATAATTATGGGGCCGTTTATATGTGCTCTATTGATGGTCTATTCTGGGTAGCTTATCAAAGTCACTGGAAAGTTAAGGATAGAGTCAGACGCTTTAGTGGTTATGACGATGCTCTTAGTTATTACTTCTTTCTAGTTGATGAATTAATAGACTAACTAAATATATAAAACCATTAATTGAGGGAGTATTAAGTCCTACTATACTCCCTCATTTTATTGCTTAAATAAAAACAACTTATAACAAATAGAAAGGTAATAGAAATGTACACTGAAACCTTAAAACCTAAGGAACAGTTTGTAAGTAGTAAACAATTTGGTTTACTTGCTGAGGAAGCAGTTAAGAAATGGCTTAATTTACTTGGTAGTAGAGTAATTGAGTCAACAGTAGAGGAGAATATAGAACAAGACATAGATATATATGTTAATGATATTCCTTGTTCTATTAAGGCAATTAGTCATAGCTATAGTAGGAAGAATAGACCTGGCTTTGAGTTATTAGTACTTGATGGGGGCAAATGGAAGACCTCCTGGTTTATAAATGGTAAGTCAACTAATTATTACTACATAAGTTTCAATGAAATATATGTAGAGCTGTGGGTAATTAATAAACCTAGAGTAGTTGAGCATGTAAAGAATAAAGGATGGGACTTTACTACTCAGTTAACTAAGGATATTAAAGAGAGTCAAAGGTATCACAGACATAAAGATACAGCTTTAGGTTTCTTAAACTTTGAAACTATTAAGGAACATAAGTTAGGTAAGAAGCTAGATGTTATTACCCTAACTGAGTACTGTTCTGTAGAGAATTTACTAGACTATCTAGATAAATATTACAAGTAAGGGTATTTAGTAATGATGAATGAATATAAATTAAATAAAATTCTTAAACCTAGAAAGTTAGATAAAGAATATACTCATAATAGACTGCCAGTATTAATAGAAGAGTATAGTAAAGACAGTAAAAAAAGAATAAGTGAAGAATACTTTACTTTATTATGTAATTTCCAGAACAAATTATTAAGAAAGTATTTTAAGGCAGAACAATTTACTGATAATGAGAAGACTGAGAGGGTGATAGATATAGTCACCCTATTTATACAATACAGTAGAGAATATTCTGATAGATCTGGCCCTTGGTTAATAGCTAAGTGGAGATATATACTGCCTGATGTATTATTCTACTTAACCTTAAGAGATAAATATAATATAAAAATAGAATATACAAATTTAAAAAATTTATTTAATGCTTCTGGTTTAGTTAGTCAATTAAGGCAGCTAGAAGTAATAAGTAAGGAGTTAAAAAGTACAGGGATACCAATTACTTATAACAATATAGAAGCTGTATGGTTGTCTAAAAGGAAAGGGACACCTAAGCCTAATACATTAAATACTTTTAGAGAATTTGTTAACCATTGGTCACAGTTATTAATAAATAAAAGAGAATTAGAGCAGTCATGGACAACATTACAAAGTATACAGCAGCTTTAATAATAAGTCAGCCTGATAAGAAGGATATTAAAGCAAAGCTAATAAGCTTATGGCAGAGATATGTCATGAGGGATAAGGGGTATAGATATACTCATACTGCCTTATGGTTTGATGGTGTTTATTATGAGTCTACCTTTAATGGATACTTTGTTAAGGAGGCTGATCAAGTTATATTACCAAGACTATTACAGACTGATGACTTTATATATTACTTTCATCCAAGTAAGGATATGGTTGATGGTTTCTATGAAAGGTTAGCTGAGTTTGAGAATAAAAAATTAGAGTGGAAGGAGTTTTATAGAATAGCTTTAGGTTTAGGTAATAAAGAACCTGTATGTACTCAATTTATTGCTAGACTTTGTAACTTAAACATTCAATTAGAGGGGTCTATAATGCCTTTAATAACCCCTTTAAACTTACTTAAGTATGTTATGTCATCTTACCAATTTGGAAGGCTTTATATCTCAAATTCAAGGGAGTTAGATGAATTTATATTACTTGTATAAATGAGAGATGCCTACCTTATACATATAAATTCTGTGTACTATATATACAGTTAATAATAAAGGAATTAATTTAAATGGGAACAATAATTAGCTTGGTAACTTTAGGTTTATTAATACACCAAGCAACACAATTAAATAATATGAAAGGAATTATTAAAGATACAGAGCATATTAGTAAAACCTTAGATGAGTTAGATGAGTTAGATAAAGAACAAGCCCCTGAATGAGGGGCTTTTTAATTAACATCATCTAATTAATTTGCTATCTTTAAATAAGAATGAAAAAAGGAAGGGTTAATTACTCCCTTCCTTAAAACTAAAACTATGAAAACATTAACGAAGAAATAAACAAGTCATACTTCCTATCTATTAATGCTTATTATTAATGTAACACATATTGATAGTAGGAGGTAGGCACCAATATCAAATTAATTTAAAGGCAGTATTGTGTTATGAAGAAAACCATTAACAAACAAATTAGAGATGCTATTAGTAATGAATATCCAGGTCTTGCTGATAATGAAGATCTATGGAGACTGTTAGCTTACATGGCATGGGGTATTAAAGAAGCTATTACTCTTAGACCTTTAGTAGATCAAGAGACATTAGCTAGAATAGAGCGTAAGTTACCTGCTTTATATGGTAATAATTACTGCGGACTAACACTATTAGAAAGAATGAGAGAGGTCTTAGGTGAAGAGTTTACCTGGACTGACTATGCCTTTACTGAGAGTAAAGCAAGAACTATTATATTTAAGTTTCCTCCTCATATTCAAGCTCTTATAGACACCGAGGTTTATAGTATGAGTGATGACAGAGTTTACATAGACACAGGTTTAAAGTACAGCAGAAGAAGTAAGGATAGAGATAAGTTGTTGATGGAACAGGAAGCGAGAATAACATTTAACTTTGCTGCTCCTGAAGCTAAACCTATATTGGAGTACATGAATGAGTTGCCAACTAATTTAGTTACCAAGTTGGTGTATGAGAAAGAGGGAGTTTATTCAGAGAATTGGAAGAATGCTCTAGCTTATGTAATGGATATAGATGATGAGCTTGTAAGAGAGAGTCAGCTAATTACACTACAGAATATTAGAGATGAACTAAAGGCTTACTATAAACCTAGCTGGCAAGGTAATACATCAAGAATATTCCCTGCTAACCTTAGTATCCCTATGTTAATGAAGGATGTTAGAAAGATATTAACTAAGGGTTGGTGGGAAATGGATCTGAATAATAGTCAACTATCTATTGTTGCAGTTCTATGGGATATACCTGAGGTGCAGGACTTTCTAGCAGCTAAGGGTAAAATATGGAATGAATTGTTTAAACACTTTGGAATGGATGCTGAAGACCTTAAGGTAAATAACAGGAAGTGGTATGAGGGAGCTAAAAGAGAAGTGTTTAAGGAGTCTTTGTATGGTCTCATATATGGAATGAGTATCAGTAACTTAGTTAAGAGAATGAATGCTAGCTTACAGAGATATGGAATTAAGGGAGATGCTAAACACTTTCTAAGTCATCCAATTATTAAAGCTTTGCATGAAGCTAGGAATAAAAAGATGAAAGAAATGTTAGCGAGTGGCAGTGTTAAGACTATCTTTGGTAAGGAAATTAAGGTGCCCGAAGGTAAGGCTAAGGAGAAGTTAAGAGCAATTAGAAGTATGCTAGCTCAAGAGGCCCAAGCTGTAGAGATGTACCTGTTACTGCCTGTTATAGAGCTAGCTAGTAAGACAGATGACTTCTTAATTACAGTGTGGCAACATGATGGGTTTAGTGTTAGCTTCAAACGTGAGGCTAGAAGAGAAAGAAACATTAGAAAGATACAGCAATTAGTACAAGAGAGAGCTGATCAACTAGGAATAATTACTTATCTAGAAGTAGAACAATTATAAAAGTGGACAGTTTTTGTACACTACCTCAAATGGCCAGGAGCTATACACAGTATGGTTCCTGGCCATTTTTTTATGTCTATATATACGTACCATGTAGGTTTAGTCCTTCCTCAACTTCTTCTTCTCCCTAATTCTCCTACACCTACCTCTCCTCTCTCACTCACTCTCCTAAACTTAACCATATTTACTTATTGGTAAACTAAGGGGCTAAAAAAAAAAAAAACTCACTTAATATCCTGTATACCTATTATGCGATCGCTCCTATTCCTTCTCTTACAAAATAAGGAGTAATTCAAAGTACAGTTTATTAACTAATGTATTTGTAAAGATGTATAAGTAATTTTAAAATGTAAGGACATATTATAATAATGAAGCATATAAATATATTCACAAGAAAAGAATAAGGGTTGTTGTTAATTAAATTATCGAGCGCTTTCAATAAATAAAGCGTAACCATAAGAGGAGAAAAAGCATTATAACAAGTAAAGAAAAAGTCTATGCGCCAGTCTTCCTTTTCCTTGTGTCCAGTTAAGTCACTAAACTCTTCCTCACTAAAGTTATACCCCATCTTTTTAGCTAACTTAACTATCTTACTCACTGGCATATGTCTGGTTTTATTAGCTAGCTTGTCATTATATTTCATTAAGCTAATAAACTTTAATACATTCTCTTTAGACATAAGAAGCAACTCTAATTCTTATTCTTTCCTAACTTAGCTTAATAATTTCTGATAACAGGATATTTACTTATTCTGTTTATCTACATATGACTACTAGTTATTCAACTTCTACTGCCAGCCACATTAAAGCGAATAGTATAGAGCCACCTATAGTTAATTTCTTAACCCAGCCTACTGGGGTACATAAAGTTACATAAACAGTACAGTCTAGTAAGACATCTTTTAGTCCTATTAAAGGAATAGCAAATATTACCACTGTGTATAACACTTGGTAAAAGATCATTGAAGTAATAGTAATTATTAATAAGTCACAGACTATTGCAAGAAGTACTATATCCTTACAAGCTTGTGGTAAGAATTCTCTTATTATGTCTGCTCTGACTTTACGTTGAGTCATATAATTTCATTTTATTATTACCTAATACATCTTAAGTAATAACAAACTGTCATGACCTCATGATAATTACTGTGCCCATGAATTAAATATTATAGGTTTAAGTAATTGTACCAAGAGTAATAAATAAAAAACCAAGGAGGTTTAATTCCCTGGTTTATTTGTAGATGTTTAGTTTTACACATACCCCCTCAAAGTAGAAACAACCGAACCCTTAGGTACGGTAATTACTAAATGTCAAATTTAAATTCTCATCTCTAGGATGGGAAACATGACTAACTCATAGTCATATCAACTATATATAAGGAGTAAATAACTATGGAATTCACACTAAATGTTCCTACAACTTTTGTTAGGTTTTCTATATCAATTAACGATGATCCTAATAGAAAGTTAGATATTAATGTAGGTTTTCCTGAAGAGAATACTGCAATTGACTATGCTATTTCTAATGCAGATGGTTTTCTTTCTAGTATTCAAGGTGCAATATCTAAAGAAGAGTTTGATACTTTAAAAGAAAATATTTATTCTATTTTCTTTAATGAGGAGGAGGAAGAAGATAAACCTTTTAATTAATATTTGAATATCTCTTTAGATATTAATTAATTAGATAGGTAGTGTTAGTAAACTATACACTACCTATATACCTTTACACTTTGTTAAATGACTTATTACTTAGATCTATGAAGCTAAATGGGTTAAAATTCTAGTAGCCAGTTGAGTAGCTAAATTGGTTAATAGCTTATTTTATAGAGACTGAAACCCTTATTATTACGTTATAGTTTACCCTCAGTTATCCTTTGCAGACCTCTGCCTTACCACTTGGCTATGCCGCCAGTACTAACTTTTTATTTATTTTACCTTACTTTTAGCTTTTTAGTAGCCAACAAAGTAGCCACTAGGGCAAAGGAGTAACTATATTAGCATAACTCAACTAGCTCACTTTTGATCGCTATCCGTACAAAAATTTATTGATCGCGCTTGACATACTGTGCCTTTACCCATAAGCTTGCCGCTACTGGAACCATAACTTTGCCGTCAACAACACTAGAACCCTCATTCTTGCATCAGCTAATTTTGGATGCAATCGACATTTTGGAACCATAACCTTGCCACTAGTCCAAATTGGAAGGATAAGCTTGCCGCGAGTCCAATCAAGCAAAGAAAGCAGGAAAGCGCCGGATTTTTTTAAAATGGAGCAGAAGCGGTTCATGCTGGTATGGGATAGGGACTTTCAGCTATCCATCTTTTCTGAGTAACTACTGGAGTATTAGAAGATCCTCCTAACCAGTGAGAATATTGCGAACAATAACCTAAACTGTATTGCCAGTTTAACCAGAGTAGTTGGCGATCGCAGTGCCATCGCTAGCAAGTTTTCGCTCGTATCAACCCCACTCAACTCAATGCCGGGGGCTTCGGATTATAGAGATAGGCGGATCGCAATTTGCCAATTTTTACATCAATCGATACGCGATGCGACTTGGGGATGGGTAATTGTCCGAATTGAATTGGTGGCAGATCCGTGTTTCTTGAAAGTTATCTCATTTATTCGGACAAATCTCCTGGCGCAACTTATCGCGGGTGGCGAGATAATCGTTTAAATAGTTGCAGCCCTGTGCTAGTAAATCATCTAAATCCAAACTCCATAATTTTATGGTTTTGTCGTCACTAGCAGAAGCTAAGGTTTTGCCGTCGGGACTAAATACGACGCTGTTGACTGAACCTTGATGTCCAGTCAGGGAGGTAATTTCTTTTCTCGTCTCTACATCCCACAATTTTATGGTGTTGTCTGAACTAGCAGAAGCTAAGGTTTTGCCGTCGGGACTAAACACAACGCTACTAACTATATATTGATGCCCAGTTAGAGAGGTAATTTCTTTTCCTGTCTTTAGATTCCACAATTTTATGGTGCTGTCCCCACTCGCAGAAGCTAAAGTTTTGCCGTCAGGACTAAACACGACGCTGCTGACCCAACCTCGATGTCCAGTCAGGGAGGTAATTTCTTTTCTCGTCCTCACATCCCACAATTTTATGGTCTTGTCCCAACTTGCAGAAGCTAAGGTTTTGCCGTCGGGACTAAATACGACTCTGCTAACTATGTATTGATGTCCAGTTAGGGAGGTAATTTCTTTTCTCGTCTCTACATCCCACAATTTTATGGTCTTGTCATAAGGGACTTCCAGAGAATAAAATATACAGTAATTAAAATGATAATCATTTTAAGTGTGAGAAAGCAGTTGCCGATAACAATCGCTTTCTCACCCCAATAAATTGTTAAT
>NZ_JACJQG010000084.1 GCF_014696435.1 Calothrix anomala FACHB-343 | reverse complement strand
AAATGAATTTATAATCACAATCAAACTAATATATTTTAATCCTTCGCCCAAAAATAACATATTTTGGGCTATTTTTATCAGACTTTTCTTAACATTCAACATTTCTGGTATTAGATGTATAGGTGTAGCTTCTTTTTATGGAAGTACTGATCATTATTCTTTTGAAGGTATTCATACTACTACAGCAGGTAGTGACTATGCATTAAGAATAGTAGGTTATAGGAATAATGAAACAGGGGCAGTAATTAATAGTGAGATATTAAACTCACTAGCAACTTTTACTCCTAATATAAATAGCGAATATAAGTATGCATCTGTATCTATAAAGAACCCTACCTTCTCAGGTACACCTTTATTTACAACATCACCTACATTTCAAAGTACCCTTAACATAACTCAAAGTAGTTCTTATAACATAGGTATTAATTTATCTACAGCAGCAGGTAATGCATCTGCTATTAAGTTTAGTAATAACTCTAGTTTAGATAGATGGCAGATAGTTAAAACTGCTGACACTGAAAGTGGAAGTAATGCAGGTAGTAACTTTGCTATCAATAGATATAATAATGCAGGTAGTTATCTAAATACTCCCCTATCTATTAATAGAGCTAGTGGTAATGTATCTATTAATGGAGGACTAACAGTTAATGGTCAGTTTACTGTTACTGGTGGAGTTACTCCTCCTGATAATACTAGTAGTGCAGGTACTTATGGTTCTATTACCTTTGACTCTAATTACCTATACATTTGTATAGGAGCTAATAGCTGGCGTAGAGTAGCTCTATCTACTTTCTAAATTAATTAAATAAATAATTAAAGACATCAGAGGTTTATTCCTCTGATGTCTTTTCTATTGGGTAATAAACACCTAAAGAGTATTGCTCATTGAATTTATTATGATAATACTCATCAGTTGCTATTTCTCTATAGGCATTAATTAATTCAGAATAGTCACCATTATAAATAAGATAAGGGATCTTAAAAGTATTAGGTTCCTGAATATTCACTGTAGATATAAAGTAATAAGGACTATCATAATGAAGCTTGCCATACTTTTTTCTGCTATGTACATTACTTTCAAATTCATCAGGAGATAGGCATATACAGTCCTTAGAGCCATATATTACTGTAGTTAGGAATTGTACTACCCCCATATAATAAGGAGCCTTAGGAACAATATTAAAGTCATTATGTCTAATGATCCCAATATTAGGAGACTCAATTAAAGTAAGGTCATCAAATTTATGTACTTTAGGTTCTAATTTAATTAACTTCATAATTATATAGTTAAATAGTTTATGTATAAAATAAATTTGTTATACGTATATTGATCTAAATTGGCTAGTTGAGCTATGCTAGTGTAGTTAAGCCTGTACTTTGTGGCTACACTTTTGGCTACACAAATGGGTTTATAATAGGGTAATATAACTGGGAAGCCTATACTGGCGGCATAGCCAAGTGGTAAGGCAGAGGTCTGCAAAACCTCCATCCCCCGGTTCAAATCCGGGTGCCGCCTTTAAGAAAATCAAGTACTTCAGGGCTTGAAAGCCCTTTTTTATTGGACATTCAAAGGCTTGCAAAACAAGCCTTTAGAGATTTTTGGGGTTATTTTGGGTAGTTTGGATAAAGAACTAGGGTAAAACTGGGGTAAAAATGTAAGGTAGAGGTCTTTACCCCAGTTGATTACTTTTATGGAATCTCAAATATCTCAAAATCTTGCTCCACGGGGTTCAGTACAAATCAAGAACTCTAACGGCAGTCTCCAACTAATTTTTTCTCATCCGATAAGAAGAAAGCGAAAATTAGGACTTTTGCAAGAGGTCTAATGTATTTTAACTGCTTTGTGCAATAGACTTTTTGCAGGTTCAAGCATTCAGCACTTACCAGAAATATGGCACTAACTTATACCTAACTTTTTGTATATAGCTATCGTAGCCTTGGAGTTCTTGCTGCAAAAATTGCTCCTCAAATTGAATCCGTATTACCAAGATGATAGTAGGAGCGATCGCAAGTAGAGCCGCCGCATAGGATTCTAACCACAGGGACATACCAACCATCGTCAGAACTGCACCAGCATACATGGGATGTCGAACAATGCTGTAAACTCCCCGATCAATTACTGTTTGTTGCCTATCTGCTTGATGTTTAACTGCTGTTGCGGCAAAGGTATTCACCTTAAAAGATAGAGAGATAATCCCCCAACCAATAATAAACAATAGCAACCCCAACACCGAAGCCAACGCGCTGGGTTGAGGAAATAGGTGCAATCGGAAGACATCTACAGGGATGAAGGCAATCAAACCCAGAAATGCAAAAATGAGTAAATTGGCAAGAATTTTGTCAGCTAGAGGTTGTTCTTCTTGAATCGGTGGTTTCAGGCGTTCTTGCAATAAAGCATCATCATCTCGGAAAACACCAATCATCGTCACAACAGTTCCCACAACAACAACACCGAGCAATACCCAGCCATGCCACCAGTTTAACGTCCAAGCTGGTAAGAAGAGTAAACCACCGAAGATGACTAAATTCCAAATCAACGCGCTCAAAATCTTGAAAATAAACATGATTGCTTCACCTCTATGTCTTGATGAGGAGGGATTCAGGTTAAGTTTTTATGCCCAGGTGAATCATTCAGAACCGATATCACGATTGTACTCAAACCAGCTAAACTCAAACCAAAGTTAGTCGTATGAGCATATTCCCATTGATTTCTTAGCTGTTGCCAATTGCTAGGAAGCGAACCTGCATTAGCCTGTTCTATCACAGTATTAACAGGCTCAATCCTCAGAAAATATATTAGGGGAAAAGCGATGAAAAGACAGACTGTACCTGCTAATGTCCACCAAAAAGCAGCTTGGCGTTTGCGTACCAGAACCGTAAGCGCGATCGCCCACAAAACTGCACCTACAGTAATAAACGCTCCTGGCCCTGGTGCGCCAAAATAACGGTATAGGCTGTTTTGAATCGTCACATACAGCGCCCCATCATATTGCATTTTGGCAGGTAATTCTAAAGCATGGGCAAATTCTAAGCCTGTAAATAATGCTACTAAGATAATTGTGAGAAACCGCCAGATTATCAGAAACATTATGACCTCTTAAAGCTAATACAAGCAATGCTAGTAAAGCGAGCTAGCCCAAAAGGAAAGGGAATAAACTGAAGCTGAGTTAGCCCTGCTTTATGTATAAGTGTTGACAGTTGTTCTTGGTTAAAACATTGATTTCCCCAGTGCCACTGAATTAACCAACCCAATAATCCAGACTGAGTGACTACGAGAATTAAGGGTGCGCCAGGGCGAAGAACTCTGACTATTTCCCGTAATCCTTGTAGCGGATTGGGTAAGTGTTCAAGGGTATGGGCACAGATGACAGCATCAAAAGCACAATCTGCAAAGGGCAAAGTATTGACATCACTTTGATAAACTTGATGAGGAACCTTTGCCAGAGCAAGTTTTTGATCTGCTTTGTTGAGCATTTGGGGTGAAATATCAACTCCAGCGATATGTGTTTGGGGGTTAATCATTTGCGCAAATGCCAGACTGAAAGCTGCTGTACCAATACCGCAATCACAAATGGTTAATTTGTCTTGACTGTGAGGTAGCATATCGGCATTTTTGAGCGATCGCCATAATTCTCTATAAGCATAGCTATAACCCAAAAGCTGAAGATGTTGATGCCACCAAGAAGCAGCTTGATTATAGGTTTGCGATAGTTGCGCCTTTGTGGGATAAACTCTTTGCACAGAGATTTGCCACCATCCAATTGTCCATTCCATTGTCAAACCTCATTGATCCGTGACTGTACTTTCACAGTCGCTAAGAAGTGCCAATTTCTCCCTCACCGAATGGATAGTTTATAGGATAGTTTTATCCCAATTTGAAAAAAGAACATCATAAATGGGTAGGGGCATGGCACTGCCATGCCCTCCGAATGATTTAAATAATTTATCCGTCTCCAACATTATGCAAATTGGTATTAAAAGTAGTTCCAATTGCCAACCTATTGGCTTAGTATTTGTTGAATATCTTCCGGGATAGACATTTTTTCTGATTCTTGAACATGAGCTTTACCGCCTCTGAGATATCTGCTGTTTCCATACAACAGTGTTAAAGGAATTGCCAGGATTGTTGATACTAATTGCCCCATAATTTCTCTAAAATCTCGCTGTTTCCAGGCAAGTTTCAGCATTTGCCAATGGGCAATGGTATGAGCGATCGCATCATTTTGTCCGAGAATATGAGCGCGTTGTAAGGCTATCCATGCTGATGCAAAGTCTTGCTGGGCAATTAATGTTTGTGCTTTGCTCAGTTCTGCTTGGAAATGTTCATGTACAATTGCTTTCATCTGATTATCCTCCCATTTCCCCCACCTTATCTAAATGCAATCGTTCATTCCCTAGCCGAAAGGATAGGTTTTGCAGTTGCGATAGTTACTAGGATAAAATTCCTAATTCTCTGGCTTTCGCTACAGCTTGAGTGCGGTTGTTGACATCCAACTTGCTATAAATATTTCGCGCGTGCCATTTGACAGCCGCTAAACTGACAAAAAGTCGATCCGCGATCGCTTGATTCGACATTCCCGTTGCGAGATAATTGAGTACTTCGATTTCCCTTTCAGTTAATGGCTCAATTAACCCTGAGACTGTACCAAATTCAGCTAACAGAAGATTCACTTCTGGGGAATGAAGATTTTTTGAGACAGCTTGTTGCAATAACTCAGCCATTGGTTTTCCTTCATCCAAAAATAGCCGAATGTAATTGCCTTGGCGGGGAATATTTAAGGCTTGATTGAGATAATTGAGAGATTCTTGTCTATTTCCTTGAGCTTGCAAAACCAACGCCTGTAAAAGCAATGTTTCCATAACGCGGATAGTGCGCCCACCGAAAACCGCAAATTTATGTAATCGAGTTTGCAATCGCCAAGCATCTTGTAAATGAGATGCAGATGACTTGTGTTGACCGTAAGCTAGCAGTACTCTGGCATAAGTTAAGTAATTTAGTTCTGAAGCTACCGGAGAATGTTCGGTTGTGTTGTAGTGCAGTTCGTCTTCTATACTTAGATTACTGTTTTCTACCCAAGCGATCGCAGCATCTAAATTACCTTGTGCCAAATGTAATCTTACCTTACAGGTTTCCACTGGCAAAATGGTAGGCCAAAGCCAAGGTTGACAGCGTTCAGCTGCATGAATAGCCGCCCACGCCGCTTTTAAATCTCCTTGGGCTTGCTGTACTCGTGCCAGCGTAATATAACCCATCATCAACCCAGGTTGTCTGTTTTCGATGGCGCGTTCAATGCTTTGGTTGAGATGTTGGGCGGCTGTTGCTAATTGGTTTTGTTCTCGCAATAAATCGGCTAAGGCTACCTGCACCAAAATACCTGCATAGGTGGCTAACCAATGTCTTTGTGTTGCTAGTTCTAACCCTTGCTGACATAGGGAAGTTGCTGACTCTAGTTTTCCCCGCAGTGCGAGAAACTGTGCTTGTAAATAAAGCCCAGCGATTGCAGGATCGGCTCTACCCTGTACTCTGCCAATATAGCTAACTTCTCTGAGTAATCCCTTGGCGCTTTGATAATTATCAGCTACAAAATAAGTTACGCCGAGATTGAGCAAAATTAGCGATCGCAACCAGGAATTATCCACAGGTAATAATTGCAAGGCTTTTTCCATAAATGTGACGGATGTTACTGTGTCGCCTTGCTGACGAGCTTGCATTCCTTTGAGGGCGGAAACTAACCCCCAAAAGCGATCGCTATTTTCATTGATATTAATACCCTGATTTAACAAGTTTTCTAAGGTTTTGAAGACGACAACTATATCAGGAAACGAAGAAGAGGTGAACGCTGCCCAAGCTTTAGCGACAAGTAACCAAGGACGGCTAGTAGTTAATGATACTGGTAATTCCTTCAGAGCATTTCCCAAAGCGATCGCATCTATGCGAGGGTTTTCTGTAGTTTGAATTTCTTGCTCAATTAAACCAGCCGCATAATCAAACGTCTGGGCTGAAATGGCGTGTTGAATAGCTTCTGTAATATATCCCTGCCGTTGGTACCATTGAGCAGCACGATAATGATATTCCCTAATGCAATTTGGCTCTCTTCGCAGCAGCAGATGCCGTAGTGACTCGGCAAATAAATGATGATAGCGATACCAGGTGCGATTAGCATCTAGGGCGGTTAAAAATAGGTTTTGACGCTCCAAATGCTCTAAAATCTCGGCTCCATTTACTGTATCTTCTTTGATAACTACCTCACATAAAGAGCCTGTCATCTGCCCTAAGATAGAAGTTCGCAGCAGAAACAATTGCAAGGATGATGATTGACTTTGTAAAACCTCCTCGACTAGATAATCTAGGATATATGGCTGATCTCCGCCGAAGGATGCAATGCATAGATCTGGATTAGTGCGATCGCGTAATGACAGCATCGCTAGCTGTAACCCCGCAATCCAACCTTCGGTTTTTGTTTGCAGGGTGGCTATCTGTGACTCTGTTAATGATACTGGTATCGACTGCTGCAAAAATATTGCCGCTTCGATATCAGTGAAACGTAAATCATCTGCTTGCAGTTGGGTTAACTGATTGCGTACCCGCCATCTAGCTAAAGGGAGAGGTGGATCGACACGAGTTGCGATCGCTAAATGAATCTGCGCTGGTAAATGCTCGATAAAAAAAGTGACTGTGTCATGAATTGCAGCAGTTTGAATTAGATGATAATCATCCAAAACGAGAATTAAAGCTGTTTCCAGTTGAGCTAATTCATTAATTAACGGGATTAAAAAGGCTTCAAATGTAACTGCTTCGCTTGCTTGCAACATCGCCAGCGTCGCTGCGCCAATATCGCGAACATTCTCCCGCAAAGCCGCAACAATGTAGCGCCAAAAGCGCTGGATATCGTTATCTTGGTTATCCAAGGAAAGCCAACTGACAGGTACTTGAGCTTGATGTACCCATTCACTCAACAAAGTTGTCTTCCCAAAACCAGCTGCAGCCGAAATCAAAATTAGTTTGCTACTTAACCCCTGATTTAATTTATCCCACAGGCGTTGCCGTTGCACTAGCGGCAACCGTGGGGATGGAAGATGCAACTTGGTTACCAGCAGGGGACTAAGCATATTGAATTCAACATCTGCACAACCCTTATCTGTCAGGGTAACAAATCAAGCGTTTTTCCTTCATCTATCTATAAGCCAGTGCAACTAGTTTATCAAGCTGACAAGGAACATGAAATTTTCGGACTGCGCTTAAATCATCAAGGCAGAAAAAGTATACAGAGTTTTTCACAAATCAAATATTAGTCCGATAATTCGGCTCAACATATAGCAATAGTCCAAGATTTACCAACCGTATAATTACTTGATTTAAAAACTGATTTCTATCAAATCACCATTATCATTGAAATTATTCAATGTCTATATGTATTCAGGTTTTTAGCTCATATTGAGCCTTGATTGCCGATGAAAATATTTAATTCAAAAAAATACATTAAAGCTGACAAACTTAAACAGATTCAGCATTCAAAGTAGTGACTAAATAAACAAATAAATTCAAAATATACAATTCAAACATTGAAGACAATCATTTTTTTACTAAAACTCTTTTATTGGATGATTTTTTTACATTTTTATGCAGTGGAAATATTTACATCTTGGCAAAGTATGTTTAATATAAATTTAGTCGAAAGCGAAGACAAAAACTTCGCTAAAGACAACAATCAACAATGAGTTAAGGTAAAGACAATGGCAGTTGAAAAAACTAATTCTTCTTCAAGCTTGGCAGAAGTTATTGACCGCATTTTAGACAAAGGTATTGTTGTAGACGCTTGGGTACGTGTTTCTTTAGTAGGTATTGAATTACTAGCTATCGAAGCTCGCATCGTTATCGCTTCTGTTGAAACCTACTTGAAATATGCTGAAGCTGTAGGTCTTACTCAGTCGGCTGCTATGCCTGCTTAATTCTCAAGAGTAAGTTGTTTCTACCTGGTTTGTTAAAACTCAAAAAAGTTGCTTCAGATAACATTGAGAAAAGACTTTTACAGTTGATACTTTCAGGATGATTGTGTTTTTATAGCAGAAAATTCTTTGACATTAAGAATTTTCTGCTATTTTCAATTAATGTGGTTTTTGCACCAAGATAATAAGCTAATGTGCGTCTAAATTGCATAACTACTAATAACGGCTATTAACAGTCAACAGTCAATAGTCAACCGTCAACAGCCCTGACGATGGATTGTGCCACTTAAAAGCAGAATAGCTTATTTGGTGTAATTTTTTACAGATAAAATTTATACCCAAGCCTTGAGAGATGGCGATCGCTATCTTGTGGCTGAGAATCCTGGATGCAAATCTCTACCCAGCCTTACCCCCAATTGGTAGAGGACTCAAACCTCTGACAAAGTGTACGTTGATTACAAGAACTCTGGAACAAAAACAGGACAAGTGCCTCAAGGCATTTGTTGATTAACGTCAATATAGGCAAATTGATAAAAATGTACAATTGTCAAGTATGTGTAACTTTTGTTAATATAGATTCCAGGGAATAAATCGAGCTAATGTTGCTAAACACCGGAGAGTAAAATTATGGATATTCCGATGGAGCTTAACTTAGAGCAGAAATTTAACCTCAAGGTTTACGAAGAGCAAATTAAGGGGTTAGATCAGGAAGAATCGCAAAAATTGCTTTTAGAAGTGCTACGACAGTTAATGGTCAAAGACAATGTGATTAAGCATCTTCTGCAGCAGTCTTAGCTCACTGGGGATATTTGTTAATTTCCTAGAGTGTAAATCCTACCGTAAACCCATATCTCCTTTGTCGTCGTTATAGATAATCTCCATCTCTACACCAACAAACAGGTGTGAGGGACTGGCAAGTAAAACATAATCTCATTACTGTGTAAGCACAGTCCTAATTCGTGAACTGTCACGTTAAATACTTATCCGCAATCCTCAGTCAGAACAATCCTGACTGGGGATTGTTTGTTAAGGATTGTTACTTAGTTTCTCATAACTGAGACTGAGATAGGTGTCATCTTTTATGTTCTATATTGTCTTGTTCAGGGAACAAGCAATCAAGTTTCAGAGAAAACCAATTTTTAAGGAGAGCGAAATGCTTGATGCTTTTTCTAGAGCTGTAGTTTCAGCAGATGCTAGCACTTCTACCGTATCTGATATTGCTGCTCTGAGAGCTTTCGTTGCCAGTGGTAACAGACGTTTGGATGCTGTAAATGCGATCGCAAGTAACGCTAGCTGCATGGTTTCTGATGCTGTTGCTGGGATGATCTGCGAAAACCAAGGTTTAATTCAAGCTGGTGGTAACTGCTATCCTAACCGTCGTATGGCTGCTTGCTTACGCGACGCAGAAATCATCTTACGCTATGTAACCTACGCTCTACTAGCTGGTGATGCTTCCGTTCTAGACGATCGTTGCCTAAATGGTTTGAAAGAAACCTATGCTGCTCTAGGCGTACCCACCACCTCTACAGTACGTGCCGTTCAAATCATGAAGGCTCAAGCTGCTGCTCACATTCAAGACACCCCCAGCGAGGCTCGTGCTGGTGCCAAATTACGTAAGATGGGAACCCCCGTTGTTGAAGATCGTTGCGCTAGCTTAGTTGCTGAAGCTTCTAGCTACTTCGATCGCGTAATCTCTGCTTTGAGCTAATAATTGCCACTTGCCATTAACTCAACAGATTGACATCCAACACAGTTTAAATAAAAAGCCTTTTGGGAGATTAAGAAATGAAATCAGTTGTTACCACCGTTATTGCATCTGCTGATGCTGCAGGTCGTTTCCCCAGCACCTCTGATTTAGAATCCGTACAAGGTTCTATTCAACGTGCATCTGCTCGTTTAGAAGCTGCTGAAAAGCTAGCTAACAACATCGATGCAGTTGCTACCGAAGCTTACAACGCTTGCATCAAGAAGTATCCCTACTTGAACAACGCTGGTGAAGCTAACTCCACCGATACCTACAAAGCTAAGTGCGCTCGTGACATCAAGCACTACCTGCGCCTAATCCAATACTGCTTAGTTGTTGGTGGTACAGGCCCATTGGATGAGTGGGGTATTGCTGGACAGCGTGAAGTTTATCGCGCTTTAGGCTTACCTACCGCTCCTTACGTTGAAGCTTTAAGCTTTGCTCGTAACCGTGGTTGTGCGCCTCGCGATATGTCTGCTCAAGCATTGACCGAATACAATGCTTTACTAGACTACGCTATTAACTCTCTCTCCTAGTCAGTTGTCCAAGTTGTCATTTGGTAGCGAGGCTAAATTGTGACCCCACAAACCTAGAGGTTCTTGGCTGTTTGCTTTGCCTGTGAAGGTTGAGTATTAGCACAGAATCTCTGGGTTTGTTTTGTTGTTGGTCAATGGTCAATAGTCAATAGTCAATAGTCATTGGTTCTTGGTGATTAAAGACTATACATATAAGCTACTCAAGAATATTTGCTTGAGGCTGAACCAGTAGCAGCTAAGATTTATATATATGGATAAACGCTTTTTTAATTTATTTAATCTCACAGAAGACCAAGCGATCGCTCTTTTGGATACTCCCCAAGACCAAGTGAGTGAAAATGATTCGCGCTATATAGCAGCCTCTCATTTAGTTAATTTCCCTACAGAAAAATCAATCAATGCACTCATCCGTGCAGTGCAGCAAACTGACCCCTCGTTGGATAATCGGATCGTTCGGCGTAAATCAGTGGAGACTTTAGGACGACTCAAAGCTACAACAGCATTACCAGTTATCCGTACATGCCTGTTTAATGATGACTGCTATACTGTGGAAAATGCTGTTTGGGCAATTGGGGAAATTGGCACCCAAGACCAGCATATATTAGAAGAAGTGGCGCAATTACTCGATAAGCCAGGGCAAACATATCGAGTAATTATTCATACATTAACCAAGTTTAATTATGAACCAGCATTAGAACGGATTCGCAAATTCGTCAATGATAGCGATCCACCGACAGCGAGTGCTGCGATCGCCGCAATTTGTCGCTTAACTGGAGACTATTCCCAGATGGGGAAAGTGGTGGCAATGTTACAACACCGCAATGTCTTAGGACGACGTTTATCGATCCAAGATTTGATGGATGCGCGGTATTATGATGCCATTCCCCAGATTGCAAAATGTCCAGTCTCTTTGGTGTTTCGACTGCGGGGAATTCGCACCTTAGCAGAAGCAGGAATCGCTACCGGTGCAATTACTTTTGCCAAAGTTCAACCTTATTTAGAGCAGACATTATACGATCATCCCCAGGATTTGAGTTTGGTGCATAGTTACGATCGCCTTCCCACCCTAGAAAATTTGATCCGCGAGTTGTATGAAACCGACTTTGGTCGTTGTTATTTAGCGACCAAAACTATATTAGAGCATTACGCCGATGCTGCGCCGGAGGCTTTATTTGCCACCTACGTCGCAGAAGCAAATAATGATTATGGTGCCCATTTTCATGTAATGAAGCTGTTCGGATGGTTAAAACATGCTCCAGCCTACGATTTACTAGTGGAAGCCTTGCATAACAAACAACCACAGTTTCAAAAATCACGAGCTGCTGCGGCGATCGCACTTGCTGAACTGGGAGATGCAAAAGCCATCCCGGAAATAAAAACCTGTTTAGAAACCAAAATTTGGGATCTGAAGTATGCAGCGTTGATGGCGCTAGAGAAACTAGGCGATATCAGTGGACACGAGCAATTAACCCAAGATAGTGATTGGCTAATTGCTGCTAAAGCCTCAATTACCCTGAAAAAGCAAGAAATAACCGCCTAATTATGCTTGAATATGCCTTTTCCCTTACCATAACAACCATTTTTAACACCCACTAAATTAAAAACAATGCCGACAACAGAAGAACTATTCCAACAACTAAAACACCCTAACCCCCATCTGCGCGATCAAGCAATGTGGGAACTAGCTGAAAATCCCGATGAGACAACTATCCCCCGGTTGATGAGTATTCTCGATGAAGAGGATACCACCTATCGCCGAGCAGCAGTCAAAGCCTTAGGTGCGATCGGCCCCGATGCGGTAAATCCGTTAGTTGAAGCCTTGCTCAATAGCGATAATGTTACCGTTCGCGGTAGTGCGGCTAAAGCCTTAGCGCAAGTCGCCATTAATCATCCAGATGTTCCCTTTGCAGCTGAAGGCGTACAGGGTTTAAAAACTGCTCTCAACGATCCCAATCCTGTAGTGCATATTGCTGCTGTCATGGCTTTGGGTGAAATTGGTTCTCCCGTAGTCGATGTTTTGATTGAAGCATTGCAAACTACAGACAACCCAGCGTTAGGAATCACGATTGTCAATGCTCTTGGCTCCATTGGTGATGGTCGAGGTGTAGAGGTTTTACAATCTCTAATTAACAGTGAATCAACTGATTCTTACGTGCGCGAGTCGGCTATTAGCGCATTATCTCGCCTAGAAATGACAATGAAGTTTCAGCGAGGGGAAAAATAATGTTCTTGAGAGATGCGATCGCATCTTTAGCAGATGGATAATTAAACTGTATGACAAATTAATCTCACCCCATGTCAGATTCCCAAGCAATTAGTGCAGCAGTCGCCAAACTCTACAATACCTATCCCTTCCCCCCAGAACCGTTATTAGATGAACCGCCTCCTGGTTATAACTGGCGCTGGAACTGGCTGACGGCGTATAACTTTTGTACCGGACAAAAACCCGCACAGACCAATGTCCGCATACTTGATGCTGGCTGTGGTACGGGGGTGGGAACAGAATACTTAGTCCATCTCAATCCGGATGCGACTGTTGTCGGTATTGATTTGAGTGCTGGCGCATTAGCTGTAGCTCAAGAACGTTGTCAAAAATCAGGAGCAAACAGGGTAGAATTTCATCATCTGAGTTTGTTTGATGTTGAGCAACTTCCTGGTGAATTTGAGCTAATTAACTGTGTGGGAGTTCTGCACCATACCCCCGACCCCATTCGCGGAATTCAAGCTTTAGCAAAAAAACTATCGCCTGGTGGTATAATGCACATTTTTGTGTATGGGGAACTGGGACGTTGGGAAATTAAATTGATGCAAGAAGCGATCGCTCTTTTGCAAGGCGAAAAACGCGGTGATTACACCGATGGTGTCGCAGTAGGAAGACAAATATTTGCTGCATTACCAGAAGATAACCGCCTCCGCAAGCGCGAACAGGAACGCTGGTCTTGGGAAAATCAACGGGATGGTTACTTTGCAGATATGTATGTCCATCCCCAAGAAATTGATTACAACATCAATACAGTATTTGAATTAATCGATGCGTCAGGGTTGGAGTTTCTCGGCTTTTCTAATCCCAAGGTTTGGGATTTAGAACGCTTGATTGGTAAAGCACCAGAGTTAATTGAACGAGCGCAAAATTTAAGCGATGCCTCCGGCGGGCTACGCCAACGCTATCGGTTAATTGAAATCCTCGACCCCCAAGCCATTACTCACTATGAGTTTTTCTTAGGACGCAGCCCCATTCATAGAGAAGATTGGGCATCAGATACTAAGTTAATGTCGGCTGTACCGGAACCTAGTCCTTGCATTCAGGGATGGCGAGATAGTCAACAATTTTTTAATCAAGACTATCAGATTGTGCGTTTAAATGATGCCGAGTGGCAATTTCTCCTCGCCTGTGATGGAAATCAGACAACAGCGCAAATTTTACAGTCAGTGAATGCGAGTTTAGCAGATGTGCGATCGCTCCAAAAACAGCAAATCATTCTTCTAACTTCCAGAATATAACTTGTCCTTAATTGACACTCGCCTGCTACACCGCTTTGCGGTTAGCGGGAGATTCTTGCTTCTTAGAAACACGCTTTTTGGCACAAGTACCAACGAGTCTTACTGTTTCTCCACAAGCTTGAATTTCTGTGTGTCCCACAGTATTTGTTGACAGTATTCTTATCCCTTCTGCTCTCAAGTTCCGTGAGGCATTTTCATCTCTATCATGTATTGTTTGGCAGTTTAAACAAATCCACTCACGGATACTTAAATTCAGCAAATCATTCTTGTGACCGCAACATGAACAAAGCTTTGTGCTGGGGAAGAATCTGTCAACTTGAATGAAGTTACCTTCAACTCTGTCTAGTTTGTAGCTGATGAAATTGAGAAGCATACCAAAACCCGCATCATGTATTGACTTGGCTAACTTGGTACGCGCTAATCCTTTAACACAAAGGTTCTCAGCTACTATGACTTGGTTGTCGTCAACTAACTTTCGTGAGAGTTTATGGAGAAAATTGGCCCTTGTATTTGATATTTTTTCGTGAACTCTGGCAACCACTTTAACCGCTTTACGCCTATTGTTAGAACCTTTAACTTTGCGAGATAAAGATTTTTGTCTAACTCTTAGTCGTTTGGCATATTTTCTTGTGGGTTTGATTGGATCAACTTTATGACAAGTTTCACCGTCGAACACAGTTATTAAACTGGTTAATCCTAAATCAATTCCTGATATTTTGCCTTGCTTGGTGTTTTTCAAGTCTCCAACTTCAAATAGGATTGCAGCAAAATATTTATCTGTACTTGTTTTAGAAACAGTTACAGATTTAATCTTGCCACTAACATTCTTTGAAAGACTAACTTTAACAATGCCAAGTTTAGGGAGTTTTAAGCCACCATTCTTAATTGAACAACTTTCAGGAAATCGAATTGATTGCTTTGAATGTTTGCTCTTGAATTTTGGGAATCCAGTGCGCTTTGCAAAAAAGTTTTTAAACGCAGATTCTAAATTCTTGAGTGACTGTTGTAGAACGGCAGCAGTTGGTTCTTGCAACCATTCATAATCAGCCAATTTCTTCAACTGGGTAAGGTCTTTAGCCATCTGGCAATAAGTCATGCCCTTACCCGTTTCTTCGTATTGAATATTAGTTTTATTGAGGTAGAAATTCCAAACAAAGCGGGAACATCCAAAGCTTTTAGCCAAGGATATTTCTTGCTCTTTGTTTGGGTAAATTCTGACCTTGAGTACGTCTAACATCAATATATTTTTGAGAAACTTATGAGGCAGTGTGGTCTTGGGGGTTTCCCCCATGAACAACTGCCGGTGGTAATATACTGCTTACCGCTACCTCTTGTCAATGTATGTACCATCATGGTTTTAGGTCTGTTTACAGGCTTAACGCTCATATCGTTTTGGTTGTAAAATACCGCAGAAAAGCTATTAATGCAGAAATCCTAAGCAGGCTAAAAGAAATAATCACGGATACCCTTAAAAAATGGGATTGCGAACTGTTAGAGTTCAACGGCGAACCAGATCACGTTCACATATTAATTGACTACAAGCCTGATAAACCCCTCTCAACATTGATTGGAAATATCAAAACAGTGAGTAGCAGGTTAATACGCAAAGAGTTTCCTTGGTTGGCTAAAAAATACTTTTACAACAAGCCTTACTTCTGGACTGGTGCGTATTTTGTGGCTAGTTGTGGAGGTGTCACAGTTGAGCAATTAAAGAATTACGTTGAGAACCAAGAACAACCAAAACAATGATTTGCGGGGCGAACGTTTTATACTGGTCACAATTCATCTCCCGTTACAGTCGTCAGACTTAACGGGAGTCCTCTTGCTCCATTAAGATAGAGAAAGTAACGAAGAATTATATATTTTTGAGATGGCGATCGCGGCGAAGACAAGCTCAAATTCATCCACTAATCCTCTAATAGCGATCGCACTACACTGTTAAACTGGTAATATAACTAAAGTAGTTCATCTTTAGATATAGATGATTACTAATGCCTAATGGACAATAATTTGTCACCGACGACAAACAATGTATCACTGTGAAATAATGGACGTAACTGGATTCGAACCAGTGACCTCTACGATGTCAACGTAGCGCTCTAACCAACTGAGCTATACGTCCTCAACCCACGATTAACAATATTAGCATACCTATTTACAATAAGCAAGCATTTAATTTTGCAGTTTTTTCTGAGCCGATGCTAGCAGTTTTTGGGCTTCAGGGTAGGCAGTTGTCCCAGCTTGGATAGTTTTAAGGCGATTAATAATGCCCTGAATTCTACCTTTGAACTGCTGAGGCTCGCTAGGTGGAGAAGCAATTAAACTTTGGATTTGCTCATTCGCGGCTGCTAAAGATGCTTGTGCTTCGCTTTCGGCTGTGCGGCGAGTTTCGATGATGCCTAAATTAGTTTGATACTCAGCGAGTAATTTTTGTGCGGCGACATAGCCAGGTTCTTCAACGCGAATGTTTTCTAGCTGATCGATTGATTTGCGCCATAATTTAGCAATTTGCTCCCATTTAGCGACAGAATGGGGTGGATTTTGTGATGCTTTGGCAGCTGCTAGAGCAAATTGCTTTGCTGCTTCTATATATGTATCGCTACGCGGATCGACAACTGTTTTGAGTTTGACTTGATAACCAGCTAGTAATCTTTGTGCTTCTAAATAGCGAGGATTTTCTGTGGGGATTTGGTTGAGGCGCTTCAGTGCTTGTTCCCATAGTTCTGATGCAGCTTTAGGTTGGGTGGCTTGAATTTTTTCTGCTTCTAAATCAAATTCTTGTGCAGCTGCAATAAATGTACCGATACGTGCATTATCAAAATCGCGCTGATAAGCTTTGAGTTTAGTTTGTGCGCTTTCTCCAGCAAATGTGGCGTCGGGGATTTGTTCTAATTGATCTATGGCAGCTTGCCAAGATGCGATCGCATTTTCTTTATCTTTAATAGTAATAGCTTTTTCATACTGCTGGCGTGCTATGGTTACCAGCTGTTCTGCTTGAACCAATGGTTTCAAAGCATTTTTATCTTGAAAAGCTATAGCTTCTATCCGCGCCACTCGCTGACGCGCTGTTTCAAACTCATCTACGGTAAACTTCCAAGTACAACCAAAAAAATTACAGTAAGCTTGAGGATAGTAACCTAAAAACCAAACTGGTAAATTATCTAAATTTTTTTGTGCTGCTTTCGCTTTGAGGGTACCTTGCTCAATATCAACAGCACTAGTAGCTTGATTAATTAACTGATCTGCTTGTTCTAAGTTTTTAATTGCCTCGCGATAGTGATGATCCATATTGATATAGCTAGGCAACAATAGAATCGGCGCAGTCTTCGCAACAGGCCAGCGTATCATCGGATAAGGCAAATTTATTAGCCATAGTATGCCTGCTGAACCACCTAAAAGTATAGTTGCCCATTTGATTTTGCGAAAAATACCAGACGGTTGATTAGCTTTTGCAGCTTGTTTGAGTACCTTCTCGCTAAATTGGGGATATATATCGATCACACTATCTCGCAATTCATCTAACTCTGCTGGCGAACCTTTTTCTTGGGAGAGTTTTTCTAAGCGCTTACTGACTATTTCTTGTTCAATTTTGCTAACTTGATCGTTACCACTACATTTTTGAACTTCTGCACGCAAAATTTTTAAGGCTGTTTTATTTAACCGATACATAGACATAAGATGTAACTTATAATTCTAGTATTCCCAGCCATTGATGAAAAATTAGCACTCAAGAGCCAATTGTCTATAGTCAATTGTCAAATAAATAACAAATGACCAATTTGGCATATTACTCTAGATGGTTAAAAATGTTAACTTTTATGGTTAATATTTATAGGCTGATTTAATTTTTGTCAAAACACCTATAATGTCAACTGCTTTAATTACAGGTGCATCTAGTGGTATTGGTAAAGCCTTTGCCCAACAACTAGCAGCACAAAATATAAATCTGGTTTTAGTGGCGCGTTCACAAGAAAAACTTTACCAATTAACAAAAGAACTCCAAGAAAAGTACAAAATTCAGATAGAATTTATCGTTAAAGATTTAACAGAAAATAATGCAGCTAAAGCAGTTTTTGATATTGTCCAAGCTAAGGGATTAACTATAGATTTATTAATTAATAATGCTGGGATTGGTGATTATGGTGACTTTGCTAGCTCTGATGGAGAAAAGCAAGTCAAAATCGTGCAATTAAATATTCTGGCATTGGTTGATTTAACGCATAAATTTTTACCTTTAATGCGGCAACGTCAATCGGGAAGCATAATTAATGTATCTTCAATTACTGCATTTCAACCTATGCCATATCTTTCTGTTTATGCTGCTAGCAAAGCTTTTATTGTCAGCTTTAGTCAGGCATTATGGGCAGAAAATCGTCCTTACGGGATTCGAGTTATTGTTACTTGTCCAGGCCCTATAGAAACTAATTTTTTTGCAGAAGCTAATTTTCCTCCTAGTTTAGCAGGAAGTACAGAGCAAATGTTTACTAGTGAAGAAGTAGTCAAACAAACGCTGAAAGCTTTAGAAAATCGGCAGCCAGCCGTTGTGATTGGCGATGTTAAAACTCAAATTAGAACTATATTAGCCAGAATAGTTCCCCGCCAAATTTTGTTGAATATGTTAGCAAGAAGCTTTAAATCGTAATTTGTAATTTCTAATTTGTCATACCAATTTATATAAATAGTGTTGGCTGCACATCAATATATCCTAGAGGGCATGGCAATGCCATGCCCCTACCATCTGTCGCATTCTTTTTTTAAATAGGGATAATTCGTAATTATCAAATTCTTTGTAAGGGTTTAGCATTGCTAAACCCTATACAGTATGACTGACTGACAACCTACATATACCTTGTTAATTGCACGCGGTAACGGTCTTTTTTCGTCACAGCAACTTCACCAACTTCTAGGCGTCCCTTACCGCGAATAGCAATTAAATCACCGGTTTTCACTTGAGAACTAGCTTGAGATACTTCCTTCCAGTTAACGCGCACATCACCAGAGTCGATTAAATCCACCATTTTGCTGCGCGACATACCAAAACCAGCAGAGGCGATCGCATCTAACCGTAAGGAAGCTTCAACAGTAGTCATTTCTTTTTTCTTCGGTTCCCGAACCTTTAACTCACTTAGATCAATGCGCTGGGTTTTCACCGGCACCGATCGCACTTGTTGGAGGTTCATCTCTAAAAATTCTGCTAACTCTGGTGCGACAATTACCTGTGCGCCACGTTCGCCCAGAACAATAATATCGCCAGTTTTTTCCCGGACGATTCCCGTACCCAACATTGCGCCTAAAAAGTCGCGGTGGGTTGCGGTATCAAACAAGAAATTACCAGCAATTTCTAATAATACTAAGGCGACTTGAGACTGATCTAAAGGAATTTCTGCACGGGCGATCGCTAATCTTTGGCGTTCAGCTTGCGGATATCCACCCCAAGCCAGCAATTGCACCTCTGTTAACCGACTAAACACCCGTTGAATTTCTGCTAGTTCTGGGGGAGACAGAAAATCTGTCAAAACCACTTCCCAGGTTTTGATTGCTTCTTGTGCGCGATCGATGACACGAGCTACAATATCTCGATTTTCAACAGTTTTTAAAAGTTCTTCTCTGGGCAACATTATTAAAAATTATCAGTTGTGAGCTTCAGCCAATAATCTCTATTGACCAATTACTCATGAGCACTGTTTGATTCTAGCGCCATCTGCAAATCAAACCAATTGCAAAAATCATACATCATAGGGTCGATATGCCAATAAACGCCCGCACCATTCTATAGTGACAGGGCGATTTCGGGATGTTCTAGTAACAAATGACCATTGACTATTGACAATTGACCATTGACTAACTATCGCCATAACCCTGAATATTTTCCGGCTCAAACTGACGTAATATCCGAGTTGCTTGACGAGTCAGAGTTTCCGAACCTTGGACTACTAACAGATATTTACCTGCATCCAAGCGGTTGCGATAGGGTAAAGCATCACCGCTACCCGCAATCAAACCAACACCACCGCCCACAAATACACTACCCATAGCGCCACTCACAGCACCCAGTAGTCCACCAACCACGTGATTACCAATTTCTCCCGCCCAAGCAAAGGTATCTAAACCAGTAATTAAGCTGAAGGTGAAACCAGCAAAAAAGCCAAATGGTATTAACCAAAACGCCATGAGTTTTACTTGTTTCTTGGCTTGTTCTTTCGGGTCAATCAAGCCAAACTCATCTGCTGTTTTATATCCCTTCCCCAGGATAGTACTTTTAATGGACTCTTTTTCTAAAGCTAAGTAAGCAGCTTCAACTTGGATACGGTCTGGTAATACAGCAACGAGGTAATTCATTGATTTTTTGAAAAATAGTCTGGAAAAATTTTGCCTTTATTAACAGCGTACCAGTGTAGGGGGCAGAGGGTAGGGGGCAGGGGGACAAAGGGGACAAGGAGGACAAGGAGGACAAGGGGGACAAGGTTATCCCGTCTTTGACAAATGACAAATGACAAATGACAAATGACTATTGACAAATGACTATTGACTAATAACTATTTTTATGCATAAATATCTATTTGCTCTCACTTGAGTGCATCGAATGGCTCACAAAAATTGTTCACGCCTTGTTTGAGGACATACAGCAAAACTGGTACTGCCAAAATTTTCGGGAAGGTTGGCATGGTATAAAGATATTCCATCATCCGTTGCAGGGAATTATTCTGTAATTCGTCGCGAAAATCTTGTTCGCAAATTACAGCCCGCCATTTTCGCGCCAAAGCATCTAACCACTCGGAGTTGGCTCTTTCTGGTTGCTGTCCCGCCCTAATTGCCAGGCTCATCGCCGCATCTTCTAAATCGCCCTCACAATCCTCAATTAAGTCTAGTACTTCCATTGCTGTAGGATTATCTATGAATAAAGAGCGAAACTGTGCAATTTCTTGTGATGTCACTATAGTCATAAATTTTTTTAACAGCCGAGTAGTTAAATACTCAGCTATGTTATTCCAATTTTGATTGATTATTCATCATCCACGTTGCCAGAAGTACTCTTAATGAGGAAGATGAGGGAGAGAGCAGGGAGGTAAACAGTTGACCAATGACCATTGTACAGACGCGATGAATCGCGTCTATTGACGAAAAGCCCTTGATGTGACTGAACGTTGTAACTCAGCTAGAGCGCGGTTGTAATCCAAAATTGCGCGAATGCGGTTACCTTCAGCTCTTGTCAAGTCGTTTTCGGAGTTAATGACATCAGTTTGCGTACCTACACCTGCTTGAAAGCGTAAACGTGCTAAACGTAAAGCTTCTCTAGCTTGTTCTAGCGCTGTATTCGCGGTTTGAACGTTTTCTAAGTTAGATTGCTGGTTGGAATAAGCTTGTTCTACCTGAAATCTAATTTGGTTGCGCTGTTCTGCAAAGTTAGTTTCTGCGATCGCAATATTGGCTCTGGCTTGTGCGGCTCTGGCTTTAGCTGCCCCACCATCATACAAGTTCAAGGACGCTCTAACGCCTACAGAATAACCATCAGCGACGCTGATATTATCATTAAACCGATCGAAGAAGTCATAGCTAGCAACTAAGCTGACCTGTGGCCCCAGGGCTGCTAGTGCTTGTCTTCGCTGTTGTTCGCTAATGTTGCGTTGTGCCAACTGTTGTTGGAGTTCTGGGCGGTTTTGATAAGCTAAAACTATACTTTGTTCTAATGTTTGGTTCCAAAGACCAGCTAATTTTACTGGATCGCCGGCACTAATAGTTGCTGACTGTGGCAAACTTAACCTTGTGGCTAACCGACGACGGGCAATTTGTTGCTGGGCGATCGCGTTGGTTAAGTCTTGTTGTGCATTAGCTAAGTTCACCTGCGATCGCAGTACATCAAATCTCGTACCTACCCCGGCGCGTTCTAAAGCTTCTGCATCTCGCAAACTCGCCTGAGAATTAGTCACAGCAGACTGAGCAATGCGTACTTGCTCGTCGGCTTGTTGCAAATTGTAGTATTCAGTCGCTACATTCAGACGAATATCCTCAGATTGGCTTTCTACAGTTAATTCCGCCAATCTTACCCGTTCTTCCGCTTCTTTTATTGTTGCTTGCCTTCTGCCAGAAGTGTAAAGATCGTAGGAAAGCTGTGCTTGCGCATTCAAATTTGTATTGCTGGGAGCCGGATCGATCGGTTGACGGAATGAAGGTGGTAGGCTTTCTTGTTGCTGCTGTTGGAGCTTGACATTATAGGTCTCGTTCACACTTCGCTGACGTATAAGATCCGCACTTACGCCCAAGGTGGGTAGTAAGGCTGCTTGCGCTTCGCGTAAAACTGCTCGACTCCGTTCTAATTCTAACTGTGCTACCTGTAGCTCTCTGTTATTGCGCCTTGCGAGTTCCAAAGCTTGCACTAAGCTAATTCGCTCATTACTTTTTACAGTAACTTCTCCTGCATTGGTGGGATATTGTAGCGGATTGGGATTAGGAATCAAGTTCTCTGGAATTGGCACTGTTCCGGCTGGTGCTGGCCCCACTAAGCCTGGTACATTTTGAATTGGTACCACTGTTTCTGGTGCAGTTTGAGTTGGTACAGTCCCAGCTGGTGCAGTTTGAGTTGGTATAGTTACACCAGGTGTAGTCTGATTATTACTCTGAGCTAGCAGATTCTTGGCTGTCATGGTTTGCGCGCAAGCAACCCCAGAGTTCAACTGTCCCTGTGGCTGTGCGCAATTGGGTATTTCCAGTAACTTGGAAGTGACTGTATTTCCAGTTGCAACTGGTAAAGTTGTTTGTAATTGCGTCTGCGGCTTTTGCTCTTGATTGGTTGACTGCTGTAAAGCCGATAGGAGCAATTTTTGCTGGTCGGTAGCAGAGAGTTTGGTGTTAGTAGTAGGAACAACTCTATTCTCTAATTTCTGCTCCGAATTACTGGAGTTATTTTGTTTGTGATTTTCTGGAGAAAACCGTTTAATATCAAGCTTTTGCGCAGTAGGAATAATAGATAAAAAACTCGAAAATCTTCCTTGATTTCCCTGCTGGATTTTGGCCTTCAGGGTACTAGGATGATTGCTACCAGTAATTGCCAGATTGCGATCGCTTACAGGTTTTGTTGGCGTTAAAATCCCATCACTAGTAGGGACTAAACTCGGTAACCTCTTATCAGCTATGTAGAACTGAGTACTAGAGCCATTTTCAATCAAGGTTTGATCGTTATTAGCTGTCAAAACACTAGAAGAATACAAAGGCTGTAGCCCATTAACTTTAGCAGTACCAGCCCAAGCTGTTTGGGTGGTTAATACTGCTACTGTTACACCAGGCAAGAAAGTATGAAATAATTGCTGTCCGTTCACCGCATCCCCTCACACAAAATCAATCTGGCGGCAGAAAACTTTTCTTCCCCACAGAATATAGCACGACAATAAATTCCAAAGAGAATATAGTACGATACCAAATTTAGGAATCGCCACTCTTTTTATCTTCAAAACTTTTAACTATACGTGAAAGTTCCGCCTTTTCATCGATACTAACGCGGGTAGGAGCACCACTTACAATTCTTTCATAATTCCGGAAAGAATCTTTAATTTCTGGGCCGTCGGCGGTAATGTTATACTCGCGGATACCTTTATCATGCCAAGAACCGCGCATTTTAAAAACATTAATCGCCCGCGACATTTCCCCACGAATTTCTACATACTGTAGCATCAATATTGTGTCAGTAATCGTAGAAATATGGGAATCAGTAATCGAATGCGACCCCATAAATTGGTCAGTTGTGTTGGTAAAAAACCCGGTGATTTCTTCTTGTTTGGCGTAACCTGTCACACCAATGACAAACTGACGAAATGCATTATTGCTTACGCCTCTAGCAAGTGCGGAAAGAGAGTCAATCGCAATCCGCGCTGGCTTAAACATGGCAATTTCTGACTTAATAATTTGCAGGTGATCTTCTAATCCGGTAGATTCGGGATAGGTACAGATAATTTTGAGTAAACCTTGTCTTTCTAAGTCCTCAAAATTAATTCCCCAAGAAGAAGCATTGCGCGAAAGTTGGGCGCGAGATTCTTCATAGGCAAATAATATGGCTTGCTCCCCATTCAAACAACCGTCTTGGATAAATTTGCTAACTAATAAAGTTTTACCAGTACCTGTGGCTCCTGTGGCTAAAATAATTGAATCTTTAAAGAAACCACCACCACACATATCATCTAGAGTTTTCACCCCAGAAGATACCCTGACATTTGAAGATCTTTGAGTCAAGCGCATTGCTCCCAGTGGGAATATATTCACGCCTTCGTTGGTAATTGTAAAAGGATATTCGCCTTTCATATGGGTTGTTCCCCGCAACTTGAGAATTTCAATGGTGCGGCGACGGCGTTCTCCTTCTAAGACGTTGCGGACTATGACTACATTATCAGAAACAAACTCTTCTACCCCAAAGGAAGCTACAGGCCCGTATTCTTCGCTACGTTCGGTGGTAATGACAGTGGTGACACTCAGGTGTTTGAGGCGAGCTACCAGGCGAAATATCTCGCGCCGGACGACTCCCATCGCTTCATACTGCTGAAATACTGCTGTAATTGAGTCAATGGAGACTCTTCTAGCCTTGTATTTGCGAATGGCATATTGTAACCGCTCAATCAAGGCCGAAAGGTCAAAGTTACCTACGATATCTTGACCTTCGGGGTCTGGTGAAGCATCGAGGATAAACAGTTTCCCTTCATCAATTAATTGCTGTAAATTCCACCCAAAAATATGGGCATTTTTAATAATGTCGCTGGGCGATTCTTCAAAGGTAACAAATACTCCTGGTTCATCAAAGTAGGTGATACCGTTATAAAGAAACTGTAGAGATAATAAAGTTTTGCCTGTTCCTGAGGTACCGCTAACTAAGGTAGTTCTGCCAATAGGTAGACCACCATGACTAATATCGTCAAAGCCCTCAATCATTGTGCGGATTTTTTCTACACCCGCAATTAACGGTGTTTTGCTTTGTTCTGGCTGGTCTTTTTCAATCATTGTTTGTTAAGCGAGAGGTATGAAACCCCAGTTTTTTTTAAGACTAATGCTTGGAGTAGCTCATGCAATTTTACGCTTAAATATTTTACTAAAGAAGCGTGAAGTTTAAAGGATGATTGCTCAAGTCTAGGCTAGGGCTGTGCTGAATGGAGTCAGGAGATGAAAACACCATCTTTTTGCAGCTTTCGGACTCACTTAGCCCCATATTTGACTTGTGGCTGTAGCGGTGCGGTCATTTTATCCGTTATCCTTGATACTTCATCCTCGCTTTTACCAAAAACCTGGGTCTAAAGCCCCGTCCTTAAAGGACGGCTTTTTGATAGAATTGTGGAAACAGGCAGGGCATTGTCTGTTGGGCGAGATAGTGTAAGACGGGCTATGCCTGCAACTGTTGTTTGAACCCAGAATCCCCACGCCTTTAGGCTGGGGAGTATGTCAATCTTCCCAGTTTTCCTCATTCATTTCTTCATAGAGCAAATCTAAGCCAATTAACACTCTTTCTCTATCTGAAAGGTCGCCGATAATTTTGCGAACTGGCGGCGGCAAAATTTTTGATAAGGTTGGTGTGGCTAATATTTTATCTTCTTCTGCTAGTTGGGGATTTTTGAGCACATCGATAACTTTCAAAGCATAAACGCCTTGAAACTCTTGGTCTAATATGTCTTTTAGCGTTTTTAAGGCCCGTACTGAGTTAGGCGTGTTCCCAGCTACATAAAGCTTGAGGACATAGGTCTTTCTGGCTTGCGTCATAAATGTACAGGCTAGACTTGAGGATATAAATATAAGAATTTCTGCTGCATTGGCAGATAATTATGGCAAATGCTTTGCCCAATGGAATTTCGATACATTTACTTTATTTATATATCGAACATCTATAAGTTTCACACAGATGAGCAAGAATATCTATTAATGTCAGTCGATAATCGAGTAGTGTTTCGTCGCTTCTTCCTTCTAATTTCAATTGTTTGGCAAACTCTTCAATTAGCTCCATGTGAATTTCAATGATTTGCGGCACAGGAATATTAGCACAAAATACTGCATTGATAAATTTATCAATTCTCGATTTTAAAGTTTTTTCTGTAGTAAAGTAGTATATGAGTATTTCCCGATAATCAGATTTAATTTGCTGCAACAAATTTTCTCTGTCGTCTCCATCCATCTGTTGAAAAATATCCTGGGGTTTTTCCTGATAGGATGCAAATACATAGCAATCTGTTTGAGAGGGAATTTCTGGTAATTTAACAATCACCCGCTTCATAAGATAATGATTGATATGTTGAGCATCAACTATTGTCAATGGTAGAGGTAAAAACTGGCGATCGCTCATTGCATAAAGCAAGTTTTTGCTCCACCTAGTCAAGAGTTGGGGAATGGCTAAGGCATATCGGTTGTATAAATTTTTTTTAACATTTGCGATAAAAAATAAAATGGGGAATAACATTTGTGGTTTATACATCTCCTCGATCGCTGTGACCAAGTTTAGCGAGCTAATTTGGCGCTAGACATGGTTCTAGACTCAGGTGGCTGTGTAGTCAACTAAATTCATCTGCTCCCAGAGGAGAATTGTGCTAGCCCAAACGATAAACACATCAAAACTAAAACAGCTATTGAGACAGAAGACTGAGGCAGTTGTTGAGGCGTTGGTAATGGAGGGCGCTGTACTTAGTTAATGACTTTCATAAGACTTACAGAATGTATATCTATCTAAATATGGATTTTATTATTTCGCTCCTTGATAAGATACTTAAACGAACTTAAAAGATATTCGCATTCTAAATCATTATAATTCCTCAAGGTTCTAAAGCGAATTTTTAGAGCCATAATTGTTTTTAGCTATTACTGTTGAGGAGGATTTTTAACACCAGTTCAAAGATTGTTCGGCATGTCAGGTAGAAGTTCAATGCTGCAAAGGTAATTACAGCCTTTGTGAAGATCTGTAGACGAAACCAAACGTCAGTGAGGGCCAAGCCCGTGGTTTGAATAGCATTGAAATTGTCACAAGAATTGTTTATATAGAGTCTTCTTACAGGATATTGCTTCAGGCACGAGCGCCATCAAAGTCAACGGTGATGCTCTCTCCAGAGGCTTTCACCGGAAGAATCACCCCCGAAGCTTTATGTCAATGCTACAGTACCCGCTTTATGACTTTATAACAAGCGTACCTATCTGCGTAGAAACAAGCACTCTGGCAATGGTGCTAGAGATTTTTGAACAAGAGCAGTGCGATCGCGTCGTGGTGGTAAATCAGCAACAATCTCCCATTGGGTTGCTGCATTCTGCCCGGTTAATCGAGAAATTTTTGGCAGCAGTTGGTGGCGATCGCCTTAACTTACAGCAGCCATTATTAATTTTTGATGCATCTTTAGTTGAACCAATCCCAACTATACCAGCAGCTGAACGTGTAGAGCAATTTAGCTTATTTTTGCGCTATCAACCCAGTCAAATTAATCATCATAATTTAAATTGGGCCTTGATTGACCCGGAAGGGAAATTTTTGGGTTTGCTCGATAGCTCGCGGTTGTTGCGATTATTAATTCAAGAACAACTGACTAGTTTTGAAGAATATACCGAACAGAGTAATAGTGTGGTAGATGTGGCGATCGCCAATCAATCACAAGCACAGATAGCCAATCCGCGTTCCGGATCGTTATATAAGCCATTGGTGCAATTGCTCGAACGGTTGCCCTGGCCTTTAATGTTAGAAACGACTAATGGTGAGGTAGTCGCCCAAAATCCCGCTTGGTGGGAGCAATTGGGCGAATTAAAAGATGCAGAAACCGTCAGGCTACAGGTAGAGCAGGTATATGCCTCAATTCAGGCTAAACAGGCAGAATACGCCACCTATCAAGCCTTACAAGTTCAGCCGCAAATTGCAGGTAATGGATATAATGCCCCTGACTCGTCGGGAACGCTGAAATTTTATGTTGGCGACAATAGCCACAATCACCCATCCACAGGGGTAAACGGTGGTTTGGGGAGTAACAATCTCCCAGAACCGCCAACCACCAATAGTCCATCTAGTCAGTGTTTTTGGGATAGTAATATAGGTACTTGTACTTGTATTGTCGAAGTGCAAAATGGACAAGAGCGAGTTTGGCAATTTGCCAAAATTCCCTTAGATATTCCTGATTTAAATAATTTGAATGCTGAGTCCCAAATGCTGACTAACCCCAACTCAGCTAAGAAAAATAAAGATTTGTGGCTAATGTTAGCCACTGATGTCACAGAACAACAACAACTTTATAAAGAATTAGCCGCGAAAAATGCGGATTTAATTCAACTCAATCGCTTAAAAGATGAATTTTTAGCTTGTATTAGCCATGAACTGAAGACGCCATTAACGGCGGTGTTAGGGTTATCGCGGTTGTTAGTAGATCGCCAATTAGGAGAATTAAACGAACGCCAAGCCCGGTACGCCGGGTTAATTCATCAAAGCGGACGCCACTTGATGAGTGTGGTGAATGACATCTTGGATTTAACCAGGATGGAAACAGGACAAATGGAATTAACCCTAGCGCCTGTGAATATTCGTGCAGTATGCGATCGCGCTTTCTCGGAAGCCACAGCTTTACACACCCAAGTCGCCAAAACTAAATCCCCTAGTCCATCTGCTGTAGATAATCCTAGCGATCGCCGATTTACCATTGCTATTGAATCAGGCTTAGAACAGATGGTAGCTGATGAACTACGTCTGCGGCAAATGCTGGTACACCTGCTTTCTAATGCCTTTAAGTTTACCGAAGTCTCTGGTAAAATTGGCTTGCGGGTAAGTCGTTGGGAAGGGTGGATTGCATTTACAGTTTGGGATACAGGAATTGGCATTCCCGAACATCAGCAGCATTTAATTTTCCAGAAATTTCAACAACTAGAAAATCCCCTCACTCGCCAATTTGAAGGCACCGGTTTAGGACTAGTCTTAACTAGGGCGCTAGCCAGACTCCACGGTGGCGATGTCAGCTTCTTATCTCGCGAAGGTAAAGGTAGTCAATTTACATTACTTTTACCGCCTAGTCCTCCAAAAACGGGCTTTAGCGAGTTTGATGAAGATATGGCAGAGGAAGAAGCAACAAATAACATCAGTAACCGAGAACTTTCCTCATCTACAGCCCAGCGTCTCAACGCCAGCGTACAGCAACATTCTGTCTCTTCTCAAAGGTTGGTGTTGATAGTTGAAGCTGTCGCCCGCTATATTGAAGACTTAACAGACCAACTCAAAGCTTTAGGTTATCGCGTAGTTATAGCGCGATCGGGGACAGAAGCAGTAGAAAAAGCTCGTCGCTTGCAGCCAAAAGCTGTATTTTTAAATCCCTTGCTACCGTTATTGTCTGGCTGGGATGTGCTAACTTTGCTCAAATCTGATGCAGTAACTCGCCATATCCCCTTAATTGTCACCGCAACGGGGGCAGAAAAGGAGCAAGCATTTGCCAATCGAGCCGATGGTTTTTTAAGTTTACCAGTACAGTCTCAGGCATTAGCGCCATTATTAGAGAGTATATGTGCCACACCCAAAATTTCTGCATCCGGTTTAGAGAGTAACGAAATTAGCAGCAGCAGAACGCCACTAAGAATTTTAAGATTAGTTAATTCCGAATTGGAAACAGTTAATCATCAAGCTTTATTAAGAGAACATCGAGTAATCGAAGTAGACGATCTCGATCAGGCGGAACTGTTGGCGCGAGTTTGGCAATTTGATGTAGTTTTGTTGGATGTAGAGAACCCTACAGCCCAAATGTATCTGCAACAATTGACACAGCACCCGCGATTAGCAGCCCTACCACTGGTGACTTGCGATGTCGGGACTACTTTAGCCGCTTCGCAAATACCGGGGTTATCTGTGTTTCCTTGCTTACAACCATTAGGGAAAGACAATAGTAGCAGTAATAGTAAAACCGAAGCTTTATTATCAGTGCTGCAAATTGCTTCTGGTATTTGCTGTCCGCCAAATATTTTAGTGGTAGATGCTACTACCCTCAAAGATTTACCCCAGGTAAGACGCAAGCAGATGCGGAGACAACGCTGTGCTAAACCCTCAGCAATTAGTGGCGAAAATACAGAACGGGGATCTGAGTGGTTTCAAGCGTTAATTCAGTATTTACAAACTGCTGGGTTAAAAGCTGCAATTAGTAATGGTTGGACAGAAATCTTACAACAAATTCGCCATCAAAGCGTTGATGTATTGCTGATTTGTTTAGGAGAATCGCCAATTGCACCAGAATTGCTCAAAGCATTAAAAGCATTAACAGATTTACCGTTTAATTTGCCACCAATTTTAATCCTTGACCAAAGATTACATGATAATGGAGCGATCGCGCCAACTAGAACCACCCGTTCATTAATAGAAAAACAGAAAAAAACTGGCTTAGAAACTCTAGAAAGCATAGTCAATGAAATTTCGGCGCAAATTTTACCCCGCTCAATCTCAATGGAAGATTTATTAAACGAAGTTAATCAGGCTTTGGCTATTAGTCATCAACATAAGTAGGTCGGTGTGATTAAATACAACTGGCGAGGTCTGTCATTAGTCATTAGTCATTGGTCATTGGTAAGGGTTTCAAGCATATTTACATTGCGCAATATAGTTTGGTGAAATTGCCGACTTACTTAAATGAGGAGATGGTTGATTGTTTATTGTTGACTGTTGTTATAGAAACCCGCATAAGGGCGGGGAAACCCCGCCCCTACAAAAATTGAAAATTAGATAACCAAATGCTGATTAATATGACAACTGACAACTGACAACTGACAACTAACTACTGACTATTTGACGATATATCTAACTTTTGATTTTTGATTTTCTTGACAGCAACTCGCGTCAGATAATAAGCACCTTTACTGCTGAGATGTTGATATTCATCTGGTTCTAAATCCATTGCTACAAATCTGTCTTGTTCAGCTAACAAAAGTACAGAAGTGGCTTTGGCTGGCTTGGTATTTTCTTTGTGAATATAGTCTACAACTTCATCAGATGATGATAAGTACTTGACTGGCTGATGGCTGTAAAACACTACCGTCGGTTTTTTAAAGCCCAACATGATGACTTCTTCATTGGGTTGTTTGACTTGGCTAACCATGACAGACAATTCTCGTAAAGGTAGCTGACGCTGCTGATCCATGACTAATAAAGCAGGCATCAAAACTACAATAAAAAAGGCGATAAATCCGAGTAAATTGGCATTAATAATACCTTGCCAACTGCGATTAATAATACAAGCGGCGATAAAAATTGCTGTCAGCAGCCAAATAATGCCCCCCAAGACTGGTAAACCTAATTCTTGAATGCGGTTATATAAGTTAGGTGCGGCGGGATCGTAACCGACTAATTTAGTTACTTGCCACAATGCGATCGCTAGTGCTGATAAAAATGCCACATTTACCCAAGCACTCCAGAAAAATGATTTGGATGCTGGGGATCGCTTCTCTGTCTCGCCTTCACCGATAAAGTCACTCCATAATAGGGCGACTAAAATCGCGGCTGCTGGCATTAATGGCAACACATAGCTAGGGAGTTTGGTAACAGCGATAGTAAAAAAGCCAAAAACGCTGAGAAACCAGACACAAGCAAATAAACTTAATTGCTGAGAACGTTCTTGAGATAGCCAGCGCGATCGCTGCCAAAATTTCACTCTCACGATGGCAGCAGGCAGATAAACTGAATATGGGGCAAAGCCTAGCAACACTACCAGAAAGTAAAAATACCAAGGTGCGGAGTGTCCGTTAACTACTTCTGTGAAGCGTTCTATATTGTGATAACCAAAGAAAGAATTAATATAATTCCAGCCATTACGCCAAATTACCAGAGCATACCAGGGAACTGATAACAGTAAAATAATCCCTATCCCTAGCAATACATTCATTTCTCGCCATACTTGTATTAGCTTTCCTTGGTAGATAACAAAAGCACCAATAATAATCGCTGGTAAGACAATCCCCACAGGCCCTTTAGTTAAAATTCCGCCAGCTACAAGGACATAACAAGCTAAATACCATTTATTAGGTAATTTATAATTTGCTGGCGATGGCGAATTCCCTGCATAACCGAGAAAGAAGCAAAGCAAAGCTGAGGCTATACATCCAGTTAGCAGCATATCGGAAACGCCAATTCTACCCCAAGCGATCATTTCTGGGGTAAGCGCCATGATAGTTGCTGCTAGTCCTGCTGTTAAGTAACGGCGTACAGGACGGGAAACCTGTTCTAATTCATCCTGTTTAGTTAATGACCAATGTACTGTGTAAAAGGCTAAACCAATCGTACCCATTGCGGCGATGACTGATGGAATCCGCGCTCCCCACTCATTTACACCCATGATTGCATAAGCGATCGCCTGACACCAGTAAATTAATGCTGGCTTATCAAAGCGCGTCTCTTGATTAAAATAAGGGGTGATCCAATCCCCAGTAATCAACATTTGTCGGGAAGCTTCAGCAAACAGTGGTTCTGTTTCATCCACTAAGCCAATGTTGCCTAAATTCCAGCCATAAGCAATCCAACCAATTACAATCAACCACAGAACTGATACAGTCACAGCAAGGGTTGGACGCTGTAGTATATTCTTGAACCACTGGTCAACAGTTTGGGGAAAGCTCACTTTCATCTTCATTAGTAATCAGTCAATGGTTAATAGCCTACAGTCTTTAGTCGCTGACTGGTGATATTTTGTTCTTGGTAGCTGTTGCTAACTTTAGATCCCCAACTTCTTGAAGGGAAGTCGGGGATCTAAGAGCTTATCGAATTACAAGCTAGTAAGCTATTCTGCTTTTAAGTTGCACAATCCATCATGAGGGCTGTTGACAGTTGACCGTTGACTGTAGGGGCGGGTTTATTTAGATCTTGGTTGATTAACGAGGATATCTGTGAACCCGCCCCTACAACAGTTAACAGCCCTTATTAGTAGTTATGCAATTTAGACGCGCATTAGCTTAATTACTGATTCAGTATAAGTAGCCATTCTTGCTTTTGGGAATCCCATTTAGGCAGAGATGTTTCTCCTACTACGTAAGGGCCCCAGTAGCGACGAGAACCATCTTGCGCAAAAGCAACTACAACATCTCCCTTTTCTAACTTTAAATTACCGTTTGGTAAAGATAGTAACAACCCCTTTTCACTTCCTTCTTGGGGTGCAAAATCCCAATGTGCGGGAATTTCTTGCTGGTTTTTTGGCGCTGAATTACCCTGGGACTTTCGCGCTAATAAAGCTATGCGCACAGGCTGATTTGTTTGATTACTCAGGCGCAAAGTTCCCCGATCCTTAGCAGTTCCAATTGAGTCTTGACGATATGCTAGGCGGGTAGTAACTTGGCTAGTGCTATCTTCTACTTTGTTACTTGCGGTTGTTACTGAATCGGAAACATTAGTAGAAGTTAATGTTTCATGAGCCACGGCTGAAGATACATTGCTGGCTACCTCAGAAGTTCCATTAGGCGGTGAAGTAGCTGAATCTGGATTTGTAGTCTCAAAAGAAACACTCATCCCAAAGCACCCCACCAGTAACCCTAACAGTCCTACAGAACAGGCTAGAACAGCAGCGTTACGATACACTGACGTTTTCATTTTGATTAGTTATTAGAAATAAGTATTTGTCTAGGCTTGACCAAATAGTAGCCTATTCCTTGAAGAGGCAAGTACTGAAACTGCCTACTATAGAGTCTCCTGAAACCAAGTCATGCTATGTATCATAAGTAGCATTTTCAGGAAACATACTAGCAAAAAGAATTACCTTGAGTTTCGCGGGAAAAATCAGGTGTAACCCTGATGAATCAAGGCTTTATTCTTGAATGCCTGGGAAATACAAACTATAATTATGATACATAATTAGCAAATTTATTCGTAAAAACACAAAGAGCAATTTTGATTTCAGAAGTAGCGATCGCAACTAAGATGATGGCGATAAACCCTCAGATAAATCTGGGGCATGAACTTCATTTTTCTTAATATCTCACCCTTCATCTTTTAAGATAACTCTTCTGGTTGAGGGGTGACACCTGACAGCAGAAAATTTTTTTGAGCGTCTTGGTTTCACAAAGATGAGACAATGTATAAAATGCGATCGCCACTGAACAACCAATAGATAATTAAACTACTACTTAGGGAATTCTAAGTAACAAATATTCCAATGGTATTGTTGACGGTTGACTGTTGACGGTTGACTGTTGACTGCTAACCGTTAACAACTTAATCAGTGGAATAATTTATTTTTTGTACTTCCCTAAAATAAGCTTAAGCTATAACCGATATCCTCAAGAAGAGGAATATTTGAAGATTTCGTGACTTTTGATTCCAGTCCTCATCATGCAAAACACCAGACTGAATAACTTGCTGGATACCATTGCTAGCCGCTTGAGTCAATGGTTCCTCAACCCTTGGCGGCGATTGTCTCTACTGGTAATCAGTTTTTTCTTTGGTACCTTTCTGGGTACAGCAATTTCCACCACTGCGGGACAAAAAGCCGAATTAGATATTGTGGTAGCTGCATTTTTAGTCTTTTTGACGGAAATTACCAGCAGAATATTTTACAACCGGAATTTTTTCTCCCAGCGATCGCTCTGGGTGGAAGCGCTAAATATTCTCAAAATTGGTTTTATCTACAGCCTGTTTATTGAAGCATTTAAGCTGGGATCGTAATTGGGCATGGGGCATGGGGCATGGGGCATTGGGCATTGGGCATTGGCGTTATTTGTAGGGGCGGGGTTTCCCCGCCCTGGTGAGGGTTTCAATGTTACGTTTTTGATTGCAGTTTGGTGTCAGTTGTTATGGGGCAATACGGTTCAGTTAGCCTCAAAAAACTGATTTGGTGTAGGTTGGGTTGAGGGACGAAACCCAACATTTTCGGCGCTTTGTTGGGTTTCACTTCGTTCAAACGCCAGTTGCTACAACGGGGGGAACCCCCGCAACGCACTGGCTCCCCAACCTACATTTATCCTTAACTGAACCGTATTGTGTTATGGGGAGGAGAAAACATGGATTTATGGCTAGATGAAATTCTGACTACGGGGAAAGCTTCGGAAAGTTGGCGAGAAAAGGCTAAGGAAGCGGCTTTAGCTGATAATTTACGATCGCCTGCTTGGGATATCAACCCAGAAAACGTGGATGAAGTCATCGAAACGCGATCGCAATTACTCGAATCCATCCTGCCAGCTTTTCGGGAATTTTGTCTAAATACCCTGCAAAAGCAGCCCCAACAGATGTTACCTGTACTGTGGGAATTGTGGCTACCTTTAGCAATCAACATCAGATTACAGCGCCAAAAATTAGCACATCCCCTCATCCAAGGAATTTTAGGCGTACAGGGAACGGGTAAAACTACCATGTGTCAAGGGCTGACGTTGATTTTGCAGCAGATGGGATACCGTACCCTGAATTTATCATTGGATGACTTATACAAAACCTATAGCGATCGCTTACTTTTAATTCAACAAGATTCCCGGTTAATTTGGCGAGGCCCCCCAGGAACCCACGACATTGATTTAGGCTTAAATTTACTCGATGGAATTCATCAATCCCAAAGTCCGGTAACTATTCCCCGCTTTGATAAATCAGCTTACAACGGCGCAGGCGATCGCACTACCCCAGAAATTGTCACAGATGTAGATATTTTGCTTTTTGAAGGCTGGTTTGTGGGAGTGCAACCAATCGATCCCCAAGCTTTTGATAATCCACCACCACCAATTATCACAGCAGAGGATCGGGAATTTGCCCGCGATATGAATCGTCAACTAGAGAACTATCTACCCCTGTGGGAACGCTTAGATAGTTTAATAGTGTTATATCCCAGGGATTACCATTCTTCTTTAACATGGCGCAAACAAGCCGAACAGCAAATGATAGCTGCTGGTAAATCTGGGATGACTGATACACAAATAGAAGAATTTGTCAATTACTTTTGGCGATCGCTACACCCGGAATTATTCCTCAAACCCCTAATCGAGTCACCCCATGTTGATTTGGTAATTGAGATAAATAGCGATCGCACTTTGGGAAAAATTTACTGATAAGAGAGACAAGGAGGACAATTGTACAGACGCGATTCATCGCGTCTCTGCCCAATGCCCAATGCCCAATGCCCAATGCCCAATGCCCAATGCCCTAATCCCCAGATTTAATCTTCTCAATTAATTGATAAAATGGTTGCCAATTATCATCTTGGATAATTGGTTCCCAAATTGATTCAATCACAGGTCTTAATAAAGCTGTTTTGGGATTATATCGACGCAGATTTTGAGCAATGACATCAATTTTATCGATATCAAAATTATTTAACGCTTTATGGTACAAAATACACCAATTATCAAACATAGCTGACGCTCCCGTAGCGGGAACAATATCGCTATCATGTAAAACAAATGCCGGATCATCACGCCAATTTGCAGCAAAAGTCCGCGCCATTTCTGCGAAGAATTGATGATAAGGGACTCGACTATCTTGTAAGAATTCAATTGTTAGGGGAAATAGTTCATCAAGTTCCGGTGTTTGTAAATTTTCAAAGCCTAATCTCTTCAACATTAAAGCACGATATTCTGCGCGATAATATTCATCAAATTTAGCTAATCCTTGCTCCATCACACCTTTATCAATGATTTCTTTTAAAGGTTCCTGGAGCATTTCTAAATTTAACTTACAAATTCCTGGTTGATGGCTGTAACAATAGCGGCGATAATAATCAAAATATGCAGCAGTAAAATAAGGATCGTAGGTAGGAATAAACGCATAGGGGCCGTAATCAAAACTTTCCCCAGTAATTGACATATTGTCAGTATTTAAAACTCCATGACAAAATCCTGCTACCATCCATTGCGCTACAAGTTCTGCGACTCTTTTAACTAATTCTGCATAAAATAACGCATATTTATCTACCTCTGTAATTAAGTGTGCATAATATTGCTCAATTACATGGTTTAATAACTTTTGGCTTAAATCGGGACGGCGTAAATAATATAATCGTTCAAAAGTCCCAAAGCGAATATGAGAACTGCTCATTCTTACCATCACAGATGAGCGAGTTGGTGAAGGTTCATCACCGCGCCATAAAGATAAACCTGTTTCAATCATAGTTAAACAACGGGAGGTGCGCACACCAAGGTAATGCAAAGCTTCCGCCGCTAAAACTTCGCGCACACCACCTTTAAGTGTAAGCATCCCATCACCACCACGGGAATAGGGAGTTCTCCCCGAACCTTTAGTACCAAAATCGTATAATTCCCCATCAATCCCCCGCACTTGTCCGTACAAAAAGCCTCTACCATCACCTAAGCCAGAATTATATTCGCCAAATTGGTAGCCATGATAACGTAGAGCTAACAATGGTTGACGCTCTGCAAATTTGCCAAAGGCGGTGATAAAATCTTCATCGGTGACTGTTTGAGGATCTAATCCTAAACGAGGTAGTAATGCATCGTTGCGCCAGCGCAGGATATGTTGCGGAAATTCTGCTGCTGCTACTTCGTCGTAGTAGTCATTGCCTAAAGATTCTAAGGCTGGTTCATATTTCAGGTTAACAAACGGATTGCGAGAATTTGTTTGGTTGGAAGTTTCAGCCAGAGTCATTACAAGTAAAGCTTGATGAATTCTTCTCTTAATACTACAAGTTTTGCGAGTTGTGGAGTTATAGCTGTTGACTGTTGACTGTTGACTGTTGACTGACTCGAAAGGCTTTTATTGTCAGGATTTTATCTTAGCTTGATGTCCTAATCTATCTGGCTACGGCTATAATTCACGAAAAAAAGCGGGGAATTGGATATTTGATTATCCTTTTCCCCATCACCTGGTGTTGCTGAAGCAACTTGGTATGAACAATAGTTACTATTACAGTTAATTATGGAGTTGTTGTGTATTCTGTATGGATTTGCCATGAAATTTTTGATTACAGTTAACAGTCAACAGTCAACCATCAACCGTTAACAATATTTTTAGCTAAGAGTTGGGTTTTGTCCACTGAGGATTGGTGAGACTGGTGAGAATATGATCTTGCCATTCTCCATTAATTAATAAATAGTCCCTAGCATATCCTTCCACAACAAAGCCCAGTCTTTTAAGAACATTACCGCTACGTTGATTGTGTGGCATATAATTTGCCATAATTCTATGCATATTTAATTCGGTAAATACATAATCAGTCGCGGCTTTGAGTGCTTCTGTCATATAGCCTTTACCTTGTTCAGTTTCCGCCAGACTATAGCCAACATAGCAGAAATGAGCAGCACCACGGACGAAATTAGAGAAATTAATAGTACCGATGATTTCAGTTAAGCTTTTTTTGGGATAAATAAATAATTTTAAGGAATTATCGTTGATAAATTCTAGTAAATTGCCTTCAACTTGATATTGCCAATATTTGGCTGTAAAAAAACCTTCAGCCCATAGGGGATAAAATGGCGTCAGATAATCTTTGTTTTCAGTAAAAAATTTGAGAATTTGGGGAATATCCTCTTGGATACCGATTCTTAATAACAGGCGATCGCTCGTTATCAATGGTAGTTCTGATTTCATAGACAAATATCATTAACTGGATTATTTAAGTCAAAATTTAAGGTTTTTTTAACTGGTTAATGCCGATTACAGATAAATAAACAGCTAAATGTAATTTAATTTACAGAAAATTAATCAGCAACCTCCACAATGGATAAATTTAGCAGCATTCAACCTGGCTGTAGCTTCCAGCTTGAGGAAGTTATACCCAAAGATTAGCATCGTCGCTGTTGATGAGATAACTTTATTGACGCTTAATCTACTGTAAAACCAAAATCTTGATAAGCTGATTTCTAATATCTATAAGCAAATCAATGGAAAAGCGATCGCCAATCAAGCACATACGCAGCATTAGAAAAATGCGATCGCTCTACCGAAACTTATGGGGTTAGAGCCTCGCCCTTCTAGGGCGACTTTATTCTACTAATCGGTAATGCGATTGGTAGATATGCTAGAATAAGTTAGGAGGCGATTAAATGTTTAACCTGACTTACGAGTTTAAATTAAAGCCAACGCAGTCCCAAGTAGCCATATTTGAAGAATGGTTAGAAACCCATCGGCGTGTTTATAACCACGC
>NZ_JACJQG010000083.1 GCF_014696435.1 Calothrix anomala FACHB-343 | reverse complement strand
CCTTTTTCCTTGCAAGCGATCGCCTGTGAGTTTGTGGGTACGTTTGCACCTAGATTACTATTTAATCATGAGCTAGTGCAACCCAGCAAAATTAATGGGACAGACCACTAGTAGCGCGGCAAGCTTAATTTGTTGGGTTGAATAATCAGAGACTATATTTATTATTGGTAGATTTTCTAGATTGTTTGAACCCAACTTTTTAACCTTGTCACGCTACTACGCATGTTAGGGTTTTTGGTGCTAACTGAACGGTATTGTTATATGGATGGTTTTCAACACATTACCCCTCACGGGGATGGAAAATGAAACATTAACCTAAATCAGCCGCAATGCCAAAATGATCTGAGGGATAAATATTAGGATTCTCCGACGCAGGTTCAGTGAGAATCAATTGACAGTCGCGCACAGTCAAATTATTGGTAATAAATATGTAATCCAGAGTACCGCGCCAAGGTTTCCAGGTGCGATTGACATACAAATTCAGTAACCTCAGTGCAATTTTACGCGACAAGCTGCGGTTGGGTTTCACCAAAGGTGTAGGACAAGTATATTCTGGTTCTTCGCCATGATAACTAGCGTAAGCTGAGGTAAATTTTTCGCAGATAAATGCAATTTCGGGGGTGTCGGGAGTGGCGTTAAAATCTCCGACGGTGATAATGGGGATTTCTGGTGGTAGCTTACCCAGCCAATCGACTAATAGCTGTATCTGCTTCATCCGTTCTGGTGTAGAACCAGGTTGCCAATAATAATGTCCGTTGCAAAATATTATAGAGCGATCGCCTATTTTTACCTCTACATATTGCGCCAGTCTACCTTGACTTTGTAAATCAAGTTGCGCTTGCTGTATAAAAGGATAGCGGCTGAGAATGGCAATTCCGTACTCAATGCCAATCTTAGCCACTCGCTCTTGATAAGATACTAAATATACATAAGGCATTTCTAGCTGTTCTGCTAGCCAAGCTGCTGTATTTGCTTGTAAATTAACTTCTTGTAATCCTATTAAATCTGCCTCAACTGCTTTCAATCCTTCTACTAATAGTTGTCGTCGTCTCTCCCATAAATCCATTTCAAATAAAATGTTGATTGTGACAACTTTAACCATTTGTATCAGGCTCCTATTTAGTTTTTGTCATTTGTCATTTGTCATTTGTCATTGGTCATTTGTCAATCAAAATTAAGATTAATTGTAGGCTGGTAATTTTCCAACCTACTGATAATTATAAAGTCAAATACTCATCCTATATTAAAATTGCGTGACGGTGACGCTAATTCCAGAATCTAATTTTGGTACTTTTAAATATTCAATTGGTTCGCTGCTTCTGGGGGGAGGAGTTTGATTATTGTTTAGTTCCTGACATTTTTCAAATGCAGCCCCAGGATTTTCTAGGAACTCTAAGGGATTCATTTTTTGACATCCTTGTTGTTGGATGATGGAAATTCTATTGTTAGTTGGTAGCAAACTATTAGTGGGTTGAATAATAACGTTTTGCCACTTACTATCAATGGTGGCTGCTTCTGTTGCTAAATTAGCTGCTTGATTGGTGTCTGGGATTGGTGATTCTGTGACACCAATTTGATGGTTTTCTACTGGTGTGAGAAAAAGATTTTGTTGTTGAGCAGAGGCTGTTTTTGTGCTGGCGATCGCACTGATGATAACTAAAAAGAATAAGATGGAAAATTTCATTGTTACGTTCTCAATAAATAAATCAAACTGAACCGCCAAAAACGCCCTTCGGGTTCAGCAGTTCCTCATGGGGGAAACCCCCAAGATCGGACTGCTTCACCAAGTGCGCCAAGAATAGAGATTAAGGGAAGTTGGCGCAGTTTTATTAAAAACAATGTAACCAGTATAGTTATAGCAAATTAGCTTTAAAAATAGTATAAACTTTCCCATTGTTAGATGAATATATGATGATTATAGAGATTTTTCTTTGCTTTTTGATGTAACACATTTATATACTCAATATGTTATGTAATGCCTATTTCCTAGTAAATACATACTTTTGTCACATATTGCAAAAAAATAATACAATTACTAACTTTACATTCTGCTACAAAAAGACTATTTTTTCCGTAATCGCTGAGTCGGAAACAGTATTAATAACTTATGCCCCTTGTTTAGAATTATACATAAGTGCATGCTACTAATGATCGCCACCACACATTCCCCAGCAACGGAGTTAAATTTTTTACTCCATTAGCACCCAGAACGCTGTACTATCCGGTGAAGTTAGTGCGGGGAAAGGGTGCTAGGCTAAAACAATATATAGCTTCTTCATTTTTAAGTTTAGCGATCGCTCAACTATTTAACACCGCTTTAACCCATCGTTATAAAAATAAACCACAACTAGCGCAAACTCCCATACCTAAAGACAGCCAATAGCAAATCAAAATCAACAATATCTTCCTCTCTGCGCCTCTGCGTGAAATTACAGCAATTTTCACCTATTTAAACCACATCTGTCGTAGGGAACACCGACAATCTTTTGGTACATACAATAATTTTACTAGTGCCGTGCCCCTACAGCATGGTCTATTTACAGGAAGATGCTGTAAATAATAATCAATGGAAGCAATAATTTTTATCGGTATTCAAGGCGTAGGTAAATCTACTTTTTATCAAAAAAACTTCTTTAACACTCACATTCGCATTAACCTAGATATGCTCAAAACCCGCCATCGAGAGCAAATTTTTCTGCAAGCTTGTTTAACTGGTAAACAACCTTTCGTGGTAGATAATACTAATCCTACTATTGAAGAGAGACAGCGTTATATTACTCCAGCCAAATCCCAAGGTTTTAAAATTGTCGGTTACTACTTTCAGGCTGCATTAGAAGATTGTCAACAGCGAAATAATCAAAGGCTACCTAAGCAAATTGTTCCCTTAATCGGATTATTAGCAACTTATAAAAAGTTAGTTTTACCTACATGGGCAGAAGGATTTGATGCAATTTACACAGTCAAATCCGAATTAAATTATTCATTTATTATAGAGGAATGGCAGCATGAAATTTGATGAACTTGATAGTAGAATGCGGATATTTGAAACAGCACACGATCATTGTGTGTTGCCAGGAATTTATATTGTAGCTAGATTAGATGGTAGAGGTTTTACGCGACTCACAAAAGAAGTTCATCAATTTGAAGCGCCTTTTGATATCCGCTTTCGCGATTTAATGTTAGAAACTGTTGAACATTTGATGAATTGCGGGATTGATATCACTTATGGTTATACCCAAAGTGATGAAATATCTTTGTTGTTTGCTTACAACGAAAATACCTTTGGGCGAAAATTAAGAAAACTCAACTCAGTTTTAGCCAGTGAAGCTAGCGCCAAATTTTCTTTAATGTTAGGTTCTTTAGGCTGCTTTGATTGTCGCATTTCTCAGCTTCCCAATTCCACAGAAGTAGTCAATTATTTTCGCTGGCGGAGTGAAGACGCGCACAGAAACGCTTTAAATTCTCATTGCTATTGGTGTTTGCGTAAAGAAGGAAAAAACGCCACCCAAGCAACCAGCATGATGAAAGGATTATCTGTAGCTGAGAAAAACGAATTGTTATTTCAACATGGAATTAATTTTAATCAAATTCCTAATTGGCATAAACGCGGTATTGGGCTATATTGGGAAACTTACGAAAAGCAAGGATTTAACCCGCTTAAAAGTGAAATTGTTCCAGCAACAAGAAGACGCCTTAAACGCGATTTAGATTTAAAAATGAAAGATGAATACAGCCAATTTATCGCTGAATTAATCTCGTAATTAAATAAATGTAGGGTGTGTTGTCGCGCAGCGCAACGCACCGAATATCTAAAAAATATCCTACGCCGCATCCATGAATGCGTTTTCGGCATTTTAGCATGAGAAAGCGAACCAGTAGATCCGCGATTGCAATGCGATCGCATCACCCCGTTATATTAATCTAATAGTCAGTAATGCGATCGCATCTTGATGGCTAGTAAATCAATTTTGTATAATTATTTACGCCATCAAGCCATAGCTAATAATTGACAATGTAGCACCTTGCGGGTCTTGAATCATTGCAAATCTGCCAACATCAGGGATATCCATCGGTGCAAGGCAAACTTTTCCTCCCAATTCTTCTACTTGCTTGGCAGTAGTATCAACATTTTGAACTGTAACATATACACCCCAGTGTGGCGGGATTGCAGACATCTCATCTGGCATTTTCATCAATCCACCCACTTGTTGACGCGCTGCTGAGAGAACCGTGTAAACTCCTTCTGGGATTGGTTTATCTTCCATTGTCCAACCAAAGAGTCGGCTGTAAAATTCTTTTGCTGCGGTGGTGTTAGTTGTCATTAACTCACACCAACTAAAAGCACCATGCTGTTGAAATACATTAGTCATAGTTTTAAACTGCTCAAGGCAGGCTATAGACAACGTCGCATTTATTATAGTTCACTTGTACTATAAATCAGTGTAAGTACATCAAAATTTACCGAATTTGCGATCGCAACCTTATGCATCAAAGAGAAAAAACACATCTATCTATGGTGCATAGCGCACATCTATTAACTAAACCATCTCAAACTTTAATTGATGACTCTGAAAAAAATCATGAGTAAAATGATCTACAACATTGGTATCGCTCAATTCTAAATTATAAAAATCAACAAACTCATGGTCAAAATAAGGGCCAGCGTGCCAAGTACCGACATTTAATTTAATAAAACAATTTCCAGGAATGCGGAAAGCGGCGATTTCTGCTAAAACTGGTACATCTAATTCATTATGCGGCGGGCAAACCCCCATTAACCAATCTTTCCCTGCTAAAGAACCTAAACATTGAGTACATTGCACGTGGCGGGTAATTTTATGAAATTTGCGTCCGTTACGATGCAAGCGCATAATATAAAATCGCGGCGTACCATTTTGCAAATTTAATTGCGCATCTTCCGCATCAAAAGCTTTACCATCATCACTAGGAAAAATCACCTGTCCGAAAGGTTGAAAGTTTTCCGGTGTAATTAATTTCGCCTGTAATTGTTGTATTGTTTGTGATGTACTCATAATATTTATTAAATTACCAATCTAATTCTTGAGGAATTAAGGATTTAGGAATTATCGACGCTTGCTTTTCTTTATCTGAAGGTTGAGTATACCACCAAGCCCAAGCAATAAACACTGCTTGGAAGGGAAGGCGAATTGCTTGTACCCAAGGTGAATCTGAATAAGGTATGGTTTCAATCTTAATATGATTGACTGCCATATTGATATTCGCCGGAAAAACCGCAATAAATAGCAAAATTAATCCCCAAGCAGCAGCTTGACTCACAGGGGGAACTAATAAGCCGATACCGCCTAAAATTTCATAAAAGCCACTGAGATAAACTAATCCTAACGGATATGGCAGTTGTGGCGGCATAATTTTGACGAAAGGTTGAGGGAAAACAAAATGCGTCACACCCACAATAATTATTGATACCGCCAGGATGACGCGCCAAAGTTCCTTATTTTTGTACATAAGATTCGCCTCATTCTCAATTTAGTGATATTTCTTTAGTTTTATTGGCGAATCTAATTCTGTCTTCACTCTCCAGTGAGAAAATTTGCGAAAATGCTTCCAAAATCGCACTCGCGACTTTAGAGTGTTGAGAAGAGTGTTCAAATAAGTACAATCGGTATCTAGCAAAAGGCGAATTATGACAAAAAACGTAAATCGGCGTCAATTTATCTGGTTTGGTTCCGCAGCGTTAGGTACTAGCTTAATGCTAAAAGCTTGTAGTAGTAACCAAACCACACCAACAGCAAAAACCACAACCACAGCAGGGGGTGGTACTTCAGGGTTTAAAATAGCGATCGCACTTCCTGGAATTATCACCGATAAAGCTTGGAATCAATCTGGCTATGAAGGCGTCACCCTCGCCAAGCAAAAGCTAAATGCAGAAATCGCCTATGTAGAAAAGGTAGCGCAAGCGGATCAAACTGAAGTTCTCACAGATTTTGCGCGTAAAGGCTACAATCTTATCTTTGCCCATGGCGGACAATTTGATGCCGCAATTGAACAAATCGCGCCACAATTTCCTCAAACTTTTTTTGTGGGGGTAAATGGTAATCTTAAAGCTGAAAATATCGCCTCATTAAGAATAGATCATTTACAAGCCAGTTATTTATGTGGAATTATCGGCGCTTCCATGACTAAATCTAATAAACTAGCTTATATTGCAGGAGAAAAATTTCCCGCCACCGAAGGAGAATTGAGAGGATTTGAATTAGGCGCAAAATCTGTGAAACCAAATATTCAAGTTACCTCTACTTTCACAGGTGATTGGAATGATGTTGCCAAAGCTAAAGAAGCGACTTTAGCAATTATTTCTTCCGGCGCTGATGTCATCTATCAATGGTTAGATAACGCATCGGCTGTTGTCTTACAAACCGCTAGTGAAAAGGGAGTATATGCTTTTGGCAATACCAACGATCAATTAGATATAGCACCAAAAGCCGTGTTAACCAGTGCAGTCAAACGCTTAAATTTAGCTATAGCTTATTTGGCAGATTTAGCTCAGAAAAAACAACTCAAAGGGCAAATATATACAATTGGTTTAGAAAGAGCAGATATTCTATTTTTAGGTAAATTTGGTCAGACTGTACCCGAAGCAGTACAGGAACAAGTATTAAATGTTAAAGACGATATTCTTGAGAAGAGAATTATTTTTACAGATTGTCAGGAAGCTGGTAAAGATACACGCTGCGTCAAAAAAGTCGCAGAATAAATTTACTCACTAATGTTGTGTTGGTGCGTTGCGCTACGCGACAACACACCCTACAGTATCTGGATAATTTTTATTTACATGAACTATTTACGCTTAGAAAATATTACTAAATGCTTTGGTTCCTTTATTGCTAATGACGCTATTAGCCTCAATGTTAAATCTGGTAGTATTCATGCCATTCTAGGCGAAAATGGTGCAGGTAAGAGTACCTTAATGAATATCATTAGCGGACTTTACCAACCAGATGCAGGACAAATTTATCTTGCAGAACAAGCTATTAAAATTACTTCGCCTCATCAAGCAATTAAATTAGGTATTGGTACGATTCATCAACATTTCATGCTGGTACCGCAGTTAACTGTCACAGAAAATATTATCTTAGGTACAAAACCAAGTTGGCGGTTAAATTTGCACCAAAAACACCAAGAAATTGCTGCATTATCCCAAGCTTACGGATTAGAAATTGATCCAACAGCAAAGGTAGAGAATTTACCCGTAGGAATACAACAACGAGTAGAAATTCTCAAAGTACTTTACCGCCAAGCTAAGTTATTAATTCTCGATGAACCAACAGCAGTATTAACACCACCAGAAGTAAAATCATTAATTGCTATTTTGCGTCAACTCGCAGATGCAGGTAATACCATTATTTTTATCAGCCACAAATTAGACGAGGTAATGAACCTCTGCGATACAGTCACAGTTTTGCGTCAGGGAAAAGTAATAGCGACAACAGCAACTAAATCTACCACACCCCAAAAATTAGCAGCATTAATGGTAGGGAAAGAAGTTAATTTACAATTAAATAAACCGCCCATATCTTCAGGAGAAGTTATCCTCGCAGTCCAAAACTTACAAGTTGCAGATTATCGAGGAATTACAACTATAAATAACGTTTCTTTTGAACTGCACAAAGGCGAAATTTTGGGCGTTGCTGGTGTTGATGGAAATGGACAAAGAGAATTAGCTGATGCCTTAGCAGGGTTACGAAAAGTAAAGCAAGGTAACATAAAGTTTACAAATCAACCTTGCATAGTTGGTTACATCCCCGAAGATAGACAAACAATGGGATTAATTATGCAATTTAGCATTGCCCAAAACTTAATTTTAAAATCTTTTAAATATTTGCCCTTTTGTCGTCGGTTTCTGTTACAACAAAAAGCGATCGCGCATCATGCCCAAGCTGCAATGCAAGAATTTGATATCCGCGCTACAGATAAAGATATCAAAGTTAGTCAGCTATCGGGAGGAAATCAGCAAAAAGTAGTATTAGCGCGAGAATTAGCACGAGAACCTGGGTTAATTATCGCCATGCAACCCACACGCGGCTTAGATGTTGGTGCAACAGCAGCCGTGCATAGTCGAATTTTAGCAGAACGCGATCGCGGTGCCGCGATTTTGTATATTTCCACCGAATTAGAAGAAGTCATGGCAATGAGCGATCGCCTTGCCGTAATCTATAGAGGTGAGTTTGTCGCTATTTTAGATGCAGCAACAGCGACAGTAGCAGAGATTGGTTTATTGATGGCTGGGGAAGGAAGGTGATGCGGGGAAAAATTCTATAATGACTGAAGAAGAGATGCAAAAGCTACATAACACAATTGATGTTGGAGTCAAAGCAGCAATTGCAGCTGCGATTGAAAGACATCGCCAGCTTGGACAATCAATTAGTGTTATGAAGGATGGTAAAGTGGTGACTTTAACTGCTGATAAAATTGCAGCGATTCAAAATCAACATTACAGTCAAAACAAAATTTAAACCTAAAAATAATATTTCATAAGCCTAAACAGTAGCGAGTAGTTGCTTCAACTAATAGCATCATCTGTTCAGACAACTTACCCGCAGGATTTTCTGGAAATCGTTTTGGATCGAGAGAACGAATTTGAAAACACAAAAATACAGTTTCTAAAGTTAAACCACTCTCGGATGGAGGAACTCTTACCATCGTTGGATAATCACGAAGAATATTTGCTCCTTTAGTACCAACGACTACAGTAATAACTAAGGGAAGACGATTAATTGCATCAATAGAAAGTACTAAAACTGGACGTTATCCTGCTTGTTCTCTACCTTGAACTGGATTTAAGTTAACAAAGTATATTTCCCCACGCTGGATATTCATTATTCATTCAAACCATCAAATTCAGTATTAGCAAATTCTTGATTAATAGCTATTAATTCTGCTTGAACTACTGGATCGTTTGCCATGTTTGCTAGTTGTTGTTCAAGACTATGTGCTGTAATATTTGAAGTATCTTTTAATGCACTGACTCTCATATTGTGGATAATTCGTTCAACTAACCACAACTGTTCTTCACGTGATAAATTTCTGATTGATTGTTCAATTTGATCTAGCTTTAAAGAATTAATGAACTGCATAGTAAATCTTACCTCCCAAACCAAAAATTATAAGTGATCGCCTTTAACACCTGTTAACAATCTTATCACTACCAATTGCGATCGAATATACTTTCGTACAGTAAATCAATTGCCAAAATAAAAAGCAATTTGCAGAAGCGTTATCCAAGATTACAGCAGCCGGCTTGAAGGAAAGATTGAATCAAGCTATTATGCTCAATCCTGATATTTATATATCTACCGTCTGGTGAGACTATGAAGTATTAGAAGGATTAATAGATATCAAAGGAGAAATTATGGAGTATTAACAAGATGCAGCCAACAAAGACTGTGCTATGTTGATATATCTCAGTTAACTTAATAATAATTTAGCTATAAAATGGGAATCACATTGCAACTTAAACAAGTAAATCCCTATCTTTTGGAGAAATTCAAGAAATATCCTGATTTTGCTGGATTGTTTTTAAATGCAAAATACTTAGAGGACTCACCATTTTGGCAAAATTTTATCATAGATCCAGATGATCCTGATGATGTTGATTGGTTTAATGAGGCAACTAATTATGTAAATGAGACATTAGATAAATTATCAGCAAAAAATTTAGAACAATTTAACGAAATAAAAGAAGATATTCCTTTAATTATAGCTGAAGGCAAAGGTATATATCTTGATTTAGATAAAACCTGGCGACCAATATTTTTTTTACTTACAGGATATCATGTATATGATGAAACAGTTAATTTATCTGAAATAGTTGTTAGTACAAACAAAGAAGATAATCTACCTTTAATTAATGCTGTGCTGGGAGGTAATGGAATTAGTTATTATGGCTGTGATTATCCTCTGATGTATTTAACTGCCGATGAAGTAAGAACAATAGCTAACGCTTTATCAAATTTTTCTCTTGAGCAGCTCGGACAAAGGTTAAAATATAGAGGTTTAAAAGAAGATGATTATAATCATTTGTTTGATTATACATACAATCCTCTTGTGAAATATTATCAAGATGCTGCTGACAAAGGAAATGCGATGTTTTTAAACTTTGGTTAGATGAATTTAGGAAAATTTATTGTATTTAATCTGCACAACGACAAATTTGATCGCCACTAATCACGATCGCAACTAATGGCATGAAATTCCTGCTACCAATCCTATCACCGCTAATTGCCATAGTATCTGCTTTAATCGTCGGTGCTATCCTCATCCTCATGGCTGGAGCGAATCCCCTCACCGCCTACACAGCTTTATTTCAAGAATCCCTATCTACCTATTTTGGATTTGGTAACACCCTCACAAAAATGACACCGCTATTATTCACCAGCTTAGGAGTATTAGTAGCACTGCGAGCGGGACAATTTAATATTGGTGGCGAAGGACAAATTTATTTAGGTGCATTAGGCAGTACTTTAATTGGCTTATATGTAACCGCATTACCTGCGTTTATTCATATTCCCTTAGCACTGTTTGCCGGATTTCTGTTTGGTGCAGTTTGGGGTTGGATTCCCGGTTATCTTAAAGCCATAAGGGGAGTAAACGAAGTAATTACCACCTTATTACTCAACTATATTGCAGTGAATTTAGTTAGCTATCTCGTGCAAAATCCTTTAATGGCTCTAGGTGCGCCTAGCCCTTATTCGCCGTTAATTGCCAACACCGCCCGCCTAGCGATTATATTACCACAAAGCCTAGCTCATGCCGGAATTTTATTAGCATTACTTACCGCCGGGATATTGTGGGTATTATTAGAGCGATCGCCTTTAGGTTACCAAATCACCGCCATCGGACAAAACCCAATTGCCGCCCGTTATGCTCACATATCGGTAGAACGAACAATTATGCTAGTAATGGCATTAGCCGGAGGATTAGCAGGATTAGCTGGAAGTTGTGAAGTAATGGGGTTAAAATTCCGCTTATTTGAACAAGTTTCCCCAGGTTATGGATTTGACGCCATTGCGATCGCCTTTTTAAGTCGTGGTAGCATCTTTGGTGTCATCCTCACATCCTTATTTTTTGCCGCCCTGCGCAGTGGTGCAAACGTCATGCAGCGTAGTGCTGGCGTGCCAGTCACAGTAGTTTATGCGATTCAAGGATTAACAGTATTGTTTATAGCTATCAGTCTAGCGGTGGAACGAAAGATAACAATTCAAAATTCAAAATTGAAGAATCTTTAATCTCTTATCTCTGTGTTCTCTGTCTTGAAAAGTTCTGATCGGAGGAAACCTCCGCTCAGACTTTTCGCTGCGCCTCTGCGGTTAAATAAATGAAACAAAATGCAGACTAAACAGAGTCTTTAAAAACAGACATGAACAATCTCAACTTCTTCTCTGATTACCTCATAGCCACCTTACGCCTCACCATCCCTTTAGGATTCGCTGCTCTAGGCGGATTATACTCCGAACGCTCAGGAGTGTTAAACATCGCCTTAGAAGGAATGTTACTCACAGGTGCTTTTACCAGCGCTGCTGCAACTTTCTACACTAGTAACCCTTGGCTTGGTATCCTAGCCACCTTATTAGCTGGCGCATTAATAGGATTACTCCATGCTATTTTATGTATAACTTTGCGCATTGACCAACTAGTCTCTGGGCTAGCAATTAATCTCGTCGCTGCTGGGTTAACATCATTTTTAGGCAGGTTAGTATTTAGCGGTAGCAGTACACAGCAATTACCAGGAATTCCCGCAATTATCATTCCTGGTTTAGCGAATATTCCGGTGCTAGGTTCGCTATTATTTCAGCAAGATATTTTGGTATATTTACTAATATTTTTAGTATTTCTAACTACCTATATTTTATATCAAACTAGCTTTGGCTTAACATTGCGGGCTGTAGGCGAATCGCCCAAAGCAGCAGATACAGCCGGAATATCAGTAGAAAATGTCCGTTATATCGCCGTAATAATTAGCGGCTGTTTAGCGAGTTTAGGCGGTGCTTATTTAACTTTAGTCCAAGTCAGATTTTTTGCCGAGGGGATGAGTGCAGGTAAAGGATTTATTGCGATCGCAGCTTTAATTTTTGGCAGATGGCATCCTATATATAGTGCCTTAGCTTGTATGCTATTTGGCGCTACAGAAGCCTTGCAACTGCGAATTCAAGCCTTAGGCGCAAATATCCCCTACCAATTTTTAGTCATGTTACCTTATGCGATCGCTTTATTAGCATTAGTCGGATTAGCAGGCAAATCTACACCGCCCAAAGCCTTAGGTACTCCCTATTTGAAAGAAAATAGTCAATAGTCAGTTGTCAGTTGTCAGTTGCTAGAGACACGATTAATCGCATCTATACAATTGTCAATAATTTATCTCCTCTGCCCAATGCCCAATGCCCAATGCCCAATGCCCAATTCATTACTTTGTCCCAAATAAGCGATCGCCTGCATCGCCCAAGCCAGGGATAATATAACCATGTTCGTCTAAATGGTCGTCAATTGCGGCTGTGTATAAAGGTACATCTGGATGCACCTCACAGAAATGCTCAATTCCTTCCGGTGCAGCAAGTAAGCAAACGAACTTGATTGATAAAGGATTAGTTGATTTTAAACGTTCTACCGCCGCTACAGCCGAATTCCCCGTTGCTAACATCGGATCGACAACAATCATGTCTCGATGTTCCACATCATGGGGGACTTTAAAATAATATTCGATGGGAATCAGGGTTTTCGGATCGCGATATAAACCCACATGTCCCACCCTAGCTGAAGGCATTAACTCCAGCATTCCATCTAAAATACCCTGTCCCGCCCGCATAATCGAAACTAACACCAACTTTTTATCAGGCGCAAGCACAGGCGCATTCATCGGTGCGAGTGGCGTTTTAATTTCCTCGTATTTCAGAGGTAAATCCCTAGTTACCTCATAAGCCAACAACAAACTAATTTCTTTAACAAGATTCCGAAATTTTGTTGTACTAGTTTCCACCCGCCGCATCAGCGTTAACTTATGCTGAATCAATGGATGTTCAATAAGCGTTACTTGATTTTGTTGGTCAATTGTCATTTTTTAACGTGTCGCAGAAGTCCCCACTTTCAATGTACTCATAAGGTGGCGATTGTGAGTGGGGGGTGAGGAACGATTGCCGAAGTCCTAAGTAATTGTATGGGTATCTTTGATACCTGGGTCGATGAAGCTACCGTTGAAGGTAATAGCTGTACTTTATATGTGTTATTTGAAGCGGGAGGCAAATTATGGATGCTGAAGAGTTGTTGCAGCGTTATGCTACTGGGGAAAGAAACTTTCCTGGAGTCAGACTCAGGGGTGTTTTTTTGGATAACACTAAATTGATGGAAATTAACTTGAGTGGGGCTGACTTGAGTGGGGCTAAACTCAATAGAGCTAACTTGAGTTGTGCTAAATTGTGCGGTGCTGCCCTGTGCGAGGTTGATTTCACCGGAGCTAACTTGAGTAGAGCTGACTTGCGAGGAGTCAATCTCAAAGGTTCTGGTATTATTGATGCTGATTTGACTGAAGCTATTTTGGATGGGGCTGTTATTGGTGGAGAAGAAAGTGCCATTAAAGGGGCTAATTTTGACAGAGCTTCTCTCCGAGGCGCTAACTTCATCATGGCTGCTTTGATTCAGACTAGTTTCAGAGGTGCAATCTTTGATGGAGCTAGTTTCGACAGTGATTCTGGGTTCAATGATAGTGATCTCACCGGAGCCAGTTTTCAAGTTTCCAATTTCAGACTGCCAGAATATATACCTCCAGGTGGCGGACGCATTATTCTCCCAGACGGTCGCTCGGTGGGTGAAATAAAGTGCGATCGCAATCTCCCGTAGGTTGGGTGGAGGCTTTGCGTAACCCAACACATGATATCAAGAAAATAAAAATTATTTAAATAACCAAATACTTAATTCAACGCTCAAAATCAACGCTTCAAATAGTGTATAAAATGTTGGGTTACGCTACGCTGCACCCAACCTACGAATCTTGATTTGTCATTTGTCATTAGTCAGTTTCCTTGTCCCCTTTCCCATCTTTCCAATCAGTCAATCACGAGAAAATCTCACAACTAAGTATGAAAATCTGTTTTCCCAATGCCCAATGCCCAATGCCCAATGCCCAATGCCCAATGCCCCATGCCCATTTTCAACTTAGAATACCGTCCCATCACTCTCTATTTGTATGGGGGGTATCCCACCTGTTCTCAATTCTGCGGCTATTTTGCGTCCAGCTGTCCAAGTTCCCCCTTGGAGGATTTTCACTAAAGGTAGTTCCTCTGGACTCATACCTAATTTTTCCCGGACTGTCGCCGCAATTCTATCTAAAAGAATCACAGTCAAAGCCCGCCATTCAACTATAACTGCTGATGCTACCGAGTGAGATGTGTGTAAAATTTCTGGATTTTTCACGCTTATCAGTCCCAAATCCAGACATAATCCCCCATTACGATATTCTGGTAAACCAGTGAGTCGATCCAAACCAGTAATTGTCAAACCAAGTTCTTGCAATGGTTCTAACAAAGAATATGTTAACCACTGCGATAATTTATGGAAAGGGACTAAACCATCATCACTAATCGCTGGATGTTCCCAAACATCGCCTAAATTTACCCCAGCTATCTCTAATCTTCCTGGCCAAATATCACTTAACCCTTCCAACACTGCACTTAATACAGTTGTCGCAGCTAACTGTCCATTCTCCGATTTACCCAAGAGATATGTAACCAAATTCCCCGGACGAGGATTTGTATCACCAAATAAATGGGGGGAAGCCAGTAAAACTTGTCCTAACTTTTGCAATAAATTCAACCTTCCCCCAATCCCCACCAAAGGATTATCAGCAGTTACCTGGAACCCTGCTGCTAATTCCGCCTCAGTTAATTGTTGTAACCGAGAAGCATCAGCCTGGGGTAAACCATCACTAGCAAAATTTCCTTGACAAAACATCTGGAAACTCGCCACCGCTAACCCTTCCGAACGCCCCAACCTTAAATTAGTTTCCTGCTCATGATAATGCCATCTATCCCCAGCACCAGCATCTAATAGCACGCTAATAATCGCCAAATCAAACTTCGCTGCCGCCTTTTCCTCTGGAGATAACCCCGCCAACAGCGTATTTAACTTGGCTAATCTCCCCACACCCCCAACTTCAAAATGTCGCCAGCGACTATGAAACGGAACATCCAAATTCGGGTATTCTCCCCGTATTACTTCCATCACATAATCCGCTACCCTTCCCAACTGATTCAAATCGCAGAGAAAATTCTCTGACTTCCCCTCACACACCCAGGAAAACAATTCTCCACACCGTTCCCGAATCGCTTCCGGCGAACGAAGATATGCAACTAACTCTCTCTGTGTCCTCTGCGTCTCTGCGGTTCCTATTTCCACTTTTCACCTCCTAATGCAGGAGACGCGATGAATCGCGTCTCTACAATTTGTTTTAACTTTCCAAATCTCGCCCTTTTACTTCTCCCAAACCTTCTGTATCTAATACCTCACCTGTGGTATAATACCCTGCCGCCTTCTTAGCTTCAATTTCTACCCGCGCATCCTGGGGAATTAAATCCTCTGGGATAGGTACTCTTTCGACAATTTCAATCCCCGCTTGGGTGATGGCATTGTATTTCATATTACTCATGGATACCATGCGGTCAATTCGGGTAATCCCTAACCAATGCAATACATCGGGCATTAACTCTTGAAAGCGCATATCCTGAACACCTGCGACGCACTCTGTCCGGGCAAAATAGGCATCAGCGCGATCGCCTCCTTCTTGACGCTTCCTGGCATTGTAAACTAGGAATTTGGTAACTTCTCCCAAAGCCCGTCCTTCTTTACGGCAATAGACAATTACGCCTACACCCCCTTCTTGGGCAGTTTGGACGCAAACCTCAATTCCATGCACTAAATAAGGACGACAGGTACAGATATCGGAACCAAACACATCAGAACCGTTACATTCATCATGTACCCGCACTGCTAAAGGTTTATTCGGATCGGCGATCGCATTAATATCACCGACAATATAGACAGTGACACCGCCAATTGGTGGCAAAAACACCTCTAAATCAGAACGTGTCACCAATTCCGGGAACATTCCCCCAGTTTGCTCAAATAAAGCACGGCGTAAATCGGTTTCCTTAATGCCAAACCGCTTGGCAATTCCTGGTAAATACCATACAGGCTCAATCGCCGCCTTTGTCACCACTAAATCGCCACCAGGCTTCATAATTTTCCCATCCACCTGCAAGCGCCCTTTATCCACCGCATCTTGCAGTTCTGGCATATTAATATGCGCTTGAGTAATAGCAATCGTCGGGCGGATGTCATAGCCTTGAGCGAAATAAGAGCTAAATACCTCACTCCCTACCGCCCCAAAGGGGTCAAGTGAAACAATTTTATCAGCATCGAACCAACTCGGATGAGGGCCAATATGGGCTACTGGCGCTGTATTCGTTAAATCAGCCCGATGATCTGATTGTAAAGCACCGCTAGCTACTGCTAAAGCGCGATACACCGCATAACTACCAGAATGAGTCCCAATAACATTGCGGTGTGCTTGCTTTGTTAAAGTCGCAATAATCGGCCCCCGTTCCAGAGGATTACTCGCTCCCCAGTGAATCGGAATGGGCTTAGTACCACCACTATTGGGATGAGATGTGAGAACAATATGCCGGGAACCGCTATTTTGCTTTGGCATAATTAATTAATTTTTTTTGTGCTGTTTTTATCAAGTATTAGTCAATAGGGTTTTGTCAACTATTGGTAAATATATGATGTCCTAATGACTAATTTTGGATGAATTTATTTGTTTAAATCCGTATTAATAGTATTACTGAATACAGTTAAAATACAACACGGAAAATGCGTAATTTACAACTGTAATAAGAGAATTTAAAGTTAACTTTAAAAATGCCTAAGTAGAGAATTTTGTGCGAAAGTTGATATATAAATACGATTACCTAGATCACATTTATGGATTCTTTATCGATCAGATCTTTACTTGAAGATTTGAAAAATGCTGACGCTACAGTTCGGGAACAGGCCACTAAGAAATTATGGCGGATTTGGTTTCAGCAGAAGGGAATTTATGGCTTAGAGAAAATAGATAACAGCCAGAAGTTGCTTGATGCTGGTGAAACTACGGAAGCTGAAAAAGTCCTAAGCCAATTAATAGAAGAACAACCCGATTTTGCTGAGGCATGGAATCGTCGTGCTTTTCTTTACTACAGTATCGGTGATTATCAAAGATCCTTAGCTGATTGCCAAATGGTGATTAATTTAAATCCCGTACATTTTGGCGCACTGCATGGTATGGGATTATGTTATGCCGCTCTGGGAAAATATCGCGAAGCTATCCAAGCTTTTCAAAACGCGCTGAAAATTCAACCTTATTCTGTGGTGAACCAAAAGCTGATTTTAGAATGTACATTCAGAATCAGCTAAAATACCACAGTTTAAAGAGCGTTATCCTGTTCCATGAATCAATCTCCATGCTCATCAACTGCAATTTCTCGCCTTAGTCGCCGTCAGTTTCTTCAGTACAGTTGCATCGGTATAAGTAGCAGTTTGCTTGCGGCTTGTACTAATAGCAATCCAGCTTCAAATACAAGTTCAGGGTTAGATAAAGTTACCTTTGGTACAAATTGGCTTGCCCAAGCAGAACACGGCGGATTTTACCAGGCGATCGCAACGGGAATCTACAAAAACCACGGGCTGGATGTCACAATTAAAATGGGTGGCCCCCAAGTACCTAGTGGTACCCAGTTATTGATGGGAGGAGCAGTAGATTTTTTCATGGGTTATGGCATTGATGCCATAAACGCCGTAGCACAAGGAATTCCCAAAATCACGGTAGCGGCAATCTTTCAAAAAGATCCCCAATGTATTATTTCCCATCCCAACACAGCAATTAAAACCCTTGCCGACCTCAAAGGCAAACCGATTTATATCTCAGCCGCCGCTAACCTGAATTATTGGCCTTTTCTGAAAGCTAAGTATGGTTTTACAGATGCACAAAAACGCCCCTATAATTTCAATCCTGCCCCATTTTTGGCAGATAAAACCTCAGCCCAACAAGGCTACATTACATCCGAACCTTTTGCTGTAGAAAAGCAAGGTGGATTTAAACCATTAGTATTTTTACTAGCAGATTATGGTTACGAACCATACGCCACAACAATTGAAACCAAGAAAGAATTAGTCGCCAAAAATCCCGATTTAGTCAAACGATTTGTTGATGCTTCGATTAAAGGTTGGTACAGTTACTTAGAAAATCCCCAACCAGGTAATCAATTAATCAAACAAGAGAATCCCGAAATGACTGACGAGCAAATTGCTTATGGGATTGAAAAGCTCAAAGAATCGGGAATTATCTTGTCAGGCGACGCAGAAAAACAAGGCATTGGTGCAATGACACAGGCACGCTGGAAATCATTGTTCGATAGCATGGTAAACACCGGACTGTCTCAGCCCAATGTTAATTATCAAGATGCATTTACCTTACAGTTTGTCAATCAAGGTCAGTAATTTGTCATTGGTCATTTGTCATTTATAAATTATCCCCAATTGTAGGGGCGGGGTTTTCCCCATTGGTGTCAACTTAAGCTCAAAAGCTTTCTCTATCTCGTTTCCAGCCTCCGGCTGGAAATGCGTATTGCGAGGCTCCGCCTCGTCTTCTGATAAATTGAGGCGGAGCCTCAGGATCATTGCTCCCACGCAGAGCATGGGAGCCAGTTAGGATAAGGGTTTTGCGTTAAGTTGACACAGGTGGGTTTTCCCGCCCCTACTAGTTTCTTCTCTGGGCAAATTTTATGATGAGGGTATGTGTTTTTATTTATTATCTGGCGGTTTACCTTCTGCCCTCTGCCCTCTGCCTTATATTAATTAATGAATCACCCTCCCGCAATTAAACTCAGCCACATTAGCAAAATCTACGCTAATGGCACAGTTGCCTTAAAAGATTTAAATTTAGCTATCCCAGAAGCCCAATTTGTCAGCTTAGTCGGCTCTTCTGGCTGTGGTAAAAGTACAGTTCTCCGACTGATTGCCGGATTAGGACAGATGAGTTCTGGTACTATTGATTGGGGTTTACCTGCCCAAGCACGTAAACTAGCCTTTGTGTTTCAAGATGCAGCACTGATGCCTTGGGCAAATGTAAAAGAAAATGTCCGTTTACCACTAAAGTTGGCAAAGGTAGCTGTAAAAGATGCCGAGAGTTTGGTAGAGAAAACTTTGGCATTGGTAGGATTAGAGAAATGTCAGCATAGCTACCCCCGTGAGTTATCTGGGGGAATGAAAATGCGGGTATCAATTGCGCGGGCTTTAGTTACCCAGCCAAATATTTTATTAATGGATGAACCATTTGGTGCTCTAGATGAAATTACTCGCAGCAAGCTAAACAGCGATTTACTGGATTTATGGGATCAACAGCGTTGGACGGTAGTTTTTGTCACCCACAATATTTATGAAGCGGTATATTTATCCAATCGCGTTTTAGTGATGGGGACAAATCCTGGACGAGTAGTCGCAGATATAGAAATTGCTGCGCCTTATCCCCGTAACGATTCTTTCCGCACATCATCAGTATATATGGAATATTGCCGCGAAGTTTCCCAAGCTTTAGCGATCGCAATGGACTATAGCAATTCTATTTGACTCTTGCCCAATGCCCCATGCCCCATGCCCATTTTCCAGCTAGTAATTAAATTAATGTTTACTCGTCGCCCAAAGTTAAAAAACTCGCCAGCAAAAGTTATCTCGCCTGATGTTTGGGCACCAGTATTAGTAGGGTTTCTCGCCCTGGTATTATGGGATATCTTCGTGAGGGTAACACAATTACCGCCTTATATTCTCCCAGGCCCCATATTAGTATTGCAAACTTTAATTAGCGATTGGCGGGAATTGTTCGCTTCTTTATTAGTTACCTTGCAAATTACCGTAGTCGCCTTTATGGCGGCGGCGATATCTGGGTTACTGATAGCGATATTGTTTACCCAAAGCAAATGGATTGAACGCAGCTTATTTCCCTATGCTGTGATTTTACAGACAACTCCCATTGTTGCGATCGCGCCTTTAATTATTCTCTGGTTCAAAAACAATACTTTCGCCGCCTTAGTAGTTTGCGCCTGGATTGTCGCCTTTTTCCCCATTGTCTCTAACACTACCTTGGGACTCAACAGTGTAGACCGCAATTTACTTAACTTATTTCAACTCTATAAAGCCTCTCGTTGGCAAACCCTGCTGTATCTCCGCTTACCCAGTGCCATGCCATACTTCTTAGGGGGGTTAAAAATTAGCGGTGGTTTATCCTTAATTGGCGCAGTTGTTGCGGAATTCGTCGCCGGAACTGGTGGCGCAAAAGCTGGTATTGCTTATCGCATTTTAATTTCTAGTTATAACCTGCAAATTCCCCGGATGTTTGCGGCATTATTATTGACAACGGGGTTAGGGGTGTTAATTTTTGTCAGCTTGAATGCTTTATCGGATTTTATTTTAAGTAAATGGCACGAAAGCGCTATTAAACAAGAGAATTAACAATGCTGCGTTGTACCCTACCCTTCGGGAACGTCTTCGACGAACGACTTCGCTCAGGGCACAATCATAATTAATAGGGTAGTTTCTGGAAATATCTCTATCAAACCTCTTATATTTTAGAGGAGCATTGCCTTATTCCGTTCTAGACATCGCCTTTTTGACTCAAAGTGAGCGTTAAAAACCTGAAGTTGTGTAGGTTGGGTTGAGGAAAGAAACCCAACATTTTCGCAGCTTCGAGTCTAGAACATGACGCTTGAGGTTGAAAACGAGAATGTTCCTGTTCGGAAGGTGAAGTTTCATGTTTTCAACGAGAACTTTCGTGTTCGGAAGGCGAAATTTCATGTTCCGAACGAAAATGTTCCTGTTCTCAACGAGAACTTTCGTGTTCGGAAGACGAAGTTTCATGTTTCAAACGAGAACTTTTCTATTCTCAACAAGAATATTCTCCTTTGGAAGGCGAAATGAACAGATAATTGCCCCATTATACCGCTTCACTTTAAAAATGATACACATAGGCAAGCAGAGGGGCAGAGGAAGCAGAGGGGCAGAGGAAGTGATTTGTATCAGTAATTTCGTGAATTGGTATTAGCTTATGTAGTCTTGACGACGAAAGATTTCTACTCTGCAAAATTTGGTAATGAACAGCCGCAGAGTTATCGGCGCTAGAGGAAGAGGTGTGTATATTGAACCGAGAACAGATAATCAGCCAAGTTCTAGAACTTGAAAATCACATTTCAAGAAACTCTATGAAATTTTAATTAAACCTATTGCCGAATATTTACCGAAAAATCCCAACGATCGTGTAATTTTTATTCCGCAAGAATCGTTATTTCTCGTACCTTTTCCAGCATTACAAGACGAGCAAGGTAAGTACTTAATCGATAAACATACTATATTAACTGCGCCAGCAATTCAAGTTTTAGATTTAACTCGCAAACATAAGCAAAACCCCAATCAATCAACGCTCAGATAGTTCACTTAGCTACCCACGGCTTACTTGATGATTTTAAAGGATTGGGCGTACCTGGTGCCATCGCACTTGCTCCTAGCGGTAAACATGACGGATTGCTCACATCCTGCGAAATTCTCGACATGAAACTTAACGCTGATTTAGTTGTCCTGAGTGCTTGTAACACTGGAGGTGGTAATATTACAGGCGATGGTGTGATAAGCTTATCACGCGCTTTAATTACTGCTGGAGTCAAGAGTGTTATTGTCTCACTTTGGTCTGTACCCGATAACTCTACTGCATTTTTAATGAGTGAGTTTTATCGTTATTTCCAGCATAATCCCGATAAAGCGGCGGCGCTGAGACAAGCAATGTTAGCTACTAGAAAAAAATACAATAATCCTGTAGACTGGGCTGCATTTACTCTGATAGGTGAAGCAAATTAAAGTAATTAGGTTGGCGCAATTTAAGACAACTGGTGAAGTCTGTCATTAGTCATTGGTCATTGGTAAGAGTTTCAAGCATGTTTACATTGCGCAGCATAGTTAAGGATAATTGTAGGTTGGGTTGAACGGAGTGAAACCCAACAAACCCCTGGAAATGTTGGGTTACCCTACGGGAAGCCGCTCCGCGTCTACGTTCCTCAACCCAACCTACGCAGCTTACAAATTATCAAATTTTTAGTAAATCAACTGACAATTCTCATAATTATTAAATACCAGCAAAAATCCCATGAAACGCCTAATTAAATTAGCAACTTCTATTATTCTAGGGGTTGCTATCTCTATGCAGACAGTATCCGCCCAAAATAATCCCAAACCTCCAGCCGATCCGCGAATTAAAGAAGCACTTGATAAACTAGGCGTAAAATACGAAATTATTCCCAATGGAGATTTTAAATTATTGGTAGAAACAGAAAATAAACGAGTACAAGTAGTATTTGTAGAATCGAAGACGGAAAAATTAGGTAATTTAGAAATTCGCTATATTTCATCTATAGGTTATACCTCCCAAGGAGCATTTTCAGCAGATATTGCCAATAAGTTATTAATCAGTAGTAGTTTAAATAAAATAGCCGCTTGGCAAGTATTTACTAAAGATAAAACCCATATTGCTGTATTAATCGGCAAAATCGCCGCTAATAGCGATGCAGAAACTATCAAAAATATCATTGTCGCTGTAGGATATGGTGCGGATAATATAGAAAAAGAATTAACAAATAAAGATGAACTTTAACAGCGCTTCGGGGCATGGCAGTGCCAATGCCGCTACAATCAACGATTATCTGTACCTCACCAACTTGCAATAGTTCTGTGCAGGCTCATCTTAGTAGTTCTCAGTGCTGGCGATACTGGCAGAGGGAGAATTACCGATGATAGAGTTATTAGCTTATCCCGTTCTTTAACTTCTGCGGACGTTCCTAGCGTTATGGTATCTCTATGGGCAGTTCCCCATGCGCAATAGAGACGCGATGAATCGCGTCTGTACAATTGTCATTTGTCCCCCTTCCCTTGTCCCAATGCCCAATTTAGGAAAATTATTACAAAATTGACTGTACTGATGTTAACTTAACAAGTGACAGATGCTACAAAGCTTGAGTTCATCTTCCTGCAAATTTTGATTGCAACTTCCCAACTTTGAGAGCCGAAGTAACTATCAAGTTACTAAGATGATGATTATCGCAGTAAAATTTGGTTGACAACGCGATCGCGTTTGGATTTGTGAATTTATGAGCCATCTTTCCTGTCTCACTATCCTTGTCATAGATGATTGCACCGTGGAGCGGGTGAAATTGCGTCGTCTATTACAAGAAGACAGCAGATATATCTATCAAATTGTCGAGTTTAATCGAGCGCAGGAAGCGATGCAATGGTGTCAGCAAGAGATACCAGATATAGTTTTACTGGACTTTTCCCTACCCGATGCCAATGGGTTTGAGTTTCTGCAACAATTTAAAGAAATACCGAATAATACTCAATCTACAGTAATTATTTTGACAGAGCAAGAAAATGAGACGATCGCAATTCGGGCGATGAAAAACGGCGCACAAGATTATCTGCTCAAAGACAAGCTCACACCAGAAATCCTCTACAGTAAGATTGATTACGCGGTTGAAAGGCTACAGCTAATTCGACAGTTAGAAAAAAGCCGAGGACAACAACAATTAATTGCAGCGATCGCTTCGCGAATTCATCAATCTCTCGATTTAGAAGCACTGCTTTGCTTGACAACTGCAGAATTACGGCAGTTTCTCGTCACCGATAGGGTATTAGTCTATCAATTTCAACCGGATATGAGCGGCAAAATAGTTGCCGAATCTGTGGTTCCTGGTAGAACAGTAGCTTTAGGTCAGCATATTCAAGATACCTACTTTCAACAACAATCAGGCGCTAGGGAAAATTTCCCAGGGCGGGTATACATAATTAATGACATTAATCAAGCACATTTAACAAATTGTCATTTAAACCTGCTAGAACAGTTTGAAGTCAAAGCCAATTTAGCAGTACCGATTGTAGTTGCTGAGGAATTATGGGGTTTATTAATTGTCCATCAATGTTCTACACCCCGCAATTGGCAAGCTCTAGAGGTAGATTTATTAGAGCAAGTTGCAGTGCAAATAGCGATCGCGATTCAGCAAGCTAATACTAATAAGCAATTACAAGCACAATTACAAGCAAGTCAACGCACCGCCACAGCCTTGCAACTTAGCGAAGCCAAACTCAAACTCACCCTGAATTTAACTGATATTGGTTATTGGGAATGGAACCCCATCACTAATGAAATATTTTTCAGCGAGAATACAATTCGCTATTTTGACTATGACAAAAGTGACTTTAAGCTCACCTCAAAGCAGCACTTGAGCCTAATCTATCCAGAAGATCGGCAATTAGTAGCTAGAGAATTTAGTCAAGCGATCGCCACAAAAAATGATTATACAGTGGAATACCGAGTATTGTGGCGAGATGGTAGCATTCATTGGCTAGCAGAAAAAGGTCAAGGAGTTTACGACGAATCGGGAAAACTGCTGCGAATGCTGGGTGTGTTAACAGATATTAGCGATCGCAAACAAGCACAAGAGAATTTACTGGCTAGTGAAGAACGCTTTCGCAGTACCTTTGAGCAAGCGGCTGTGGGGATGAGCCATATCTCCTTAGACGGCAAATTTATCCTGGTTAACCAGCGTTTTTGTGAAATTGTCGGTTATACCGCCACCGAACTGTATAACTTAACCTGTCCAGAAATTACCCATCCAGAAGATTTATCTGCAAATTTAGCCGGAATAGAGAAACTTTTAGCTGGTGAAATTTCCACCTATTCAAGAGAAAAACGCTATATCCGCAAGAATCATTCCTTTATCTGGGTTAACTTTACAATTTCTTTAGTGCGCGATCGCTCAGGTAAACCAAATTATTTCATTGCTGTCATTGAAGATATCACCCAGCACCGCCAAACAGAAGCCGCTTTACGACAAAACGAAGAACGCTTACATCTAGCTTTAGAAGCAGCTGGTATGGGTAATTGGGACTGGAATATTTTAACCGGAGAAGTTCACTGGTCTGCTAGCCTAGAAAGAATTTTTGGCATGGCTCCCGGTAGCTTCAATGGTAAATATGAAACTGTGCTCGGCATGATTTACCCCCAGGATCGGGATTTAGTTGTACAAGCAATTACTCAGGCTGTTTATGAAAAACAAGAGTATCAAATTGAATTCCGCTTTGTGAAACCCGATGGTAATTTACGTTGGGCAATAGGTAGAGGCAGAGTTTTTTATGATGACAACGGTAATCCTACCCGAATGATGGGTATTGATTTAGATATTACCGATCGCAAGCAAACAGAAGCTTACCTAAGAGAAAGTGAAGCCAGATTTCACAATATCGCAGACAACGCACCCGTTCTCATCTGGATTTCTGGGACAGACAAACTCTGTTATTATTTCAACAAAACTTGGCTAGACTTTACAGGACGCACTTTAGACCAAGAAATCGGTCATGGTTGGGCGCAAGGGGTACATCCTGACGATTTGCAAACTTGTTTTGATACTTATGTCAATGCCTTTGAAGCGCGGCAAAATTTCCAAATGGAATATCGCCTGCGGAGGTATGATGGCGAGTATCGCTGGGTTTTAGATACAGGAGTTGCCAGATTTACCCATGAAGGTGAATTTTTAGGTTATATGGGTTCCTGTATCGATATTACCGAGCGAATTCTAGCAGAGAAAACATTACAACAGCTAAATCACGAACTGGAAGCCAGAGTAGAAGAACGCACAGCCGCTTTAACAGAAAGTCAAGAACGTTGGCATTTAGCAGTACAGGGAAGCAATGACGGAATATGGGATTGGAATTTGAAAACCGGTAAAATCTTTCTGTCAGCGCGGTGGAAAGAAATGCGCGGCTTTGGCGAACATGAGATTGACTACAACTTAGAGGAATGGGCAAACCAAATTCATCCCGAAGATCGCGATCGCGTCTTACAAGCACTGACAGAGCATCTAGCAGGTAAATCACCTTTATTCTGCGAAGAATACCGATTTAAATGCAAAGACGGTTCTTATATTTGGATATTAGATCGCGGGCAAGCATTGTGGGATGAAACCGGAAAAGCAATCCGTATAGCAGGTTCTGGTACAGATATCACCGAACGCAAAGCCGCCGAAGCCGATCTGTTAAATATTAGCAGACTGCAACAAGCGATTTTGGCATGTAGCGATTATGCCATTATTTCTATTTCCCTAGCAGGAATTATTCAAATTTTCAACCCAGCAGCCGAAAAGATGCTCGGTTACACAGCAGAAGATGTGGTAGGTCGCCTCAGTCCCTTGATATTTCACGATCCCGCAGAAATGGAGCAGCGAGCCACCGCCCTTTCATGGCAATTAGGTCAGGAAATTGCCCCAAATTTAGAACTTTTCACGGTTATTAGCCAACAAAAACAAAACTACGAACAGGAATGGACTTATATCCGCAAAGATGGCTCGCACTTTCCCGTGCTGCTATCACTTACAGCCCTGCGCGATGCTACAGGCCAAACAATTGGACTGTTGGGTATTGCTAAAGACATTAGCCAGCACAAACATCTCGAAGCACAATTGCGGACAAAAACTGCTCACCTAACAGTCGCCCAAAGAATTGCCAATTTAGGTAGTTGGGAATTTGAGTTTAATAGTAAAAAAATTACTTGGTCAGAAGAAGTGTTTCGCATTTTCCGCCGCGATCCGGCTGTGGGTGAACCCAGCTACGACGATTTTCGCCAGATGATGCATCCCGAAGATCGAATTATTCACGATTTATTGGTGCAACAAACCCTGAAATACGGACTATCCTACAAAGAAGAATATCGCGCTTACCGCACAGATGGAACGTTAATTCATTTATTATCGCGGGGAGAAGTCATATTTGATGAAAATGGCAGAGCTAGCCGTTTAATTGGTACTGTCATGGATATTACCGAACGTAAACAAGCGGAAATAGCTCTGCGCGTCAGCCAAGAAAGATTACAGCTAGCCTTAGAGGGGTCTGGTGATGGGCTGTGGGACTGGAATATCTCCACAGGAGAGCTATATTTAAGTCCTACTTGGCTGAAAATGCTCGGTTATGAAGAAAACGAGCTAGCCAATGATGTAAGTACCTGGGAGTCGCTGATTCATCCTGAAGATAAACCCTGGGTGATGGAATTGCTCAACGACCATCTCCAAAACAGCAATGCACCTTACGCCTTTGACTATCGATTGCAAACCAAGTCTGGTAAGTGGAAATGGATTGCTAATTATGGCAAAGTTGTAACTCGCGATCGCCATAATCTTCCAGTGCGCATGGTAGGCACTCATAAAGATATCAGCGATCGCAAACATATTGAAGAACAGTTGCAAAATATTTCTCATCGCTTAACTTTAGCACTGCGATCGGGAGCGATCGGCACTTGGGATTGGGATTTAATGCATCACCTGTACTGGGATGAGCGGATGTATGAACTGTATGGAATGCAAAAATCGCCAATGGCTTTACGCTATCAAGATTGGATCGATGCGCTCCATCCTGAAGATGTCGCCCAAGCCCACGCTAGCATTCAAGCGGCTTTGCGGGGAGAAAAGGAATTTGCGCTAGAATTTCGTATCATTCATCCTGATGGTAGCGTCCGCTTTATTAAAGCAGCAGCTTTAGTACAACGCGATCGCCAAGGTAATCCTATTAGAATGGTGGGTATTAACTATGACATTACCGAGCGCAAACAAATAGAAGAAGCCCTGCGGGAAAGCGAACGCCGCTATGCAACTTTAGCAGAAGCTTCACCAGTAGCAATTTTCCGTTTTGATGTTGATGGTAACTGTATATACGTCAACGATCGCTGGTGTGAAATGACAGGTAGAACAGCACAGACGGCAAGCGGAATGGGATGGGTAAATACTTTGCACCCAGATGACCGCGATCGCTTGGTGAAAGCTTGGTCTGATGCTTGTGTGCAAAACGTAATTTACCAGAATGAAGGCAGATGTTTGCGCCCAGATGGTAGCATCATCTGGTTCTACATCCAAACTTTACCAGAAACTGACCCCAACAACAATATTATTGGTTATATCGGTACACTTACGGATATTACCAGTCGCAAACTTGCCGAAGAGGAACTAGTAAGACAACAACAATTGCGCGATGTGATTTTTAACGAATCTACCGATGCTTTATTTTTAGTCGATCCAGAAACACTACTGACCTTAGATTGTAATCGGCGGGCGGTAGAACTGTTTGAGGTAGCTGATAAAGTCGAATTAATCGGGATCGAAGGACGTAAACTCCAACGCCATCCATTCTCAGTGGAGGAGTTAGTTGACATTGTTGAACAAATGCAATCAAAAGGTTTTTGGAGCCGAGAAATAGAATATGTGACAAGTCGCGGTAAGTATTTTTGGGGGAATATCGCCGCTAAACAAATTACTGTAGCTGAACGTAACCTAAATTTAGTGCGGATTACAGATATTAGCGATCGCAAAGAATCGGAACAGGTACTAGCAATATATACCCGCGAACTGGCAGATCTCTACAACAATGCTCCTTGCGGCTACCATTCAGTGGATGCTGATGGTCGCTTTGTCAATATCAATCATACAGAATTGCAATGGTTAGGCTACACATATCAAGAAATCATCGGCAAACCATTTACCGATTTTCTCACAGAAACCAGTCGCGCAGTTTTTCAGCACCAATTTCCTAAATTTAAACAGCGCGGTTGGGTAAAAGATTTAGAATTTGAAATGGTTTGTAAAGATGGCAGCATTTTACCAGTGCTGCTCAATGCCACTGCTGTCAAGAGTGAAGATGGTACTTACCTGTTTAGCCGTTCTAGCATGTTTGATATGCGCGATCGCAAACAAGCTGAAGAAGCCATCATGCTTTATGCTCGGGAAGTAGAAGATTTATATAATAATGCTCCCTGTGGCTACCATTCTCTCGATAGCGAAGGCTGTTTGATTAAAGTTAACGAAACTGAGCTGCAATTGTTGGGCTATAACCGCGAGGAAATGCTAGGACAACCTTTAGTAAACTTCTTTACAGAAAGCAGCCGTTTAGCTTTTATCACCAACTATCCCACCTTCAAAGAAAGGGGCTGGGTAAAAGACCTAGAATATGACATGGTTTGTAAAGATGGCAGCATTTTACCAGTACTAATTAGTGCTACTGCCGTGAAGGATGCTCATGGTAACTACTTATATAACAGAGCCACTTTATTTGATATTAGCGATGCTCGTCAGCAAGCTGCGCAACGTAAACAAGCCCAAAAAGAACTAGAAGAATCGCGCACAATGTTGCGCTTGATACTTGATACCATTCCCCAACGTGTCTTTTGGAAAGATAGAAATTCGCGGTTTCTTGGTTGTAATCCCGGTTTTGCCCAAGATTATCAATTGACACCAGCAGATATTATCGGCAAAACTGATGCAGAGTTACCTTGGGCAAAATGGGCAGATTTATACCGTGCAGATGATGCAATGGTGATGCAAACCAAAACTGCCAAACTGGGTTATGAAGAACCAACCAGCAATGTCAATGGCGAGTTAATCTGGTTGCGCACGAGTAAAGTTCCCTTAACTAATAGTGCAGGCGAAGTCATCGGTATTCTCGGTTCCTACGAAGATATTACCGATCGCAAACAAGCTGAAGAACAATTACGACAGACTAATGAAGAATTAGCGCGCGCCACTCGCCTGAAAGATGAATTCCTCGCCAACATGAGCCACGAGCTACGCACCCCCCTGAATGCTATTCTCGGTATGTCGGAAGGCTTTCAAGAAGGTGTCTTTGGTGTCCTCAATCAACGCCAAGCAAAAGCGATCGCTACAATTGAGCGCAGTGGTAAACATCTCTTAGAACTGATTAATGACATCTTAGATTTATCTAAAATCGAATCTGGGAAAATGGAACTGCAATTGAGTGAAGTCTCAGTTAGCAGTCTTTGCGATGCGAGTATGGGCTTTATTAAACAAATGGCTTTAAAGAAAAACATCAGTCTGAATACCACTATTGCCAGTAATATAGGCTACATTCAAGCAGACGATCGCCGCTTGCGTCAGGTACTGATTAACTTACTCACCAATGCTGTGAAATTTACTGCCGATGGCGGTTCAGTCACGTTAGAAGTTAAAGTGGTAACACCAGATAAAGTAATATCGGATACAAGAATATACAACACTTCCTGGAAATCTTCACCCCCAGAATCCAATTTTGCCCAAGTTCCGCAGCTTTGTTTTAGTGTCATTGATAATGGGATTGGAATTGCCGCCGACAATATCAGCAAACTATTTCAACCTTTTGTCCAACTTGACAGCAGTTTCAATCGTCAATATTCTGGCACAGGTTTAGGATTAGCGCTAGTTCAAAGAATTGCGTCTTTGCATGGAGGAATAGTTTCCGTAGGTAGTGAAGTTAATCAAGGAAGTTGTTTTACTATTCACATACCCTATAAACCAGGAATTAATTCTCCCAGCAATCAAGTCAAAACAACATCGTCTACCTGTCGTTTAGCTGGGGCTAATTCTCCTGTTTTCATTATCGAAGATTCAGTGCCAGCAGCTGAACAAATTACTCGCTATCTTCAGGAAATGGAAATGCAACCCATTGTCTATTCCCAAGGCCAAGGAGTAGTTGATGAAGTGTTGCGAGTGCAGCCTGTTATAATCTTTTTGGATATTCAATTGCCAGATCTGTCAGGTTGGGACTTACTCAATCAACTGAAAACCAACCCTAAAACTAAAGATATTCCTGTCATTATCATTTCCGTAGTGGACGAACGTACCAAAGGAATGGTGAATGGCGCTTGTGAATATTTAGTTAAACCTATTACTCGCGCTCAGTTTCAGTCAACCATAGAAAAAGTCCAACATCTGTTTCTTCCAGTGCAATGTGCGTCTATGGAAGAAAACTTAACAGATGCAGCCTCGCCTTTAATTTTATTAGCAGAAGATAACCAGGCCAATATTGATACCATGTCTGGCTACTTTGAAAGCCGAGGCTACCGGATGTTATTAGCCAAAAATGGTCAACAAGCCATTGATTTTGCCAAATCTCAACTACCTGATTTAATTGTAATGGATATTCAAATGCCTGGAATCGACGGATTAGAAGCGATGCGACGCATCCGACAAGAACCACAACTGATGCATATACCAATTATTGCCTTAACAGCCTTAGCAATGTCAGGCGATCGCGAACTGTGTTTAGCCGCAGGAGCCAATGAATATTTAACCAAACCCGTCAAACTAAAACAACTAGCGATCGCAATTCAACAACTATTAGCAAAGTAAAAAAAATTATTCATGCAAAATCAACCCACTATTTTGGTAATAGATGATGAACCGGATAACTTCGATGTTGTTGAAACATTGCTAGATGGAGAAAACTACTGTCTCTACTACGCGCCTAGCGGTAGACAAGCTCTCGAGCGGCTCAGTAGTTTTCAACCTGATGTGATTTTACTCGATATTATGATGCCCGATCTCGATGGCATGGAAGTGTGTCGGCGGATTAAAGCCGATCCTCAATGGCGGGTAGTGCCAATTATTGTGGTGACAGCATTAACGACGAAAGAAGATTTAGCTCAATGTTTAGCTACAGGCGCAGACGACTTTATTAGTAAGCCAGTCAATGGTGTGGAATTAAGAGCTAGAGTTAATTCCATGTTGCGGATTAAACAGCAATACGACAACCTGCAAGCCTTGCTAAAACTGCGAGAAGATATGGTAAACATGATTGTCCATGATTTACGCAATCCTTTGGCTAGTATCGTGCTATCAGCCGAGATTCTCCAACTGTCGGGACTAACAGCAGACAAACAACAGCGTAAGCTAGAGCAAATTGGCATTGCTGTGCAACAACTCCAATCGTTAATTGATAACTTATTACTCATGGCTAAGTTAGAATCAGACAAAATGATTCTTAACTATACAGAAATAGACTTAGGGCAAATTTGTCTATCAGCCGTGACAGATATGGAAGCGATCGCTACTCAAAGACATCTCACCTTAGTAAGTGATTTACCTGAAATCAGCCGCATCATTAAAGTAGATTCCGCTATCTTCCGCCGAGTATTAGATAATTTGCTTTCCAATGCAATTAAATTTTCACCATCCCATTCTCAAATTATTCTCAAAGCCGAATATTTAGAGCCAGGAATTATTAAAGTTCAAGTGATGGATTACGGACGGGGAGTACCTGAGGAACTCCGCCAACGCATTTTTGAAAAGTATGAAGTTGGCAGTTTAATGCAAGAAGTTTCGCAAATTGGTTTAGGATTAGCTTTTTGTAAAATGGCAATTGAAGCTCATCACGGTACTATTACTGTTGAAGAAAATCATCCCCAAGGTAGTATTTTTACAGTTTTATTAAAAGATTTATTTTAAAATTTTTTATTGTTTCATAGTCAGGTGCGTTGTTTCATAAAACAACGCACCATGAACAATCCTAATTAATAATGAGAACCTGTTTTGCGGTGGTTAATAGCAGTTACCGCATGAGGCTTGAGTAATTTACCGTTATCTACAGTCGCATAAACTACCCAATGATCGCCACATTCTAGACGCTGACTAACTGAACATTCCAAATAAGCGATCGCATCTGTCAACACAACACAACCATTATCCGCAATTGCCGTACTAAAGTTAGCAAATCTATCTTCCCCAGGCGCAAAGGATTTGCGGAAATGCTTCATGTATTCCAGATGATTACCTTCTTCTAAAACATTGAGAGTAAATTTACCACCAGGATACATCAAAGATTCAATCGCTCTTTCTTTAGCGATCGCCACGGTAATTCCCGGTGGGTTAAAGGTAGCTTGAGATACCCAAGCACCTAACATTCCTGTAGAAACTTCTCCTTGCTTCGCCGCAATCACGCAAACAGAACCAACGATTCGCCCTACAGCTTGTTCTAAAGGAGTCGCAGCTTGTTGGGGTACGCGCACTTTTTTCGCCTTTTTGATAGTTTGGGCAAAATCTGTACCGAGTTCTTCACAGTATTTCAGAGTTACATCATCCGGCTTAAACTTCACCTTGAGGGTATCAAAACCAAATTTATAACCAGCATCCTGCAGTTTACCTTCAATTAAATCAAAGGCTTCACCGCTCCAACCATAGGAACCAAATACACCCGCTAATTTATTGTTATCGCCATCGCTGAGAACAATACCTAAAGCGGTATGAATAGGGGTAGGTGCATGACCCCCAATTGTCGGGGAACCAATAATAAATGCATCACACTCTTGTAAAGTAGTACGAATTTCATCCGGTTCCGCAAATTCGCAGTTAATCGATTTAACCGCCACTCCGCCTTTAGTTAATCCTAGTGCGATCGCCTGTGCTAAAGTTGCCGTATTGCCATAGGCAGAAGCATACAGCAGCGCGACAGAGATTTCTCTAGTTCTTTGGGCGTGGCTCCATTCGCCATAGGATTTGGTCAGTTCAATTAAACTGCTACGCACCAAAGGCCCGTGACCAACCCCATACATTCTCACCTGCAAATCCGAGATTTTCTCCAAAGCTGCTTCTACATGCAATGCATTAGGAGCCATCAAACAGTTGTAATAATATCGCTGGTCTTCCTTGAAGCTTTCCCAATTGTCATCAAACACCTCATCCCCACAGATATGAGAGCCAAATAGCTTATCTGTATAGAGAATTTGCGTTTGTTGGTCGTAAGTACAAAGCGCTTCCGGCCAGCGCGGACTCGGAGTCGGGAAGAATTTTAAAACATGACCCTTACCTAAATCTAAAGTCTCTTTCCCCCGCATCACCAAAATATTTAAAGTGTCATCAGGGAAAGCAGCGCGTAAATTAGCAGCACCCGGAAGCGAACAGACAAAAGTAATTTGCGGTGCTAACTCCAACAAAGCTTTATAAGTTGCCACTCTGTTAGGATTAAAATGACCCGAAATTACATAATCTAACTTTTTTAAATTCAATGTCTGCTGTAATGCAGGCAAATAAATTTCTGTGAAAGTCTCTCCAGGTGGGTCAATAATCGCAGTTTTATCACCTGCAATTAAATAGCAATTGGAAGTAGTTCCCCTTGAGAGCGCATATTCAATTTCAAACCGCAAACGTGACCAACTACGCGCTCTGAGAACCTGAGTATTTGTCGCAATCGGCAAAATTTGGATGTCACGGGGTTTGGAATTGCTCATAGATTTCCGGTTATGTTTATCAAAAACTTGGAAAAACCGGGTACTATTTACCCAGTTTTTAGCTAATTCAAAAACATGAATGAAGGGATTTGCGAATCTCATTTGCTGAATGAAATCCTTCTCATATATGAGATAGCAAAAACAGATGAGAGGACAGCTTAATCTCTTCTCTTCTCTGCGCTCTCTGTCTTGAAAAGTTCTGTTCGTCGAAGACGTTGGCGTTCGCGCAGCGTCTCCCCTTGGGAGAAGCCATCGCCGGCTTCCGGCGATCAGACTTTTCGCTGCGTACTCTGCGGTTCAAAAAATATTAAAACCACAGAGACGCAGAGGACACAGAGTGAAGAGATGATAGATACAAAATTGGTATCAGCTTTAGTAGTAGTTACCCACCTTGCGATGACGAACAGCTGTCAATCCATCAGATTTAGATACACGACCTTCTTCGACAGTGCAATATAAAATCCAGTGGTCGCTACATTCAATGCTGCTTTGTACCTCACATTCCATATAAGCCAACGCATCTGTCAGAATTGGGGAACCATTCTTTGCTGTTTGCGTTTTTACACCAGCAAATCTGTCAGCACCAGGAGGTAAGCGCTTGAGAAACTGCTTCTTCAATTCCTGATAATTCCCTTCTTCTAAAACATTCAGCACAAAGCGATCGCCTACTTGCATCAAAGAATCAATCGCGCGATCCTTAGCTACAGCAATGGTAAATCCTAAAGGTTGCAAACTTGCTTGACTTACCCAAGAAGCCAGCATCGCACCACTCACATTACCTTTTTTCGTAGTGACAATATATAGTCCACTACTAATCCGTCCCAACGCTTTTTCCATATTTACGTCGAGGGACTTAATTTGCTTGATATTGCGATCGCGCATCAGCACCTGTCCCAAATCCGTACCAGCTTCTGCACATAGCTGATATGTAGACGCACTAGGAGTTTCCTTAATCCGAATCGCCGGAAAAGCTTCCTTCACTCCCAAATCGATAAATTTGCGCCGCAGGGTATCAATGGGTTCATCATCCCCACCGTAACACTCAAATAATCCCACCAGTTGCTTGCTATTAGCCACCGCCAACAACGAACTAATTCCCGCTTGAGCCGCAGCATTAGTAGTTGGTGGCATACCAATAATAATACCTGCCGCCCGTCCTGCAAGTTCCTGAATTTCTTGGGCTTCCGCAGAACTGAGATCGATCATTTCGATTCCCACCCCAGTTTTTTGGATTCCCTCACCAATCACTTGAATCAGCTTATCGCCATAGCCATATTCAGCAACATAAAACAAACCTACAGTGGTTTCTGCTTTAGCTTGTCTTTGGCTCCAACTTTGGTAACACTCGGTCAAAACATCCAAATGATGATAAAGTAAAGGCCCGTGACCGTTGGCAATAATTTTAATGTTCCCTAAATCCTTCATCCGCTTCATTGCATTCAGCAACGAACGGGCATTTGGCCCCATCAAGCAATCATAATAAAATCTAAAGTCAGCTTCGATTGCTTCTAAATCTTCATCAAAAGTGCGATCGTCACAGAAATGCATCCCGAAAGCATCGCAGGTATAGATAACTTCGGTTTTGCGGTCATAGCTAAAGATAGTATCAGGCCAGTGCAGATTTGGCGCACTCACGAATTCAATTTCATGTCCTTTACCAATATTTATGCGATCGCCACTTTTGACAATCCGCTTAGAAAAAGGATCATGAACCAAGCCTTCTAAAAACTGCAATGCAATTTTCGATGCTAAAACAGTCGCTCTCGGAGCCAATTGCAGCACATCTTCCACCAAACCGCTATGATCTGGTTCTGTGTGACTGACAATAATGTAATCAATAGTCTTAGGGTTTACCAGACTTTTGAGCGTTTCCAAATACAGTTCGCGAAACTTCTGGTGAGAAGTATCAATTAAAACTGTTTGCTCACCCCTAATTAGATAGGAATTGTAAGTCGTTCCATTTTGCAGTCCGAATTCGATATCGAAGCGATCGCGATCCCAATCAAGAGAGCGAATCGCCGTTGTGTTAGGGGCAATTTCTACAGTTTGTATAGTTAGCCGATGCTGAACGTTCTCTGCGATCGCTACCATTATTCGTCTCCGAGCGCAAAACAACAATATTTCTGTCTGCCTCCATTGTCCCTATAACTGTCTCTTGAAGTTGTAATCAAGATTAGTTTTTGTAAAAATCGCCTTGTAGCAATTGTTGCTCTTTTCTAGCATATTTTTTAACTCCAAAAATATCCTAAAAATCTCATATTTTTATTAGGTATCAATTATTAAATATTGATATTTATTGACCTAATTTAAAATCCCAAACTTATCATACATATCATTTGCATTTTGCAAATCATTTCGTAACAAAAAGCATAAAGTTTTATGCCGATGTATCTAGCTTTAATTTTTTATTGTTGTTATTACTTACTTTTCTAAGGATTTATTTTCTCGTCGCTGTTTGCGAATAACCGCTTTTGGTAATTCTCGTTCGGCATATTCAATTTCTTGCGAATCTGTAATTAAAGGAAGCAGGTATTCACAAACTTCCTGATTCCCTTCATAGACTGCTACTGAAAGTGGACTCATGTATCCATCATAGTCAATCCAGAGATTTGGATCTGCACCTGCTTCTACCAAGTAACGAACAATCCTCACTTCTCCGGTTCTAGCAGCAGCAATTAAAGGTGGTCCCCAATCTGTGCGGAGATTTAAGTAAGCACCAGCCGCAATCAAAACCTCTACAATTTTGATATCTTTACTCCAGACTCCATGAGCAAGAGTATTAGATAGAGAATGTCCATCAAACTTTTGGATTGCTAATATTTGTTGAACAATATTCACCCTTCCCAAGCGGGCAGCCATTTCTAAAGCTTCTTGAAAATAGCGGATTTTATAGTTATCAGATTTGCTGGTAATAGCTCGAACTAGAATTTGTTTTAGTTCTGCATCAGTTTCTTCTGATAACCACAATGGTTGCCATTGATGAGGTTGCATTTGTTCATATTCTATTGGCAGCGTTACACCGTGGTAAGAATAAAGCCCATTACCATCAATAAATTTAACCGCCGCTTCTCCTTCTGCATGAAGTATATTTTCTGAATTAAACAAGAACTGAGTCGGGCGATCGCAAACTAAACAAATTTTCTCAAAAGGAATAATCCAAGCACAAGATTTAACCAGTTTTTGAAATACTTTCCAAGCAAATTCATCATAAGGCTGAAATAGCCTATGATTTACCACAGAAAAATGAAAATCGAATAATCCACCTTTACAAGCATACGAGTGGAGTGGCACAAACCAATAAAAGTCATAGCTAGATGAAAATGATTGCGATTTACCTTCTAAAAAGTAATCCTTTAAACTTTCTGATAACTGCCTGTCTAATTCCGAATTTCCATCCACGCGCAATTGAGAATTAATAAATTCATCCCAATGACCAATAGCATTTTCGTTATTAATATACAATTTATCGTGCAGCTTCCCTATTAATTTGGTTGCATGTGCTGAACCATCTTCAGTGAAATAAGGACGTTTATATAGTGGTTTTGCTGCTATCGCTGCTGCATATAAACTATCAAATAATTGAATCTCTGGGGTTGGTAGTTTTAGCAATTCATAGACAGATTGAACTGCTTCCATAGCCTCTTGAGGGTTAATTCTATTCGTCGAAAATGCTATGTCATGCCACTTGTCGCGGTAAATTGGCATTAAAGATTGTTGTTCAGTTGTGATTTTATCCACAAACGCCATAATCTTAAGCAAATGCGACTATTGTTGTTTATTTAAGTGGAATCTTCATACTCAAATCCAACCACTTAGACTGTGTAATCGGCGCGCTACTAGAAATATAATCCACACCCGTTTGCGCCACAGTCCGAATCGTGTCCAAAGTCACATTACCTGAAGCTTCAATTTTAATGTGACTATATTCTTGGCGAATCAACTCCACCGCAACAGACATCATATCTAAAGACATATTATCCAACATAATAATGTCAGCTTTATACTCTAGCGCTTCCTTCACCTGCTCTAGAGTTTCCGTCTCTACCTCTATTGTGAGCGGATAAGGTATCTGCGAACGGATGCGCGTAATTGCTTCGCCAATTCCCCCAGCCGCCGCAATGTGATTATCCTTAATCATCACCGCATCATCCAGCCCCATACGATGATTAATCGCCCCTCCCACAGCCGTTGCGTATTTTTCCAACAACCTCAGCCCCGGTATAGTTTTGCGCGTATCCACCAACTGCGCAGGTAAATCCGCAATTTGTTCTACATATTTATTAGTGAGAGTTGCAATCCCACTCAACCGCATAGCCAAATTCAGCGCCACCCTTTCCCCCATCAACAGCGCATCCAACGCACCATGAATTTCTGCTACCACTTCTCCTGGTTCACACCATGCACCTTCATCTGTCATCGGCGCAAAGCTAACTTTTTCATTCAAAAGCTGAAATACCCTAGCTGCAATAGGTAACCCCGCAATAATCCCTGGAGCTTTCGCTATCCATTTAGCTGTTCCTGGCGTCACATCCTTAGCTAGTAGGCTGTTTGTTGTGCGATCGCCTCGACCAATATCCTCCAACAACCAATTATTTAATAATGGATCTAAAACCAGCCAAGGTGGCAACACACCAAAATTGCTCACAACTTTATGACTTCCTTCTCAACTTCCTCCGGATACTATAGCGTAAAAGCCTTACAGGGCAAGGATGAGAAGAGGACAAAACCAAGTCAAAAATATTTTTGCCAAACATGTTGACAAACCCGGTATGGGTAGATATATTGGATAAGTGCCTGAGAGCGGAGCGCAAAAAGCGGCGTTGTCAGGGACACCGAACCTTGAAAATATTATAGTTTGA
>NZ_JACJQG010000082.1 GCF_014696435.1 Calothrix anomala FACHB-343 | reverse complement strand
ATTACCCGAAACTTCAGAAACCTTTATCTACCTTGCTATGATCCGTATTATGGTGAGGCGGCTAGCATAAAATTTGACCCCTAAAAACTTTTCAAACACCCTCTTAGGGAAAAGCCCTCTAGAGTTTATGCTATTGCCAAGGCGATCGCATCTGAGTGCAGATTTTGCCAAAATTTTTGTGACACCCCAAGCATTCCAAGGTTTAGAAAATACCCAAATTCATCAAAATGGTAGTCTAGTGGAGCTAGAAACTACTGGTGTACCCTTCTTTGACTCAGCAGGTGAATTCCAAGGCTATCGGGGTATCAGTCGTGATGTTACCCAGCGACAACAAGCAGCAATATCATTGCAAAACAGTCAACAGCTGCTAAAGGCAATTTTAGATAATTCCTCAACAGTGATTTATATTGTCGATACTGACAACAAATACTTACTAATTAATCGCCAATACGAACAACTATTCAATATTCAGCAAGCAGAAATATTGGGCAAAAGCATATACGAAATTTGGAGTCCAGAAATTGCCGATCAATTTGCAGCTAATCACCATCGGGTAATTACTAATGACATCGCCATTACTGTAGAAGAAATAGTTCCTCAGTTAGATAAATTACATAATTATTTAACAATTAATTTCCCTTTAAAAGATGAGCGTGGTGTAGCTTATGCTGTTTGTGGGATCTGTACAGATATTACCGAGCGACAATCACAAGAAGAATCATTATTAGGTTTTCGCAAAGCTATTGAAAGCGCCAGCGATGCTATTTCTATGGGTAATATTGCTGGGGAAACTTCTTATATTAACCCCGCATTCATCAAACTCTATGAATACAGTTTAGAGGAACTACAAACCATTGGCGGCCTATCTGTAATTTTTACCGAACTAGCAGACTATCAACAGGTAATGCATAGTCTCCTACAGGGTGAATCTTGGCGTGGAGAAGTCACAATGCAAGTCCGTAGCGGTCATCTGGTGCAGGTATATTTATGTGCTGATGCTATTAAAGATGCTACAAACAAAACAGTGGGTACAGTTTGTATATATACAGATATTACCCAACATAAGCTAGCAGAAGAAAGTTTAAGACTACGCGATCGCGCGATCGCCGCCAGCAGTAATGGTATTATCATTGCTGATGCCAGCATCCCTAACGGCCCCATCATTTATGTTAATTCTGCTTACGAACAAATGACAGGCTACAGCGCCGCCGATGTCATAGGACAAAGCTTTTGTTTGTTCCAAAATCATGAAATTCATCCGCAAGATTTACAAGAATTGAATGCCGCAATGCAAGCCGGTCAAGATTTTACCCTGATTCTCCGTAATTATCGCAGAGATAAAGAACTAGCTTGGCATGAGTTAAATATTTCTCCTGTTTATGATGTCACAGGTAATCTAACTCACTACATCGGCATTCAAACAGATATTACCAAACGCCAGCAAGCAGAAATAGAACTACTTGTTAGTCAACAAAGGCTGCAATACCTACTCTCTTCTACCCCCGCCGTCATCTATACTTGCAAAACATCAGGAGATTTTGGCGCTATCTTTCTCAGCGAAAATGTCAAAGCAATGATGGGTTATGAAGCCAGGGAATTTCTTGAAGATAGCAGTTTTTGGTTGAATCACATTCACCCAGATGATATATCCCAGGTGTTGGCTCAACTTTCATCTGCCGTAGAGCGCGGTTACTATAAATTGAAATACCGTTTTTTACATAAAGACGGCAGCTATCGTTGGATATATGATACAGGTAGATTAGTCCGAGATCGGCTCGGTGAGCTTGTAGAATTTGTCGGTTATTGCGCAGATATTACCGAACAAAAGCAATTAGAGCAAGAATTGATCCTCGCCTTAGAAAAAGAAAAAGAACTCAACGACCTCAAATCGCGGTTTATTTCCATGACTTCCCATGAATTCCGCACGCCTTTAAGCACTATCCTATCTTCTGCCGAATTATTAGAACATTATCGCCATAAATGGACTGAAGAAAAACAAATTACACACTTGCAACGAATTCAAACTGCTGTGAAGCGAATGACCGATATGTTACACGATGTTTTGTTTATTGGTAACGCTGAAGCGGGAATTTTAGAATTAAAACCCACAGCCTTTGATTTAGTGCAATACTGCCATCAACTTGTAGAAGAAGTGGGAATAGAACACAACAATCCCCATCTCATCTCTTTTACTAGTCAGTTAGAAGCTATACCATGTTTGATGGATAAAAAATTACTGAAATATATCCTCAGTAATTTACTGAACAATGCTATCAAATATTCTCCATCTAATTGCCTCGTAGAGTTTACGCTAAATTGTCAAGGAGGTCAAGTAATATTTGAAGTCCAAGACCAAGGCATTGGTATTCCTCCCGAAGATATACCATATTTATTTGAATCATTTCATCGAGCCAGCAATGTAGATAATATCTTGGGTACAGGATTAGGATTGGCTATTGTGAAAAAGTGTGTTGATATCCACAATGGGAAAATTTCGGTTGACAGCACATTAGGCGTAGGCACAAAATTTAAAGTTACTATCCCCTTAAATAATCAAATTACCATAGGTTAAAAATATGACAAAAATTTTAGTTATTGAAGATGAAGAATTAGTCAGAGAAAATATTTTAGATTTACTAGAAGCTGAAGATTTTGATACGATTGCGGCTGCTAATGGCAAAATTGGGCTAAATTTAGCATTATCAGAAATTCCCGATTTAATTTTATGTGATATGATGATGCCCGAATTGGATGGTTATGGCGTGTTAACCACATTACGTCAAGACCCTGCAACGGCGACAATTCCCTTTATCTTTCTCACCGCTAAATCTGCTAAAGCCGATTTTCGTCAAGGAATGGATATGGGAGCAGATGATTACCTAACTAAGCCATTTACCAGGGCTGAATTATTAAGTGCAATTGTGAATCGGCTAGAAAAACAGGCTGCTTTGAAAAAGCACTTGTTATCAACTCAGTCAGCAACAATGGCTAGCTCACCCAAAATGCAATTGTTAGAAGTTTATTTACAGCGAGTAGTTAAACAAGATGAATTTCAAGAATTTGAATTATATTATCAACCAATAATAGATATTGCCTCAGGTAAAATTATTGCTGCCGAAAATGTTCTGATCTGGCAAAGTCCAGAACTAGGTTCAGTCCCGCCTTTAGAATTTATGGAAGTCGCCGAAGCTAAAGGTTTAATTCTCCCCCTAGAAAACTGGGTATTCACTAGCATCTGCGATCAAATTAAGATGTGGCAGTATAATCTAGATTTCTTGTCATTGACTATTAATATCAATGTTTCCAGCAGTTTATTTTACTGTCCCCAGTTTATTGAAGATATCTCTGCCATTCTCCTGCAAAAGAAAGTCGCACCAGAACGGATAGAAATAGAAATCAGTGAAAGTATAGTTATGCAGAATTTAAATAGAGCGATCGCAATTCTGCAAAAACTCAGTGCTTTAGGTGTGAAAATTGCCCTAGATGACTTTGGTATCGGCTATTCTTCCTTAACCAATCTCAAAGAATTACCGATTAATACCTTAAAAATAGGAAGATACTACATTCATAATGTCAACTCCAATCAAGAGAAAGCCGCACTGACAATAGCTGTCATGGAAATGGCTCATAATCTTAATTTGCGAGTCATAGCTGAAGGTGTGGACACAGAAGCAGAACTAGATTTCTTACGCCAAAATAACTGTGATGCTATGCAAGGATTTCTTTTAAGTCGTCCATTACCGGCAGCAGAGTTAGAAAATTTCTTCTAAAATTTCTTCTAGATAACACCAGTTTGTTTAAAATAAAAGCTTCGGCATTGCTCGACAAGGCAAAATATTGTTTAGCAATGCCATAAGCTAGTTGGGTATGTAGAATTGGCTGACTTGAGACTATTATAAATAAGTCGTCTTCCTAGTTGTGTTATGTTTCCAGTATAAGATTACGTCCAATTTGTATAAGTTGTATATTTTGTATACGAAAAACTAAAACAATATCTATTTTTTAATAAAACTAATGGCAAAGCGATCGCTACAAGCATCTGTAGAAGGTATTAGAAAAGCTAAACAAGCCTTTAAACGTAAAGGCTGGACGCAAGAATATTTAGCCGCAACTGTTGGCTTGGAAACCCGCCAACCAATTTGGAAATTCTTCACTGGTAAACCCATTGATCGCCAAGCTTTTAATGAAATTTGCTTGGCGCTAGAATTAGACCCAGCAGAAATATTGCAACAGTCTACAGAAGAAGAAGCAGTCCCAGCAGATAAACCAACCCAGGCGACTTTAGATATTAATAATTTAGTAGACAGGCTAAGGTCTCTGCACTATGGGAAAATCCAAGCCCAGTGTGGAACCTTACATCTTTTAGATATCGCCCGTCCCATCGCCTTAAATGAACTATATGTAGATGTGAATATTTTGGAGGAAATGAGTAGTAAAACTTGGATAGATATTAATGAATTACAAAACTGTCAATCTGATAAATTTGAGCGCTTCGGCTTAGGTCAAGTCCGACAACAACGGGTAAGCGGACTAGAAGCAGTTGTCCAATATTCTAAGCTGATGATATTAGGTAAACCAGGCTCAGGCAAAACTACCTTTTTACAGTCAGTGGCTATTAGCTGTAATCAAGGATTATTTCAAGCGGACTGCTTGCCAATTTTTATTAATTTAAAAAATTTAGCAGAAGATACTAAAGATATACCGCAAACTAATTTAGTAAATTATATTTTTAACAGTTTTGTCCATTTTAATATTACCGAACAGCAAATAATTACCATATTATCTCACGGTAGAGCTTTAATTTTGTTAGATGCTTTAGATGAAGTTGCCGAAAAAGATAGCGAAAGAATCACTAAAATTATCCGGCAATTTTTAGAAATATTTCATCAAAATAAAATTATTATTAGTTGCCGCATTGCTGCCCAGCATTATAGATTCCAAGGATTTACAGAAGTTGAAATTGCTGATTTTACGAAATTACAAATTATCACATTTGCCTACAAATGGTTTTTAGTCATTGCCAAAAAAACCCCAGCTAAAGCTCAGGAATTGGCACAGAAGTTTATGCAAAAATTGGAACTGCCAGAAAATGCCCCCATTCTCGAATTGGCAGCTACACCAATTTTATTAAATCTTACCTGTTTGTTATTTCAATTTGCCGAAGATTTTCCCTCGCAACGTGCTGAACTATATAAACAAGGGTTAGACTTACTCTTAGTCCGTTGGGATGAAGCTAGAGGAATTAAACGCGATCGCCTTTATCGCAATTTATCACTCCTGCAAAAAATTAAACTCCTGAGTCACGTAGCAGCAGTTACCTTTACCCAAGGGCAGTATTTTCTCCCAGAAAATAAAATGCGCCAACTGATTGCTGACTATTTATCTCAGCTTCCCCAAGCCATACAAGATACAGATGCTTTGGAATTAGAAAGCGAAGCGGTATTAAAAGCAATTGAAGCTCAACATGGGTTACTAATTGAAAGAGCTAGAGGAATTTATTCTTTTTCCCATTTAACATTTCAAGAGTATTTTACAGCCAGAGAAATTTTTGCGAATGCCAATAGCTTAACACTGCAAGAACTAGTTAGTCATATTCATGAAGAACGTTGGCGAGAAATATTTTTACTCACTGTCGGGATGTTAAAGCCTGCTGATGATTTATTGCAGCTCATGCAGCAAAAAATTGCGGCTTTAGCCACCGTCAAGAGTAAATTAAATGATTTTATGACTTGGGTAACAGAAAAATCTGCTGATATTCAAGCATCTTATCATCCAGCGAGTATCCGGGCATTTTACTTTACCATAGCCTTGCCACCAGAGCATCCTCTAGCTCGCAACCAAATTTTTGCGATATCTTTAGATGGGCGTTTAGCCGGAAATCTCTGCACTGATTTAGCCTTAGATTTAGCCTTAACTCACGCTTTAGCTGTCAGCTTAACCATGACGGCAGATATATTCTTTCAACGGTTGTTTGCTTTAAGTTTAGCCCTAGATTTAAAACATTTATTGAAGGAAAAGCCAGCTTTACAAACATCGCTGCAAGATTTAAAAAAACAGCTACCCTCACAAAAACAAAGTAGAGAAACACTAAAAATTTGGTGGCAGAATCATGGAGAAGCTTGGATTGATAACCTACGAAAATTGATGATTGATGAGCGCCAAATTGGGCATGATTGGCAGTTTAATCAACAAGATTGGCAACAATTACAACAGTATTGGTACGCTAATCAACTACTATTAGATTGTCTCAATAGTTCTGCGGAAATTACCCCCGATGTGCGGGAAGCGATTAAGAATAGTTTGCTGTTGCCAGGTAATTAATAGTTTTGGGGCATTGGGCATTGGATAACAATATTATATTGATTTTGAATTTTGAATTTTGAATTTTGAATTCTGAATTGCCTTTCCTCAGAGGGATAGATAATTAGGGTGTTTTCGCTAAACTCAAAAATAGCGATCGCTTGTTGTGATTGTGTTGCTACTTTTGGAAGCGTTTCATGAAATTCCCTCAGCGTTTTGTACCAATATTGTTGTTATTGACTGCACTGACAGCTTGTAACCAGACTCGCGCTTCCTTGGATGAGTTCACACCGCAACCATCTACATCTCCGGTTACGCTAGCACAAAATTCCACAGCAGCCAAAAACATTATCCCAACTGAACCACTTTCACCCACACCAATCCGGATTAACCTCAAGAACTTACCAGCGCCTTTTGCGACAGATAGCGCCTCCAAAAGCCCAAAGGTTGTACCAATTCCCCAAAATCCAGTACTGCGCGTACCACCGGGGTTTACAGTTAATATCTTTGCTGAAGATTTAAATGCACCTCGTTGGCTGGCTTTAACTCCTAATGGTGATGTGCTGGTAACCGAAACTCGACAAAATCGCATTCGGCTGTTACGTGACAGCAACGGTGATGGGGTAGCTGATGTACGCCAGACTTTTGCAGATGAGAAAAATGGCGTAAATATTCCCTTTGGCATGGCTTTTGCAGGTAATTCCTTTTTTTTGGGGAATACCGATGCTGTGCTACGATTTCCCTATAATCCAAGTCAACACCAACTTAGCGGTACTGGTAAAAAAATTGCTGATTTACCTGGCGGTGGCTATAACCAACATTGGACACGTAACGTAGTAGTTTCACCGGATGGTAACAAACTCTATGTTTCTGTAGGTTCGCAATCGAATGTAGATGAAGAATCCTTACCCAGGGCTTCAGTACAGCAGATGAATTTGGATGGTTCGCAACAGCAGACTTTTGCTTATGGCTTGCGTAACCCAGTGGGATTAGATTTCCATCCGGTAACCAAAGAACTTTACGCTACGGTTAACGAACGCGATGGTATTGGCGATGACTTAGTACCAGATTATTTGACAAGCCTGCGACAAGGAGAATTTTACGGTTGGCCTTATGCTTATCTTGCGCCAAATAATCTCGACCCCCGCCAGACAACAAATAACAAAAGTAAACGCCCCGATTTAGTAGCCCAAACAAAAACACCAGATGTATTGTTTCAAGCCCACTCAGCCGCCTTGGGTTTGCAGTTTTATGATGGTAAAACCTTTCCTGAGAAGTATCGTAACGGTGCTTTTGTAGCTTTTCGTGGTTCTTGGAACCGCGATCGCGGTACGGGTTATAAAGTGGTATTTGTGCCTTACGATCAAAATGGGCGATCGCAAAATTACTATGAAGACTTTCTCACAGGCTTCTTACTCAATCCATCCATTCCAACTACTTGGGGGCGACCTGTCGGTTTACTGGTATTACCCGATGGTAGTTTATTAGTCACAGAAGAAGCCAATAATCGTATATACAGGATTCAATATACAGGAGTTAAAGATTAAAGATTGAGAAATGGTTTTGATGTTTCTCATCCTTGTAAGCTAAATTAGGAAAAAACATCTAGTTAAAGCTATCAGCTAGAAAAATTTAGATATGACACAGCAAGAGAACAACAATCAATCCGATAACAGTCAATCTTCCCATTCTGGTGCTAGATATTGGGGAAATGTAGAAGTTGTCGAAGAAGGCGATAACTATAGAATTAGTCGGGTAGAAATCAAGCCAAGACATAGTATTAAACCACAAATTCATTATCACCGTAACGAACATTGGGTAGTAGTCTCTGGTGTAGCTAAAATAACTTGTGGCGAACAAGAAATATTCTTGAATCGCAACGAATCTACCTATGTTCCCGCCGCAACACTCCATAAAGTAGAAAATCCCGGTTCGATTCCTTTAGTAATTTTAGAAATTCAAAATGGTGAGTATTTAGGCGAAGACGATATTGAACGCCCTTACGATTTAAATTTAGTTAAACCTGTCAACGAAATTTAATTAGTAAATAGGTAGAAATCAATCAAACTATATCTGCAAGGTTACACCCTTGCAACCCTTATACTAATGACCAATGACCAATGCCCAATGACCAATGACCAATGACCAATGACTAATGACTAATGACCAATCGTTAGTTATCTTTAATTGCAACGGCCTATCATATCTGATTAAAAGGATTACCAACCTTTTCTTTAAATGCAATTCCTAAAATGACTAAAGCAGGCCAAAAAAGGTAAGCTAATATTTCTAAATTCTCACCAAATGTATACAAAAATAATGTAAAAATTATACTTAATCCTGACTTAGCTACAGGGCTAGTTTGGCATTTAATTAAACATTCAATCAAAGTCCAAAACATTGGCACAGCCAAAGCGAAAAAGCCGACAATTCCTTTGACAAATAGTAGCCCAAACCAAGAGTGATGAGAACCAATTGGCATGTGTTCTGCAACATGGGGCCCTTTTTCCACAACTCCATGTCCCCAAATTGGCGCTTCACTCTCCCATCTGTCATAAGCAATTCGCCCTAAAGCCGCACGTACCCTAGATGAACCAGCACGAGCCGCTTTAAAAGCATCGTTAAAGTTTTTATATGCCTTGATAATTGACGGCGCAACTAGACCGATTACAGGCGAAGCAAAACCTAATATCATTAAAACTCTAGGTCGAGTCATCCTAGATAACACCCAGGTTAAAGATGACACCACTATCAAATTAACTAGAGCCAATCGGGAAGCAGAAACCTGACACATGAGTAGGCTACCAATGATTCCCAACCGACGCCATTTTTTAGACTTTTCTTGAAAAGCAAAAATAAAGTAGATATTCGCTACAAATCCTACAGCTGGGGCCCAAGGCGTAAATAGTCGCCATCGAGCTGAACCTGCTTCCGGGTCAACTTCATAAAGATTCATCGCAAAAAAGTCTGGCCCGGGGCCTCCCACAGCTTTCAAGGGAGAAACATACAAAGTTGCAGGTAAATGTGCAAGATAGGCTATATAAAAAAACGGAAAAAATAGCAAAGTCTGATAACAAACAATACAACCTGCACGATACACCAACTCAGGACGAATATTTAAGCAGCCAATAAGGGGAAATATTGCTAACAATGCCCAACCTTTAGCCCAACCTATGGCAGATTTAATTATCTCTCCATTACTCAAATTATAATCAAAGTGACCCATAAATAAAGCCACTAACATTACTATCATGCTGATGATCCAAATCCAAACTCCAAAGGGAATTGTGATTCGCTCTTCCACAGGAGTTTGAGAATTTTGGAGGATAAGTTTTTTACACAAATAAAATACTAATATCCAAGCAACAACTGGTGCAGCAATATAAAGTCCACCAACTACATACAAGCCATACGTCCAAGTTATCGTGTACCAAACCACACGTTCCTCAAAATTACGAGGAGTTATTTCTTCGTTTTTAGCCATAATTAAATTACTCGGGTTCTGGTTTGGTTTTAGATATCATTTGGGAAACTCTTTCTTTTAATTTTTTCCGCCACCATAATATAACCAGTGCAGAGGTAGTACATATAGAACCGAATAATGCTCCTGCATAGACAAAAGGAGGTCGCGGTGAACTAGGCTTTTCAGGTAAGGTCGGTTCTACTAACATTTGCACTAATGGATAGTCAACAAAAATATCAGTTTTGCTCAAATCTACCTTAGCTAAAGTAGAACTAAAGACAGCTTCAGCAATTTTTACATTTCTCTCAAGACTATCTAAAGTCACTTCTTTTTGCGACAATATATTTTGCCTTTTTTCTAACAACTTAATTTGCTCATCCAAAGCTTTAGCTTCAGCAGCTATTCCCTCCATTTCTGCGTTTAATCCTACTAAACTCTCAAATAAAGAGACTCTACCAGAACCAGTTGTTAAATATAGCTGTTCTATGCTTTCTTTATCTATATTTCTTCTTAAGATATAACGAGCGCGGGTAATTATAGCATCTTGAACTCCCATCCACTTAGCCTGCTCGCTAATAACTTGGGGATGATTCATTCCCCATTTAGAAAGCAAAATTTCTAAAGCTCCACTGGATTCACTATAGTCTTTTAAATATTGTTGAAAAACTTGATCTGATTGTAGAGCTAAAGCATCAGCCGCTTGCTGGGGCGATAAACGCAAGTTATTAGATAACTGTTGAAGACGATTAGCAATTGATTTTTGTTGTGCTAATGTTTCAGAGCGTTGTTTACGCAGTTGTTCTATATTAGTTAAAAGGTCTTTAATTTGTTCAACTGAAGTTAAAGCAGCACGCGCCTTATATTGAGAGAGACGGTTTTGTGCTTCTCTTAGCTTAGTCTGAGAAGCTAATAAAGCTGTTTTAGTTCCTTCATCACGACTAGCAGCTACTTCTGTTCTTAGCTTATTAAGTCTATTGTTTAAAGCATTATAAATAGCCCAGGATTTTTGTTGAGCTTCTTTTGCACTAGAACCAGTAACTTCAAGTTGAATAACTGTTGTGTTATCGATTAATTTGATATGTGGCTTACCAAATTTCTCAGGAGGTAGTTTTAGAGAAGCAGCTGCTGCATTTAAAAGAGGTTCACTAGTGATGATGTAATTGTAGTTAGCTCTAGGATCTGATGAAGAACTACCAAATGCAGAGACACTAGAAGATGAAGCTTGACCAATATCAGGTATGTTAAAATTCACTCCTGCTCCCGAACCTGGTACAATCAAAGCCCAATCGCTGCTATAAACTGGCTTCGCTTTTTTTAAAGAAGTGATCGCAAAACCCCAAATTAAAGAATTAAAAATTAAACCTAAACCTATGTAACGAAATTGTCGCCATAGATTTATTCTCAAGATCCAATGAGAAGAATAAACTGTCTTCTGCGTACTCATTTTTAACTTTCGCTCTCTTGCTGGAATCGAATAATAAGCATAAAATTTTTGTTATTTGTATTATCTGGTAGAAGCATTTTGATTTTTCGCTCTTTTCCTGAAACCGAATAATAAATGCAAGGGTTTTGTTGTCTGTGTTCACAATTAGGATAAAGTTGGCATTTTTTACATATTTTTCATGGTTTTTAACTATATATTAGGTTTATTTAAAAATAGAAAATGGTAATAAAAATGGCGCTATCCACCCACCAATAGTATTTAGAAAATCTTTGATATTGGTAAACCTTGAATCATAGCAAATAACACCGTCATAAGGCATTAAGAATGGATTATCCACATCATTGTGAGACTTCCGCAACAGTTCTTCTACAGGACGGTCTAAATATTTTGTCTCCCCAATCATGCGATTGGTACGCACTAAAGTAGCTCGTCTATGAGCATTAGTGGAACGAGTTCCTCCGGCACAATTTGCGGCAATTACAGCTTGAGAGAGGCGAGAACCATAAGGAAAGCTGCTAGAATCTTGATTAATGGAAGAAGTTGAATTACTACTAGCAGGAACTGTTAAATTAGACATATATACCTTAATTCCTGGTGGAGTAATGCGAGATGGACGCATTAGCTCATTTTGAAAGTTTTCGGCTTTGGGGACTATAATTTTATCTCCAGAAATCAACGGGACATCATCGAAAAATTCACCAGTAAATACACCGGATACATCAATAATTTTTTCTTGATTACCACGAATTAGGCGAACTTCTTTGATATTTGCATCTGGCATCACTCCCCCAGCTGAACGTAGGGCAGAAGTTAGATAGCGATCGCTTGGGTAATTGCCTGATATTTGAGTTGATTGTTGAGCCAGAGAAGCTTGAGCGTCAGAAGCAGCATTAATTAACACAGTACCAGGCTGAAACAGCTCGCCTGCAACACTAACTTGCACAGGTGCCCAATAAACAACTTGAACGCTCACCTGAAGAACATTAGGTTTAAATATCCGCGCCGCCAGTAAAGCCTGAGAAATCACTTGTTCTACTTGTGGCGGTTCTAAACTTTCTACAAGTAAAGGCTGGAGATAGGGTATATTTAGCGTGCCGTCTAGATTAACTACGTAACTACCGCTAAATCCTTCTCCCTCAATCATCAATATATTCAGGCGATCGCCTCTAGAAAGAGGTAAGGCACAACAAGGTGTTCCTAAAGCCAGAGTTGTTAAAGCCACATTGATAATCCTTAGGGCTTTGTTACAAAAATCATCAAGCATAATAAACTGGCTATAAATAATATTTCACTCAATTAATGAGATTGAATTGAATCACATTATTAATCGGAATATTATTAAAATTTATATGCACTGATTATTCTATAAATCCTTCTATATATCCAGAAAATTCTCAGAATAAACAAAGCATAGCCAACAGCCATCGGTAATAATAACTATAAAAGCGGATGCTTAATATCTATAACCGTAAATTTACGGTAATTTTAATTTGATGAATAAATGCGCAATTTGCAGTAGCTACTAATTAGACATAAATCACATGTGCGGATTTAATCAGCTAATTATATTGATAGATTTTCAAAATTTTTCTTTATCATACCGTGAGTTATGTAAAAATGCTGATGTATTTTGCGAGTATTTTCTTTATTTTATATATAGTAATTGATCTATATAAGTTAGCGATAAGTTAGCAAAAATAGTTAACTTGTGCTGATAAGGCATCTTAACTTGAATGGTCTTTCTGTCAGCTTAGGCTAATAAATATATTGCTGTAAGCTAATCATTAATCAAAGTAGCATTTGCCGCCTCAAAGTTTATCGTGTAATGAAAATATCCTTTTTTGTTTACATTATCCTGCAGAAGCAGGTGAAAGTTTTTGAAACATTTATTTTGCATAATTTTGGCGGTCAAAATGACTCCTAGCATAAGAGCTTGATTGTTTTCCGCTATGCAATTTAAATATAGTTTCTTTGCCAATCGTATAATTAACCTGAAAACAAATGTCATTAAAATCCACACTCAAGAAAATAGTTCCTCTCAGAGTCTTTTACAGAGCCTTGTATCGTAGTGGACTTAAATATAAATTACGTCAGCCTATTATTAATTTATTGCGATTATCAGGAATGCAGGTAGTAGATCGCAATGATTTACTCAAGAATAATCCATTTTTCTTTCAAGACGCAGATGAGGTAAGTTCTCTTAAGAGAAAGAATGTTATAGAACACGAGAAATTTACCGAATTTGAAAATCTGGTATTTCCTAAACCATTTGTAGCCAGTATCAAAAATGGAGAATTAGCGGGAAAAGATGCTACTGGCTTTGATAGTCAAGGTAGGGTTATTTTAGAAACAAGCTGGCCTCAATATACAGCAGACCATTTATCCAGAATTTTATCTCTGAGAACTCTGTTATCCAAAAAATTCTCGCCTTATACTCATCAAGATACAGTCTTTTCTCTAGTATGCCCTTGGGATAATAATTATTTTCATTGGCTAATTGATTGTCTCACCAGATTGGAAGGGGTAATGGAGTATGAAAGAAAATTTGGTGTCAAAATCAAATTACTCATCCGCCCAAATTTACAACAGTATCAGGTAGATAGCTTAAAATTACTGGGCTATAGCGAAGCAGATTATCAAGTATGGAATGGCAAAAGGATGTTAGTAAATAATTTACTAGTTCCTTCTTTTCGTCGTTCTATCAAAGATGAAGATGGATTTTACTGTCACGTTTCTCCGGCTTCTTGTCGTTGGTTAGCAGAAAAGATAATTAGTAATCTCCCAGCAGATATTAAAGCTAAACCGACTCCTACCCATATTTATGTTTCACGACGCAATACTTTAGTTAGAAAGGTAGTGAACGAGCAAGAAGTCATTCAAGAACTAGAAAAATTGGGTTTTGTAGATTACGTAACAGAGGATCTAAGTTTTGCGGAACAAGTTCATTTATTTGCTAATGCCAAAATGATAATCTCTCCTCATGGAGCAGGGTTGACTAATATTATCTTTTCTAAAAACTTAAAACTGATTGAACTATTTGCCAAAACTGTACCTGTTGCATCTTATTATGAATTATGCGGCGGTTTAGGGTTTGATTATGCGGCGTTGCTGGGTGATTCTCCCAAAGGTGACTTAAGAACTCACGATGCAGATATGATTGTTGATATTCAAAAATTATTAGCTATTGTCAAAGAAATGAGTGTTTAGTAGTCTATTGTATTAATTCACTCTATAAGAAAACCGACTTGTTGAAAAAGTCGGTTTTCTTATATTAAGGGAATAAATCTGTTTAGGGACTTCCAGAAATTAAATTATCCAGTTTAAGCGCGAAGATCGCAATTATATTCTTCCTCCTCTGCTCCCTCTGCATCCTCTGCTCCCTCTGCTCACATCGCACTTTATATTTTTTTAGTTGGAAGTCCCTTATTGTATGAGTCCTGGCTTATCTGAAAAAATGGGCTGTCTGCGTAATCTTCGCATTTTTTCGATAGCATAAATCTCGATTTGGTTATAAAGATTCTTTGGTAAGAGCCAGAGCAAATAAGCTGCAACTAAAGTAGAAATTGTAAATCGAGGTTCTTCAAATATTATAAACCAGTGTGTTTTTAGCGCTTGGTGAATCAATTTAACGGCGAGAGCGTCCATGCGTAAACGTACAGATGTTCTTGCTAGATATCGTAACTGGTATGCTTGAGATAAATTTTCCCATTGAGCAATTAAATCAGGTGCATAAGCACGAGTTTTTTCTAATACTTGTTTCCAAGAGTCAAATTGCTGTAATAAACTAGCTGAAAGACCTTGAGAATTTACTCTGTATAATGTTAAAGCTTCTGGTATGCCTTCAATCTGCCAATTGGTTTGAATAGCTACACGCAGCCAACATTCAATATCTTCTGCACGTTTAAAGGCTTCATCAAAATAAAAATCCTCGACAGTACCATGCAAATTTGCAGTAAATTTAATTTCCTCAAACACTTTTCGTCGCACAACTGGTGCGGAGCCATTACCAACATGATTACCTTGAAGTAAATGGAATGGGGTAATGTCTTTGAGTCGCGGCATTTGATATTCATTCATGAACTCTCCAGTCTCATTGATAAAAGCAGAGCGACTAAAACTAACGCCGACAGAAGGTGAGTTTTCTAAATGAATGAGATGTTTTTCTAGTTTTTCTGGTGTCCAAAGATCGTCAGAATCTAAAAATGCTAAATATTCGCCTTGTGCGTGGCGAATACCTGTGTTTCTAGCTCCCGCTAATCCTCTATTTTGTTGAGAGATAATTTTAATTCGAGAATCTGTAAATTGCCGACAAATATCTATACTTTTATCTGGGGAACCATCATCGATAAGTAATAATTCAAAGTCTGAGTATGTTTGCGCCAAAACTGAAGAGATTGTATCTGCAATGTAAGCTTCGACTTGATAAACTGGTACGATGACCGAAATTTTCGGCATATAATTTATCCAATTTGAGATTTAAATTGAGCGTTAAAGAGAGGTTTTAAAGATTGTATCGGGATGGGTGGTGATGACGTATCTACTCGACCAAAGGGTGAAGATAGGTATGGTGACAACATGGACAATTAGGACTGCGGCGGCGACACCAACTAAACCCCACTGTAAACCTACGAGTAAACCAAATACTAAAATGGCTGTAAAAATTACATTCCATTTAAAATCGATATCTGGTTTATTGACTGCACGTAGAATTTGGGAAGCTGCATCTCCAAAAGGGCGAGGAATCGCAGATAAACAAATAAGAATCAAAATTGGTACTGCACCTGCTATTACCCACTTTTGACCAAAGATTAAGGGTACATAAAAAGGTGATGTAGTGGATTGCAGTAAGATGAGCGGAATTGTAATTAAAGCAACGGTTTTTAAACCTTTAAAGAACCGTTCTTTTAACCGTTCAAGATTATTGCTGACGGAGCATAAATAAGGAAATAAAGCCGAGCTAAAGGCTGTAATAATACCCAGGCTAATACCTAATCCTGCATTAAAAGCAAAATAATATACTCCTAATTGCTCAACTCCTAAAAATGTACCGACTAAGAAATAATCAATATTATTCCTGAGAGTTGTTAGCAGTTGAGAACCTAATATATTTCGACCAAATTTGACTATTTCTTGCCAGTTTTTTAATGTAAATTTACTATTGACTCGCCAAGGATGATGAGCATAACATCGCCATACCCAAATAGGAGCTACTAAGATTTTTGGTAAAATAATCGCCCACATTCCCAAGCCGAGGAAAGCCAGGATAATGGTTAATACGCAATCAATGCAGAGCTGCAACATGTGAGTTACAGCTATAACGCTCATACGATTTTCGCGCTGAATTAACACACATTGTACTAAGGCAATGGGGATAGTTAAATAAACTGTTGCCATGAGACATATTGGCAAAATCAATTGCATGTTGCCATAAGCCCAGCCAATAATAAAAGCAACAATACATTGGATGAGAAAAATCCCACTATACATCAACCAATTTAACCAATAGGCCGTGTTACATAATTCATTAAGTTCTTTTTCTGGTGCTTGAATTAGCTTAACGTCAATGCCAGATTGGGCAAATACATTGACAAATTCATTGGTAGTTAATACGAGTGCAGCTAAACCATAATCAACAGGGTTTAATAACCGAGCTAATGTGATTGTAGTTGCTAACCGAAAAAAGCGATAGACAATTTGTGCTCCCCCTAGCCAGCTAAAATTTTGAATAAATTTATCTGAGAGTTTATATCTAATTTTGCTCGTGAAATCTTTAGCCAAATTCATCTTGATTTATTCCTGAAAAATATGAGGGAAGTTATTGAGTTATTTGGCTGAGAAAAGTATCCCATTCGTCTAAGTATTTCTCCCAAGCGCCTTCTACTGATTGGCGTCCAATTTTAGCTAGTGCTTCTATATCTTGCTCAGGAATAGAGGCGATCGCCTGAGCGAGTTTTTCTGGATCTTGGGGGGGAACTAGAACACCACAGTGAGCAACTTGTTCAGTTAAACCATCTATCTCGGTAGCAATCACAAACCTACCTGCTGCTTTAGCTTCTACGCCAACTATTCCCATTGGTTCCCAGCGCGAGGGTATTGCTACTGCATCACAGGTTTGGAGAAACTCAGGTACATTATCAACTCTCCCAATAAATTCAACGTTATTCAATCCTTGGGCTAATTGTTTTAATTTGGTTTCTTCATCCCCCTCACCAGCAATGCGTAATTTAATCGGTGAATTGGGAATTAATTTCATAGCCTCTAGTAAAGTATCAAATCCTTTTTGCGGATGAAACCGCCCATAAGCTCCGACAATTAATGGTTTTTCGATAGGTTTTGGTGGAACTGTGAAAAAATCATTCAGCGCTCGACACTGCTGAATTAAAACTAATTTTTTCGCAGAAACTAAGCGGTTTTCTTTTAACCATTTTTCTTGACCGTAAGAGATAGCTACTACCCAGTCAGCAAGACCATAAGACAACTTGAGCATCAAATAAAATCGAGATTTGTTAGGCACATTACATTGCACAAATCCCTCAGAATAATGATGTTCGTGAATAACTATTTGGCTTTGGGGGTTTTTAAGTTTGATGATTAATAATTTGAGTAAGCGTTTCCAATTACGGGAATCATGAAAAATAATGACTTTAAATGATGATTTATTATTTGATAGTTTTTTACTAGAGCCGATCACAAAATCCCATTTATCTTTTAAATAGGAAGTTGTCAAACTTTTGAGGGCAGACATAATTCCACCCATTTTTGTGTCGCTGATTAAATGTAATATTCTTGGCTTCATTTTTTTAACTCAGATATTATTAATTAACAATTCGAAATTTGACTGTTAACCCAGTAGTTAACAGCCAAGACAAAAAATGGAGTTAGGCTTCGGCTTCTCTCAGACTTATCGAGAACAGCCGAAACTGAAGAGAAGATGAGTGAAAATTGCTAGATTAGGGAACAAAGATGAACGCAATTAAACAAATTGGTCTTGGTTAATTTGGCGTTTTTGATTAGCGCCTGTGATTTGCAGACTGAGAGCTTCTATCTGAGAATAAAATGATTTAGGGAGAAGGTGCTGCAAATAAGCTGCCAATATAGTCAAGATTGTGCGATGAGGTTCTGCTAACAGTATTTGCCAATGAGTCATCAATGCACGATTGACTAGTTCTACTGCAACCTTACTATCGCGTTGTCTCACAGCTCTTCGAGCTAGATATCTTAATTGATAGGCTCTAGCCGGATTTTCCCATTTTGCAATGAATTCTGGGGCGTATACTTTGGCTTTATCAATAATCCGTTCCCAAGATTCTAGTTGCTTGAGCAGATTTGCAGACAAACCACCAGAGTTGACGCGATATAAAGTCAAAGCTTCAGGAATACCTTCAATTTGCCATTTGGTTTGCAGAATGATGCGCAACCAGCATTCTATATCTTCAGATTGACGGAAGCTTTCATCAAAATACCAGTCTTCTAGGACGCCATCAACAGTCTCTGCAAATTTAATTTCTTGCAAAACTTCCCGGCGAATGACTACGGCGGAACCGTTACCGATAGGATTGCGGCAGAATAAATCGCTAGCACTGATATTTTTGAGTTTAGGCATTTGATAGATGCCTAATGGCTTTCCTTGTTCATCAATAAAGGCAGAGCGGCTAAAACTAATACCGATAGTTGGGTTATTTTCTAAATGATGTAGATGCTTTTCTAATTTCTGTGGTAGCCATAAATCGTCAGAATCTAGGAAAGCTAAATATTCCCCTTGAGCATGGCGAATCCCTGTATTTCTTGCTCCTGCTAATCCGCGATTTTTTTGGCTAATGATTTTGATTCTACTATCGGTAAATTCTCGACAAATCTCGATACTGCGATCGCGCGATTCGTCATCTATAATTAATAGCTCAAAGTCCTGCCATGTCTGCTGCAAAATTGAACTAATTGTTTCATGTATGTACTTCTCTACTTGATAGACAGGCACAATCACAGAAACTTTAGCATGACCACTCATTGTCAAATTAATAACACTAATGTCTCTACAGATTAAATAAAATCATGTTTATCTACATCGGTGCATACACTTATCTTTGCGTAATTAATAACGTTTTATTTAGTACTTTTTACCTAAATAAATATATTGTTTTCCATCAAATGTGTTTAGTTGTGGATTGTCTAAATCCAGAAGCTTTATCCCGCCTCAAGAGTAAAAGACTTGCTATACTTCCCAGAAAAACTGGTAGCAAATATGTCAAAAATTTTCTGGAAAATACTTGAAAGTTGTGAAATAGTGTATAAAGGTCAATAAGTGAGAAGTTAGGAAGCAATTTATAACTTCTCAAAAAGGTGTTCAATCATTTTGCACCAAGTTTTTCGGGAAAATCTGTAGAATCTGACTTTTATCATCACAAAATAGCATTTTCAGGGAAATTTATCTTTATCTATGAAGGTATTATTAGTTTGTTCCTCTGGAGGACATTTTAAAGGTCTGCAGCAATTGCGTCCGTTTTGGGAACCGCATGAGCGGGTTTGGGTAACTTTTAAAAGCGCAACTACACAAGCAGCTTTGTCCGAAGAAACTGTATATTGGGCTTTTAGTCCAACTAATCGCAATTTACCGAATTTTTTCCGGAATTTGCTGTTAGCTTTTCAAGTTATTAACCAAAATCAACCTGACTTGATTATCTCTACAGGTGCAGGAGTTGCTGTACCTTTTTTGATTTTGGGTAAGTTGTTAGGTTGTAAAACAGCGTTTATTGAATCTGTGACGCGAATTGAGACTTTAAGTTTATCTGCGAGGTTAACTTTGCCTTTTTTAAGCGTCTTATATGTGCAATGGCCCCAACTACAAGCTCGTTATCCCCAAGCTGAACTGATCGTTCCCCAGGAAAGTCTATGATTTTTGTCACAGTTGGTTCGGAACAGTATCCTTTCAACCGTTTGATGTCTTGGATTGAGGTATTACTGCAAACACAACTCATTGATGAGGAAGTTGTGGTGCAGTATGGCAGTTCTAACGCCGTTTTACCTGCTGGTGCGCGGGTTTATCGTTTTGTCAAAGAAGAGCAATTTCAGGAATTGATTCAGCAGGCGCGAATCGTGATTGCTCATTGTGGCGAAGGAACTTTACTGCTGTTAGATTCTTTGGATAAACCCTATATTTTGGTACCTCGCAGCCAGAGATTTGGCGAACATGTTGACGATCATCAAGTAGAACTAGCGCTAGCACTATCGCAGTTGAATGTACCTATAGCTTGGTCGCCGGCAGATTTGGTGCGATTTATTGAGGCTCCTGAACAGATATCGATTGCAGATGTGTCTACGGCGAGTGCGATCGCACTTTGCAATAGTCTGCAAGCTCGCTTTGGTGAAAGTTTTCCAGAATTGTCAGTAGGTGTGTCTAAATTATGAGTTCTCAGACTAATACGAAAACTACAACTACAGCATCTCTCAAGACGACTCGTAAAGGTGGTCTGCTCTTAGTTCAGCTACCTGCCAGATTAACTGTGATTGAGGCTGTTTCCTTCCGTAAGCAGTTTCAGACATGGTTGGAAGAAGATACGATCAAAAAAATTATCTTAGACTTTGGCCAGACTGCACTGATTGATAGTAGTGGCGTTGGTGCATTGATTACGAATCATAAATCTGCACAGGCCAAAAATATTGAATTAGTCTTTTGGAGCGTGCAACCCCAGGTACAACTGGCTTTTTCTTTGGTAGGTTTAGAAGAGATATTTCAGATTGAAGCTAATACAGAGGCGATTATCCCGACGTTAAACCGCAAAGTTGAGCAGCGTCCCCCCTTAACCCATCCGTCGGTGCGATCGCCAATTAAACGCGCCATTGATATTGTCGGTGCAATTTTGGGCTTAATGCTCACTGCTGTCTTATTTGTGCCAATTGCGATCGCGATTAAACTCGATAGTCCGGGGCCTATACTATTTAGCCAAACTCGCTGTGGCTGGATGGGAAGACGGTTTCGCATTTGGAAGTTTCGCTCAATGGTGACAAATGCAGAAGCACTGAAAGCAACTATTCCTAACCAAGCATCTGGTGCTTTTTTCAAAAATGATGCCGATCCACGCATCACCCGTGTGGGAAGCTTTCTGCGCAAAACTAGCTTAGATGAATTTCCCCAATTTTGGAATATTCTCATCGGAGATATGAGCTTAATTGGCACTCGTCCGCCAACTCCCGATGAAATGGAAAAATATGAAATTGCTAATTGGCAAAGATTAGATGTCAAACCTGGACTTAGCGGTGAGTGGCAAGTTAATGGGCGCTCAAAAATCCGTAACTTTGAGGATGTAATTGAACTCGATTTACGTTATCAAAATAATTGGAGTTTACTTTATGATTTAAAGTTAATTTTCAAGACAATTACTGTATTTTTCCAAAAAGATTCTGGGGCAGTCTAAATGTCACTGCAAACAAATTCATTTCTGCATCATTCTGCTTTACAAGTTGCCAGTGATTTAGATGAAATGGCAATAGTTGTAGAATGGTTTGATCAATTCAACTGTAAGCATCTACCATACCAAATGTGGATAGAAGGTCAAACTGCCTTGCTTGAAGGCTTTACCAATGTGGTACGTCACGCTCACAGCCACCTGAGTTCACAAACTCCTGTTGACTTAGCAGCGACAATTGACTCCAAATCTTTCCAGATTTATATTTGGGATTGCGGTGATATTTTCGACCTAGAAGCAGTTTTAGACGAGCTTAATCAACAAACGAGTAATGGCAGTTTTAACCCTTTAGATCGGGAAGCTCACTGGGGCTGTATTTTTCTTTTACGGCTTAAAAGAGATTACGGTTGGACTGTTAGTTATACGCGGGAAGCGGGGGATAAAAACTGCCTGTTATTAAAGAAAGATATTACTCGGTAAATTTTGAGTTGGTATTAGTTTTTATCAACATGGACAAGGAGGAGTAAGTATTGATGGCTCATTTAGGATTGCTATAGCTTACTGTTTGCGTTTTAACTTTGTTTTTGCATCTTATTCTATTATTGGATCTTACCTTTGCAATCAAACTCATGGAAAAGCAAGTGAAAGTTATTCAGCCAGCCGGAATTTTTAATGGTAAACAAGGTCGAGAAACCTATGAACAGATGAGTAAATTGATGGCTGCGGGTGCCAAAACATTCTTGCTAGATTTTCAAGCTGTTACTTTTATGGATAGCTCTGGATTTGGCACTCTGCTGTCAATGCTAAAGACAGTACAACAAGAACAAGGTAGGCTAGTACTTTGTTCGATTAACGAACAAATTAGAATGATTTTAGAACTCAGCAATACAACAACTATTTTTGAGGTTTTACCTGACCAAGCTGCGTTTATGGAACAGCTGACTCCGGCTTAAATTCAATTTCTAATAAAGAAAAGTCATCGTTAAATATTTGACTACCTGTGACATTTTTGATTGCTTCGGAAATCTGATTAACACTAGTGTGAAATTGTTGATTGCACACAGTTAATAAATTAATGAAGCCATTAAAATTCCACATGTTACCATCAGCTTTTTCTACCTCATAAACGCCATCGCTAAATACATACAGTTTACTTCCAGCTTGAATATCACATACAGCATTGTGATATTGAGCTTGAGTAAATGCGCCGATAGGTAAGCCACGCATAACTAATTGTTTTACCTCTAAACCAGAGTCGGTTGAGGGCGACAATAACAAAGCTGGAGGATGTCCGGCACTAGAGTAAGTTAATTGAGAGGAACTGAGGTTAAAAACCCCATACCAAATAGTAAAGTATTGAGAATTGTGCTGATCCATTTGAAACACTTGATTTAAATCTTGTAGCACTTCAGATGGATTATAAAGACTGGCTGTGGGGAGAGAATGCGATCGCAATAGATTATGGATGGAAATGGAAGGTAGGGCTGCTGCTAATCCATGACCAGAAACATCTAAAAGATAGATGACTAAATTATCTGCATCTAACCAATAGTAATCAAAACAATCACCTCCCAATTGACGGGAGGGTAAGAACTGAGAATTGATGGTCACTGCTCCTGTTATGGGTGCGGGAAGAATAGATTTGACATAATCCGCAGCTTCATTTAATTCTGCTTCGAGCAGCTGTTTTTGGATTTGTAAATCTTGGGCTACTTTTTTCAGTTCTTGATTTGTTTGATACAGTCTCAGTCCCGCACGGACTCTAGCTTTTAATTCATTGACTTCAATCGGTTTATTTAAAAAGTCATCTGCACCTGTATCTAAACCCTCAACTTTATCTTCTATAGCTTTACGTGAAGTGAGGAGAATAAAAAATGTGGTTGATAGAGAAGGTTCAGATTTAATTTTGCGGCATACTTCTAAACCATCCATTTCTTCCATTTGCCAATCAGAAATAATTAAGGCTGGCTGGTGTTTATAAGCTTGTTCTACGCCTTGCAGACCATTGTTAGCGAGAATTACTTCATATCCCTGAGCTTGGAGAGTTTGCTTTAAAACTAGTTGAATAACGCGATCGTCATCAATTACTAAAATTTTTATTGGTGAATTAGATATGGTTGTCATTTGTCATTTGTCATTTGTTAGAGACGCGATGAATCGCGTCTGTACAAGAGATGCGATGAATTGCGTCTGTACAATTTTCATTAGGGGCGGGTTGATTATAGGAAATTCCGGCTTTGGAGAGCCGCGATCGCATTACTATACTCTTTCTCTAGCTGATTAACTAGTGCTGTAAGTTGATCTAGCGATCGCTCTTTGGCACCATTTTCTAGAGTTTCACAGATATTTCCCAGGCGCACAGCACCAATACTGACGCTAGGCGATCGCAAAGCATGAGCGGCTTTGGCGATGGTTGAGCGATCGTCTTTGGTAATTGCATCTTTAATTGTCTGGATTTTATCGGGAGTATCTTCTAAATAAACCTGGATCAACTCAGCAATTAAAGCATCGCCATCACTACCCGCCATAGCACGCAGTTCTTGGAGAAAACGCCCATCAATAACTTCAATTACCTCTGGAACATCCGATTCTACATCTGCTTCTATAGCTGTAGAAGTCAATGCAGATTCCGGTACATCCATCGATTCTGGAGGTGCGGCTGCTAGATGTGCGGCAATATCATACTTTTTCAGCACTGCTTCTAGAGCTTCTAAACTAATGGGTTTACTGACGTAATCATCCATACCCACAGTTAAGCATTCTTGCCGATCTTCTGGACGCGCATGGGCTGTCATGGCGATAATCCAAGGTTGGGTGTTTTCAGACAATTCCTGACGAATGTGGATAGTAGTCTCCCAACCATCCATTTCTGGCATTTGGATGTCCATAAACACCACATCATAAAGTTGCCTTTGCAAGGCTTCTAGAGCTTCCAGCCCATTATTAGCCACATCTGCACGGTAACCCAAGCGCTGCAACATCTTCAAAGCAATCTTTTGATTTACTAACACATCCTCTACTAAGAGAATCTTTAGGGGTAAAGTTTGCCCCATTTGGGCATCAATGTTAGGTAGATTTGGTGTTGGCAAGCGGGAATAAGAAGGAAGGGTAATTTTCTGACTGATGCGTCGAGTAGACCAGTTACCACGCACTATTTGTAATAGGGTGTTGTGTAATTGGTAATGGCGCACAGGTTTTTGCAAAAAGGCAGCAAATTCAGTAGCTACCTCTTTGATTTCTACAGTTTGCTTACCTTTAAAGCTCAACATGACCAAAGGTAAATCCTGTTGTGTTGGTATTGCCCGGATTTTAGCTGTCAAATCGGCAATATGCAAGTCGAGACTATCAATATCTAAGATAGCGATGTCAAAACTATTTTCTGCCATTAACCGCAGAACTGCCGTACTTGATTCTACAGGTTTAACATAGACTCCCAAGCTTTGAATTTGACAAGTTAAGCATTTGCGTAAATTGGTGTTACCTGTGGCGAGGAGCAATCGCTTACCCAGCAGTTCGGGATAGATATCCCAAGCATTCTCGATGGCAGAAGGATCGACTTGGAGGGTGGCTGTGAAATAAAAGGTAGAGCCTTGGCCGGGTTGACTATCTACCCACATTTTGCCCCCCATAATCTCGCTGAGGCGCTTGCTGATGGCTAATCCTAAGCCGGTACCGCCATAACGTCGAGTCATGGAAGCATCGACCTGACTAAAGGGCTTAAATAGTCGATCTAAGCGATCGCGTGGGATGCCAATACCTGTATCGCTGACAGCAAACAGAAATTCATAATATACATGATCGCTATTATTGGCTTTTTGGGCGAGAATTTGCGGCTGCACGGTGACAGTAATGACAACTTCACCTTGTTGGGTGAATTTAACGGCATTACTGACTAAATTCCAAAGAATTTGGCGCACGCGGGTAATGTCACCAATAATTAGGGTTGGCGTGCGCGGTTGGAATTGGTACATCAGTTCGATACCTTTCAAGGCTGCTTGGGGAGCCAGTAAATCTAAGGCTTCCTCCACACAAACTTGCAAATCAAAAGGCTGTTCTTCTAGTTCTAAATTGCCAGACTCAATTTTAGAAAAGTCGAGAATGTCATTGATAATTGTTAATAATGTATCCCCACTGTTACGGATCGTTTCCACATAATCAAGTTGCTCCGGTTGCAGGGGAGTATCTAAGAGCAATCCTGTCATGCCAATAATTGCATTCATCGGCGTGCGGATTTCATGACTCATGGTGGCTAGGAAGTTACTCTTAGCCATATTGGCCGTTTCAGCTGCTTGTTTGGCTTGGCTGAGTTCTTTATTTTGCTGGGCTAACAGATGGGCTTGGCGGGTTTCCTGGGTGAGTAATTGGGCTTGCGTCAGGGCGATACCCATTTGATCGGCGAGATGTTTGACCAGATCTAACTCTAATTCCGTCCATTGTCTGGGGCGATCGCATTGATGCACAATTAATAACCCCCACAAATCTTCTCGTACCAAAATCGGCACGACTAAATTCGCTTTCACCTGAAACTGCTGTAAAAATTCTACATAGCAAGGTTTTAGTCCAGCTTGCTCTAGATCAGAAATTGCTGTAATCCTGCCCTGACGATACAAGCCTTGGTATTTATGAAAACAAGGATCGTAAATCTCCTGCGCTAAAGTAGCCGACCAGCCAGGAATTACCGCTTCCTGCAAGACTTTACCAGAACCATCACCATGAACTTGGAAAATCAGAACGCGATCGGCTTGCAAAATTCGCTGTACTTCCGTCACCGTTGTCTGGAGAATTTTTTCCAGCTGTAAAGACTGACGAATTTCTTCAGTAATTTGCTTGAGTAGTAAAGCGCGTTGGTACTGTTGGTGTAGCTCTGCTTCTGACTGTTTGCGGGCGGTAATATCTAGATGGGTTCCTACCATCCGCAAATATTTTTCAGAAAAATTGCGGTTTACCAACTTACCCCGATCCAAAATCCACTTCCATTCCCCAGATTTGGTGAGTAAGCGGACTTCGGCTTCATAATAAGGTGTTTTACCTTTGATGTGATCGATCAGTCGTTGCTGTACTATCTTTTTATCTTCAGGATGGATTAATTTATTTCTAACTTTAATATCGTCTGCCATCTCCTGTGGATTGTACCCCAGCATGGTGAACCAGCGAGGACTACGATAAACTTCTCCAGTCGCTAAATTCCAGTCCCAAAGTCCTTCATCTACTGCATCCAGAGCTAATTTTAACTGTTCTTCACTTAACCTCAAAGCATTTTCTGATTGTTTGCGCTGGGTAATATCGCGATATTTCCACAAATGTCCATAAAATTTATGATCCACAATAATGGGTACATAGTCTTGTTCAAAAATGCGTCCATCTTTGAGTGGCCATTCTTGATTCATAACTATTTCACCGTTGCTCAACATCTCCTGGACGCGCTGTGTAAATCGTTCCGGTTCAGCAAAAAGTTGCTTGCTTATCTCGGCTGATTGGCGACAATCCGTTCCTTGTAAAGCTTCTGGCTTCAGGGGAATACTAAATAGATCGCAAAACTCTTGATTGGCGAGAATCACATGTCGGTTCTCGTCTTCCAATAAAATACCTACCTGTAAACTTTCAATCAGCGTTCGCAGTCGTGAAGCTGTGGCTCTTAATTCCGAACGTTGTTGTGTAAGTTTGGTGGTTAATTTTTTGGCATCTGCAAGGGCGGAATTTTTCGCTTGCAAAAGAAACAAATAATCGGAAACAGAGTCATAGAGAGGAAAATCATCGATGCTCAATTCAAGTTTTTTGAGATCGCTAATCTCTGTAATCCAGGGCGAGCCAAGAAACACCAGATGATCGTCATCCTCTAGATTTACCATTTGTCCTTTGAGCTGCATTTCTTTATGCTGAGATTGCAACAGAAATAGCGATCGCGTTTGTTGACTAATGGCATCAAAGTTCACTGGACATCTAGGCCGATTAATCTGGAAATGTTCATCTAAGGAACTACCAAGAATTTTAATCGGTTCTAAAATCCGCTGCAGTACTTCACCCATCTGGACAATCTTCATTTGGCGATCTATCACCAGATGGAAGGGAAACAAAGCTGCAAATTGGTCAGCACTAAGACTGAATTGTCTGAACTCAGTAACCTGATTATTTGTCATCGGCGTGAGAATCGTTGTACTTTATCGAGAAGACATCGTGAGCATCACCGCGATCGCGAAAACTAGTTTGGGTTACATCTACTTCTGTGTGAAAGCGTTTCCCCAATCCGTGGAGTAAACCAATCACCATCGGCGCTAATCCGTGGCGGCTAGATTGGTAATGGAGATGCAGCGATTTATCGCTGGTGTGTTCGCATTCAAAAGATGGGGGGCGCAGATCGGAAAAACTCAAACCCACCCGCGCATGGAGGTTATCCAAATTCTCAATAAACTGAGGTAAAGAATTTCCCGCAGTGGCTAGAAGTTCTCCATAACCTTCTTCTGCAGTATAAGTTACCCAATATTCTCCAAAAGCTTTGAGTACTTCATGTGCAGGCATTCTTAAGACATCACAAACCGCTTTCACTAAACGATAGGTAACATCATCAGAATATGCATCCATCGCCACAAAAAAATCAATATCCTCAAATCCAGCCTTTTCCTTAATTTTTTCCCAGGTATCTTCACCGTGGTATTTGCAAATCATGTCTTCAATAGCTTTGTTGACTAGTCCGTACATTGGCTGAACTCCTGATGATTTTCAGTATTAATACGCAAGAAAATATAGATAATGATTGTATTATTTTAACCAGATCTCTTTGAGGTAATTTAACATAAACTAAGCTTGGTAAGCCATTAAAATATTAATCCAAACCTTATTTTATATTTTTTTAAAGGTATTGGTATAAAATATATCTTTTTGTTAAAAAATTGCCCCAATAATTTTCAGTAATATATGTTACGTTATTTTGCTGGGCTATCAGGAATAAAATAAGATTAAAGCCATGATGGTCATGACCTAAGTTCTGCTAGATATGAGATTTGATTTTGGTAGCGCTGGCGTGACTATTCAACGTCAATATAGTAGACTGGGCAATGCTAATCGCGTCTTTTGGGGAATATTTCAAAAATCAGGCAAGAATCCTATAGTGAAAAAAGATGGTAAGCTCATGGGAATGCCTGATTTGTTAAAGCTGACATTAGCAATGTTAAACCGTTTGAAGATTGGCAGCAAAATTGGCACTAGTTTCGCTCTAGGCCTGACTATTTTAAGTGCGCTGGGACTCATTTCTCATCGCACTACTAACGAATTGATCGATACATCATACCTGGAAAATCATACATACCAAGTTTTAGGACTGCTGCAAGATTTAAATAGCAAGCTACAACAAGCAGAAACAGGGCAGCGCGGTTATATAATTACTGGTGAAAAGCGCTATTTAGAGCCATATCAAGCAGCAATTGAATCTATAGACCAACCTCTAATAAGACTGCGCGATTTCACCGCAGATAATCCCAATCAAAAACATCGGCTCGAACGATTACAGCCACTAATTGCTGAAAGGATAACTATCATGCAAAAGGTACTGGAATTACGAGATCGTCAAGGCTTAGAAGCAGCTAAAAAGCTCATTCTTACCGATGAAGGTAAGCGGTTGATGGATAGAATCCGCAACCTGACTGAGGAGATGAAATCAGAAGAGAATGAATTATTAATTCAGCGTTCAAACAAAGCAAAATCTGCGGCTAGAGCTACTATTTCTACCATTACTTATGGAATTCCTATCTCTTTTATCTTAATAGCTTTGATTGGCTATCTGTTATCTCGTGATATTTCCCAACCGCTAGAAAAATTTTCTCGTGTAGCTGCAAAAATTGCTGATGGCGATTTATCAGCTAAACTCCCCGATACAAAACGCCAAGATGAAGTGGGGATATTGACACGCAGTTTCAATCAAATGATTGCCAATTTACAAGAAACTAAACAAAAAAATGAACAGGAAAATTGGTTAAAATCTAACTTGGCTGAATTTAGTAATAGCTTGCAAGGAAAGAGAAATTTAGTAAATGTCACTGAATCAATTTTATCTAAGTTAGCACCTTTGGTTAGCGCCCAACATGGTGTCATTTATTTAATGGAGAATCGCGAAACTCAGCCAATATTAAAGTTATTTAGTAGCTATGCTTACAAAGAACGAAAAAATTTAGCAAATCAATTTCGCTTAGGAGAAGGTTTAGTCGGTCAATGTGCTTTAGAAAAGCAAAGAATTTTACTCACCCAAGTACCACCTGATTATATCCGAATTAGTTCTGGCTTAGGAGAAACACCACCATTAAATATTGTTGTCTTACCTGTATTATTTGAAAAGCAGGTAAATGCTGTGATTGAATTAGCATCATTGCAAGCTTTTAGCGAACTACATTTAACTTTTTTAGAGCAAGTTAGTGAAGTTATTGGTATTGCTTTAAATGCAATTAATGCTGATATGTTAACTCAGCAACTTCTCCAGCAATCTCAGGAATTAACGGAAGAATTAAAAGCGCAACAAGCAGAACTGCAAAATAGCAACCATTTATTACAACAACAAGCAGCAGATTTAGAAGCATCACAACTACTTTTACAGCAACAGCAGGAGGAATTAAAACAATCTAACGAGGAATTACAAGCTTTAAATGAAGAATTGGAAGAAAAAGCCGAATTATTGGCGGTACAAAAGCGAGAAGTTGAAGTTAAAAATCAACAAATTGAACAAGCAAGACTATCTTTAGAAGAACAAGCTCAAGCATTAACTTTATCTTCTAAATATAAGTCGGAGTTTTTAGCCAATATGTCTCATGAGCTAAGAACGCCGCTAAATAGCCTATTAATTTTAGCGCGGTTAATGTCGGAGAATTCCGAGGGGAATTTAACTGCAAAACAAATCGAATATAGTCAAACTATCTATAATGCTGGGACAGATTTATTAGCATTAATTAACGATGTTTTAGATTTGGCGAAAGTTGAATCAGGTAAATTTACTATAGAAAATAAGCCAGTTAATTTTGTTGATTTACAAAGACACTTGCAAGCTAACTTTTGTCAATTAGCGCAAAATAAAGGGTTAAATTTTAATCTAGAATTTGACCAAAAATTACCACCGGAATTTTATACCGATCCCAAACGCTTACAACAAATTTTGAATAATTTATTGGGGAATGCTTTTAAGTTTACCGAACAAGGTAGAGTCAGCTTAGAAGTGAGGTTAATATCTCCAGATACAGTGGCTTTTGCTGTTAGCGATACGGGTATTGGCATTGCAAAAGAAAAACAGCAGTTAATTTTTGAAGCCTTTCAACAAGCAGATGGTACCACCAGCCGCAAATATGGAGGTACAGGCTTAGGTTTATCTATTAGTCGAGAACTAGCTCATTTGTTAGGTGGGAGAATTGAATTAATAAGTCAGCTAGGAGAGGGAAGCACTTTTACGCTTTATTTACCGCTACAAGAAATGCAACCCAATGTCACACCTAAAGAAAGTGAAATTGTCAAGCAGAAAAATTTGCTAGCTACACAAATAACTTCTTCTCTTCCCCTAGTTTCTCCTTCTTTGTCAGTAGTTAATCTCCCTAATTCTCAGCCAGAAATTGCCGACGATCGAGAAAATATCCGCGTAGGTGATAAAGTATTGCTGGTGATTGAAGATGATGTGAAATTTGCGCGGATTTTGCAAGACATGGCGCAACAACAAGGGTTTAAAGTTTTGCTAGCTTTACACGGGCAAGCAGGTTTGGCGCTAGCACAACAGTTTAAACCAGATGCGATTACTTTAGATGTATGTATGCCCGATATGGATGGCTTGATGGTGTTAGATCGTCTCAAGCATAATGGAGAAACTCGCCATATTCCCGTACATATATTATCTATTGACGATCGCCAACAACGCGGTTTAGAGTTAGGTGCGATCGCTTATTTACAAAAACCTGTTTCTAAAGAACAATTAACAGGCGCTTTAACTGATATTAAAGCTTTTTTGGCACGAAAAGTTAAAAATTTACTCATTATCGAAGACGACCCAGTGCAAGCCCGCAGTATTATAGAGTTGATTGGCAATGGTGATGTGCAAAGTACCGCAGTTAATACAGCAGCTGAGGCTTTAGCGACATTGCGATCGCAACGGATTGATTGTATTGTCTTAGATTTAGGTCTACCGGATATGAACGGGTTAGAACTAATTGAGCAAATTAAACAACAACCAGACTTAGTCAAGATTCCCATCATTGTCTATACCGGGAAGGAACTCTCCCGCCCAGAAGAAACCCAATTACGACGCCTAGCAGAGACTATAATTATTAAAGATGTGCGATCGCCTGAACGCTTACTTGATGAAACTGCCTTATTTCTCCATCGTATCCAGGCTAATTTACCTCAGTCAAAGCGACAAATTTTAGAGCAACTTCGCAATTCTGATGCTATCCTGGCACATAAAAAGATTTTAATTATTGATGACGATGTACGCAATATCTTTGCTATCACCAGCTTGCTAGAAAGTTACCAAATGCAAGTATTATTTGCCGAAAATGGTAGAGATGGCATAGCAATATTGCAAGCTAATCCTGATGTGAATGCTGTATTGATGGATGTAATGATGCCAGAAATGGATGGTTATGAAGCAACTCGCGCTATCCGTCAACAGGTACAATTCCGTTCTCTACCCATAATTGCTTTAACTGCAAAAGCTATGCAAGGCGATAGAGAAAAATGCATCGCAGCCGGAGCTTCAGATTATATTACTAAACCTGTAGATACAGAGCAATTACTTTCTTTATTACGGGTTTGGCTATATCGGTAAGATACTCCCATACCTTTAAGGGAACTCCAGATAATTGGAGGTTGGGTAGAGCGACAGCGAAACCCAACAAAGCCGCTTTGGTGTTGGGTTTCGTTCCTCAACCCAACCTACGTCTTCTACGTCTTCCCATGCCCCATGCCCCATGCCCATTTTTAAAACTTGTCTATTGATTAAAAAAATTGTAAATTTGTCGTTATTTTACATTTAATTGTCTGAAATATTCAATATTTTTAGATTTTATTTATATTAAAGTTAAAAAACTGAAAACATATAACTATTAGAGGATTTAGCGATCTGACTTGAGGCAGTCGTGACTCTACGGTAAAAATTATAAATTGAAAATGAGTTTTATTAAATAAATTGGGTCTATATTAATGTCTAGTACTTTAGAAATAGCCAACAACTGTGAGATTTTGACTTTGCCATATTCACAGCAAAATCACTAATTAATAGTTGCTTGTGCCTGTTATGAGCTTACCGAAAATAAAATTAGAGGATATCGAAATTCAGTTACTACTGGAAGGAGTGTATCGTTATTGGGGTTATGATTTTCGCAATTATGCCTTATCTTCTCTCAAACGTCGCATTCATCATTTTGTAAAAAAAGAGAATTTTACCAGCGTTTCTGATTTACAAGCGCGGGTGTTACACGATCAAGAATGTTTAGAAAGATTTTTACTGAATCTAACAGTCAATGTAACTTCCATGTTTCGCGATCCTAGCTTTTATCTCACCTTGAGAAATGAAGTCATTCCCCTATTACGCACCTATCCTTTTATTCGCATTTGGCACGCTGGATGCTCAACAGGAGAGGAAGTATATTCAATGGCGATTTTACTACAAGAAGAAAATCTTTACCGACGTTGCCGGATTTATGCCACTGACTTTAATGAAAAAGTACTGCAAACAGCAAAAAGTGGGATTTATTCTTTAAAACTCATGCAAGATTATACCCAACTGTATTTAAAAGCAGGTGGTAAAGCCTCTTTTTCTGAATATTACACCGCAGCTTATGATAATGCTATTTTCCGCGCATCCTTAAGGGAAAATATTATATTTGCTCAACATAACTTAGCGACTGATAGCTCTTTTAATGAGTTTCATATCGTTATATGTCGTAACGTTTTAATTTATTTCAACCAAGATTTACAAAAGCGCGTACATGAACTGTTTTATCATAGCCTTTGTCCTTTTGGTATCTTAGGGTTAGGCAGGCAAGAATCAATTCGTTTTACCACTCATGACCAACAATACCAAGAGCTTGTCAAAGGTGAAAGGCTTTATCGGAGGTTGAATTAGTGGTGGCTAAAGTTGTAGTTATTGGTGCATCTATTGGTGGGTTATCGGCGCTAAAAATCTTGCTAAAAAACATGCCAAAAGATTTAGCATGTCCGATTATCGTGGTACAGCATCGCCATCCAGATTCGCGCCATCGCTTGAGAGATATCTTACAAGAAAATACAGCTTTAACAATCCGAGAAGTCGAAGATAAAGACGAGATTTTACCAGGATATGTTTATCTAGCACCGGCTGATTATCATTTATTAGTAGAATCTGGTTTTTTTGCACTGTCTACAGATGAGCCTGTTTCCTATGCTCGACCTTCAATAGATGTTTTATTTGAGTCTGCTGCAGATATTTATGGCGAGCAAGTTATTGGTGTGATATTAACAGGCGCAAATGAAGATGGTGTGCAAGGTTTGAAAATGGTAAAATTAAAATTTGGTCTTGCTATTGTTCAAGACCCAAAAACTGCTGAATGCGCTGTGATGCCAAAAGCGGCTATTAATGCTGTAGCTGTAGACTGGATTTTACCGCTAGAAGAGATTGCCCAGAAATTAATTTACCTTTGTCATTATACTGGTAAAGGCTCGCTATCTAAATGTCAGTAAATTTTCACAAAATATTTTGCAATTTTCTTTAAAAGATTGAGTTACCATTTACACAAAAATATTTTGATTATCCATAGAAATATTTTATGATTGAACCTGCTTCAATCAAAATATATATGATTTCCCAATAATAAATTTCATCTACCCCAGGGTAGAAAATTTGCGTTCAAAACCAGAGTTTTGCAGATATTCAAAGCTCAATTGCCACACTTTGCTCAGATTTTTTTTATCTGCTAGAATCCTGAAGAAACTATTAACTTTCGGAAAAAAATTTGGAGATAAGAATAAAATATGCTTTCCGAAAAAAGCCTTAATCCTACCATTCCGGAAGATTCTCTAGTTTTAGAAGGTTTAAGAGTTTTGCTAGTGGAAGATAATGAGGATACACAGCTCTTACTCACTTTTTTACTAGAGGATGCAGGTGCAGATGTAGTAGTCACAGGATCGGCCTATGAAGCCTTAGCAGTGTTAGAACAAATGCAACCGGATGTCTTGCTGTGCGATATTGGCTTACCAGAAATAGACGGTTGTACTCTGATGCGGAAAATTAGAGCCATGTACACAAATCAATTCAAGCATATTCCGGCGATCGCTCTGACTGCTTATGCCCAAGAAACTGTTGAACAAGAAGCACTAGCTTCAGGATTTCAGGCTTACTTTGTTAAGCCCATAGAACCAATGGAATTTGTTAATTCCGTGGTAAACGTGCTGAATCACAACTACCAAGCTCATCCTGCTTGCATGTCGCCTACTGCAATCTGATGTCAAGCATAGTGATTATAAATCTCAACTTTCATCAGAATTTGGCTATTGATAAACCAAAACGCCAGCAAATCAGGATTTATAACGGCAAATTTTCCCATTTTAATTGGCAAATATCATATCAGGTTTAAGCATATTTGTACACTACAAAGAGAAAGATGATCTCTAAGCAGAGTATGTCTAAATTATCTATATATATGGTAAACACCTGGTATATCTGGAGGCTTGGCACAACCAAGCCTTTTTCATCTTCTAATAGTATATAATTATACTGTAATGATAATTTAGTTCGCAAAGCTGGGAAAACAGATAATATTTGGCACAATTAGAGCTATAGCAGGTTGTGACTTATTTGCATACATCCCATAGGATGATGATCTGTCATAAGACTAGGTATAAATTATTTTAGTACGTTGTTAAGCACAGCAATGATCGAGGTTTGGCTCGCAACCAAACCTTTTTTTATTGTTAAAGACGCGATTAATCGCGTCTCTACATTTACGCAATTAATCGCGTTTCCTCATGTTCTAGCGCCTAATTATTAAATTGTGTGCATTCTCTGGCTATGGTGATTGAGAATGTTGCAAAATCTCGGTAAACTAGCTGCGCTGGCTGTAGAAAAATGTATTTTGTGGCTATATGGGTTTAATTTGCAGTCATCGTCTGCAATTGACAAGACGTCAATTTTTCCAAATTTCTGGATTGTCTGGTGCGAGTTTTTTACTTGGTGGGTGCGGTACGCCAAGTTTTGAAGATTTGGTAGGCAAACTTTCCGAACCGCTAAATCAACGCTTAGAAACTTTAATATTTAATCCGCAAAAGCCTGTACCAGAATTTTCCCCTAGCCAAATTGAACCAAAGGCGCTAATAGTTAATACTTTTCGCAGTACGCCAATTATCGATCCGCAAAAGTATCGTTTAATTGTTGATGGTGAGGTAAATAATCCCTTAAGTTTGAGTTTGCCAGAAATTTTTGCTTTACCTCTGACTTCAATGATTATTCGCCATGTTTGTGTAGAAGGCTGGGCAGCAATTGTACAGTGGGGTGGTGTACGTCTGCAAGAAATTATTGCGCTTGCTCAACCTAAAGCTAATGCCAAGTATGCTTATTTTAAATCAGCCGATGGCTACTATGAAAGTTGGGATATAGCATCAGTATTGCATCCACAAACTTTATTAGCTTATCAAAAAAACGGTGAACCTTTACCAGTTGATAACGGTGCGCCTTTGCGTTTAGCTTCACCTATTAAATTAGGATATAAGCAAAGTAAGTGGGTAACTCGAATTACTCTAACTAATCAGTTATCAATTTTTAAAGGTTACTGGGAAGACCAAGGTTATGAATGGTATGCAGGACTGTAAAAAAGTCAGGCTAATGAACAATCATAACAAGAAAAAGGGACAAAGGAGACAAGGGAGACAAGGAGGACAAGGGGGACAAGGAGGACAAATAAATATCGCCTTCTTGACCATTGACTATTGACCATTGACTATTGACTATTGACTATTGACCAATTATCTATGAATTTCTTTGATAAACTACATGATAATATTGCCCGCAATCAAAGTCTACTATTTGTAGGACTCGATCCCAATCCTGAGATGATGCCCGAACGTTATGCATCTTTAGATATCATGGAAGGTTTGTGGAATTGGTTGCAATTTATTATTGCCGAAACTGCTGATTATGTCTGTGCTTATAAACCAACTTTCGGGTTTTATGAAGCTTTAGGTATTCCCGGTTTAGAACTATTGCACAAAACTTTAAAAGCTATTCCTTCACACATTCCTATTATTTTGGATGCTAAACATAGCGATTTAAATACTAGTACTATTTTGGCGCGGACTGTGTTTACAGAATGGGGTGTTGATGCTATTACACTCAGTCCTTATACTGGACAAGATCATGTGGCACCATTTTTAGTTTATCCCGATAATGCAGTATTTATTTTATGTTGTACATCTAATCCTGGTGCAGAAAGTTTACAGCAATATCCGGTAACCGAAACACCTTTATATTTGCAAGTAGTCAAAGAATCAAAAAATTGGGGAACTCCAGAACAATTAGGATTAGAAGTTGGGACTAATAATCCGGAAGTTTTGGCGTTAATTCGCGCCATTGCACCGGAAAGATTGATTATGGCTCGTAGTATTTGGGTAGAGGGTAGCAATCTCAATCAAATTGTCGCTGCTGGGTTGAATGATAATGGTACGGGGTTGATAATTCCTGTGCCTCAAGATATGCTATCTAGTCCCCAATTATCTCAGGAAATCGCAGCTTTATGCACAGAAATTAATGAATGCAAAAATAATATTAATGATGAGAATTCTACCTGTAATGTCTGGTTACCAGATGTAAGCGTTTCCAACATACATCCGCAGCAAGATTTAATTTTACAACTGTACGATATTGGCTGCATTATGTTTGGTAGCTTTGTGCAAGCCTCTGGAGCAACTTTTCCTTATTACATCGATTTACGTAAAATTATTTCCAATCCGCAAGTTTTTAATCAAGTATTGAGTGGTTATGCAACTATTTTAGAAACTCTCAATTTTGATCGGATTGCGGGTATTCCTTATGGTTCTTTACCTACAGCTACAGGTTTAGCTTTACGCCTTCATTGTCCGATGATTTTTCCCCGCAAGGAAGTTAAAGCACATGGAACTCGCAAAGTAATTGAGGGTAACTATAATCCGGGTGAAACTGTTGTGGTTGTGGATGATATTCTCATTAGTGGTAAAAGTGTGATGGAAGGTGCAGAAAAATTAAAATCTGCGGGGCTAAATGTTCAAGATATTGTTGTATTTATCGACCATGAACAGGGCGTTAAAAATAGGTTAAGCCAACATGGTTACAACAGTTATGCAGTTTTAACTCTTTCGGAAATTACAGAAACTCTGTATCAGGCAGGACGTATTAATGAGGGACAATTATTAGCTTTTAAAGAAGGGTAGTAAGTCAAAAGTCAACAGTCAACAGTCAAAAGTCAACAGTCAACAGTCAAAGGGATGTATAGCAATCCTAAATAAATTATAAATACTTATCTTCCTTGTCTTTCTTGTCCTCCTTGTCCCTTTTGTTTGCATCTCAAATAGGATTGCTATATTAGGGTATGTTGTTGTCTAGTGCAACTTACTGTTAAGAATTTATATAATTTAAGGTGCGTTAGCCTACGGCATAACACACCCTACTTGTATTTTATATTTTTTCATATCCATTACATTATATTATTGAGGAGTGTGTTAGTCAGATAACAAGATGAATTGCACTTTGTTCAATCTCTTGTCATTTGACCTGATTTTTGGGTTGAAATTTTACCTCACCACTGCTGACTGATTATGAATGCTTCTCTCAATCAACTAATCAAAATATTAATTTTTACGCTAATATTTCCTTTAATTTTTCTTAATATTTGGCTAGCATTTAAATTTTTTCATTACTTTGAACCAATAGTAATTATTTTAGTATTAGCAAGTTTATTTGCTTTTATTTTAAACTATCCGGTTTCTAGTTTGGAAAAACGCGGCTTGCAACGTAACTATGCGATCGCATCTGTATTTATACCTGCTTTGGTAATTATACTGGCGTTAGCTGCGATATTAGTACCGATTGTTTTAGAGCAGTTTAATGAAATTGCTAAATTACTACCCCAATGGATTGATGCGAATGAGGCTAAATTTCAAAGTTTAACCGCTTGGAACTTAAGCGAAAATTTACAAGTAAATATTGGGCAAATATTAACACAATTAAATAATCACTTACCTGATGAGTTGCAATATTTATTTAAACATCTTTTAAGCATTATTATTGATACAATTGATAGTATCTCTGAAGCCATAGTCACAGTTGTGCTAACTTTTTACCTATTAATAGATGGTCAAAGGATTTGGGAAGGGATATTTCAAAAATTACCTTGGGATTTTGCCCAGAAAGTTAAAGATTCCGTGCAGCAAAATTTTCAAAACTACTTAATTGGTCAAGTTAGTTTAGGGCTGCTGATGGGAGTTTCAGAAACTTTAATGTTTTTAGCTTTTCACGTGCAGTTTGGACTACTTTTTGGGTTGGGAATTGGGGTTTTAAGCTTGATTCCTTTTGGCGATGTTGTCAGTCTGATTGTAGTGACTTTAATTATCGCCTCTCATGATTTTTGGCTAGCTGTGAAGGTGTTTGCTGTAGCTATTGTAATTGACCAGTTAATCGATCAGGCGATCGCACCTCGGTTGTTAGGAAAGTTCACAGGACTGAGACCGGTTTGGGTAATCGTTTCTTTACTCATAGGTACTTATATAGGCGGGTTGTTGGGTTTGTTAATTGCAGTACCCATAGCAGGTTTGATTAAAGATGCAGCAGATGGCTTTGTATCTGATGTTTCCAACAATGCGATTGAGGGGGATGTAAAACGAGAAGAATTAGTTGAACTAGAGAATAATTAACTGAACTGACAATGAAAACTGAGCAGGATGATAGGTTACTTCCCTGAAGCTTACCCAGATCAACTCTTGGAACCTTTTTAAATCCTGGTGGTCTAACTCCTTTGTTGTTGTGTTTAAAAAACAACTGATAGGCTTTCTCAATGCGTTGACAAATATCTTGTACTGCCTGAGAGCCTAC
>NZ_JACJQG010000081.1 GCF_014696435.1 Calothrix anomala FACHB-343 | reverse complement strand
GTTATGTTCATTGGCTTGAGGAGATGATGTTATGTTGACTATTTTAGGCTTTTTAGAATTACTCTAACCAAATATGTAAAGTTTTGTATCGAGATTCAACATTTCTGCACGGATGCTAACTCTATCTTCAGGATGGAGCAGCTGGGAAAATTTTTCCCAAGCGCCCTGACTCAAATCAAAGTTCGTGGGGGAGACACCAAACAGTTCATACATCCGCTCATCCCAAACTAGGGAGTCGTTGAGCAAATCTAAGTCCCAAATGCCAATTTGTGCCGATTTCACTGCCAAATTTAAGCGATCTGACAGGCTGCGCAGTTGTTCTTGTGCTTGTTTGCGGACAGTAATATCACGAGCCATACCGCGATAGCCGCGAAATTGTTTATTTACATCAAAAATTGGCACAGCATTTGTTTCTAAAGTAATTAATCTTCCATCTTTATGGCGGTTAATATTTTCTAAGCATTGAAAGGGAGCTTTCTGTGAGACGAATTTCCTTAACTCGTTCAAGACTCTTTCTGCTTCTTGAGGTGGCATTAAATCAAAGGGAGTTTTGCCTAAAACTTCCTCTGGGGCATATCCTAATATCTGAATAATTTGCGGACTCACATAAGTATAAACGCTCGCTTCATTCACTTCCCACACCCAATCACTAGATGTTTCTACTAAATTTTGGAAGCGTTCTTTGCTTTGTTTTAAGTCAGCTGTGCGTTGGGCAACTTGGGCTTCTAAAGTCTGATTTTGTAATGCTAAAACTTGTAATAAGCGATCGCGTTCTTGTTCTGCTTGTTTTCTGCGATTAATATTCGTAATTGTGCCCACATAACCGATGAATGTTCCATCTGGATGCTTTTCGGGAACAGCTTGCCCAAATACCCAGGTTTCCACGCCATCCGGGCGAACAAACCGATATTCTAAACCAAAAGTTTCGCCTGTTTGGACTAGGTGCTGCCATTGGGCTATGACGAGCTCGCAATCTTCTGAGTGCAGAGCTTGTTTCCAGCCATCCGCTACAGCTTCTGCAAGCGTCAAACCGGTGATTTCACACCAGTGTTCGTTGACATACAAGCAATTTCCCGCAATGTCGGTGCGATAAATGCCCACGGGGGCTGATGCTGCTAGGGTTGCATAGCGGCGTTCGCTTTGTTGTAAAGCCTGCTCAATTTCCTTGCGTTCTGTAATATCTTCATAGCTAGCGACGATGGCGATAATCTCATCATCAGAGTTATGTAATGGTATTTTGTTAGTGCGCAACCACCTGTGAAGGTTGCCAGATTTGGTAAATGGTTCTTCAATATTAAACTTAGGTTGACCAGATGCCATGACTAGGCGATCGTCTGCTTGATACAGTGCAGCTTGCTCTCGCCAAACCATATCAAAATCTGTTTTGCCAATAATTTCTGCTGTGGAAGTTAGCCCCGCATCTAAAAGTAACTGGCGATTGCAGCCTAAGTAACGGCAGTTTTTATCTTTCCAAAAGATAGCTATTGGTAAGCTATCCATGACAACTTGTAAAAGAATTTGACTTTCCTGCAGGGCTTTTTCTACCTTTTTGCGTTCGCTAATATTATGAGAACAACCGAGTAGGCGAATGATGTTACCTTGGTTGTCTCGCATGACTGAAAGCCGCAAGTTAATATATATCTCTTCTCCTGTTTTAGTGCGATTTCGCACCTCAGTTGCATGAGTGCCATTTTGGAATAGCGGCTCCATTACCTGTGTTGACAGTTGCTCTAAATCTTCAGGAAAGTAAAGTAAACTAACTGGCTGCCCTATAACTTCAGTTGTTGTATAACCAAAAAGTTTCGCTGCACCTTGATTCCAAGTTTGAATGATGCCATTGATATCTGTAGAAACTACCGCATCATGAATTTCATTGAGAATTTGGGCTTGGAGTTGCAAGGTGGCTTCTGCTTGTTTGCGTGCGGAAATATCCCGTCCTTCAGGAATTAGCATCACTACTTTTCCCGATTCATCCTTGAGGGGACGTAGAGAAAAGTCTATGGTGGTTATTTGCTCCCCAGCACCTAATATATCTACTTCATAGCGGATAAATTCACCTTGGGCAGCCAGTGCGATCGCTTGTTTTAATCTTTGCTGAGTTGCTGGGGAAATTTTCCACCAGTAAGCTTCCCAAAAAGGTTGATTAATAATCTCTTCTCGTTTAATACCGCCAAAGTTTAAAGCTGTTTGGTTGGCTTCGAGTAAAATTCCCTCAGTTGTCAGCAGTCCGGTAAACTGAAAACTATTATTAAAAATTGCCTGGAATCGGCGATCGCTAGCTTGCAATTCCTGGCTTCGTACTTGTACTTTCTCTTCTAAAGATTTATTGAGAATTTGCAAATTTTCATATAGTTCTGCTTGTTGAATCGCTACAGCTAAATGTATAGATAGTTGTTCGAGGATACTGAGTTCATGTTTCTGCCATTCGCGAGTTGTGCTGCACTGATGAGCTATCAGCAATCCCCACAGTACCTGAGTATTTGATTCTCTGACTTCTCCTAGATTTTGACGGTGCATCAAAATGGGTACAACTAGATTCGCCTTCACCCCAAATTGTTCTAGTAAGTGAATATGACAGTCTGTTAATCCCGCATTGTAAATATCTGCAATTGCCCGAATTTTGCCACCTAAATAAGCTACGCCCTGATTTTCGCTAAAGCAAATGTCTTGAATTTGAGAGTTAAGGGCAGCTTTCCATAGTGGTAGTACTGACTCGGCAACAATTGTACCATTCATTTGCGAGTCAAATTGGTAGACGATCGCTCTATCTGCTTTGAGAAGTTCTCTTACCTCTTGCACGGCTATGGAGAGAATTGCTTGTAAACCGAGAAACTGGCGAATTCGCAGCAAAATTCTGGCTAATAATAGTTGTTGTTGCTCTTGTATTTTGATTTGCTGCTGCAGAAGGGTTTTCTCTAATGTGGAATGCACCGTTTGGCAAAATTCCGTACATGTGAGTTTATCTTTAGCTAAATATTCTGCCGCACCCAACTTGATAGCTTGAGCCGCGATCGCTTCATCTCCCTGCCCTGTTAACATAATTACTGGCACTGGCAAACTCTCATATTGCCACTGCAACTGCTCAAGAAATGCCAAACCATCCATATCTGGCAGTTGATAGTCTAAAATTATTAAGTCTGGTTGGTTTTGGGCTAAGTATTTTCTCGCTGCTATTACCGTATCAATCTCAACTATATTATAAGTGGCAAGTAGATCCTGATTTAAGTAACGGCAGTAAAGGGATCTATCTTCTGGTGAATTCTCCAAAAGCAAAATTGTGTAATGAGAAATTGCCATAGATGAGATTGACAGCTAGTGATACTTAATTATACTTACCTGTCCGATTTTGTCCCTGATATAGCTGTTGACGGTTGACGGTTGACTGTTGACTGTTGACGGTTGACTGTTGACTGTTGACGGTTGACGGTTGACGGTTGACGGTTGACGGTTGACGGTTGACGGTTGACGGTTGACTTCTTAATTACTTGCATCTAAAAGCTGTTGAATCAGGGCTGCAAGTTGCTGGAGTTTGACTGGTTTGCAGAGATATTCGTTAGCACCACCAGCTAAACATTGTTCTCGATCGCCAGGCATAGCTAAGGCTGTCAAGGCAATGATAGGAATATTTACACAGTGAGAATCTGCACGAATTTGTTTAATTGCTTCTAAGCCATCAACTCCTGGCATTTGTATATCCATTAAAATTAAATTGGGGGATTGGCTTTTGCTTAGGGCGATCGCTTCTTGACCGGTTTTTGCTAAAATCAGGCGGTAACCTACCGCTTCTAAATAACCAGAGAAGGTCAAAATATTAGCTTCGTTATCTTCTGCTAGCAATATTAGGGGTGAATCTTTTGCTGTAGCGATGAGGGTAGAATTTAGCTCGGATGATAGCGATTGCACTGAATCAGCTACCTCAGAGATATTGCCACAGGGTAAATCAACGCTAAAGCAACTACCTATACCAGGTTCGCTGCTAACTCCTACTTTACCGCCATGTATTTCCACCAGTCGCTTAACGAGAACTAACCCTAAACCAGTACCGTTATATTGACGATTTAACGCACTATCAATTTGGATAAAAGGTTGAAATAATTTATTGAGGTTTTTGGGCGCGATGCCAATACCTGTATCAATGACAGCAATGCGAATAAAATTTTGCGCTGATGTCATCTCTGCTGCTTGCGCCAATTTTTGATGGGTAACTTCTAAGGTAATGCGCCCGCCTTCTGGGGTAAATTTTACGGCATTATTGAGTAAATTAATCAAAACTTGGCGAATTCGGCGTTCATCTACCATTAACTTTGGTAAATGGGGTTGAATATTTACTTCCAGTTGAATGCGTTTTTGTAAGGCTTGCTGTTTAATAAATGTCAAACTTGCTTGGCATAGGGGACTGATAGCTATTTGGGTATAGTGTAACTCTAGTTGACCGGCTTCAATTTTCGATAAATCGAGGATATCGTTGATTAATTCTAATAAATGCTTACCACTGCGTTCAATGGTTTGCAAACTCCGTCTTTGTTTATCGTTGATCACGCCAAATACTTCTTCCTGTAATGCTTCCGATAAGCCAAGAATTGCATTCAGAGGGGTGCGGAGTTCGTGACTCATGGTAGCGAGAAATTCATCTTTGAGCCGAGTAGCGCGAGCAAGTTCTGCATTAGAAGTTGCTAGTTGTTGATTGGTTTGTTGTAGTTGGATTTCTGCTAATTTGCGCTCGCTAATATCATAGGCAATACCGATTAGCCTTTGGATTTGCCCTTGAGAATCGCGTTGCACCAGCCCATAGGCTTTGAGAGTGCGAATTTTACCATCGGCTAAGATAATTCTAACCTCCGTCTCTAGTTCTCCATCTCCAGCAATTACCTGTTGAATAGTAGTTTTGAGGGCAACTGTATCATCAGGATGAAACAGCTGTTCCAGTTTTGCCTCAGCTCCCTGACTGATATCAAAATTCTCAGGGGAAACACCAAAAAGTTCATACATTCGCTCATCCCAAAGTATGGAATCGTTGAGCAAATCCCAATCCCATATCCCAATTTTGGCAGATGTAACTGCTAATTTTAGGCGATCTGATAAGTTACGTAATTGAATTTCTGCTTCCTGTAACTGAGCTTGCGAGCGTTTGCGGGCTGTGATATCCCGATCCATACCGCGATAACCGCGAAATTGTCCATCGGCATCAAAAATGGGTACAGCGCTGGTTTCTAAAATAATTAATCTGCCATCTTTATGACAATTAGTATTTTCTAAGCATTGAAAGGGAGCTTGCACTGAGACAAATTTCATAAACTCGTTCAAGACTCTTTCGGCTTCTTGAGGTGGCATTAAATCAAAGGGAGTTTTACCTAAAACTTCCTCTGGATAATATCCCAAAATATTAATAATTTGCGGACTCACATAGGTATAAACGCCCGATTCATTCACTTCCCATACCCAATCACTAGATGTTTCTACCAGATTGCGGAAGCGGTTTTCACTTTGTTGTAATTCGGCGGTGCGTCGGGCAACTTCTTGCTCTAAAGTTTGATTTTGTAATGCTAAAATTTGTAGTAGGCGATCGCGTTCTTGTTCTGTTTGTTTGCGCTTGGTAATATCTTCGGCTATAGCACCAATGCGGTAAATTTTCCCTGTTCTATCTTGAATTGGGAAACATCGACCCCAAATCCAGCGAATTGAGCCATCAGGACGAATAATCCGGTACTCTTCACTGAAAAATCCCTGTCCCGCCGTGGCTTGATAGGTTGCTTCAATCCGGGGAACATCATCTGGGTGCAGCGCATCCTGCCAAGAGTTAGGACTAGCTAACAAACTGTCACAACTTCGTCCCCAGACTTCCTCATAGATGGGGTTGACATACAGTAACTCGCCAGAGTCAATCTGCCGCAATAACATGACTTGGTGACTATTTTCTGCAAATTGGCGAAATTTCTCTTCACTATCTCGCAGAGCATTCTCGGCTTGTTTGCGTTCGGTGATGTTTTGCGTCATCAGGATACCTGCAATCACATTACCCTGTTCGTCGCGCACGGGTATATAATGGGTTAAATACAGAGACTCTTGATAAGGAACTTCGGCAATTACTGTTTCACCAGCCAGTGCTTTGTATAACATGGGTGCGATAATTTCGCATGTTTCTGGTGGAAAGATTTCCCACACCGTTTTTCCTTCCATGTCTGACTTGTTAAAACCTGCTCGCGCTAGTTCTAAGCCTCCTACTAGCACGTATCGCAAGTCGCGATCGTACAGCACAAATGCGCCATTGGGAAAGTTATCTACCAGAGTGCGGTAAAGGTTTTGACTGTGCCGTAAAGCCGCTTCGGCTTTTTTGCTACGATTTATATTAGTAATTGTACCGATATAACCGATGACAGTGCCGTCGGGGTTTTTTTCGGGAACAGCTTGCCCAAATACCCAATTTTCCAAGCCATCCGGGCGCAAAAACCGATATTCTAGGCTAAAAGTTTCCTCTGTTTGGATGAGATGATGCCATTGGGCTGCAACTATATCTCGGTCTTCTGGGTGTAAAGCTACAGCCCATCCTTGGCCTGCTGCTTGTTGAGGAGTCAAACCCGTATTTTCACACCAGACATGGTTAACATACAGACAATTTCCTTGAGCATCGGTGCGGAAAATACCTACAGGTGCGGATGCGGCTAGGGTGGCGTAACGGCGTTCGCTTTCTTGTAAAGCTTGCTCAATTGCCTTGCGTTCTGTAATATCTTCATAGCTACCTAAAATGCCGATAATTTCTCCATCAGGCCTGTGTAGTGGGACTTTATTGGTGCGTAACCACCTGTGAAGATTACCGCTTTTGGTAATTGGTTCTTCAATATTAAACTTTGGCTGACGAGATTCCATGACAAGGCGATCGTCGGCTTGATAAATTGGGGCTTGTTCTTGCCAAACCATCTCAAAATCTGTTTTACCAAAAATTTCTGCTGTTGAAGTTAGTCCCGCATCTATCAAAAACTGACGATTGCAACCCAAGTAACGATAGTTCTGATCTTTCCAAAAGATAGACATGGGTAAGCTATCCATAATCACGCGCAAGAGAATTTGATTTTCTTGCAGTGCTTGTTCGGCATTTTTCTGAATAATTTCGTGGCGTTTGGCTGCGGTGATATCTCTTGCAGCCCAAATTACTGTTTCTGCGGAAATTGGTGAAACTTTAGCATGAAACCACAGATCTTGATTACCAATATGTAAGCTGTATTCGCATTCTTTTGTTGCTTGTGTAGCTAGAGTTTCTCCAATCAAACTGACAAACTGCTCTGCAAGGTGATGGGGTAAAATTTCATGGGCTGTTTTCCCAATTAATTCTTCAGGGGGGAGGTAAAGCTTATCCGCACCAGTAGGCGCTATTTTCAGATAACGCCCTTGTTTATCTACTACCAAAATTACATCAACCATTGCATTAAACAACCCTCGCAGTTCAGCTTCCGAGGCTTTGAGGGCGGCTAATGCTTCTTGACGTTCCTTTTCTAGGCGCTTTTTCTCATTCATCTCTCGCTCTTCAGGAATTAGCCCCACAGAGTTCAAATTTTGCACATTTTCATACATCTGTGCCTGTTGAATAGCTACAGCTAAATGCACAGATAATTGTGTGAGTAAATCGAGTTCATGTGTCTGCCATTGACGAGTTGCGCGGCAATGGTGAACAATCAATAATCCCCACAAGACTGGAGAGAAATCGCCATTGCTTTCATACTTCAGTAAAATCGGCACCACCAAATGAGCTTTAACATGAAATTTCTCTAACAATTCCAGATGACAAGCTGTTAGTTCAGCAGCCTGAATATCAGGAATTGCCCAAATGTCACTGTTAGTATTAGCTATTCGCTGATGTTCTTGCCAGCAAATATCTTGAATTTGATTGTTGAGGCCGCTTTGCGACTGTGGTAATATAGAGTCGGATATGACGGTGTCTTTGATTGAAGCGTTTAATTGACACAATAACACCCGATCGACTTGGAGAAATTCTCGTAACTCGTTAACGGTTGTTGTGAGAAGTTCCTCTAACTGTAAACATTGATGGATGCGCTGTAAGGTTCTGGCTAAAAACTGTTGTTGTTGGGCTTGAACTTTTAGTTGCTGTTTAAGATGGGTTTTTTCCAATGTGAAATGCAGCGTTTGACACAGCTTTGCACTGGTGAGTTGACTTTTTTCTAAAAATTCTGAAGCTAGATATTGTGTTGCGCCAGATGCGATCGCCTCATTTGCCAAATCTGCTAAAATAATCGCGGGAATTTGAGAGTCATCAAATTGCTCCCGTAACTGCTGCAAAAATTCTAAACCACCTATATCCGGTAGTTGTTCGTTAAGCAAAATTAAGTCTGGCTGGTTTTGTCTCAGCTGTGCCCATGCTGCTATTCCTGACTCAGCCTCGATTACATTATATGTAGCAAGTAAATCCTGATTTAAGTACTTGCGGTATATTGAGCGATTCTCTGGTGAATCCTCCAGAATCAAGATTGAGTAATGGGACGTTGCCATACATGATAGTGTCTATCTAAATTACAGGTAAATTGCTTTACTTGTCTTATCTGTGATTTCAATGCAGCTAGAGCGATCGCTTCTCATATGCATTATCAGCATCACATCTTCATGAAATCCTACTAAGGGGAGATTTTTTAGTTTATCTTGTTCATTATTAAATTGAAAGACATTTTTATCACATTGATTTTTCCTACCTAAATTAGGTAAGTGCATAATTTCATGTATATATAATGACTCTAATGTTTTTCTCTGGCAAGTTCTTATTGTTTGTTTTCCGAAAGAAATACAGCAAGTCAACCTCAGTTTTTCTACTAAATGACAAGGTATAAATTATTAATTAATATAGGTAATTATTTCCGCATTCGTCATCAATAGTAGGTTGTTTTGGGGACTTACAAGTAAAAAATATTCCTGAAGCGATTGTTGACGGTTGACGGTTGACGGTTGACTGTTGACGGTTGACTGTTGACTGTTGACTGTTGACAGACTTAAAAACCTTTTATTGCCAGGGTTTTATTTTAGCTTGATGTCTTAATCTATCTGGCTACAGCTATACCAATTTAAAAAAAGAATGCGACAGATGGTAAGGGCATGGCACATTGGTGTCAACTTACAGCAGTTTTCACCTATTTGAACCACATCTGTCGTAGTAGGGGCACGGCACCAGTAAAATTATTGTATGTGCCAAAAGATTGTCTATGCCGTGCCCCTACAGTGTGGTCTATTTACCTGAAAATAGCTGTAACGTGAAACCCTCATCAGGACTTGATTTTACCTCAAATCTTCTACCATCCAGATCCGCGTTACCCCACCCCAGTTTTGTCTAAAGCCAAAACTTCCCCTCCCCGTTTACGGGGAGGGGTTAGGGGAGGGGTAAAAAGCTTGTGGGGTAAGCGTTTGAATTTAAGTTTACACCAATGGGCACTGCCATGCCCTCTAATACCAATTCTCTGTAAACTTGCACTTAATACTTGCTTCTTTTCTCTTGGCGTACTTGGCACGGCAGTTGCTTCAAGTCGGCAAAGCCGCCCAACGCACTGCCTCGTCTTGGCGGTTCATTAAATAAATATTAAGTGCATCATCATAGTGAATTGGTATAAAATATATTGATATACCGCAAAAACTATTTAAATTGGGATGATTTACTCTAGGTTGAAAAACGCAACCCAACATCAAATACCTTCTTGTATTAGGTTCAAAAAATTTTTTCAACTCATGATGAAAATTTCACAGCCCATTACCAATTAAAATAAAAGGTGCCCAATAGAAGGGATGACTAAATTCATTGGTAGCATTAGCAATTAACTGACTATTACTTTTATTTTGCTTATTTGCTGAATAATTACCGGATATTAAAGCTATTTGGGCTTTTTGTAAGGCTTCGGCTTTTGTTAATTTACCCAATTTTAATTCTTGATAAAATACATTCATCAAAGCCTGTGTACCGCCATCAGATACAGGCCATAATGAAGCAATAGATGCCTTGGCTCCTGTTAGTTGAATTTGATATCCTAAACCAAGAATTTCTTGTCCATTGCCTAATTTTTCTCCTAATGCTGTTTGACAAGCACTTAAAACGACTAAATCAACATTGGGTAAAGACCAATTTTCGATATCCCGTAAAGTAACATGTTCGCCATCACCAAATAAAATAAAAGAATCTTCAGGACTCCCTTTAACTAAATATCCATGAGTTGCCAAATGGACAATTTTATAATCGTTCATTTGGGGAATTGTTGCTGTTGGACTAAATAGTTTATCTAAGATTATTTTAGTTCCAGGAATTGTTTTAGCTAAGGTTTCTACTTCAGTTTTAGCAAATTGTAATCCTTGAAAAACTTCGGCGCGATTGGCTAGTTTGACTGTATAATCGCCTTGGGTAAAAGCTGCTGCTAAAACGTTAATATTTTTCGGGGGTTTGTTGTCAAATTTGGTGAGACTTGCAGATGTAATGTTATTGACTACAAATCTTTGTGCTAGCCATTCTTTTCCATCAAATAATCCAGCTAAGGGAACGTATCTTAATTGTCCATCGGGAGCATAAATAATTGTTTTTGCATCGGCTTGTTTAAGTTCATTTTCTATAGGTTGAATTAGCCAGCTATATAATTTAAGTGCTGGCTGTTTGATATTATTACGAGGTACTTGGATTTTTTGCCGATATTCTTCAATTGTTTGCTCTAACTCTTGTTTTTTTACGGCTACTGTACGATGAATCGGTGGTGTGTCTGCTGTAACAATGACTAATTCTAACCTATCTTCTAAAACTAAGGGATAAAGGAGAATAGCTTTGTTATTTAACTGGCGTAAATTATCCCGCAGTGAATTTAGTTGGCGTAAACTGAGGTTTTCTTGACTTGATGTTGTAGATAATTGCTGAGTTAAAGCAACTACAGCTGGACTTTTGATAAATTTGTTAAATTCGGCGGTAGCTTGTTGCTCAAGTTGTACTAGTTCGGCGATGCGCTTTTCTTGTGTTGAGGTGCGTTCTTTAGGATTAATTTTGCGGAGAGTAGTAAGTTCTTTACCTAAGAGAATTACTTTATCTTGAATGGCGCTATATTTTTGCGATATTTCTTGTTCTTGCGGTTTTAAGGGTAAGTTTTGTACTGGCTGAGAAGCACGATTAGCTGTTATTGTTTGATTACTCCCACGATTATTACCCAGAAAATCTTGCACTTCCTGAATTTTCAGTAAATCTAAAACTTGTTGCGCTTCAGCTGAACGGTTTTGCTTGAGTAATAAATCAGCTAATCGGCGGTACCTTTCCGAGACTGTTTCTGTATAGGATTTTTGAATATCTGTAGGAACAACGCGCAAATTTTGGCGGATAGTTTCGGTAAGATTAACTGATTGTTTGTAGAATGCGATCGCTAATTGTGGTTGATTTTGTTGGGCTAACACATCCCCTAAATACTTCAGTGTAGCAGCTTCGCTGACTTTATCGCTCACTTCCCGGTGTATAGCTAAAGCTTGCTGATATAAGCTGGTAGCTTTTTCATACTGCTGTTGCTGCTGGTAAATTTGTCCGATATTGCTAAGGGTGACACCTTCGCCAGTGCGATCGCCTACTGTTTTATAATTAGTCAAAGCTTGCTGATTTGACTCGATAGCTTGGTTATATTTCCCGGTACTAGCGTAAACTCGCCCAATATTATTTAAGGTGACAGCAATTCCTTGGGGATATTTATTTTCTTGATAAATAGCTAAAGCCTGTTGATATAGCCTCAGTGCTTGTTCATTCTTACCTTGGCTAAAATAAATTTGCCCGATATTATTCAGGTTCAATGCTTCCCCTTGAAATTGAAACGAATCTTTACCAAAAGCATCGCCAACATTCGCGCGACTGCTAACTTGTTGTAAAGCTTGGGGATTTTGTCCGAGAGCATCGTAGAGTAATTTTATATCTTGTTTATTTGTACCTTTATATTCCCCAGTGCGGAATTTTTTGTAAATATTGGCAGATTTCTCCGCTAATTCTAAAGATTTTTGATATTGTCCCAAGCTAAAATAAGCGCCTGCAAGATTATTTAAAATTGCTGCTTCTGTACCATAAAAGCAAGTCGATTTTTGTTGATAACAAAAGTCTTGAATCGGAGTTAAAGCTTGTTGGTAAGCATCTAGCGCTTGAGTATAGTTACCCAAATTAATGTAAACAACACCAATATTATTTAAAGTCTCCGCACTACCAGCGCGATCGCTATTAGCGTTGTAAATTGCTAAACTTTGTTGATAAAGTTCTAAAGCCTTTTGATATTGACCCATCCTAAAATATACAGCCCCAGTATCCGCCAGCAGAATGCGTTGACTTGTAGGATAACTGGAATCTTTAGGGTTAGCAGCTTGCAGTTGTTTGAGAATAGTTAAAGTTGATTGATAAGCTTCAACTGCCTGGGGATATTGACCTAAATTGGTATATACTTCTCCTATATAGGACAAAGGTATCCATTCATTCTGGGTATCTCGTGCTTGTTTACGGATAGCTAAAGATTGTTGCAAAAACTCCAGCGCTTGAGAATATTTACCCTGACGCAGATAAACATAGCCGATATTGGTAAGGGCGTTAGCTTCCCCTGCTTTTGCATTGTATTTTTTGAAAATCGCCAACGCTTGCTGGAACATTTCTAACCCAGCTTGCAAATCCCCTAAACCAACTAAATCTTTATATACCATTCCTTCGCCATTACTATTTAAGGTAATCGCTTCGGTAATTTTTTCCTCAGCCGTTGGCGTTGGTGCTTGGGCAATAACTGATGCTGAATTATGAAAGAGTAAGGATGGTGCAAATAATGTTAGGAGGGCGCTAATAGTAATTAAACGTAGTAACATGAGTAAAATTTTATATGTAACTACTTAGGATAACTCTCGCAACCCTCTAGGTCAGGAAAATTTTAACAAAGTTTGATGATTAAATTAAAAAATATTATTTAAGCCTGTAATGCTTTAACGCATTTATTCACCACTGAACTGATTGTTTGTTTAATTTGATGGTTGCGGTTCCAGCGTTGGAAGGCTTTTTCGTATTCTTCGCCTTTAATAAGTAAGGTATTCCAGATATCTAAGCCTACGAGGAAGCCGCAAAATAATAGAATATATCGCGACCAAGTAAGACCGCCACCGCTCAGTAAATCTACTAAGATAAAGAAAACGTTGACAATGGCGTAATTTCCCAACCGCTTTTTTAATCTGCCTTGACGGTAGAGATTAAAGACTTGCCGACGTTGGACTTCGCTTTGTTGCGATCGCCAATCTCGTTCTGCTAATTTGAGAATATCTGGTGATATTTCTAACTCTCCAGCGATTTCTAGCAACTCATTGTAAGAAAATTCTCTATTTATATTTTCCGCATGACTAGCGATCGCTAATTGCAAAATTTGCTGTACATCTTCTTGGCTATAAGAACGGATACTGTTTGGTTCAAATGCTGTCATAGTTCTTACTCTGAGTATCAGTTTTAATAATTATTTAAGTAGGGTGGTGCAATTAAATATAGTTAGCAAGGGCTGTCATTAGTCATTGGTCATTGGTCATTGGTCATTGGTCATTTGTTAGGGTTTCTAGCCTATACTGCTTAGTAGGAGTTATCCAGCTATGCCAGCATCATTACTACTATTTTCATTATTTCTAGATTAACAAATCTAGCTATTGTCGGTGGTAGGAATTTATCTTTTCGCCTGTAACGGCTTTGTCACCCACCCTGAGCGGAGTCGAAGGGCTAATAATCAAAGTTTACTTCAGTAGACTCAAGATTTTAAAGATATTTAGTCATCTTTAGATGACTTTGGTTATTAGCAAGGAACTTCAGTTCCTTGCGGTAACCGGGTTGGGCGATATATTTGGGTTAGCGATCGCTATTTTCGTCATAATTACTTAGTAAGGGTGCGCAAATAAGTAAGTTGACGTAAACAATAAATCTATGCAAAATCGCTACCGAGTTTACATCCGTCGCTTGTTAATTGCGGCTGTTGCCACTTTATTATTATCACCCGCACTTTTCTACGGATTTTTGTGTCTGTTTCGCCCATCCCGCACTGATGAACAGCAGGTATTGTTTCAAGGTATTGTTTATCAGCGTCGGGCTATTTCCCAACCGCGCCCTGTGACAATGCATATTGTCACGGTTGATTTAACAGCACCGGGGATTAAACCTTTCGTCACGCCGGGAAATCCCCATAAAGGGAGAAGAAAAACCTTCGCCCGCACTACTTCGGCATTTCTCCAAGAATTTCAGCTGCAATTGGCGGTAAATGGTAGTTACTTTCACCAGTTTTATGAAAAAACTCCTTGGGATTACTATCCCCATAGCGGCGATCCTACTCGTCCTTTAGGGGAATCTATTTCTAATGGACTGCGCTATTCTCAATCACAATCGGATAAGGCGGTGATTTGCTTTGGTAAAAATAATCTGGCGCAAATTATCGCTAATGGTAAATGTCCTCAAGATACTATTCAGGGAATTGCTGGGCAAGAAATGTTCGTTGCTGGTGGTAAGACTGTGACTGCGCAAATTTCGGAAAATAAACCTTATCCCCGGTTAGCAGCTGCAATCAACCGAGAGGGTAATAAACTTTGGTTAATTGCTGTCGATGGTAAACAGCCTTTTTATAGTGAAGGTTTAACTTTGACTGAGTTGGCGCAAACTGCGATCGCTTTAGGTGCAGATAATGCAGTTAATTTAGATGGTGGCGGTTCTGTAACTTTAGTTATGGATAAAATGAATAAATCTCAGGTATTAAATGCTCCCATTCATACCAGAATACCGATGCGGGAACGTCCGGTTAGCAATCACTTGGGTTTTTATGCTTTGCCAGTAGATGTTAAAACCTCTACATCGAAATAACCGCACTTTAAAGGACGGACACCTCTACTGCGAGAAAGATTAAAATAAATTTACATTTCGTTACACTAAAGACATCGAGAAAAATAACGTTGACTGTTGACGGTTGACGGTTGACTGTTAAGAGAGATTTTCTCGAGATTGGCTCAAATCAAAGGTGAACGACATGAATGGAACAATTCGCGTTGGTAATCTCTTCGGGATTCCCTTTTATATCCATCCATCATGGTTTTTAGTTCTGGGTTTAGTAACTTGGACTTATAGTAGCGGACTGATGGGACAATTTCCCCAATTATCTGGGGGGCTAGCTTTAATCTTAGGATTGATGACAGCGCTGTTGTTATTCGCCTCTGTCGTCGCCCACGAATTAGGACATAGCTTCGTCGCCCTGCGTCAAGGAATTGATGTCAAATCCATCACCTTATTTATCTTTGGTGGTTTAGCTAGCTTAGAAAAGGAATCAGAAACTCCTGGTGAGGCTTTTTGGGTAGCGATCGCGGGGCCGTTGGTTAGTATACTGATATTTGCTGTAACTACAGTAGTTGGTTATGCGACCGCCGCCACAGGGCCAGCCGCCGCGATTCTTGGTGTGATAGCTGCGGTTAACTTAGCTTTAGCGCTATTTAACTTAATTCCTGGCTTACCTTTAGATGGCGGGAATATACTGAAAGCTTTAGTTTGGAAAATCACAGGCAATCCTTATAAAGGTGTCACATTTGCCAGCCGAGTTGGACAGATATTTGGTTGGATTGCGATCGCCTCTGGTTTAATTCCCTTACTATTAGTTGGCAGCTTTGCTAACGTTTGGAACTTGTTAATTGGTTTCTTCTTGTTGCAAAATGCTGGAAATGCAGCACAATACGCCAGAGTTCAGGAAAAACTCACAGGTTTAACAGCCGAAGATGCAGTTACTCCTAATAGCCCGATAGTTTCTGCGAATCTCACCTTGAGAGAATTTGCTGATGAAAGAATTATGACTGGTGAAAGCTGGCATCGCTTCCTAGTTACCGATGATAACGGACAATTAGTAGGCGCGATCGCTGCCAATGATTTACGCACCATCCCCACAACAGAATGGTCACAAACGCAAATTAAACAAGTAATGCGACCGATTGCTGAATCTACCACAGTCCAATCTGACAAACCGTTAACAGAAGTAGTTCAGCTACTGGAACAGCAAAAATTATCTGCACTAACTGTAATTCGTGAAAACGGCGTACTCGTCGGAATTTTAGAAAAAGCAGCGATTATTCAACTACTACAACGCAGGTCTGAATTAAATCCTGCATAACCTGTCAACCTCAAATACTCCTTCTCGAACCTCCCTCAGCAAAGCTGGGGGAATTTTTTGCGCTTTGCGCGTCATTAGTCATTGGTCATTTGTCAATTGTTCAATATAAAAATCTATGCATTTTAATGACAACTAATTAGCTGCACGTAATATCAAGTAAGATTTCTCATACGAGAATAATCGTTGAGTGTATCTCTCTATGTCTAAACCCTTGTCTCCTCCCTCCAGCAAACCTGCAAGTCCTTTCTTCTCCTCTGGCCCTTGTTCCAAGCGTCCTGGCTGGTCTGTGTCGCAGCTAGAAAACGCCTGTGTCGGACGTTCCCACCGTTCCAAAGATGGTAAAGCCAAAATCAGCGATGTCATTGAACGTTCTAAAAAAATTCTCGGCGTTCCGGCTGATTACCGCTTGGGTATCGTTCCTGCTTCCGATACAGGCGCAGTAGAAATGGCTTTGTGGTCGCTTTTGGGAAGCAGACCCCTAGATATCTTGGCTTGGGAAAGTTTCGGTCAGGAATGGGTGAAAGATGTCACAGATGAGTTAAAGTTACCTGATACTCGCTTGATTAAAGCACCCTACGGCAGTTTGCCAGATTTAAGCTCTGTTGATTTTAGTCATGATGTTGTCTTTTTGTGGAATGGTACCACATCCGGCGTGCGCGTCCCCAACGGCGACTGGATTAAAGACGATCGCGAAGGCTTAACTATTTGCGATGCGACATCCGCAGTATTTGCGATGGATATACCCTGGAGTAAATTAGATGTTGTCACTTACTCTTGGCAAAAAGTATTAGGTGGCGAAGCACAGCATGGCGTAATTGTCCTTTCTCCCCGCGCTGTGGAACGTTTGGAAAGTTATAAACCAGCTTGGCCTTTACCTAAGTTATTTAGAATGACCCAAAAAGGTAAGCTGATTGAAGGTATTTTCAAAGGAGATACCATCAACACCCCATCGATGTTGTGTGTGGAAGATGCTTTAGATAGTTTAATTTGGGCGGAAAGTATTGGCGGACTTCCCGGTTTAATTAATCGTAGCGAAGCTAATTTAAAAGCGATCGCGCAATGGGTAGAAAGTAGCGATTGGGCAGATTTTTTAGCAGAAACTCCAGAAACTCGCTCTTGTACCTCAATTTGCTTGAAAATTGTCGATTCTTGGTTTACCAGCCAAACACCAGAAGCACAAGCTAAATGTGCATCTGAATTAGCTAAGTTGCTGGAGAAGGAAAAAGTGGCTTACGATATCGCCCCCTATCGCGCCGCACCTCCAGGTTTGCGCATTTGGGGAGGCGCAACAGTTGAAACCGCAGACATCGAAGCATTGCTTCCTTGGTTAGACTGGGCTTACAGCACAGTTAAAGCTGAATTGATGTCTTTAGTTTAATATGCTCAGGGGCGTTGGTTGAGCAAAGTCAAAGCCAACGGCCCCGAAAATTCTTAAAAGCGTGGCTGATTGAGATGGAAATTTAAACGCAAAGTATCGCTAAGGTAAGCACAAAGGTACGCGGAGAATGAGTTGCGATTTGATATATATTACAAAACGCCTATAAATTTGAACCCCCTACCAATGACAAATGACAAATGACAAATGACAAATGACAAATGACAAATGACAAATGACAAATGACAAATGACAAATGACAAATGACAAATGACAAATGACAAATGACCTATAATCAACCAACATCGAAGCTAATTGACAAGGTAGCGGTATCAGAATTACTTATCGGCGTAGCTTGCTGAACAACAATCCCACCGCGCACATCTGTTAAATCGCTCAATAAATCGCCCATTATCTCATCTGCACCTCTGGTTTCACCTCTTAATATTAATGTGCCGCGATCGCGCTTTTGTTCTCTGGCTAAAGCTGATAATGTCTTGACTGCATTCTTTAAGGGTTTTTTACTGATGATAATTAACGCTTCTCCTGTACCTTTATCAATCGCTTGGATGGGATTACCAACATTGACAGTTTTATTTGCGGGTAATACCATTGACTCCTCAGCTACAGCCCATTCATAAGGAAATACAACTAATAAATCACCAGTAGAATCAAATAGCAAAATCGCAAAATGAACGGGAGTTGATTCGTTATTTGTGACGCTGAACTGAAACTGTTTTTTTAAAATCACCTTGCGAGAATAGATTTCCTCTGCATTTCCCCGATTATTAAGGTGGCGTTTCGTTGCAGTTCTGGCTACCATTTTCCCAGGTTCATCAAGTAAATATATTCCCGCTTCTACATCCAAGGCTGAAGAGTTGCTATTGAGGGTTTTTTTGATAATACTCGCTGCTAGCATTGACTTCAATTTTGGATTTAATCTTTTTACCGCATCTTCTACTGTTTCGCTAGCATTCCCAAAAGATTCTAATACTAGTTCCCCACCTTCAGTAAATAAACACAAACTATTTACATCTGGTAACTTAGTGAGGGATTGCTCCTGCAATTTTTGGCGATAAGCAGGTGTGATGCGACTGAAAATATATTGCACGCCATTGGGATAAGGTGGGTTTTGCTTTTGGGGTGCGATCGCTTGAATTCGATTGATAGATTCTAGTGCTTGCTTCGCTTTATTAATATCTTTACCCAAAGATAGATCTAAACCAATATTTAACTTTAAATTTTTGGGGACTATGCGTGTTAATTCTTGTAGCAACATTCCCGATTTTAAAGCAGTAACATTATCTTTTTTGATCAGTTTTGCTTCCGCTTTTAAACCGCGACGCGGAGAAACTAACTCTACTTCTCCAGAGACTTCACCCTGTTGATTCACAATTGCAAAAGTAGCCTTTTCTCTAAAGGTGTCTAAACTTTCCTGATCTACTCCCCCTAACCACAAAGTCGCTTTATCGCCATTACCTTGAATAATTACGGCATCAGTTGGGGGAATTCTGTTATTAATAAAATATACTGGCTGATTTGCTTGCCCATCAACTCGCGGAGTCTGCCTGTAGACTGAGTTTAGCACCGGAGTAACTTGCGCGATCGCACTACCTACATTACCAGGTTGTTGCCATAAATATTGCGTTAATAAGTAAGTAAATGCACCAGCATGAAAATCACCAAAACTAGCATCAGCCGCCACTTGATCTCCTTGCGCTGAGGCTAAAACTACACCCTTACGCTGATTATCTCTACGCCTTCTCGCTAATTCTTCGGCATTAATATTCAGCCGTTTCATCAAATCTTTTTGATAAGCAATTTCTTCCTCCGATACTTTTCTATCATTATTCAGAGTCGAACGGATAACTAAATTTCCCCTTGTTCCACCACCAGAATAACAACTATCTAATACTACCGTTACATTCTCTGTATTTAAAGCCGAAACTAGCAAAAATAAAGTCCGCCCCGTAATATCTCTAGCTAGAGGCTCATTGCCAACATCTGCTGTCACTAAAGTACTATTATAATCATCATCATTTACCGTACTCCCGTCAAATTCAGCCAGACGAGAACCATGTCCAGAAAAGTGGAAAACTACCACATCCCCTGGTTTAGCTTGTTTAATTAAATGGTTTTCAAATTTTTCTAAAATATTCTTACGAGTAGGTGGTTCATCTTCTGGATCGCTGGTTAATCTCATAATATCATTAGGATTAAAACCAAAGCGATGAATTAATAATTCTTGCTGTAAATCTACATCGGTAATACAGCCATAAAGATTACTCCTTTCCAGCTTAGGATAATTATTAACCCCCACTAATAACGCCAGCTTCCGTCCTGTATCCTGGGCTAAAACTTGTCCATAGCGATTTCCTTTTTGCCAAATATCAAACTGGCTCAAACCTAAAGTAGCTAAAGTTGAGGTAGAGAATTGTAAAAAATGACGACGTTTCATAATAACTATGTTCTTTCTTGCAATGCAATTTGTTTTACAGACAATTGGTATAAGTAGGGTGTGTTAAGGCTGTGAAAAAATTTCGGAACTTAAGAGAGTGAGAATTAGCCGTAACGCACCATCTTTCTCGGTGCTAAACTGACTAGAACTTAAGGCTTACTTGCTAAATCATCTCTCATAGCAGTAGGTGTAAGTAAGTCGGTGGAAGAAAACCAAACTATGTATTTTACGTAAACTGGCTTAAAACCCTTACCAATGACAAATGACAAATGACAAATGACAGCCCTCTCCTGTCGGAGACGCTACGCGAACACCAGTTATGTTTAATTGCACCGCCCTACTTATTTATTTGATGAACAATAATCAAAAGAGGGAATTTGTTGCTGAATCTCCTTTAGTTCTGGCGATGGATTTGGTACAGCATAAATTTCCCTTAATGCATCCGCCCACATTTGCTTATTCACAAACAAATCTACTTTTTCTAAAGCTATCGTCTCTGTCATAGTTCCTTGCTGTTTAGATTTAGCTTCGATTTGTTGCAATTCACTAGCAATTTGATTCCGCTTTTCTTCTCCCATAATTTGAAAAGATGGCTGTTTTACAGGGAAAGGAATATGTAACCGCCAATTATATACCTGACCTGGTTGTAGTGGTTCACCATCATATATAATGCTGGTTTGACCTGGAGAAATTTCTTTATGCCAAATACGTTCTTTAACACCTGCTTTAAATAACTCAATGAGCTTGACATCTCCTTGTTTTATATTCCAAAGAAATAAGGGTTTTAAACTCCAAATCTCTATAGGCGTATTTGCATTTATATTTGTTGGTACAGTAGAATCTACTAAAGTTTGCGGTGAAATGACGCAAAGTTTTGGCTCTCTTCCGCCAGCAGGAACTTTTGGACGCCTTAACAATGTCCATAAATCCCTCAGTCCCAAGGATATAAAATTATTATTTGGATTACTAATTGAATTTTGCGGTAGTTGTTTTTTAATAGTAGCTGCGCTAGATATTGTCAAGCCAAAATTAGCAATCAATACATTAGTTAACAAAATAGCCTGTAATAATTTCAATTTATTCACGAATGTTTCTCCTTGTAGCAATTAGGATGTAAATACCGAAAGTCAATGAAGGAAAAAACCAGGGGAGTAAAATCGCTGCTGAGGTATAAATTTGTAATGAACTCAAAAGATAAATGACTAATCCACCCCAGAATATCTTAAATATTTTTACCTGATTGCGAGGTTTTTCAATGATAATTAAAGTAACTGCTTTACCTAACAAAGCACCTACTAAAATCATCAAAAAATCCGGTACAGGTACAACTAATCTTTGGGTGAGTAAATGGTGAACCATGTAAGCATGGGCTGCGCTTCGAGAAAATATACCATCTCCCCACCCATTCCAAAAAGAAATTGCTGGAGGTACAGTTTCATTGTCTTCACCCTTACCTCTAATTCCCGCTTGTTTATATCCAGATGGAACAATAATTACTACCTTATTCTTTAAGTCATGATGTATTTGGGTTGTTGATTCGCAAGAACCAAGTAACTCACAAGCCGAGATACTTTTGTAAACTTGGCTAGGAGGAATAGAAAAGTCAAGAATTGGTTGAAAAGATTGTTGCAAATTAGATAAGGGATGTAAGCGCAAGTTTTGCAAAAAATTATATCTTGCATCTGACGATTTTATTGGTTGAGTAATAGTATTGCGAAAATCATGTTGGCTAGATAATTGAGGTTTAGGTAAATCAGCAAATAATGAATTTTGTGACTTTTGATGTTGTACAGCATAAGCTAAGGCTAAAAGATAGCTAAAAGGGTAATTTTTATCATTATTTATCTTTGTTGGTAACTCAACATACCATCTAGCAATATAAACATCACCCGCCATACTCCAATTCAAACTGGCGATATCAGCAGTGACAGTTTCTTTTATATTTTCATCTTCAGTAGACAACGCCCCAAATACAAACCAATTTTCTTGAGATACAGCACCACGAATTGCTTGATTGAGTAGTTTAGTTTGCTGTGGTTGCTGTCCACCTTGGTCTAAAATATAATCGATACCGATTAATTGCGAATTCGATTGAGATAGTTTTTGAATTATCTTTGCTAAATAACTATAATCTAAAGGATAAACTTGTTTAATTTTATCTTCATTTAGTGATTTATTATCAATTTTTACTAAAACTAAAGGAGACTCTTGTTTATAGAATTGATGGGTAAACTGGCGATAAAATGCTTGCAGCCAGATCCGCTTATCTAAGAAAAAATCTTGGACATTAGGCAGTAAACTAATTAATAAAAGCAATAATAGCCAACTTTCATATTTTGGTTTTGGTAACCATTTTTTAACCGCATTCCAAAAACCAAAGGATTTCAGGCGAAATAGTTCTGCATCTGGATGACGATAGAGTGAAGGAACAAGATAAGCAGAAGGGTAAGAAAATCGCGTAACTTGTTGTTTGAGATATTGACAAGCATCTAACAAAGCCTGATGAACATCTTTAAATTCTGCTAAACTCTTGACAAATTGCACTAAAAATTTACGTGCTACGTGATTGTGTATTGGTTCTCGCATCACAATTACTTGGCTTAAACCCAAGTTAATTAATGATTCAGCAATATTTAATCCACTACAAGAGTTAAAAATTGCAAACTGTAGTCCTCTAGCTTGCGCCTTTTTCAATACTTCTGCAATATCTTGAATTCCTAGAGAAACATTGGGCGCTACATATAACTCTCCCCCAGTTAAAATATTTTCGTTACTATGTCCAGCAAAAAATAAAATATCCCAGCCTTTATTATCATTAATTGCATTAAATATTTCTGTTTTTAATTCTGTTTCATTATCGGCATTAAGTACTTTAGATTTTTTCGTATTCCAACCAACAAATTCAATGTATGCAATTGAATCCAGCGATTCTAATTCTTGTTTATCGGCTTGGAAATTTAAATGCGTATCATAGCCAATAATAGCTAAAATTCTCGCTTTACGTTTTAACGGACGGATAGGTTGATTGCGAATAGTCGCCGGAGTCCGGTAAATTTTAATTTTTTCAGGAATACCTAAATCTGTGCCAATTTCCCAAGTTTCCCAAGGTAATCTAGCTATTTCTATGGGGTTACAAGTTAAGAATACTTCAACAGATTGATATTTATCTGCTAATTTTCGCGCCGCATTCGCAATCTCACGGCGAATATTAATTAAATCAGGACTCAACAGCCAGCGATAAAATTCATCTAAAAATTGAGCTTCTGCATCTTTCAGTTGTTTGCTACGGTCTACTGTAATTTTACCAACACCGCTAATTACTTTTCTGCCGCGAAAATTTTTATTAATTACATTCCAGCCACGCAGATGAATATTAGGTAATTCTTTTTTTTGCAAATCTTGGATAGTTTTACGTCCCCGTAAATGTCGATAATAATCTAAATAAGCTCTTTGCCAATCTTCATAACGTTGAGTTAATGATAAAGGATAATCAACTTGTTCGGTAATTTTTTGTCCTTCTCCTTGTAATTCAAATTGACATACTGATTGAATGCGAGTCACTGTTAGGTTAAAAAATGTTCGCGTTGTCGTCATGATTTTTTAGTTGTCATTTGTCATTTGTCATTTGTCATTTGATAAATACAATCCATCAAAGTCAGTATGTGTAGTATTCTCGACTTTGGTGCGTTGCGCTGCGCGACAACACACCCTACACTACGTGTTACCGTTAGGTTAAACAAAGTTGGTAGATAGATTATCTACTCAAACTCACATATCTCTCATGAGGGGGAGGATATGTAGAAATTTACGGAGAAATAATCATTTGAGATGCAATATCTTAATATTACTTAACAAACATGCCAGCGATACCAACTATTAAGCAGCAACTATCAAGCTACCAACCAATGACAAATGACCATTGACTATTGACCATTGACCATTGACCACTGACTATTGACCATTAAACTCTAATGGCGGTAATGTTTGCGTTTGTCCGTTAGCAGATGTAATATTCACTAAAAATTGATCGTCGTAACTTCCCTCAACGAGAGTAAAGATATAATCCTGCTGCTGAGGTTGTAATTCTTCTTCTACCAAAATCTCGGTTTTATCAATGACTCGCAATGTAAATCCAGAGGTAGAAGAGTTATTATCTGTAATAGTCTTCAAAATTAATAGTAAATTCCAGCCAGAGTTATCATCTGGTAATAACCAAGTGACAGCATATAAGCGTAGTAAACATTCTAATTCTATTTCTTGATAAGCTCGCCCTGCTGTTGGGGGAATATCTATATTATGTGTAGTTTGAATGTGAGTGAGAATATTGTCTAATTCTTGTTCAGGGGTTTGATTGGCGCTGAGGAATGGTGTAAATGGTGCTAATACTTGCCAAGATAATTCTGGGATTGCTTGATGTAATTGATGATTTAACCATGACCTAACATTAACGGCTGGCTGGGTGACAATTTGTAATAAATCTGGCGTTGTTAGTACTTCTATTCCCTGTTTCCAAGTCAAAACTTTGCACAGAGGAGAGTTACGTAATTGCAGTAATAGTGTTAATAATTCTGATGAAATTGTGGCGAGAAAATTTTGGCGATCGCGCGGAATTTCTGGTAAAGTAATTGCCGAAGGTGATAGACATTGCAAATACAGCAATAAGTCGTTAGCATCGCTGTTAAACCAATCTAGCGGTAAGCGATAATTCCAATCTAAATCTGGTTTTAGTTGTGGTTGATATTGGCTGATTTCGTCATAGCGTAAAAATCCCCTGATAATAGCTAACTCTATTTCTTCCTCAATATTAATAACTATATAAAAATGAGCATTAAATTCTGGTAAATCTAATAATGCTCTGGGTATAGTAACCTCTAAATCGCTAAAATCAAGATTGGGAATTAAACAAACTTTAAATTTACCAATAGATAGATTAAATGCAGTATTAATTACATCTGCATATTGAGCTTGCCAAGTTATCAATTCATCTTGATTAATTTTCAGTGTTGGTTCCCGTTCTGCTAACCATTCCCTACAAGCGAAATAAGTTAAAAACTGTAAATAAATCTGCCATTGTTTCGATTGATTATGATAGTTTAAACTACGCTTACTAGCTTCAGTAAAATATTCTGCTGTTAAAGTAATAGATTCAGAAATTTGACTGAATTCTAAAAAATAATCCGTTTCATCATGATGTACATACATAATACTAAGTCCTTTTTCTAATTTCTATGCGCGTGCAGAGATATTCGCAAATAGCTTTAGCCAACTGGTTGTGGATGAGTTGCTTTGCTCCCGTACTTGCATCTATTCTCGCTTTTTCCATTACAGCTTGAATTTCTTCATCCAGGATAGCTTTTATTTTTGAGTCTAGTTCTAGTATTTGGCTGGGATGAACATAAGTTTGTGCTATATCATTAACACATTCAAGTAAACAGGATAAAGTATTGCGACCAATATCAATGCGTAAATTTTTCAATGCTAATAATCGACTCACTTCTGGTTGATCCGTTAAATCTAATTGTTGAGCAATTTCTGTCATTGAAACTCCGCAACAATGAAATAAATGCAGAGCTTGAATATATTTTTCTGCCTTTTGTAAAGATTTAGGGGTCTTTTTACCTTGTAAATAATCAAATCTAGCTCGAATGACTAAAAAAGCAGCACTAATCAGACATTGCTCGAAATTTTGGTGATATTTGGCTAAAAATGCTAATGGTTCCTCAGAGATTTCGGGAATGAAAATTTGGTTATCATCTACTAAAGGAGTTAAACGAGGTAACCCTTGTTTAGCACGGATGCGTTCTGCGCGAATTAACTGAGCAAGATTTTGCAGACATTCGCGGATTTCTTCAGGAGCAGTGATTTCTTGATATAAATTTGCAATTTGTTGCAATTGTTTCCAAGTCGGCTCTGGATATCTAGTTTTAGCACCATTTTTTCTAATTTGTAATAGATGGGTGCGATAAATTTGGTGATAACTATTGAGAAGTTGGATGGCTCGGTCAATTTCAATTTGTGTGCGCTGGTAATTTGATAAAATCCGAGCGAGGTTTCCTGGTGTGGTGTAGTTGAGAATCATCCAATCTGTGACTTGTTCGATACCATGTTCTAGTAAAAACTGTTTGACAGTGCGATCGCTCTTGAGTATCCTGTTTGTCCAAGTTGATAAATTACTTTTTTCTGGGTCAAAAGTCTCTAAAATCTTCATAGTCAGGGATTGAGCATGATTAGCGTTTCTGCGATCGCCATCCAGCACCAGTGGTAACATCTCCTCAAGAGTAAAATCATGAGTTTTGCCAAATTGACTAGTTAAACCCTCACAAATCGCCTTAAATTCGTGAGAAATAAAGCAGCGCAGACAACCCAGCGCCAATTCCTGAAGATTTCCATCATGACGATATAACTGTATCAGTTGGCGCTGAATATCCCTGTCTGGTATATTTTCTTGCTCAAGTACCCCGGAAAACTGTTGCAAGAAAAACGCTTTATTCTGCATCAGTTCATGACAACAACTACGAGCAAAACTATTGATACTAATTAAGAGCCAATATTTAGATGCTCTATCTATCCCTGCTCGATTCAGATGCTTTTTGGCTACCATAAATGATAGTTTATTCGTGTTTTCACTAGTGAGATTGAGTTAGGTTTGATAAAATCGCACCTAGCTCGTCTAAACGGCAGTATTTTGCCAAATTTCTGAATATACATTACCTGTTAATGGACTCCCGTATTCTCTACTTAGCTATATCTTTGGAGAATTTGAAGTTATGTATTTTTTGGATGAACCATTTCCGCTTCAGATACAGCACTTTGATTGATATTAAGAGTTCATTGGCGAAAAATGGATTTGATGATTTACAAAACTTTTACATAACCCCCCAACCGCCAAAGATATATGTAGGTAATTTCAGTGTCTTGACAATTCATCTATGCGTCGTAGTCCTTATCTTTCTATAGTTCAACCCTTTCAAAGCCTCACCCTTGCATCTTTGGTGCTATACCTCACATTTCCCTTGGGCGCTTTAGAACTAGTACCCTTGAGAACTGCGCCAGCATCAGCACAAAGCACCAATAATCGCAAAACCGAAGCGGATAGACTACTCAAAGAAGGCTATGAACTATTCGATAGCTATCAAAATCAAGCGGCGTTAAAGCTTTTTGAAAAAGCTTTGGGAATTTATCGTCAAATTAAAAACCGTCAGGGAGAAGGTAAAGCACTCAGAAGAATTGGTGATGTTTACAGTGATTTTGAGGATCACAAAAAAGCGATTACTTACTATCAAAAAGCTTTAGACATTGCTGAAGCTATTAATGATACTGATTTAACATCAAGAGTGTTGAGCAATTGGGGACTTGCTTACTTAAAGTTGGGAAATCCTGATCTGGCAAAGCAGTACAGTAAAAAAGCTTTAGCAGTGGCTCAACAAAGCAAAAACTATGAAACAGAAGCACTTGCATTGAGAAGTTTAGGTGCAATTTCTGCAAACACGGATGGCTTAGTAAAAGCAATTGATTTTTTAGAGAAAGCTTTGGTTGCTTTACGAAAAGCTAACGGTTCTTCTGAAGATAAATTACGTCTTCGCAAACAAGAAAGCAGTCTTCTATCTGCTCTTGCTGGACTTTACAATACACTGGGTACATTTCTTCTTCTTAAGAAAGATCCAAATGGTAATGAATTGATAAATCATTCCCTGGAAGTTTATCAAGAAGCTTTAACTATTGCGAAAGAAATAGGCGATCGCACTCAACAAGGAAGCATATTCTTATCATTGGGATCAATATACAATTCTCAGGGTCAATATTCCACTGCTTTAAAAACCGTTCAACAAGCTTTGCTCATTTTCCAAACAGGGAATCATTATCGGTCAAAACTTCGAGAAACCTATTCAGATTTAGCCAGTATCTATGGAAATTTGAATAACACAAAACAGGCAATATCAAATTATGAAAAAGCCCTAAAAATTATGAATTCCGAAGTTCATAATTCCCTTTTAAAAAGATTTAATCAAGGAAAAACCAAAGGATTTATGTTAATGAATATGGGCAATATATATATGCTGAAAGCTAAAAATTTTCAGCAAGCATTAACATTTTATAAACAAGGATTAGCAACATTAATAGAAGCTGATAATTTGGCTAATAAAATCAAAGTAAACAGTTATGAACAACAGATATTTGAGGCGGACAAAAAAATTGTCAAGTCAGGAATTACGGGCATTTGTGGACTGATTCAGTTGACTTATATACACCTTAATCAACCTGATAAGGCAAAAGAGGATTGTCCGAAAACATCTCCCGCAGTCAAAAACTTATCTCTCAAATATCAACCCACTATCTATAACAAATCTGCTAAATCTGCCGCAGAATTAGAGAACGTAAGAAAAGAGTTAAAAGAAGCACAGGAGGAATTAGAAACATTCCCTACAAAAGGTAACCCAAATTTAGAAGCAATCACTCTTTCTAGAATTGGTACAGCTTACGCGCAATTAGGAGACAATGAGCGTGCTTGGGAAAGTTTTCAAAAAGCCCTAAAACTTACTGATACTTTTGAAGGGTTACAATTTAAGCCTCATGTGTATTTTTATGTCGGTCAATTTTATGAGCAACAAGAAAAATATGATAAAGCAATTGATTATTACAACCAATCTGGAGAATTTGCCAAGCAAAGTGACGATCAATTGCTAGAATCACTAGTATTTTATGCAAGTGGTATCACTGCCATTGTTGCGAAAAAGCTACCTGAAGCTACTACTGCTTTATATAGAGCAATCAGTGTTTTTAATTCAATACGAGAAGTTTTACCAGACGATTCTCAAATCACTATTTTTGATAATCAGACTCACGCTTATGATTTGTTACAGAAGGTTTTAATTGCCACTAATAAACCTGAAGAAGCATTAGAAGTAGCTGAAGGTGGTAGAGCTAGAGCTTTTATTCAATTGCTATACAGTCGGCAATCAGGTAAAGGGGATGACAAATTAAGTCCTGTAATAACTGAAATCCCACCCACCATAAAACTTCAAAACATTCAAAGAATTGCCAAGAAACAAAATGCAACTATTGTTGAATATACAGTTCCTAAACTTCCCAAAAATGATGATCAAAAACGAACATGGGATGGGCAGAAAATTTATATTTGGGTAGTTAAACCAACTGGTGAGATAGAATTTACATCTCAAGAAATCAATATTCCTTTAAAAAATTTAGTTGCAACCAGTCGTCTATCTATTGGAGTAGTAGATGATTCTCGTGGCCTTTTTAAATCAGAATATAACGTTAACGAAAAGCTATATCAACTGTTAATTCAACCCATTGCTCAATATTTACCTACAAATCCCAATGAAAAGGTAATTTTCATTCCCCAAAACGAATTGTTTTTAGTTCCCTTCCCTGCACTTAAAGACGAGCAAAATAAATACCTAATTGAAAAACATACTATTCTGACTGCGCCAGCAATTCAGGTATTAGAACTTACGCATAAACAACGCCAACAAGTCACAGGAACTGGGGCGTTAGTTGTTGGTAATCCCACAATACCTGATGTATTTCAACAACAATTAGGAAATTTACCGAATGCAGAAAAAGAAGCTAGTGAAATAGCTCAGATGCTCAAAACTAAAGCTTTAACTGGTAAAGACGCTACCAAAATTGTAGTCAAGCAACAGATGGAAAATGCCAGATTTATTCATTTGGCAACTCATGGATTGCTTAATGATTTTGGCTTTGGTATACCGGGCGCTATAGTTCTTGCTCCTGATAAGTCTTCCGCCTCTAAAAACGAAAAGATAAATGGTCTGTTGACTGCTAGTGAAATTTTTGACATGAAATTAAAAGCCGAACTAGTAGTATTGAGTGCTTGTCAAACAGGACAAGGTGATATTAAAGGTGATGGAGTAATTGGGCTTTCTCGCTCTTTAATTGCAGCAGGTGTTCCTAGTGTAATTGTGTCTTTATGGAGTGTACCTGATGAATCTACCAAGTTATTAATGACGGAGTTTTATCGACAAATGCAGCAGACACCTGATAAAGCTCAAGCACTACGTCAAGCTATGTTAATTACGATGAAAAAATATTCTGACCCTAAAGATTGGGCGGCGTTTACTTTGATTGGAGAATCGACGTAAATCTCAAACAATCATTTCTTCACTAGCTTCTAAATCACCTCTCCCCACTTCGGGAGAAGGTGATAAAGCCACCTATAAAAGTCAGGAAATTGAAGCCAATTTCTCTGTCAAAGATGGTTTGGTGAGAGGTAAATCGAACTCACATTAAATTCACAGTCAATTTTTCCTTAATTTTTTATATATTCTCCCCATACAGGGAGATACATGCAACTAGCAAGAAACCACAAGGAGTTAAAAATATGAAACGTTCAAGCAAGAAATATTTCGGTGTTTGTATAGCATTAACTGCACTGACTACTGTTTCTATTCCTGTGAATGCACAAACTAATGATGGAAAACTTTATGCTGATGGTTCTTCAATAGAAGAATTTGTCCGCAATGTAATTGAAAAAAATAGTGAAACTATTCAAGAAGTAGCAGAAAAGCTACCACCTCCAAAACAAGGATTATATACTCCAGAACAACTTTTAAAAATGGGTTCTCAAGCATTGAAAGATCAAAAACATAAAGAAGCAGAATCACATTTTTTATGGCAAAAATGCTACTAATGGTGGATAAATCTCCAAATAAATTTCGCTTGCTTCCCTATGCTTATTTTGGTAGTGGAATAGCTCTCAAAAACCAAGGAAAGAAACAAGAAGCTCTTACTGATTTAAGAAAATCAGCAGAACTTTTTCAAAGTCAAGGTGATGCCAAAAATTTCCAAAAAGTTACTGGTATAATTCAACAATTAACAAATAATACTTCTGTTACAGCCGATACCCAAAGTACTCAATCATCAATAGCAGGAACTTACAGTTGCCATTACTTAATGCGATTAATGGGACCTGGAACCTTACCTCTTTCTACACCTAGCCCACTGGGAAAAATCCAGCTTGATGGTAGAGGTAGGTATTCTTCTAAAAATTTTGGCACTGGCAATTATATCTTTGATTCCTCCAAGGGAATAGTGCGTTTCACAGATGGAAAAATGGCAGATGCAGTTGCGGCTTATTCTATAGATGAGAATGGTAATCCGAAAATTAGGTTTGAGCCAAAACTTAATCCGGGAATTAATTTTGACCAGTCCCATTATTGCCCAAAAGTTAATACTTAAAAAAGTACAGATTATCGTAAGGGCACAACATTGTTCATCTGTGTCAACTTAATCTAAAAATAGCCTCTCTCTTAGCTTTGTCACCCGCCTGAGAATGAATTCTCAGGCTAATAGCCAAAGCAGGGGCGGGTTAAGCGAGATAGTCGTGAATTATTGGAGCATATCTGTGAACCATTGGTGTCAACTTAAGCTCAAAACCTTTCTCTATCTCGTTTCTAGCCTCCGGCTGGAAATGCGTATTGCGAGGCTCCGCCTCGAAAGCTGATGAATTGAGGCGGAGCCTCAGGATCATCGCTCCCACGCAGAGCATGGGAGCCAGTTAGGATGAGGGTTTCACGTTAAGTTGACACCAATGATCTGTGAACCCGCCCCTACTAAAGTAGACTCAAGATTTTGCTACATATCTAGTCATCTAAAGATGACTTTTGCTATGAGCAAGGAACTTCAGTTCCTTGCGGGACAAAGGTTTTGTGTGAAGTTGATACTACCTATGGACTTTATCGATAAATAAGAAAGAGTTAACAATATGAAGCGTTTAATCTGGAAAACTTTCGGAAGCTGTATAACCTTAACTGCTTTAACTTTTGCGTCTATTCCGGCTTACGGACAACGTACCTTTAAAGATGTCTTTCATAATCTTGGTGAATCAATGAAATGTTCGCTACAAGCATCAGAATCTTCAACATTAGAAGATGTATATGCAGTAAGCAGAGACATTGCAGAACCTAGTCCTTCTAATGTTCACGAATTACAAGAATTTCTTATAAAAAATGGTTGGCAAAGATTAGAAAATAAAGATTATGCTAGAGCGCTATGTTATTTTAACCAGGTAATAGATAAAAATTTATCTAGTAAATATGTATCTACTGCTTACTTTGGTCGAGGTCTCACTTATATTAAACAAGGAGATAAACAAAGGGGTATTGCAGATTTAAAAGCAGCATCTCGATTGTTTAAAAGTCAAGGTGATGAAAAAAATTTTCAAAAAGTCACGAGAATAATTCAACAATTAACAAATAATGGTTCTGTTACAGCCAATTCAGAAATTACTCAACCAGCACTAGCAGGAACTTACAGCTGCTATTATTTAACTGTTTTCACTGGCCCGGGAGGTATAGTTCTTCCTCAGCCTAACCCTAGCCCCTTGGGTAAAATCCAGCTTGATGGTAGAGGTAGGTATTCTTCTAATAATTTTGGCAGTGGAAATTATGTATTTGATTCCTCAAATAGTACAGTGCATTTCACAGATGGGAAAATGGCAAATTTAGTTGCAGCTTATTCAGTAAATAATAAAGGTAAATCTGGAATTAATTTTCATGCAAAACTTAATCCTGGAGTGAAGTTTGAACAATCTCATTTTTGCCCAAATGAGATGAATTAAAAAAACAATAATTACACTAGGTGACGGATATATTCATACATATAGTATTCCGTCATACAAATTCTATGTGAGGTTGCACATTAACGCCCTCACCCTTCAAGGGTGGGGCTAAATAAACAAAGCCTGCCTCCGCAGGCTAATAATATGCATCTTCATATCGAAATGGTATTACACCTGTGTTGATTCAGAATTTAATCAATTAGAAATTATTTTGGCTTGCCATGTTTCTCTGCTGATGCCATAAATTAAAACTTCTTTATCGAAAAGTGTGGTTTTGTCTTCCAGTTTTTCACCTAAGCGTTGCGCAACTTTAATCGATCGGATGTTCTCAGGGTAAATCAGGCTGATAATATGGTCTTTATCTAAGTTGCTAAAACCATAATTCAGTGCGGCTTTTGCTCCTTCAGTGGCGTAACCTTTTCCCCAATAAGCAGGCTTTAGCGTCCAGCCAATTTCAAATCCCGGCCAGCCTTCAGGGTTGAAAAAGCCGATTCTACCAATTAAAACCCCACTGTGACGTTCTTCAACTGCCCACATTCCATAGCCGCGCAGTTGCCAATGTCCGACGATAAATGCCATGCTACGCCAAGCTGTAGCCCGTGATAATGGTTCACCATCACCAAGATAACGGGTTACTTGGCGATCGCTAAATATCGCTGCATAATCTTCAAAGTCTTCTTCGCGGAACATGCGCAGCAGCAATCGTTCTGTTTCAAGAGTTACCATTGTTTTCTCAATTAGGTTTGATTTTGTTGTGTCAATAGATCCGCACTATGGCGGGTTTAGCAGTGCTAAACCCCTACAGGAATATTTATTGCGATTTCAGGGATTGGTAAATTCTCTGCAATTGTTGCTCAACCTCTGGCGGCTGATTTGTAAAGTGAATGTAATAATTATTCGCTGTGGTTTGCGCTAAGACTTTAGCATACATATCAGCGCTGAATAGTTCGCTATTAGGCAGGAGTAAGTTAAGTTTAATATTAGTCAATGGTGCTAATATTACAGAATTTTCCTCAAGGTAAATTTCGGCTCCTTTATCAGAAAGTTTTATTAACTTACCTGTACTAATATTACTATCAATATGTTTGCCGTCTAAAACTGTATATTGCAAAAATAAAGGTGCAGATAAAGTTAAATATATTTCTGTTGCTTTATGTAAATAAAGATTATATTTCCCCGCAATTCCGCCTATTTCATAAATAGTTATGGGTTGTTTCACACCTTTGGGTTGGACTGATTTTTGTCCAGCAATTCTGACTAATGACTCTACCTGTTTTAAGGTAGATTCAGAAATTAAAATTTGCCCACCAATACTATAAGATTCAATGCGATAAGTTAGGTTTACTTGGTCGCCAACTATGCCGTATTTACTGCGTTTTTCTGAGCCAATGTTACCTACAACAACTTCACCAGTATTAATCCCAATTCCCATTTCTAAATGTGGTAATCCTAGTTCTTGCATGGTTTGATTCACTGGTTCCATTGCTAATTGCATAGATACAGCACAAGCGATCGCTCTTATGGCATCATCTTCTCTACTGGTGGGAGCGCCAAATAACACTAAGATACCATCCCCCATGAATTCATCAATGGTTCCTTGGTACTGGGTAATGACATCAGCCATGTATCCCAGGTAAAGATTGATAATTTTGATTACTTCTTCGGCGGGTAAGCGTTCGGATATGGCAGTAAATCCTCGGAGGTCGGATGTTAAAATTGTAATATTCCGCCGTTCGCCTCCCAGCTTCAACCCATCGGGCTGTTCTAATAAATTCGCGACGACTTCATCAGTTAAGTAACGCCCAAAAGTTTTGCGAATCATACCAGCGCTGTGGGCGAGGTAAGCTGTAATAGCGATCGCACTTCCGCTTAAAGCTAACAATGGGGGGATAACTGGTATCCACCAACCAGTTAAAAAAGCCAGAAACGTGATGCCAAATAAAGCGATCGCTGCTAAAAACGGCTCTATAATTTGATGCAAGGAAATTTTGCTCATGCTGTCGGTGCGTAATTGCCAAATTAAGCAAGCACCAACTCCTGACCATAACAAAATCCACAAACATTCTAATGGATCTGACCAAGTTTTAATTAAGGGACGCTGGTTAAGGATAGTGCTAAGAATTTGGCTAATTTGATTCGCATGGATTTCGACTCTGGCTGTGCGTTCGATACCCAAGGGAAAACCGCTATTAAAAGGAGAAAAGACGAAATCTTCAAAAATTTCACCGACGTTACCAACTAAAATAATGCGATCGCGTCCCCAATCTGGTGGTAAATTATCTTGCAAAACATCTTTCATGGAAACCGAGTGAAAGTACTTTTGCGGCCCCCGGTAATTTAATAAAATTTGATATTTGCTGTCATTCGCCCGCACATAACCCCCATCATTTCCTGTAAAAGCCGGGAATGTGCTTTTTCCGATGCGGTAAATTGGCGCGTTAATATCAGGAGGTTTGATTCCTTCTGGCTGTAAATAATGTAAAGCCAAAAGCATGGCAAAACTCCACATTTGTTTACCTTCGCGATCGCGAATTGATAAAAATCCTCGCCTAACTTTAGCATCTGGATCAATCAGTAGACCATTCGCACCTATTTGTCCCTTAGCTTGGAGTATGGGGGAAGGTGGAATTCCTGCGCCAATGATTTGGTGAATGCCTATCAGATTGGTAGTATTTTGATAAACTTTAACTAAATCTGCATGTCCTGGTTCTACAGGTAAATCGCGATAAATATCAAGACCAATAGCTCTAGGCTTTTTCGCTTGTAATTTTAACAATAACTGAGCTAAAAATTTATCTGGAATATAATCCTGTCCAATCAGTTCGTGTAAATCTGCTTCATTAATCCCCACGATCGCAATTCTATCTTCCGGTGGTTCCTGGGGGCGTAAACGCACATATTGATCGAAAGCCGCCCATTCTAAAAACTGAATTATACCAGTAAAGCGTAGTAAAATCACCAATCCCGCAACGCTAGGAGTGATAATCAACAAGCTACGCCATTGCCAAAGCTGCTGTCTAAGCTTTGTCCACATTACACCAGACCAAATGATTGTTTATTGTATTGTGCTTGTGCAAAATTGCCTACCGCAAAACGAAATTCAAAATTAATTGCAGAAAACTGTATTGCCCTAACCAGATTATTGCATATTTACTGTAAATATTGCTTAATTACGCGGTTTCATTAGATACTCATATACAATCAATGAAAGCACCACCGATGACGAAAAAATACGGTTTACACAATTGTTTGCAGTTCGGATTGGTAGGATTTCTGGGCTGGCTAACTATCAGTATCTTCACCGGGAAAACCTTAGCCCAGCCTAGCAATATCATCCCAGATAACACCCTTGGTGCTGAGTCATCGCAAGTAATTACCAACTTTGAGGGAGAAGCCAAGGAAGTGATTACAGGTGGTGCTATTCGCCAAATTCATCAGTTTCACAGCTTTAGCGAATTTAATATTAGGGAAGGAAGGGCGGCGTATTTCTTTAGTCCTAATGCAGATATCCAGAATATATTTGCACGAGTGACAGGTAATAACCCTTCAGAAATCATGGGAAGGCTGGGTATATTTGGTAATTCTCAGCCAAATTTATATTTGATTAATCCCAATGGGATTGTGTTTGGAAATAATGCCAGTTTAGATCTGCAAGGTTCATTTGTGGGAACAACTGCAAACGGAATACAGTTTGCTAATCAGGGAATTTTTAGTGCTACAAATCCCCAAGCTGTACCATTGTTGACGGTAAATCCTACGGCTTTGTTCTTTAATCAAATCCAAGCCAATGCAGGAATTACCAATCGATCCCAAGCTGCGGCTGGTAAAAACCTCATTGCAGAAGATGTTACTGGTTTAAGAGTAGCGGATAGTAAAAGTTTGCTGTTAGTTGGTGGTAATATCAATCTTGATGGGGGAAATCTTCGTGCTTATGGCGGAAATATTGAGTTAGCAAGTTTAGCCGCACCGGGAAATATCGGCTTAAATATTACTGGCGATAATAATATCAGTTTGACTGTAGCTGATGCTATAGAACGGGCAAATGTTTCCTTAAATCAAGCCGCAGAAGTTCATGTTCTCGGCGTTAATGGTGGGAATATCAAAATTCATACCCGTGATTTAAATTTAGCTGGAGATAGTAAAATCAGAGCAGGGATAGAAAAAACTTTAGGAACAGTAGATAGTCAAAGTGGCAATATAGAAATTAACGCCACAGGCACCATAAATTTAACTGATGGTAGCTTTATTTCTAATGTAGTGCGACAAGGCTCTGTGGGAACAGCAGGTGATATTAATATCGCTACAGGTTCCTTAAATTTAAGTCAAGATTCTTTTATCGATGCTAGTACCTTTGGGCAAGGTAATTCAGGTAAAGTTTCTATAATAGCCAGAGATAATATTTCCCTTACAAGTAGTAGCGAAATTTATAGTTCCGCCGAAGAGGGAAGTGTGGGCAATGGTGGTAGTATTAACATTCAAACAGGCTCTCTTGTTCTCACCCAAGGTTCCGAACTCAACACCAAAACCTTAGGGCAAGGCCATGCTGGTACTATTAATATCAAAGCTAGCGATACTATCAGTTTAGATGGTTTTACAGAAACTACCTTAAACAACGATCAACCAGGGCGAATTTATAGCCGAATTACTACTGTTGTCAATCCAGAAGGCACAGGTAAAGCCGGAGATATTCAAATACAAACAGATTCTTTACAATCAAGTAATGGGGCATTTATTAGCAGTAGCACTCTTGGTCAAGGTAGTGCAGGTAATATTATTATTGATGCTAATAATATTACTTTTGCTAGTGAAAGTTCGATTGATAGCAGGGTATTTAATCAGGGTGTAGGTGAAGGTGGAAATATTTGGATAAATACTAACAACCTTTCATTACTCGGTGGTTCACAAATATCTACTAGAGTTTCTGGTAAAGGTAATGCAGGTAATATATCTGTTAATGCTCGCGACTCAATTAAACTAGATGGGATAGTAGGCTCTTCTATTGCTGGTATTCAAAGCGATCTATTAAAGGGTGGTGTGGGTAATGCCGGGAATATAGAAATCACAACTGGCTCACTATCTTTAACCAATGGTGCAAGTATTGATAATGGGACAGATGGCATAGGTAATGCAGGTAATATTACCATTAACGCCAGTGAAACTATTAATATAGAAGGTTTTGGTAATATTTTTACCGAACAATTGGGAGATGTAAAATTACCTAGTAATATTGGTAGTGATGTAAGTTTTGATGGTGTAGGTAAAGGTGGAGATATCCGCATTAATACCAGAGAATTATTCTTAGATAACAAAGGGATAATAAGTGCTGATACCTTTGGGCAAGGTAATGGAGGTAATATCTTCATTCAAGCAACTGAAACAATTTCTCTTAGCAATACGAATAATATTGATTTCACTCAAATTAGTACAACTGTTTCTGATAAAGCTAGGGGTAATGGTGGAACTATTAACATTCAAGCTAGAAACTTATTATTAGATAATGCATCAATTAATGGTTTTACTTTTGGGCAGGGAAATGCTGGAATTATTTCTATTAAAGTTCAAGATAATTTATCTCTCAATAATGGTAGTGCATTTGCCAATAGTACGGCTGCAGGAAAGATAGGTAATGGTGGCAATATTCAGATAGAGACTGGCAAATTACTTTTAGATAATGACTCCTATTTTGCTGCTAGCACCAATGGGCAGGGGAATGGTGGCAATATTATTGTTAAAGCAGCAGACAATATTTCTATTGCAAATAAAAGCAGTATTTTCAGTGTTGTTTCTGACACGGCTGAAGGTAATGCTGGAAATATTCAAATCTTCGCAAAATCATTTTCTGTAAGCGGAGAATCTTTACTTGTTAACAGCAATCTTGGTGGTAAAGGTAATGCTGGTAATATTTCAATAAATACAAAAGAAAATGTTTCCTTGACAGGTGGTTCTTTTCTGAGTAATGGTACATCGGGTATAGGTAATGCCGGGAATATTAAAATTCAAGCAGGTGGTACTGTAACAGTTTCTGGACGCAGTGAAAGATTTGTTAGCGCAATATCTAGCGGAGTTATAGAAAATGGTGTAGGTAACAGTGGAGATATTGAAATTGTAGCCAGTAGTTTTAAGCTATCTGATGATGCTGATTTAATTACATTATCTAATGGTAAAGGCAATGCTGGTAACGTTTTTATAAGTACATTGGGTGATATAAAAATTCAAGATAGTAGTAATATAGCAACATTTATTGGTCAACAAGGAAATGCTGGTAAAATTACAATTCAATCAGGTGGTGATATCTATATTTCGGGAACAAGCTTTTTATACTCCATTGTTTACCTAAATGCAGTAGGTGAAGGTGGAGATATTGAAATTCAAGGACATAATGTTTATTTAGCTGATGGTGCTGCTCTCGTTTCCGCTACTATTGGTAAAGGCAATGCAGGGAATGTTTCCATTAATTCTACTGGCGATATTTCTTTGACAAATGGTGCGCAAATTCGGACTGATACTCTCGGACAGGGAAATGCAGGTAATATTAGATTAAATGCTGGCGATACAATATTATTTGATGGTAAGAATTCTCAGGGTAGTAGAAGTGGAATTGCCACACAAGTAACCACGGAAGAAGGATTTACTGGCAAAGGCGAGGGGGGTAATATTAATGTTAATGCTCGGACTTTATCGATTACTAATTCTGGGGGGTTGAGCGCTAGTAGTACGGGAGAAGGAAATGCGGGAGATATTAACATTAATACTGCTACCGTAAATTTAGACAATGAAGGAATTATTGCTGCGCAAACAAACTCTGGTAATGGTGGCAATATTAACTTAAATGCTACAGATTTATTACTCTTGCGCCGTAATAGCAATATCAGCACAACTGCGGGATTAAGCAAATTAGGTGGCAATGGAGGTAACATTAATATTAACGCTAAATTCATCGTCGCTCCTGCTCAAGAAAACAGCAATATTAGCAGCGACTCTTTTACAGGAAATGGTGGAAATGTAGAAATCAATTCCCAAGGTAACTTTGGTATTGAAGCCCGCCCAAAACCAACCCAACAAAGTGATATTACAGCCAGTTCTGAATTAGGCGTTTCTGGTGTAGTTAAAATTAACGCACCCGATACCAGTTCTATTCCTAATAGCTTTACTCCGTTATTTCCTGTAATTGATACTAATGCACTCATCGCCAATAGTTGCATTTCTCGCGCGAATCAACGACAAGAAAATTCGTTTATGATTACAGGTGCTGGTGCTTTACCCGCGCATCGTCCTGGTGAAGGTTTAGTTTCTACCTACAATACTGGTGAGGTTAGGGGTGTAGAAACTAGTTCTCGTGCTTGGAAAAAAGGCGATCCGATTATTGAAGCGGAAGGTTTTTATCGCCTGGGTAATGGTAAGTTGTTATTAAGTCGAGAATGTTCGTCAAAGTCAGAATTACTGCTTTAAAGGATGAAGGTAGGATCAAAAATGTCAAATATTATGAGTAACGACCATCAAATTGCGATCGCTCACCATGAATGTATTTCTCTTTGATAACCCAAAACTGAGTTTATTGACTGACTGGCAAGAATGGATAACTGTATCTGCATATTTAAGTTTGACAGTTTTGGTCATCTGGGGTGTATTTAACGCCCAGAAGCGATGAAAATTACCGCTTAAAGAAACGACATATCAGTTCACCTGGGTCTTTGTCGCCAAATGGTACAAAAGTCCCATCTTTAAGAATTTTAACTTGAGAGCGGCAGTTATAAACTTTCGTCGGCTCTTTGACATCATCTACGCTCACAGAGGCTTTGTATTCCCAGTAGTTTTTAGCGCTACGTTCAATACTGAGAATGCAAACACGATGTCCATGATAGTTTTGGCATACAGCAGCAGTAGCTGGCAGCGCTACTGTCAACGAAAGCATCAGCACCAGTAAAAAAGTCAAACATCTAATCGCGCTCATGGGATCTTCATTCTCATTTGCGGGAAATCATACAGCATCTAGGTGCAACCTGCTGTATCTATGACGTAGAATGAGTAGATTTACCAGCTTATTTCCCCAAAAATGGCGATCGCAGAAAAATATGTAGGAATTGTGCTGGCAAAATCTGTATTGCATTCAACTAATTTGTTAACTTATTGCAATTAATGCATGAGTTTAATGCATTAATCGCATATCTAGGTTTGAATCAAAACCAGATAGATGCGATCCTCATTAGTGGGAATAAAGATGAACGCCCCTGGTAATAACCGGGGGCTTTTTGTTTTTAGGTTGCAAAGCGCTACATTACTACAGAAGCGATCGATTGCGATCGCGCTCCTTGTCCAGTGAACCAAAAAAAGCGATCGCACTCAACCGCGCCACTACACCCACCATTTCCGCCTCAACCTGTACATCAATGACAGCTTGAATTGGTTTATAAGCAGCTGGTGCTTCCTCAAGCTCAATAAGTTTGTAAACAAATATTAATTTTGGCAAAAAAACTTGTAAACCTACTGGACTCTCCAGTCAAATGGAGAATTTAGGATGAATCTCAGGTGAATATCAGTCAAAAATTTTTGACGGATCAGCCTTAGCAGCATCACCAAATGGCTGTAATGATGTCGAGGATGGCTGAAAATCAGCTATTCACTCACAAATTATGCATCTGACTCAAGCTATCATCGAATCGCAAACTGCTGAAATTCAGCAAATGCAGCAATGGTATCAAGCTTGGTCTGGTTTTATTTCCCTTCAATCATCTTAAACTTATGACACTGAAACTTACTGTTCCTAATATGGCTTGTTCGACTTGTGCAAACAATATTACCAATGCACTTAAAGCCATCGATGCCAATGCTAATATTCAAGCAGATCCTAAAACTAAGCTGGTAAGCGTTGATACTCAAGTCTCGGAAACTGCTATCAGGGAAGCGTTGGCTGCTGCTGGTTATCCAGTTGCTTAATTTGTACTGTGGTAAGCAAATCTAGCTCTGAATATTGAGCAATAAATTAGGGGTACGGCATCCAAATTTTTTATTGTATAGAGTAATCTTACTAGTGCCGTGCCCCTACAAGTTAAATAATCTGCCATTTGTGAAAGCCTACATCTATAGCATTCCTATTTGATATACGAACAAAAAGGACAAGGGAAGGGGGACGGTGAGAAGCTTCTTTTTGTTCAAGCTAAATTCAGACTGACGAGGAAGAAGACAGGATTGCGATCGCCTTTTACACAACTAAAAACATACATTTAGCTAGCAAGCAGCAGCACCAGCGAACAAAACGCTGGAAAGACTAAAATTAGGGGTTTTATGACTAAATTTACATAAATTTACCATAACCTGCCAATTATAAAAGATATATATAAATAATCCTCAGCATATTTACACTCCATCTATGCGTAGTTGTCTCCATCCGCCAATAACTCGACATCTACAGAAAACCCCGGTTTCAGTCCAAAAAGGTAGGCTAAAAGGGAGCATCCCAATTTTGACGCAATACCCTAGAAGGGTATTGCTATACCAACAAAGCCTGCCTTCGCAGTCTATCAAACTTTTAGCCTGCGAAGGCAGGCTTCGTATTTCTAGCCCCACCCTTATAGGGTGAGGGCGTTTTTGCACATTTGGGATGCTCCCGGCTAAAAAGGCTAATTTTTCATAGTCCGCATATTGCAAAGTAGAAGCCGTTCTTACGTTCTTGAGGCTGCTGTGTAGATGAGGGTGACTTTTTTTAGCTGGGATAAGGGTTTCAAAGCCTCTGAAAAAGCAACAGAGAAGTTTGCACAGAGGTTTTGAGTCAACTTTTGAAGAATTGTTATCAAGTCATAATTACGGAGTAAAAAATGTTCAATAATCTCAATAATCAATCTCATACAACTGATAATTTTAATCAGCTTCAGTGGATAGATTTATACTCTGAACTTGGTATTAATCAATATCTCAATTTATTTGCTAATTCAGATGCATCTTGGAATAAATTGCATACTGTTTTTGGCAGAAATGTTGAATGTTAAGAAAAGTCTGATAAAAATAGCCCAAAATATGTTATTTTTGGGCGAAGGATTAAAATATATTAGTTTGATTGTGATTATAAATTCATTT
>NZ_JACJQG010000080.1 GCF_014696435.1 Calothrix anomala FACHB-343 | reverse complement strand
ATTGGGCATGGGGCATGGGGCATGGGGCATGGGGCATGGGGCATGGGGCATGGGGCAGGGAGCAGGGGGCAGGGAGCAGGGGGCAGGGGAGAGAAATTGTTGTCATGATTTATTTTTTGAAGTTCCCTAAGTATTTCCTTCTTATCTATTCCTGTCCTCTAATTTCTAGTCCCTAGCCCCTAGCTCCTAGCCTCTATTTGCAAGTGATTTAAGTTAATTTAGACACCTGATTAAATCAATAGCGATCGCAGAAATTTTAGGTCTACTGACAGTAAGTAATCCTGCTGAATTAAATTGCAACTTGAGGAATAATAATCGGCAATAAAACTGACTACTAAAGTTACATAATTTCATCAAGGTATAGAATAGGTAGCTAATTAATAAAATGATTTCCCAGTGTAAGTAAATCACTGTAAATAAAGCCAATTATTGTATGACACATAAACAGGACTTAAAGCCCTTACCAATAACAAATATAGGGGCGGGGTTATTTAAATCATCATTGTTCAGTGAGGATATTTGTGAACCCGCCCCTACAGACAAATGACTAATTACCAATGCCCAATGCCCAATGTCCAATGCCCAAGATAGTTGCAATTATTGGGCGCAAAGTATAAAAATTATTGATGTATGAAATACTTACTAGCCACAGCCAGAATAGTTTTTTTGCTGGCTGAATTGCGATTTAAGTTAGATAAATTACATGCACTTTATTTTTGCATAACTGATGACTTTGGTCATATATCAGTGGGGCATTACTAGTTACTTTAGTCATGCACCAATTTTGCAGATTTTGTAAGATAATTACTAGCATGAATTTATACAACAAAATTGTGGTTAAGTCATGTTTACCAATAATAAAAAAGAGTAGCTATGACAATTGATGCCTCAAACCCTGTAAATTCACCACCTTTGGTTACTGATGTTAAAAGAAGCAAAGGCAAGATTAAATGGCTACCTTGGCTAGTTACTCTGATGTTGTTGGGGGGAATTGGCTATGTAATTTATTACCAAGTAGCTGTGGCTCCAGCGCAGCAAGCGAGACGGCGAGTTTTGACCCAGCCTGTAGAAAGACAAACTTTAGCGATCGCAGTTTCTGCCAATGGTACGGTAAAACCTGAGCGGTCAATTAACCTCAGCCCCAAAAATTCCGGGATTCTCAAAAGACTCTTAGCCAAAGAAGGCGATATCGTCAAACAAGGGCAAATTGTCGCTTATATGGATGATTCCAATCTACGGGGACAACTTACCTCAGCCCAAGGACAATTAGCACAGGCTGAGGCAAATCTGCAAAAAGCCCAAGCTGGTAATCGTCCCCAAGATATTGCTCAAGCACAGGCGCAATTAGACGAAGCCCAAGCGAACCTGGAAAAAGTACAAGCGGGTAATCGTCCGCAAGAGATTGCCCAAGCACAAGCACGCTTAGAAAGTGCCCAAGCCACTCTTGCGAAAGCAGACGACGATTATCGCCGCAATTTGCAGCTTTACAATTCTGGTGGTATTTCTCTACAGACAGTTAATCAAAAACGTGCAGACCGGGACAGCGCCCAAGCGGCGGTAAATGAAGCCCAGCAAGGAGTAAATTTACAAAAATCCGGTTCGCGTCCAGAAGACATTGAGCAAGCTAGAGCGACAGTTAACCAAAGAAAACAAGCTTTAGCACTCCTCCAAGCCGGAACGCGCCAAGAAGATATCAGCGTCGCCCGCGCCCAGGTAACATCTGCGCGTGGTTCTTTGCAAAATATCCAAGCTCAAATTAACGACACCATTATTCGCGCCCCCTTTGACGGTGTAGTCACCAAGAAATACGCCGATCCGGGAGCCTTTGTAACGCCGACAACGGCAAGTAGTGATGTATCTTCTGCTACTTCTTCTTCTATTTTAGCTTTAGCTTCTACCAATGAAGTAGTCGCCAATTTAGCGGAAACTAATATTTCTAAAATCCGCATTGGTCAAAAAGTGACAGTTAGGGCAGATGCTTATCCTGGCAAAATTTTTGAAGGTAGAGTCAGACAAATTGCGGCTCAATCTGTCGTTTCCCAAAACGTAACTAGTTTTGAAGTTAGAGTTACCCTGACAGATCCGCAAAGATTACTGCGTTCGGGGATGAACGTAACTACAGATTTCCAAGTCGGTCAGTTAGAAAATGCACTGGTAGTTCCCACAGCCGCAGTGGTTCGTCGGGAAAATGCCACAGGTGTATATGTACCCGGAAAAGATAACCAACCTGTCTTTACTCCCATTGAAACTGGTGTCACCGTCAACAAATTTACGGAAGTTAAATCGGGATTGACAGGAACAGAAAAAGTATTGCTCAGTTTCCCTCCAGGTTCTAGACCCCAATCAACACCGCGAGGCGGAGTCCTCCCCGGCGTCGGCGGTGGTGGTGCTGGCGGTGGTGGCGGTCGTCGTTCTCAAGGTGGTTCGCTTTAATTGTCATTGCTCAGAGACTCACAGACGCGATGAATCGCGTCTGTACAAAATTGTCATTTTTCCCCCTGCCCCCTGCTCCCTGCCCCCTAGCCTTTAGTCCCTATGTTCAAATTCCTGGGTTTTTACAAAAAAAATAATACCCGTACTGTGCCGTTGTGGGAAATTTTATCAATGGCAGCAGAGACGTTATGGAGTAATAAATTACGCACAGGATTGACGATGCTGGGCGTAATTATTGGTATTTCTTCGGTGATTGCGATTACTTCTGTAGGTCAAGGGGTACAAAAGGGAGTTGAGCAGCAGATACAAGGGTTGGGTACGAATGTGCTGCAAATTTTAGCGGGTGCGGCGAGAAGCGGGAATATCAGCCAAGGGTTGGGTTCAAGTAGCACTTTAACCTGGGAAGATGCAAAAGCGATCGCAACTCAAGCACCATCAGCGCAAATTGTTTCTGCCTATTTGCAGCGAAACGCCCAAGTTGTTTATGAAGGACAAAACACATCAACCACAATTTACGGTACAGATTTAAACTACCCAGAAGCGAGAAATACTTACCCGCAACAAGGGAGATATTTTACTCAAGATGAACTAGATACCTCTGCACAGGTGGCTGTACTAGGGCCGACAGTGCTGCGGACTCTCTTTGGACAAGGTGCTAACCCTATAGATGAAACTATCCGCATTCGGGGAGAAGCTTATAGAGTCATTGGCGTGATGGAACCTAAAGGTTCTCAGGGGCCTTTCGATCGCGATGACCAAATTTTCATTCCCCTAACGAGTATGTCAGCGAGGCTAGTTGGTAATAATGCCCTAACAGGTATTTCCGTAAATGGGATTTTAGTCAAAGCTGCCAATCAAGAACAATTAGAAGCAGCGCAGTTTCAGGTGACAAATCTTTTACGCCTGCGTCACAATATCTATCCACCGCAAGTAGATGATTTTCGCGTTACCAATCAAGCTGATATCGTGAGTACTTTAACCAATGTAGTGGGTTTATTTACAATCATGGTAGTAGCGATCGCGGGAATTTCTCTGGTAGTTGGCGGTATTGGCATTGCCAATATTATGCTAGTTTCTGTAGTCGAGCGTACCAGAGAAATTGGTATCCGCAAAGCCGTAGGCGCGACGAATTCAGCCATATTAAATCAATTTTTAGCCGAAGCGATCGTGATTTCCATTGTCGGTGGAATCATTGGCATGGTGAGTGGTGTTGCGATCGCATTTGGTGCAGCCAGTATTTTTAAATTTCCCTTTGTAATTTCTTTAATCTCAGTAATTGTTGGTTTTGGACTTTCGTTAACCGTTGGCTTAATAGCTGGCGTCATTCCCGCGAGAAATGCCGCCAAATTAGATCCAATTACCGCCTTAAGGAGCGACTAATTAATTCAAAATTCAAAATTCAAAGTTCAAAATTCAAAGTTCAAAATTCAAAATTCAAAATTCAAAATCTAAAATTTAAAATCTAAAATCTAAAATTGATATGCCCACAATGATTTGGATGGAATCTATTACTAAAACATACCATTTAGGAGAAATTGATGTTCCCATACTTAAGGGAATTCAACTTTCAATAGAGGAAGGTGAATATGTGGCAATTATGGGTGCATCAGGTTCGGGTAAATCTACCTTGATGAATATTTTAGGTTGTTTGGATCGTCCAACGGCAGGACATTATATTTTTGAAGGCAGAAATTTAACTACTTTTAATGATGATGAATTAGCCTATATTCGCAATCAAAGAATTGGGTTTGTGTTTCAACAATTTAATCTTTTGGCAAGAGCAACGGCGTTAGATAATGTCATGCTACCGATGGTTTACGCCAATATTCCCAAGGCTAAACGCCAGCAAAGAGCATTAGAAGCATTAGAGAGAGTGGGACTTAAAGAACGTGTAGCTAACCGTCCTAGTCAACTTTCTGGGGGACAACAACAACGAGTTGCGATCGCGCGTGCTTTAGTCAACCGTCCTGCATTAGTTTTAGCTGACGAACCTACAGGTGCGTTAGACACAGAAACTTCTTACGAAGTCATGAATTTATTAACAGAATTAAATGAGCAAGGAATTACCATTGTCATCGTTACCCATGAGCCAGATATTGCTGCACAAACTCACAGAACTATCCGCGTACAAGATGGGTTAATTGTTGGTTGATTGTAAATTTGATTTATTTAACCGTCAAGATACCAATAATTCATAGACTGTGCGTAAGTTTTAATTACGAATTACGAATTACGAATTACGAATTATTTTTGTATTAACAATGAACTCGATATTATTCCGCGTGCATTTTACCTGGGTGGCTGTTTTAGTTTCTCTTTTAATTGCAACATTTACTAAAAGCGCAGATGCACAAACGCTGCAATCTCCAAATCAGACGAATAATTCAGCATCAGTTCTCTATAATCTCACACCAAATCCTAATCCTTTACAATTTCCGACTAAACCGGAAGAAGTTAGGATTCAGGGAACTGTACCTATTAGTTTAAATCAAGCTTTAGAATTAGCAAAACGCAATAATCGAGATTTACAAGCAGCACAATTTCAATTAGAACGCAGTCAAAGTGCGCTCAGGGAAGCTCAGGCGGCTTTACTTCCTAATGCTAGTATTAATGGAAATTTAACTAATAATGGTGATGGTTTTTTTGGTGGTTCATCGCCATCAACGACATCCTTTAGCGGTCAAGCACAAATCAATTATGACCTATATACATCTGGAAATCGCCAAGCTAGTATTCGATTTGCTGAGGAACAGGTACGGATTGATGAATTAAATTTTGAAAATCAATCTGCGGTAATTGGTTTAAATGTTTCTACCCAATATTACAATTTACAACAAGCAGATGAACAAGTGAGAATTAATCGCTCTGCGGTAGAAAATGCTCAGGCGAGTTTACGCGATACTCAAGCTCGACTAGAAGCGGGAGTAGGTACGCAATTTGATGTATTGCAAGCGCAAGTTAATTTAGCTGATGCTCAACAACAACTGACTAATGCAATATCTCAACAAAGAATAGCTCGGCGTCAGTTTGCTACTCTTTTAAGTTTGCCACAATCAATAGATATTACTGCCGTCGATCCGGTGAGAATAGCGGGTTTATGGCAGTTAACACTCGAACAAACCATTATCCAAGCTTATCAAAATCGCCCAGAATTACCGCAATTTTTAGCACAACGCAATCAAGCTGAACAACAACGCCGACAAGCACTGTCGCAATTAGGTCCGCAACTGGGTTTAAATGGGATTTACAGTTTGCAGGATAGGTATAACGATTCAATTAGCGTTGCTGATGGCTATTCTGTAGGATTACAAGCTAATTTAACTTTATTCGATGGTGGTGCAGCTAGAGCTAGAGCAGCGCAGTCACGTGCTAATATTGCGATCGCAGAAACTCAATTTGCTAACCAGCGCGATCTCATCCGCTTTGATGTGGAACAATATTATTTTCAGTTGCAGTCTAATTTAGATAACGTGCAAACTTCAACTTTAGCTTTAACCCAAGCTAGAGAAGCTTTGCAAATAGCTAGATTGCGTTTACAAGCTGGTGTGGGTACGCAAACTGAAGTGATTTCTGCGGAAAATGACTTAACTAGGGCTGAAGGTAATCGAGTGACAGCGATTTTAGATTATAATCGCGCTTTGGCTAATTTACAGCGTTCCGTCACTTCGAGAACTGCGCGTTAGTGCTTTAGCACAGGAATTATCAAAATCAAATCTTTTTGGAGTCTGAAATTTAGTCTGATTTTTTCAAATATGAAATGCTAACTATAGCTCAATTTATAGTCAGCATTTTAGTGCTATTTTTGTATTTACTGGTGTGCTATATAAATTAGTTTCCTTGATAGATACCATTCATCTAACTATATTATTCAACCTCAAGAATGGTTATTTTAAGATGCTGAATGGGTAAGATATTCACAATTATCTCTATGAGGATAGGCATCAGGTAATACCATTTTGAAAGAAGAATGCGACAGATGGGTAGGGGCACGGCATCCACAATCTTTCGGTATATCAAATTATCTTACTGGTGCCTTGCCCCTACAAAGAATTTATTTGTCGCCAACATTATGTGAATTAGTACAAGACCAAGTTAAATAATGTTGGCGAAACATCAATATATTCTAGGAGGGCATGGCATTGCCATGCCCCTACAGTCTGTCGCATTGTTTTTTATAATTGGTATAAGGCTTAAAATCTCTTCGTTTATATCGGCTAAATTTATGCTCTAGATGGGAATAAGGACTGAGTCTTTACTGCTGATTGTAACTCACCCATTCAGGTGAAGTTAAGCCAAACAGGTAATAGCTAAAATTAAAGGAAATTAAGCTATAACTGAGCAAGAGAATATTGAGTCCGTTAATAAATAACTAGGCTTTATTCTAAACTTGATTCTCTGAAAAACTGCCCTCATAGCCCATTAACTAACAGCTATTTCCGCAAAACAATCCTTATCGGCTGGTATCATGAATACGTATGTAGAAATCCCCGTGATTGGCAAAAAAATTAAGTATCCGATGCGCTGGCTGATAGGACTAGTAACAGCAGGTGCATTGGTTGTAGGTAGTACTACTACCTATAATTTAGTGAATCAGGGAAATAACAAACAAGATATTTCGGAATTAACGGTTCCTGTAGAAACCCAAACTGTTACTTTGCGGATTGCTGCTAGTGGGAAGGTAGTACCAGTTCAGAGTGTAAATATCAGTCCCAAAAATCCGGGGGTGTTGGGTGAATTATATGTTGAACAAGGCGATCGCGTTAAACAAGGACAAGTAATTGCCCGGATGGATGTGGGGGAAATTCAAGCGCAAATTCTCCAATATCAAGCCAATATTGCCCAAGCCCAAGCCCAACTCGATGAAGCCCGCGCCGGGAGTCGTCCCCAAGAAATCGCCCAAGCCAAAGCGCGTTTAGCCCAAGTAGAAGCGCAGTTAGCCTCAGCCCGTGCAGGTAATCGCACCCAAGAAATCGGCCAGGCGCAAGCGCAGGTAGAATCAGCTCAAGCCCAAGTTAACTTAACCCAAGCCAGAGTCGAGAGATATCGGGAATTAACCAGACAAGGCGCAACTTCTCAAGATCAGCTCGATCAATATATCAGTGAAAATAGCCGCGCCAAAGCTAGTTTACAAGAAACGCAAAAACGCCTCTCTCTGCTGCAAAGTGGAACTCGCAGCGAAGAAATCGACGTTAGAGAAGCCGCCGTTACTGAAGCCCGCGCCGCTTTAGTGCTGTTACAAAATGGTAGCCGTCCTGAGGAAATTGCCCAACGCCAAGCAGCTGTAAAAGCAGCCCAAGCACAGTTAAAAGCAGCCCAGGTAAGACTTGCAGACACAGTAATTCGCGCACCTTTTGACGGTATTGTTACCCAGAAGTACGCTAACGTTGGCTCATTTGTTACACCAACTACTTCCGCATCGAGTAGCGCCTCAGCAACATCTAGTTCCATTGTCGCTGTAGCGCGGGGTTTAGAAGTCTTAGCCCAAGTTCCCGAAGCAGACATTGGCAGAATTAAGCCAGGACAACAGGTAGAAATCGTTGCTGATGCTTACCCCGACCAAATATTTAAAGGTAACGTGCGCCTAATAGCACCAGAAGCAGTAGTAGAACAGGGCGTAACTTCCTTCCAAGTGCGGGTGGCATTAGATACAGGTTTAGATAAGCTGCGCTCAGGCTTGAATGTAGATTTAACCTTTATTGGCGATCGCGTCAACAATGCCTTAGTATTACCTACCGTCGCCATCGTCACCGAAAAAGGTCAAACAGGCGTACTCGTCCCCGACGAAAACAATAAACCCCAATTTCGCCAAGTCACTGTCGGTGCCCAAATCAAAGACCAAATCCAGGTTTTAGAAGGCGTCAAAAGTGGCGATCGCATTTTTGTAAATCCACCCAAGGATTACAAGATAGAGAGGGACTAGGGGAAAAGGCAGGGGGGCAGGGAGCAGGGGGCAGGGGAACAACAATTAATTTTCAATGCCCAATGCCCAATGCCCAATGCCCAATAATAATTGTACAGACGCGATTCATCGCGTCTCTTGATAAATGAACTTCTTAGAAAGCATCCAAATGGCGGGGAAAACCCTGCTGTCGAATAAGTTGCGCAGTGCGCTTACCATGCTGGGGATTGTCATTGGTAACGCTTCGGTGATTGCGATGATTGGGATTGGCGAAGGCGGACAAAGGTATGTTTCCCAGCAGCTTGAGTCTTTGGGGCCGAATACATTATTTGTGATTCCCGGTAACCAAGAAACCGAACGTATCACCAGAGATTTACCAAAAACTCTGGTTTTGGAAGATGCAGAAGCGATCGCATCTCAAGTACCCACTGTAGCTAATGTGACGGCAGAATTAAATAGCCGTCAAGTTGTGACTTACCGCAATCGCAATACCGATGTCAATATCATTGGTACAACTCCCAGTTTTTTGGTAGTTAGGGATTTTGAAACGGCGAAAGGGCGATTTATCACCGATATTGATATGAAACGCAGCAACCAAGTTGCTGTATTAGGTGCAGATTTAGCCGAAAGATTATTTGGTAGTAGTAATCCTGTTGGACAGCAGTTAAGAATTAAAAATACTAGCTTTCAAGTGATTGGCGTTCTCGCTGCTAAAGGTTCTAACTTAGGCGTGAATTATGACGACGCAGTATTAGTACCAATTATTACTACAGCTAATCGCCTAATTGGGCGGACTTCTCCCTATGGTTTAGAGTTAAGCTATATTGTTGCTTCTGCCAAAAACGCCGATAGTGTTGATGCAGCAGAATTTCAGATTACAAATTTACTCCGCCAACGACACAAAATTAACGGCGAAGATGACTTTACCATTCGTTCCCAAAAAGATGCTTTGCAAACAGTCGGGCAGATTACAGGTGCATTAACAATCATGCTAGCTGCGATCGCGGGTATCTCCTTATTCGTCGGCGGTATTGGCATTATGAATATTATGCTAGTATCCGTCACCGAACGCACCCAGGAAATCGGATTGCGCAAAGCCATCGGTGCAACCGAGCAAGATATTTTGTTACAGTTCATCATTGAAGCCGTAATTGTTTCCGCCATTGGTGGTGTTGTCGGTACTGCGGTTGGTGTTGGTGGAATTTTCTTAGTCGCCGCCTTAACACCTTTAGAAGCTGGCATTTCTTTTGTAGCAATTACAATGGCTGTTGGTATCTCCGGCGGAATCGGTTTATTCTTTGGCGTCGTACCTGCAAGACGCGCCGCCAAACTCGATCCAATTGTCGCCTTAAGAAGCGCGTGATAATTGGTCAATGGTCATTTGTCAGAGACGCGATGAATCGCGTCTGTACAATTGTCATTGGTCAATGCTCATTTGTCATTGGTCATTCGTAAAATCATACCGTAGGGGCATCGGCAATGCCGTGCCCTCCCCCAACCGATTCAACATCTCAACGATCAACTATTCGTCATTCGTAAAATCATACCGTAGGGGCATCGGCAATGCCGTGCCCTCCTCCAACCCATTTAACATCTCAACGATAAACTATTCCTCATCCATAAAATAATACCGTAGGGGCATCGGCAATGCCGTGCCCTCCTCCAACCCATTTAACATCTCAACGAATAACAATATTATTTTTCCCGGTGCAGATTAAATTTGCATCATGCCAATTTTTTGAGAGAAAATTACCAAAAAAATTCTCGGCATTGGTAAAAAATTCTCTGAGGGCGTAAGATTTTTATGCCCCGATGAAAGATATTTGTGCTAGCTTGAGTTTGCAAGCTGCTGAAAAGAAGATATTTAGGAAAATATTCGCCTTTTTTTCACCATCATTCACCCTTGGATCTCGGATGTTGCACTTCTGAACCGAAAATTCCGAGTTCAGAACACAAAGTTCCGAGTTCAGAACACAAAGTTCCGAGTTCCGAACATGAAGTTCCGAGTTCCGAACATGAAGTTCCGAGTTCCGAACACGAAGTTCCGAGTTCCGAACACGAAGTTCCGAGTTTTGACAGTGAAAGCTGGAGTTCTGAAGCTCCATGATGGAGATAATAACTACAAACTATCTTCAAAACACAGCATTGCTACGCCTTTACAAATTTTCATTGTCCCAAACATATTTGCGGCAGACTTCGCAAGCGGCTTTTGCTTCCTCGGTTGGCGGGTTGGTGAAGATGGGATGGTAACGCAACCTGTCGCAACAGACTTGTAACCATGCACGCCAACCACCCCGCCACAACCGCACTGTACCGTCTTCACCGCCAGAGACAATCGTCTGCCCATCAGCGCTAATGGCGACAGTATTGACCGCACCTTCATGACCACGCAACGGTTCACCTAAAGGAAAACCTTGGCAATTCCACAACCGCACTGTACCGTCATCACCGCCAGAGACAATCGTCTGCCCATCGGCGCTGATGGCGACAGAATTGACAGCACCTTTATGACCATGAAAAGGTTCACCCAAAGGATGACCTTGAAGATTCCACAACCACACTGTGACATCATCTCCACCATTAACAATTTTCTGCCCATCTGGGCTAATGGCGAGAGACACAACACCACCTTCATAGCCACGAAAGGGTTCAGCTAAGGGATAACCTTGAAAGTTCCACAATCGCACCGTACCATCACGACCACCACTGACAATCATTTGCCCATCAGCACTAATGGCGACAGAATAGACCCAATCCTTATGACCGCAGAAAGGCTTACCCAAGGGATGACCTTGAAGGTTCCACAAACGCACTGTACTGTCATTACTACCACTGACAATTGTCTGTCCATCCGCACTAATAGCGACAGATGTGACATGACCCCCATAGCGCACACTATGCTCATGGCCACAGAAGGGTGCAGCTAAGGGAAGACCTTGGAGGTTCCACAACCGCACCGTACCATCTTCACCACCACTGACAATCGTCTGACCATCAGCGCTGATGGCTACAGACATCACAACAACGCCCTTATGCCCCCTGAAGGGTTCAACCAGGGGATGACCTTGAATGTCCCACAACCTGACTGTGCCGTCACTACCGCCACTGACAATCGTCTGACCATCGCTGCTGATGGCTACAGACATGACAGAACCCTGATGCCTCTGGAAAAATTCAGCTAAGGGATGACCTTGAATGTCCCACAACCTGACTGTGCCGTCACTACCGCCACTGACAATCGTCTGACCATCGCCGCTGATGGCGACAGACCTGACAACATCCTCATCCCCAAGCAAGGGAATGGAGACTCTGGCTTTATTTGTCACTCGACTCAAGCTGTATTGAATCGGTGCAAGAATCTGCTGAGGTAGTTTATCGTGATTCTCACCCATAGCTTGAATCGCCAAAACTAGACTTTCTAGGGGTTGAACGGGCAATAAATTCTCTACCCTCACCGCCTTTTCTCGCAATTGAGACTCAGTAAGTGCCCTTTCTAGTTCAGCAATGCGGTCTTTTTCGTAAGCATCACTACGTTTGTAAAAATCTTTATCTTTCTGGGGTGATTGTAAATAAAGCTGCAACTGTTGCCAGCTATCCCTCACTTCCGCCAGCAATCCGCCTTGCATTAAATATGTATCATTCTCTCCTTTATTTTTCCACTCCCGTCGAGTATCTGCTAATCTATCTCTTAACCGCCGCAAGTCTCGGTCTTGTTGTCGCCACTGGGCAAACTGCTGCCAACCTTCTATTAAAGCTTCATGGGCTAAATCAATCCAAGCTTCTCCTGTTTCATCTTTCCCTGTAACTAACAAGCGTCCTTTAACTAATCCCGCTTCCCCATCTAGTAATTCCCTGAGTTGTTGCTGTTGATTGGGGTCATTACCTGCAATATTTAAGATTGTGGCTTTTGGTTGGCGCTGTCGGGTGTCTTTTTCTCCTTCTCCTGTCCGCAGTAAGCGCAAAAAAATCAGCCTAATCCATTCCTTCTCTTGCTGATTGCGTTCTTGAGTTGGCGATTCTTCCTCAAAATCTTGGTAGTGATAAACATTTTCTGCATGAAGATTTAACGCCCCAGTTAATTCTCCCAACTTTTCATATTCTTCTAGGGTGAGTTGATGTTTATTGCGATCGCGTTTATCCCAGAGTTTAGTTAAAGCAAACTCCAATAAGGGCAAAAATCCAGGTTCTTGTTTCACATCTTGGAGAATTTTTAATAGTAGCGCTTCTTCAACACTATGACCCTGAAGTTTGGCAGGTTCAGTGATGCTCGCCTTTAAATCAACTCCAGTTAAATCTCCTATATAAACAGCCTGTACTTGAATTATCTGGGTTAAGGATTCATATTGCAAACAGGGTTCGAGAAAATCTGCTCGCATGGTAATTACCACTGCTAACCGCCCATCGCTAATGTCTACTACCTGTGTCAGCAGTTGAATAAATCTTTGCTTTTCTTGTGGACTAGCACCACCAGTAAATACTTCTTCAAATTGATCGACTACAAGCAATAATTTTGCTGAACCTGGGATATTTTCGAGAATTGCAGATAAATTATTTTGCTTATCTTCAATCAATTCTTTAAGCTGCTTCTCATTTTTAGCACCAGGAAAGAATCTTTGAAAAGCGCTTCTCAACTTAATTAAAGGTTCAAATCCTGGTTTTATTGGTTCTAATACTTGCCATTCAGTTTCATTTAATTGGGGAATCAAACCCGCCAACACTACAGAAGATTTACCGCTACCCGATGCGCCAATGATGGGAATAAAGTTAGCTTGCGTGAGTTTCTGTTGAATTAAGTTAACTACTTTCTGCCTACCAAAAAAGAATTTGGCATGTTCTTTCTCAAAAGCTTGTAATCCCCGATAGGGACATTCATCACTTACCACCCCAGACTTGACGGGATTCTTTGGCCGATAAAACACCAGAGGAATGGATCTCCCACCACCCATGTAAATTGCTTCTTGTCCGCTTCCCTTGAGTTCCCGTGATACGAAGCTCATCAAGTCGTTGGCGTTGACTTCCCCTGTAGTATCATCAGCTTTATCTTGAGACAATCCTTTGAGGACTGCTTTGGTGAAAATCCCACCTTCTGCATCCTCCCTAGCTCTTTCAAATGCGCGGGAGGCGGTAATTAAGCAGTAGTCTTGTTTGCTATTGAAGATTGGGAAACTGGATCTGATGAAACTTCTTTCTAGCAAGGAGCCAGCATAACAGCAATCTAACAGTACCACCAGACTGCTGAGTTGAGATTTGGCGATTAAGGTATTAAAGTCATCAAAGGCGATCGCATTTTGCCCATCTTTATGACAATCTGAAGTAGCCAAAAACCCCTTCGTTATACCTGTGTTGCTGGTTGCTTCAAATCCATGTCCTGCAAAATAAATCAGCGCTTCGCTACCTTTGGCTTTCTCCAGTAAAAACAGCCTCACCGCTTGACCGAGTTCTTTACCCAGTAATTTTTTATCAGCAGTGACTTGCCAGAGATTTTCACTCTCGATTAATTTACCAGGTAACGGCTGAATATCAAACCGACCGTATTGTCTGAGGAGTTGTGCGATTTTTTCCGCATCATCAACGGCTTTTGGCAGGTTGTTGAAGTTGTCATACTTAGCAATGCCAATTACCAGGGCATATCGAGCCATATCTCTGTAGCAGTCATTTTTACGTAATATTACTAGAATAACAACTAAAAAACTAACTGAGGCAAGCAAATGTCAGAAGTACAAAGGCTGATTGTCAAAGATGAGGATTTAGAGTACGAAATCTACTTGGAATCAAAGGAAGCTGCGGAAGTTCCAGAAGATGATGAACCCGGATATCGCGATGCTTTACCTACAGTCAATATTCATGAGTTTCAGAACAAGATTCGTAATTATGCCAAGTTAGCTGTCGGGGCTTTTAAGAATATACCTGATGCAGAAGAGGTAACTGTTAAATTTGGCATCAAGTTGGGTGGGAAAACGGGGATTCCGTTTTTAACTGAAGGTTCGGCAGAAAGTAATTTTGAAATCGAGGTTAAGTATAATTTGGCGAATAAAAAGCCATAATTCGCCGCATTTTATATATTTATTCTCAGGGCATGGCATTGCCGTGCCCCTACGATGATATGCATCTCAATGTGGATTGATATTTATGGGATATTGCAGGATTTTTAATTAAAAAGGGATATTAAAAAGATAATCTTGAATATCAGAATTATGTCGCGGGTTTTCTGGATCATCTGCCCAACGCCGGGGATTATTGACAATATATTCTCGAATGTTATTTATAGATTTTTCTTCTCTACCAATGAGTTCGTAAAAATTGCGTTGCCAGATTGATTGGCTGTGAGTCTGCCAAATTATATTAATACGTTTGCTAACAACGCTTTTATAGCTACCAATAACCGTAGAAATAGAACCAGGTAAAGGTTTACCGAATTTTCCTATGTTGTATTCGATGTTTTGATTGAAGGGATAGCAATGCAAACCACCAACAGAGTTATCGATAATAATTAAGATGCCATGTACATGATTAGGCATGATTATAAATGTATCTAATGCAATGTGAGGAAAATGATCGGGTATTGTTTGCCAACAGTTAAAGGCAATATATCCTAAAGTATTTAATTGCATTTCACCCTGAACCACATTACCAAATAAACATTGCCGTCCTTTAGTGCAAATAGTGATGAAATATGCACCAGTTTGAGTGTAATTGTACCCTTTCAAGCGAATAGAACGACGATGGTGTTTTTGCGGATCGTAGGGCATTAATTTTTGAATTTGAATATTTGCAATTTTTGCCCATTGTAATCGACATTTTTGCCATCCATCAACATATACACCGTAGGGGCATGGCAATGCCATGCCCCCCAACCAATTTGGCAACTCAACGAATCACAATATTCTTGGGCACCGGATATTTTAAATATCAAATATGCTGATTGATTTGGGGATGATTATATCTAGATTGTTGGCTGTGATGCATATTTACTGGGGGGCGAGGCATTGCCTAGCCCCTACGAGTTTATGGATGGTGGCGATGGATTATGGGTATTGTATTTATTGCATATTTTGTCCTAATTTTGATTTAAACCCGTAGGGGCATGGCAATGCCATGCCCCCCAACCGATATGGCAACTCAACGAATCACAATATTGTTGGGCAGCGGATATTTTAAATATCAAATATGCTGATTTATCTGGGGATGATTATATCTAAATTGTTGGCTGTGATGCATATTTCCTGGGGGGCGAGGCGTTGCCTAGCCCCTACGTAATATATTTGTGGGGGTTTGATGTTTTGTGTTGATCGCGAGATGATTGGAAGGGCAATATTCGCTCTTTTTGCACCATCATTCGTCATCGGAACTCGACTGTTGCACTTCAAAGCACGAAGTTCCGAGTAAAAAGCCGGAGCGATCGCTCTTTTTACACTATCATTTATCATCGGAACTCGAAACGCCGAGTAATTTACTCGAAGTTCCGAGTTCTCAAGTGCAACTTTCGAGTGATTTTCTACGCGGTTGCTGTTTCTAGCTTGGCTTTGCGAGATTTCCGGCTGAATCTTTGCCCCATTTCCTCAACTACTGTCTCTAAACCACCGCCTTGTCCGCTAGCTTTGGCGTAGTTGTACACTTGTAAGGCGGCTGCATAGGCTTCGCTACCCACTGCTAGAGATGTATCATCGACTAATTCATGTAATTGGGAAAGTGACAGCAATACAGGATATAACGCCTCAAATAATTGTATGTCTTTGCGCATTTCTTCCAGGTCAAACGATCGCGGTAAGAACTCTGGATTCTGGCTAGCTACCTCTAATGCTTTACTAACAAAAGCGCGGCTTTTATCTCCCATCTTCGGTAATGCTTTACGCTCTTCGTTTGTTAAATCAATTAAAAATGGTAGCTTTTCTTTAATAGTGGCGATCGCTTGTAACACTTCATCTCTCTGTTTTTGTGCCAGTGTGGCGCTAATTGGGGCTGTGGACATGAAAATTATCCTCCTAAATTTTACTTAAATTTAGAGTGCCCACATATACCATGTAAATTACAATGAGATGATGGAAAAAGGCAGAATATTTTGTAGCTTTTGTCAGCAAGCTAAAGATAATAGTTTAAAACCAAAGACGATTAAACCTAATAAAACCTTTAACTGCCAACAATCGCATTAATATTTTAACCAATCATCCAGATAATACATCCCTTCTGCCCTCTGCCCTCTGCCTTCTGCCTTCCTTCATCACTTGAGAAAAATCACACATCGCGCTAGGCTTCATTAGCGTAACCGCACGCTGTATAATCAGGCGATGACAAATCCGCTCTCTTCCGTAATTCCCTCTTACACTTGGAATCGTCCCCTTGGTCTTGGTTGGGACAAGCCCTACACTGTCCGTTATGCTAGCAATATTGATGATGGCCCTTGGCATGGTATGCCTTTAGGTGGCTTTGGTGCTGGTTGTATCGGGCGTTCTTCTCGCGGAGACTTTAATTTATGGCATATTGACGGGGGAGAGCATACTTTTAAGAATATCGCCGCCTGTCAATTCAGCGTGTTTGAGTCTTCTGGCTCATCTTCTCAAGCTTACGCTTTATCTACCGCAGCACCGGAGGATGGTAGTCTCAGTGCTTGGCGATGGTATCCAGCTTCCGAAGCAGGGGAGCAGGGGAGCAGGGAGAAAGGGGGAAATGTTCACACGGGTACTTATCATGCTTTGTATCCCCGGAGTTGGTTTGTCTATGAAAATGTCTTACAAGCGCAGTTAACTTGCGAGCAGTTTTCCCCGATTTGGGCAAATAACTACAAAGAAACTAGTTATCCGGTAGCGGTGTTTCTCTGGAATGCCCATAATCGCACAAATGCACCGATTACTTTGAGTATTATGCTCACCTGGCAAAATATGGTGGGCTGGTTTACGAATGCGTTGAAGTCGCCCAAGGTGAAGATACGCGATGATGGAAGTCCAGTATATGAATATCAGCTGCGTTTGGGGGAGAGTCAAGGTAATTACAACCAATTAGTCGAAAATCAGGAATACATTGGTTGTTTTTTATCCCAAGTTACAGAGAATCAACCTGTGCAAGAGGGTGATGGTAGCTGGTGTATCGCTACCTTGAAGCATCCCCAGGTAGAAGTGTTTTATCATACGCGCTGGAATCCGGCGGGTAGGGGTGAGGAGTTGTGGCAAAGCTTTGCTCGTGATGGTTCTTTGCCCAATTATGTTGATGAAACCTCTGCAACAGATAATACACAAGTAGGAGCAGCGATCGCAATTCGTTTTACTCTGCAACCAGGGGAATCTTTAGAAATTCCCTTTGCCTTAGCTTGGGATTGCCCGGTAACAGAATTTGCAGCCGGAATTAACTATTACCGCAGATATACAGATTTCTTTAATCGTAGTGGTAAAAATGCTTGGGCGATCGCATCTACTGCTTTAACAGAATATCAAAATTGGCGATCGCAAATTCAAACTTGGCAGCAACCCATCCTGGAACGGGAAGATTTACCAGCTTGGTTGAAAATGGCTTTATTTAACGAGCTATATGACCTTACCAGTGGTGGTACACTTTGGAGTGCAGCCTCAGAACTCGATCCCATCGGTCAATTTGCCGTACTAGAATGCTTAGATTATCGCTGGTATGAAAGTTTAGATGTGCGCTTGTATGGTTCTTTCGCTTTGCTGATGTTATTCCCCGAACTGGAAAAGTCAGTTATTCGCGCTTTTGCAAGAGCGATTCCCCAAAGCGACGACAATCAACGCATCATTGGTTATTACTATACAATTGGCGCAGACACCACAACCGCACCGCGCAAAATTGCAGGCGCAACACCCCACGATTTAGGCGCACCGAATGAGCATGTCTGGGAGCAAACCAACTACACCTGCTACCAAGACTGCAATTTATGGAAAGATTTAGGCAGCGATTTTGTTTTGCAAGTATACCGAGATTTTCTGCTCACCGGCGCTGATGATGTGCAGTTCCTTGCAGATTGTTGGGATGCAATTGTGCAAACTCTCGACTACCTCAAGACTTTTGATAAAGATGGTGATGGGATTCCCGAAAATTCTGGCGCACCGGATCAAACCTTTGATGATTGGCGGTTACAAGGTGTCAGCGCATATTGCGGCGGTTTGTGGATAGCAGCCTTAGAAGCTGCGATCGCTATTAGTGATATTTTATTAATGAACCGCAGAGGCGCAGAGAACACAGAGGAGTTAGGAAGGCAAAAATCCACATATCAAACTTGGTTGCAACAATCTCGCCTCATCTACGAAGCAAAACTCTGGAATGGTAAATATTACCGCCTAGATAGCGAGAGTGGTTCTGATGTCGTCATGGCGGATCAACTATGCGGACAATTTTACGCCAGGTTACTGGGATTACCGGATATTGTAGAGAGCGATCGCGCTTTATCTGCCCTGCAAACAGTATATGATGCTTGCTTCCTCAAATTCCAAAATGGTCAATTCGGTGCAGCAAACGGCGTTCTTCCCGACGGTTCGCCAGAGAACCCCAAAGCCACACACCCCCTAGAAGTTTGGACAGGTATTAACTTTGGAATAGCAGCTTTTCTCGTCCAGATGGGAATGAAGGATGAAGCATTGCGCTTAACACAAGCCGTAGTCAAGCAAATTTACGACAACGGTTTACAGTTCCGCACACCCGAAGCCATCACCGCATCCGGTACCTTCCGCGCCAGCACTTATCTCAGAGCAATGGCTATCTGGGCAATTTATTTAGTTTATTAGGGTATTGGGCATTGGGCATTGGGCATTGGGCATTGGGCATTGAAAATTAATTTTTGCTTCTTTTTCCCCCTCTAGCCCCTAGCCCCTAGCCCCCCTTCTTCTCTACTTAAGTATTTTGAAATTTGCAACTAAAGATACATAAAAAAAAATATATAAGTTTTATGATTTGCGTTTTGCAGCCTACTTTACTTGTAGCTGAATCACTGTGTATTTATATCTGTAATGTGATTTTCCGGGTGTTTCAAAATTCAACAGAAAATATAAGTAATACCAGGCAAGATGTCAACTATTAAAGCTGGAAAAGCTATGCTGTCATCATCTTCCGGTATCGCTAGCTCTAATCCTTCAGGTTACTAAACTGCACAAATTTTATGTTCACTACTAACATTTTTTACTTTGATAAAGAAAATAGCTTGAGTGGTTATGGGTCAAAATCAATACTATAAGCGCAAAATATCGGAATAAAAAATTTCTAGTTATGAAATAAGATAAATTTTTAACAATTTATGTTAAACGGCTTTAAATGCAGGAAAACGTCATAAAATCAATATGAAATTCTTAAAGAGTCAGTAAAATTTTGATGAAGTTAAAAATTTCTACTGATGAATTTAATTAACCTTGAAAGAGAATGTATCAGTAATTCATGAAAAACTTACGCAAAAGATACATGGTACCTACTAGTAATTTTTTTTTCTAAACTTTTACTTACAAACAGCCACTGGAAAATGATAACTAAGCAATTGGTGATAAACGACACAAATAATTGCGTTTTGCTGAGGCTGTTGGAGTGAGCAACAATCAACAGTGAAAGAATGGGCGATTTTTTGTACTGATATTAGTTGCTGTATTAAACATACAATGCTTACCCATAACCCTAACCTTTAGGTATGCACTGTTCTGCATTATTCAAAATTCAGGGGAATGGAGAATATCTCAGCTATAGGTGCTGTTATCAGGTTAGCAGATGCGATCGCTCTAGCTGATTGATTCACCTTACATCCAGCTAAATTTCTGACTTCCAGGATTTTGGCTGCTTTCTCCCGATGTGTCATTGTGGAAAAAGCTCCGATTGTCAAAGCTGATAGCAACATCAGCACTTAATTAAAATTTCTACAACCTCAAATTTGCTATGTATCTCAATTAACAAAAAAGTTTGTAACCAAAATAACAGTAACTTAGCTTTTTGCAATTAACACTGAGAATACTAGAGATTAAAGCTGGGATTTTTGCCAATTAAGAATTTTATTTTGGTGCTAAATCAGCTACTTTTGCTATTTACAACTTTTGTAGAGGTGGCTGATTTGCCAGAGCATTGTTGGCTCCGGTGATGATGGTTTATCTATCATATCATAAACCCAGTATTTTGAAAAATTTTTTATCTTTAATTTAATAATGCTAATCGCATCATATTAGCGATCGCTGGATAATATCGCCTTAGCATTTAAAAGCTGTAAGTCTTGCTATATAAAAGCTTACAGCAATTAAATTGGTATATATTAGCCAGATTTCCTAAGAATTATTTTTAATAAGCTTGAGAGGCTTAAGATTTTTTTAATAATATCTATACTGCTGATTTTTTCTGCTGTTAAACAACAAAGTCAATGGTAAAATCTTTCAGTAGTATGAAGTAAATAAACGTTTTCATGCCGAGCAAATGAGGGGTAACACCCATCACTCTCTAGAAAATAAGTAACAAAATGTCTAGTTGCACAATACACAAGTAGAAATCACTATGAAATCACTAAATTTAACTGATAAATGTACTATTTTGGTAGATGACATTAACAGCAAAAATGTAGTATAAATAAAAATGTTGTTCTTTAACGTCAAGGTTACAGAATTTTTCTTGACTAACCTAATCCTTCAGGAGTTTTACTAATTATCTCCTAATTTCATAGTCACTAAATATACAATCTTTTTATCAGGGAACAGTAATTAGATTAGGAGTAAGAAAATTTCTAGAGGACGAAACTGCATCTACCAAGAGCTATCAGGACACTTTTTTCTACCAGTCATCTAAAATCGCCATTGGTAAATTTTTACCTGAGATTAACTGCAAAGCAAAAGCAGCTTGTTCCATCAGTGCTAGTACCACTTAGTCACAACTGTGGAACTTGGGAGACTATCTGAAGAGTTACGCTAAAGCATCACATTCAACTTGATTCACAATCTTCAAGTTTTTGAAAAGGTCAGCTCATGGAAAGAATCATCAGGTTAAATGCAGTCGAAACCTCCAACCAAGGAGAAAATTTGGGGATGAAGCGTTATGATTTCCATCCGCAGAAATATCTTACTCCGCAAAAAGTATCAACATTATCAATTGATTGCAGTGCTGTTGCTATAGCAACTCCCACTGTAACTGTATTAGAAAAATACTGGTATCAAGCAAGCAACTTTATTGAAGATAAATTTTAAAAGTTGCGCAAAACTTTTGTTTTTGTTTGCACCAGTCAAGATTTACTCATAGTGCATTACCAAAATATTGCTGCAAATAATTCAGCAAATGCAAGCAGTATCAAGCTGTTTGCTAATTTCAATTTAAATTACCCCAATTGCAGAACATTAATCGGATAAATTTATCCCCGACAAATAACACTATGAACCAAGAGATTCCTAGCATTAGCAAATTAAAAGACTCGATTCCTCCCGAACAATTTGACCAAGTAGTAGAAGCAATTTTAGCTGGAAAGTATTCCTGGGCTTGTGTTTTAATGCTACGGTTTGCGGGCTACAATCCTTTACATTACATTCCTTACCGTACCTACAATCGGTTACTTAAAGAAAACTCGCTGCTGAATCGCTCAAAGCAGCAGCAAAACCCCAACATAAATTTAAATCAACAATCTCCAGAGAAACGCTCTGAGAAGAATGTTTCTCCTGGCTGTTTAGCCAAAATTAAGGACTTAGCTTATCTAGAAGTTGTGAGCAAACAAAAAACAGAAATGCGTACTCCCAAAGAAAAGTGGTTAGCAAAGTAGATTCAATAACAGCAATCAAATCAAAATTCCAGCGAGAAATTTCTCTACTAGCACTTTGCGAAATGTGTAATTCTTAATTACCTTTTCGCTAGGGATGAGAATATTTCCATTGGATAGTTTATTGACGCCGTGCTGTAATAGATTCTGCTTTCAATCTCTGCAAGTTTTATTTACCCATTTCTGAATTCAATATCTGGAGATTTGCAGTTAATTAAATAGCTGCCTATTTGCCATGCAGATTGAGAATTTATAGCACGGCAGGTTTATAATTATGTTTGGCCTTATATCTAAGGCTTGTAGAAATCTAGCGGACAGATTTGCTTTGTGATACCAAAATTTACAATGTTGAACTTTAGCTTCCCCCTAAAGTAGGGGGACTGCTTTTTGCTCTCTAGAAATATTGATATTGAATTGAGGTGATATTGTGTTCCTGATTATAGCGTATTTAGCCTAATAGTTAAACTGTATATATTATTTTAATCATAGAAAACTCAACAGAAATTAAAAAAATAGTAAGCAAATATTACTCAAAGTTGTATCTAGGTAAAGTTTCTTAAAAAAAGACCATTTTTTATAATGAATTCTGCCAATTTGGCACTAATTAGGCGAGAAAATTTTATAAATTTATAAATGCCAACTGAAAAATAGCTAATTAACCAGCTAATTTCATGCATGGGAACAAAATCAATGATGAGTTCCGCTCGTGAAATATATTCCATGTCTTTGAGAGTAAATAAATCCAACATCAAGACTAAAACTTCGACTGTTGCTGATGGTGGTTCTTTTTCCCAGGAAGCTTGAGCTATAAAAAGTAAAAGTTGTGAATTCTCCCATTCTCAACTTTGAATTGCTCTCACCTAGTTTACAGATGGTGGGAGCGATGCTGATAAAACTTCCTTGACTGTGGTTAGTATGGTTTTATTTCCACAAATCATATTTAGCACTTTTAGCAGGAGTGGAAATTTGAAACAGTGACAGTTAAATTCTCGTCAATGTTGGTGAAGCTTATAGCTCTGAGACTACTATCAAGAAAGTTACCAAAAACCTGGGTCTAAAGCCCCGTCCTTTAAGGACGGCTTTTTGATAGAATTGTGCAAACAGGCAGGGCATTGTCTGTCGGGCGAGATAGTGTAAGACGGGCTATGCCTGCAACTGTTGTTTGAACCCAGAATCCCCACGCCTTTAGGCTGGGGAGTATGTCAAAGCTGTTTAAGAAATTAGCAATTTATATTATTAATACTGGAAGCTCATAATTTGTATGGCTTCCAGTTTTTTATTTGTCATTTGTTAGAGACGCGATTAATTGCGTCTGTACAATAGCCATTTGTTAGAGACGCGATGAATCGCGTCTGTACAAGAGTCATTTGTCAGGATTTTAGGCGATTTACTTTTTGTAAAATAGTTTGGGGCAATTACCAAATTATTTAATCTGTTGTTAATGTTTATTTAATAAAAGGTTAATATTTTACTTTTTACTACTAAAGATAGATGTATAGATAATTATTTGCCAACTTTCATAAGAAAAGGGTGCGCCTAGAGTATAAAAAGTATCAGTTGATCGCTTGTGAATAGAAATAGTAACGGTAATTTCTCAATAATTAGCCTAAAACATAAGTAAAAAGTATATGAAAATTACTTCTTATTATAGATTAAGTAGGTTTCAGAAAAGTTTTACATAAAGTGTAAAGTCAAATTTATTAATTCATATATATAAATAATTTGAGAAAAATTTCTTAGTTGTTAGTAAGTATCAAGTATTATGATAAACCTCTCTAAATCAATTGTTGACCCAGAGGAAATTGTTAACCTCCTCAAAAGCGAAATGAATTTTAAAGATGTTTGTCAAAAAGTTTGGTTTCAAAGATTAATAAATGATACAGCCCAAGAAAGAGGTATAAATGTTACACCAGCAGAGATTGAAGCGGAAGCCCATCGCCAGCGCCGGGAGAAGCATTTAGAAAAAGCTTCAGATACCTTAGCATGGTTAGCAGAGCAGTTGGTTTCTGCTGAGGATTGGGAAATAGGAATTCGCGATCGCTTATTATCAAAGAAGTTAGCCGAAGCATTATTTGCCCAAGATGTAGAGTTATTTTTTATTGAAAATCAGCTTGAATTTGAGCAAGTTAGCCTCTACCAAATCATGGTAGAATCAGAAAAACTCGCGCAAGAAATTTACTATCAAATTGCAGAAGCGGAAATTACTTTTTATGATGCGGCGCATATTTATGATATAGATATGCAACGCCGCAAGCATTGTGGTTATGAAGGTAATATTTATCGGTTTGCGCTGGAGCCAGATATTGCTGCGGCTTTATTTAGCTCTTCTACTGAAGAATTGATCGGCCCTTTAAAAAGCGAGCAAGGTTATCATCTTTTTTGGGTTGATGAGTTTATTCCGGCTACATTAACCCCAGAACGTTATCAAGAAATTCTCAATGATATGTTTAATAATTGGTTACATCAAGAGCTAGAATATATGTTGATTTCTTGAGAAAGATAGATAGAAAGATATAGCTGTTGACCGTTGACTGTTGACTGTTGACAGACTTGAAAAGCTTTTATTGGTATGATTTTATCTTAGCTTGATGTCCTAATTTAGCTGCTACGGCTATATTTATATTTTATATAAGAAAGGGTTTAGCAATGCTAAACCCCTACAGGATATATTTGCTTAGATTACGAATTGGGAATTGCTATTAAAGGCTTAATTTTTGGCTTGTGGTTGTGCAGGAGGAATAGTTACATCTATGGGTGTAACTTGTGCGGATAACTGAGTTAAAGGTGGTTGAATTTCTTTTTGATTTCCGACTACTAAAGTTACCAAACTTTCTGGTTTAAGATATTCCTTGGCTACCCGTTGCACATCGGCGGCTGTGGTGGCGGCTACGGCTTTTTGATAGCGAAAGATAAAATCAGATGGATAACCATAATATTCATATCGCATTAAGCGTGAGATGGTTTGGTTAGGGTTTTCAAAGTTGAAAACAAAGGAATTGAGGGTAGATTCTTTGGCGTAAGCTAGTTCTTGTGGCGTGACTCTTTGAGTTTGCAAACGCTTAATTTCTGCTTGTAAGGCTTTGACGAATTGGACTGTAGTTTGCGATCGCGTTTGTCCCCCAGCAATGAAAAGTCCGGGATAATCGTAACGGGGACTCCATTGACCGTATACTGAATAAGCTAGACCTTGGCGCGATCGCACTTCATTAAATAATCGTCCGCCAAATCCATTCAATACACCATTAACTACATCTAACGCTGCATAATCAGGATTGTCTAACCTTCCGCCTAAATGCCCAATGAAAATATTACTTTGGGTTAACTGCGGCTGATTGACAATAAACACGCCGCCAGTGTTAGCTTGAGTGACTTGTGGTAACTGGGGTTTAGCCAATTTGGGGTTAGGTTTCCAATCGCCTAACTTGGCTTGAATGAGCGATCGCATTTTTTTCGCGTCAAAATCGCCCACAATCCCTAAAATTATATTATTCGGGTAAAAATATTGCTGATAAAACTTCAGCAAATCCTCACGGGAAATCTTCTCTATGGAAGCATACTCTGTAGTCCGCCCATAGGGGCTATCTTTACCATAGATTAATTTGCGGAATTCCCGACTTGCTATAGCATGAGGATCGTCATTACGGCGAGAAATACTACCTTTTTCCTGATTTTTCGCCAAATCTAACTTTTCTTGGGCAAATACTGGCTCCCGCAACACCTCAGTAAATAAGCCAAACACTGTCTCTAAATCTTCTGTTAGTGCTTCAAAACTCACACTACCAGAAGCTTCACCAATTCCAGCTTCTACCGAAGCGGCGCGTTGTTCCAAGATTTGGTTGAGTTCGTCGGGGGAATGCTTCTTCGTTCCCCCAGTTCGCATTACCTCACCTGTAAAGTCAGCCAAGCCAACTTTATCTGCGGGTTCTAGGCGACTTCCCGTGCGTACCAACGCCGTACCGCCTATCAATGGTAACTCGCGATCCTCCATTAAATAAACTACCAAGCCATTGCGCAAGACAAAGCGCTCGTATTTAGGTAACTTAACCTGTGGTAACGGTGGTAACTGCAACTCCGTGTAATGCTTGGCTGCTGCTGTCGCCGCTAAAGAAAAGTTAAAAGTCAAAAGTACAAAGGCAAAAGCAATTACCAAAGCATAAATCAACTTCTTGCCATTTTGGATTCCGAATAACATCTGCCTTTTACTGTGGTACCTGTGGATATTTCTTTTCATCGGTTCTTTGCGGTTCCTCATCCCTGTTTTGACAACAACTTGCCAATTGTGCGATTTTCGGCGGTAAACGATGCTTTTGCTACTCGTTGCACATCAGCAGCCGTGACTGCGGCAATTTCATCCAATTGCTTAAACAAATTCCGCCAAGAGCCAGTTTTTACCTCATATTCCAATAACTGCTGCGCCATGCCCATATTAGAATCGAGGGTACGTAACAAATCGGCTCTAGCTTGGGTTTTTACGCGCTGCAATTCCGCATCAGTGACAGGTTCAGTTTTCAATTTGTCAATTTCTGTGCGTAAACCTGCTGCTAATTCATCAACTGTATGCCCTGGTGCTGTCAGCGCATAAAATAACATTAGGTTTGGGTATTTATCACCAGGAAAACCGCTAAAACCTTGAGCAGCCAAAGCTAATCGCTTTTGTTCTACTAAAGATTTATACAACCGCGATGTCCGTCCATTACTTAATAAACCAGCAATAATTTCATACACAGCATTATCGGGATGGGTAACTGCTGGACGGTGATAACCCTCTAAATACCAAGGTTGGGAAGGTAATTCTACAGTTACTTCTCTGGTTTGCGCCTGTGGTGGTTCTGTAGGGATTGGCTGAACAGCTTTTGTTTTGGCGGGGAAGCGTCCGAAGTAGATTTGCGCTAGTCTTTTGACTTCATTGGGGTTAACATCACCCACAATTGCGATCGCTAAATTACTCGGTACATAATAATTGTTAAAAAACTTTTGCACATCATCCGGCGTCAAATTGCGGATATCCTGGTCATAACCAATCACCGGTCGTCTGTAAGGATGAACTTTATAGGCTGCATCGATAAATTTTTCGATCATTAAGCCGATGGGGGAATTTTCTACCCGCAAACGCCGTTCTTCTAGAATTACCTCTTTCTCTTTATAAAAATCGCGGCTGAGTACAGGTTCCAGAAATCGCTCCGATTCTAAAGACATCCACAATTCCAACTTATTAGCGGGGAAGCTATAAAAATAACGAGTCGCCTCCGTAGAAGTATTGGCATTTAACCCCACACCTCCAGCTTGTTCGACAATTTGCCCCATTTCATTTTGCTTGCTGAGTTTGGTTGCTTGCAATTCCACCCGATCAAATTCGGCTTGTAGCTTCGCCAGTTCCTCTGTTTTACCTGCTGCTTTGGCGGCTCTAATTTGCGTGTCTAACTGTTCCAGTCGGTCTAATAAGGGTTTTTCGGCGTTGTAGTCTTTTGTACCAATGCGCTTTGTACCCTTAAAAGCCAAATGTTCTAGAAAGTGAGCTACACCAGTTTTTCCATCTGGCTCATCTACACCGCCAACATCAGCGTAAGTTAAAAAAGATACTACTGGTGCTTGATGACGTTCTAAAACAATGAACTTCAAACCGTTATCTAGGCGAAACTCCGTCAACTGCTTGATGACGCGATCTAGATAAGGTTGAATCGAAGTTGGAGTTTTGCTAGTTGGCGCTGGAGGTGCTGTAGTTTGGGCTAGCGCCACTTCTGGAAGTAAAGCACTCCACAAAAATGCCAGAGTTAGCAAAGTGACAAACATCCGGTAAAGCATCACGGATAATCTTTGGGAAAAATTGAAAATTGCTCTCCCGCAATTGGGCTGATTCATAAGCGAAAAATACAGTAAAGTTTCATATTAATTCGTAATTACTCATTCGTAATTCGTAATTCAATAGAGATTGATAGCTCATTTATATAAACGACTTGTTTTGTGTTTATGTTTCTTTTGTAGAAGCCAGATAAATAGAAAGCTTCAGATTGATTTATGGTTAAATCTTTGTCACAAAACATGATTACGAATTATGAATTACAACTACGAATTGTTTAATACCTTAGAGGCAGGCTAAGGGAAAGACAGAGCGTTAATCTTGTATTAAGCTTTCTGTGCTTTTTGGATTCGCTGTTAGACAATAATGCTACAAGTCTTGTTCCGGATATCTCCCCATAACTACTATGCGAGTTTTTAATTCTTCTCCTCCCTCAGAGGCACAGACACGTACCCGCATTTTACAAGCGGCACAAAAATTGTTTGCCTCCCAAGGTTTTGATGGTACCACTACCCGCGACTTAGCACAGGCCGCTGGTGTAGCCGAGGGTACTTTGTTTCGTCATTTTCCCAATAAAAAGGCAATTTTGGTAGAGGTGGCGACTAGTGGCTGGGTAGATATTCTCACAGATTTGCTGACAGAATTAAGCGAAATGGGCAGTTATAAAGCCGTAGCCCAAGTAATGCGCCGCCGGATGTGGAATTTGCACAAAAATGTCGATTTAATGAAAGTTTGCTTTATGGAGGTGCAGTTTCATCCAGATTTACGCGATCGCATTCAATCGGATGTGATTGAAAAAATGACAGATGTGGCTGAGGCTTTCTTTCAAACAGCGATGGATAAAGGCATTTATCGCCAAACTGATGCCAAATTAGTGGCTAAGGTATTCTTGGGAATGTTTGCGATCGCCGGCTTTTCCAACAATACCCTCATGGAACCAAACGCCTCTCCCCAAGAAATGCAGCAAATGGCTGAAGGACTCGCGGATATTTTTCTCAACGGCGTACTCGCCAAAGAATAAGAAACTAAATGAGGACAAGGAGGACAAATAATTCAAAATTCAAAATTCAAAATTCAAAATTAAGAATTATATTTTCCCAATGCCCAATGCCCAATGCCCAATGCCCTTTTAACTAATTTGTCTTGCTTGGTAACTCCACTGCTGTACTAACTTGATAGCAGGACACAAATCTCGGCGTTGCATTGTGGCTACTTGCAAGCGGAGAATTTGTTGGTGTAATCGGTGTGTGGGAACCTGCGCTAATTGGGCTACAGAACCAATACCCGCGTGTAACAATAAACCACAATATTGCGTCCCCACAGTGGGAATTCTCGCCAAATCAGCCAAAGCTACCCATTTATTTACATACTGCAGGTGAACTTGTAATTTATTCGCTAACGCCAACTTTGCTTCTGGGGTTTTCCCTTGCTTGACTAATAATCCTGTGGTGGTAATTCCCCAGCTTTGCAATTGAGATTGTTCTTCTAGACTCAATCCCGGTAATTGTTCAATTGGCCAGTCACACCCTTGAATAGTGTTATTACTAGCGGTTTGTTTAGCAGGCATTTCTTGTAATTAAATCAGGGCTGTTGTAACTATTGTGCCGCAGAAAGTTGATGAAGGCAGAAGGTTACAAAGCATGATAATGCAGTTTTATCAGCTATAATTTCTTAATTTTGATTGGCACATCAATATATTTTAGAGGGCATGGCACTGCCATGCCCCTACCATTTGTGCCATTGTTGTTTAAATTAGTAATAAGCGATCGCTCTGGGGAATTGTTCAGGCGATATAGCAGCAAACATAGCATATAACTGTAGGGGCACGGCATCCATAATCTTTTGGTACAGACAATAATATTACTGCTGCCGTGCCCCTAATACCAACAATTGGGTTATGCTAAATATTTGCTTGTTGGCGTTGATAAAGTGACCAGTATAAGCCTTTTTGCTGTAACAATTGCACATGAGTACCGCGTTCGGCAATTACTCCCTGTTCCATCACCAAAATTAAGTCCGCACGCTTGAGGGGGGCGAATCGATGGGCGATGAGAAACACGGTGCGGTTGGCGGAAATTGTTTGCAGGTTTTGCAGTACTTGTTGTTCGGTTTCGCTATCTAAGGCGCTGGTGGCTTCATCTAAGATTAAAATCGGTGCGCTGGAAAGAAACAACCGCGCTAGGGCTATCCGTTGTCTCTGTCCCCCCGATAAAGCTGTACCTCGTTCGCCGACGTTGGTTTCGTAACCGTAGGGTAATTGACTGATAAAATCATGGGCTACGGCTAGTCTCGCTGCTTCTACTACTTGTTCGGCGGTAATATCGGGGTTGCCGAGGGTGATATTTTCTAAGATGGAACCGTTGAATAAAAAGTCTTCTTGCAAAACTACACCAATTTGTTGCCGCAGTGAAGCTAAATCGGCACTTTTGATATCAAAACCATCAATTAAAATGCGTCCTGATTCAATTTGATAAAGGCGTTGCAATAATTTTGAAAGGGTACTTTTACCAGAACCACTACGCCCGACAATCCCGACAAATTGTCCTGGTTCAACGTTAAAAGAAATGCCCCTTAATACTGGTTCTGTACTGGATTGATAACGGAAAAATACTTGTTCAAAAGCAATTTGTCCGTTGAGATTTGGTAATACTAATCCGGTTCCGGCTTCGGCTTCGGGCGCAACGTTAAGAATATCACCGATTCTATCTACAGATAGAAGAACTTGTTGCAAATTCTGCCATAACTGTACTAAACGCAATAGCGGCCCGGTGACTCTTCCTGATAACATTTGAAAAGCGATTAATTGACCAATTGTCAGTTTTTGGTCAATGACTAATTTTGCCCCAAACCAGAGAATTAATAAGGTAGAAAAATTGGTGAGAAAGTCACCTAAATTGCTGCTGATGTTGGAGGTAGTTGAGGCTTTAAAACTGGTGCGAATAAAGCGAGCAAATAAACCTTCCCAGCGATCGCGTGCTGCTGGTTCGGCTGCGTGGGCTTTAACTGAATGTATGCCGGTAACTGTCTCTACTAAAAAGGATTGACTGTCGGCGCTGCGGTTAAAGGTTTCGTTCAGCCAACCCCGTAAAATTGGTGTCGCGACGATGGTTAATGTGGCAAATAATGGCAATACTGCTAAAGCTACAAAGGTGAGGGGGATATTGTAATAAAACATCAATGCTAAATACACCACAGCAAAGACGCTATCTAATATCACCGTTAAGGCTGTACCTGTAAGAAATTGGCGGATTTGTTCGAGTTCTTGGACTCTGGCTACTGTATCCCCGACGCGCCGCGATTCAAAATAAGCTAAGGGTAAGCGCATTAAGTGGCGAAATAACTGCGCTGATAAACTTAAATCTAAACGTCGGGCTGTATGGGTAAAGATAAATAACCGCAGTATGCCGAGTACAGCTTCAAATATCGCTACTAATAAAAGTGCGATCGCCATGACATCGAGAGTTGGTAAACTCTCTTGCACCATGACTTTATCAATCACAACTTGGGTAATTAGCGGTGTAGCTAACCCCAAAAATTGCAATGTTAAAGAAGCTAGCAAAACTTCGCCTAATAATCCCCGATATTTCCAAACGGCGGGTGTAAACCAACTCAGGTTAAATTTTTCTTGCTGAGAAATGAGTTCTACCGTCCAAATTTTCCCATCCCAAGCGGCTTCGACTACAGATTGAGGGAGACTTTCACAAATGCGATCGCTATTTAAAGGATTAGCGATAATTAAGCGATCGCCTTTAATCCCATAGACTACCACCCAAGTAGGACTTTCTTGCCCCGCAGCATACCACTGCATTAAAGCCGGAAATGACAACGAGCGCAAATCACCCCAATCAATTTGCAAACGCTGCAACAATAAGCCTAACTTTTCTCCTGCTTCCACAACATTTTTCGGGCGCTGTCCCCGCAGTTGGCGTTGTACCCATTCCAACTTCACCGCATTATCCAAATGCTGCGCCACCATCGTTAAACAAGCTGCGGCTGTATTCCCACTCGCCACAAACGGATAGTTATAACTAGGGGCATGGGGCTGGGGATTAGGGGCTAGGGGTTGGGAGTTAGGGGCTAGGGGCTGGGGGCTAGGGGCTAGGGAATTATCTATTCCTCCTTGTCTCCCTTGTCCCCCTTGTCCCCCTTGTCCTCCTTGTCCCCCTTGTCCTCCTTGTCCTCCCTGTCCCCCTTCCCCTTGTCCTTCAAAAAACCCCGCCATTTCTGGCGTTAAAACTTCCGCCCAAAGTGTAGTTTCCCAACAAACCACAATGACTTCTTTACTAGCAGCAACAGCTTTGCATTCTACAGATAATTTTTGTAAGTCACCAAACCAGTCTCCTGGTTGTAAAGCTGCTAATGGCTTGCCAATTTCTTCTTCGCGCAAGCGAACTTTACCAGTGACAATAAAAAACTGGTAACCTCCAATGGCGTTTGACCAAATTTTTTCTCCCAGGCGATACCGACGAATTTCTGATTGATTTTGTAATCGGGATTGTTGTTCAGAAGTTAGCCAGCATAGCGGCGGTTGATTCCACGGTACAGAAGCTAGCACGTTAATTTTTAGAGAGTGATTATCCAGAATTTTTATTTCACTTGTAACTTGACTGTCAGCTTTTGAATTTTTTCTGCTAGCCATTTTTCAAACAACTCATTTTGTAGTGTTTGCTTTAGTTGAGTATCTTCTAAAGAGGCTGGCAAAAATTGTTCTACTCGAAACAAACCATAACGTCCTTCAATTTCTATTGGGCCAATCAATTCTCCGGGATTTGCTGCGTCAATAGCGGCTCTGACGATATCTGGTAATGTGCCGCGACTAATGGCTCCCATCATGCCGTTAACAATGCGATCCTCTGTTAATGAATATTCTTTAGCTAGTTGTTCAAAGCTGCCTCCTTCTTCAATTTGTGTATGTAATTCCTCGCTCAGTTCGCGATTATCCACAAATATTCTCGAAATTACTACCCTATCTAAATATATTTTACGTTCAATGAAATATTCTGGTAGTTTAGGCTCAGTAACTAACGCTCTCAATTTTTCTAGTTTAAAATTAAAAGCAATTGATGAATGAAATGTTTGGTAATCCGTGCCATTTTTCTTGAGCCATTCTTGAAAAGTTTGCGGATCTGTGAGTTGATTTTTTAGGCGAAAATCAATAATTGCTTGTTCTGTTAAAGCCGAACTGATATCAATATCATCTCTGATGTTGATTTCTTGGTCAATGATGTACTGACGAATAATTTCCCCAATAAACTGAGTCAACTTTCCCGATGCTTGGAGATATTTTACTGCTTGTTCTAGAGAAATTGGTTGTTCGTTTACAGTTAAAAATGATAAAGGTTCCATAAATTTATTACGAATAAAAATAATCAGTGTTTTATCGAATTTCAACTGTAATAATATAGAGATTATCTAATTTTATTGGTTATATTGCATACCAAAATCTCTATAAAACAAATTAGTAAATTAGTTTGCGTTGGCATAAATACCTAAATCAGTCTTTAGCTAGAGAAAAATAGTGAAGTTATTTGTATAGCTGTTGACAGTTGACAGTTGACAGACTTAAAAACCTTTTAGTATCAGGGTTTTATCTTAGGTTGATGTCCTAATCTATCTGGCTACAGCTATATCTCTAGAACTCAACTAGATATTTGACATTTACATAGAAATGCCAAATTATCTGTAACCATCAAAAATGGCTAAAGACTGACGATAAATAACACCCGTAAAAATTGATTTAAATTGTGCGCCCCAATTAATTTAAAGCGGCGGGAAACTCTATCCCCTTGTGGCATTGAGCATTGGTAATTTCTTCACCATGCCCCATGACGGCAGTTGCTTCAAGCCGGGGAACCCGTCCAACGCACTGCCTCCCCCATGCCCCTTGCCCAACAACTCCATCCCCTTGTGGGTGGAGTTTTTCATTAAGCAATAAATAAGCCCCAGATGTAGGCAATTAACATAGCTGCGATCGCACCGATGAATGTATTGAGAACATTCACTAATTCATTAGTGAGCCAGGTGTATCGAGATTGCAGGGTAGCACCAATGACACTTTCTAAGCTAGTGGCAATCAAAGCCGCGATCGCACACCAAACTACACCTAACAAAGATATCAAACCGACTCCCCAACCGAGAATTGCGATCGCAATTGAAGCCACTACCCCGGCTAAAGTCCCCTCTAAACTGACAGCGCCTTCTGTTCCGCGAGGTACAGGTTGCATAGTGGTAATCAAAAAAGTTCGTTTACCGTAAGCTTTACCCACCTCACTAGCACAAGTGTCAGAAAGTTTGGTACTAAAACTCGCCACATAGCCCAACACCAGTAGAGACTCGAGACTAGCGACTACAGACTGAGGAACAGCAGCAAATAATCCAGCATTTAAAGCACCAATTCCCAAAGCACAAAGCGCCGCAACCAACGCCGAACCCCAGACATTTTCCGGGCCTCTTGCGCCAGAACGCTTTTCAGCAATTCCTTCGGCTTCTTTTTGCGCTATACCTATCCGCGTCACACCAGAACCCACTAAAAAATAGAATCCGACTACCAGATACCCTTGCCAACCCAATGTTCCCCAAATAATCGCACCCAAAACCCAAGCATGGAAGATTCCCGCAGGAGTGAGCAGCTTTTTAGGAGCAATCCAAACTAAACCCAAAAGTATTGCGTTTAATCCGACTCCCACCAACCAAGGATTTGCAGAATCAAAGAAAGAGAGCATCAGTAATACATCTCATTTAGTGTGGACTGATGATCAACAGAATAGCGAAATTCGCGCTTTACTGCTTGATCCTCTCCACCCCATAATCCAACAATTACAGATATTCTCTTGTCTTTCCGGATAAAGTTCATATTGGGCATGGGGCATGGGGCATGGGGCATTGGGCATTGGGCATTGGGCATGGGGCATTGGGTGAATAGTGAGCAAAGGGAGAAGAGACGCAGAGGGGCAGAGGGAGAGCATCTATATAATTTTCCTCCTCTGCTTCCTCTGCTTCCTTGTCCCCCTTGTCTCCCTTGTCTCCCTTGTCCCCTTCCCTAACCCCTAGCCCCTAGCTCCTAGCTCCTTTAAGATAGATAGCAATAATCAGTACTAGTGTTCTAGGCGAAAACTATGAGCGCAACTTTATTTCATCTTGCTTTCCCAGTCAGCAACATTGCTCAAACCAAAGCATATTATGTAGATGGTTTGGGCTGTATTCCCGGAAGAGAAAATCCCCATGCTTTAATACTTAATTTATACGGTCATCAGTTAGTAGCTCATACCACTAAGGAACCTTTGACACCCCAACGCGGTATTTATCCCCGACATTTTGGGCTAGTGTTTACTGCCGAACAAGATTGGCAAGAGTTACTAGAAAGGGCACAACAGCACCAACTACCTTTTCGAGAAGAACCGAAAAACCGCTTTGTAGGTATGCCTTTAGAGCATCGCACTTTCTTTTTAGAAGATCCGTTTTATAACTTAATGGAATTTAAATATTACCGTCACCCAGAGGCGATTTTTGGCGGTGCTGAGTATTCGCAAATTGGGGATAGGACTTAAGGGAACTCCAAAAAATAAATTATCCCAATTTCTGGACTCAACACGACTGTTCCTCCCCCCTGCTCCCTGCTCCCTGCTCCCCTGCCCTCAATGCGATCGGATATTTTTTAGTTGCAAGTCCCTAATCGGCTGGCTTAATGTCTCTGCTACTACTGCCAAACACCGGGAATCTGACAGCATCCAAGGGTGTAAAGCTACTGGCAATATTACCTCGTTACCTACGGGTAATTGGGAACTCTTAGCGGGGACAATCATCAAATCATAAGGAGTCCAGATTGATGTAAAGTTTATCTCCTGCAACATCGCCACATCAGAATTTAAATCTTGCAGAAAAGCACTTTTAGGACGCATTTGCACGCAACCAGGCCGCATTGAGCCATAAGCTATCACAGTACCTTGATGGGGCGAAGAAAGGGTGATAAACCTCTGTACGCGCTTAATTCCCTCTAGGCGCTGGATATAGTAACGACTGACAATTCCGCCCATACTGAAACCAACTACATCTAGTGGTTGTTCTGGGGAAAATTCTCTGTCTACATAATCCCTTACCTGCTTTGCTAACTCATCTAAACCTTTAGCACCGTTATTGGGGACTAAATCTAAAGCATATACAGACCAACCTTGTTCTTTTAAATACTTGCCCATCCGGTAGAAAACTGCTCCCGTATCATCAATACCATGTACTAACAACACAGGATTTCGTTGCTGATTTTGATTGTTCGTTACCATATTTGTGCTTGATTTCTCCTGTACAAAATTTAACCGAGCCTGATTGCTGCTGAAAAATTATCTATGACAGTCTCTTTACTGGTTAAAAGACAACAACTGTACTTAGTGGAAATTCATAATTACACAAATAAATAATTGTTAATTTTTGTTAAGCCACCTATCAGAATCTTGCTCTCAGTTACCGTAAAATTTAATAATTAATTCTTAGTGTATGCATTGTATTCAGGTTATGAGCGCGATCGCAAATCAGGCGAAAACGCTTGCGCTGTATTATTACTACAATGTTGATTAAGTAAAAACCTTATATAGGTTGTCATCGATCGCTCAGATGACGCAAAGTAAAAAAATGTAAAATAATGTCGTAATTTTTAATAATTACGGTAGAAATTCTCAATTATAAAGGCAGGAGCAATTGTAATGGATTTTATCAAAAAGTTGATTTCGGGCATTGTCAGTTTCCTGACTGGACTCTTACCAGGAAAAAATAAGAAAAGCAACGGCTACTACTTGGAACTAGATGAAGCTAAAGACACAGCCAAGAAAGCAGCAGCAACAGTAGTAGACAATACTAAGAAGGTAGCAGAAACAGTTACAGCAGCAGCACCAGCAGCACCAAAAGCAGAATCCTTAAACGGTACAAAAGCTGCTGCGAAGAAAAAATCAGCTAAGGAAGCAAAACCAGCTGATGTACAACTAGTTCAAACTGCGCAAGGTTTGAAGATTGAACCAGGTAAGAATGAAAAAGCTGCTGCTGCTAAAGTAGTTAAAGAAGAACCAAAAGAAACCACTTTTGCACCCAAGTATGTTGCTGCTACTTCTGGTAGCACTAACGGTCGCCGCCGTCCTGGAGCTAATATGAGTTCTTACTTGGATCTTGCACTTCAAGTTAAAACTTCTAAATAAATTGACTTGCTTGGCTCGCTAATTATCCTCATCTCGATTGTGAGTAAGGTGAGAAAATACGAGTCCACTATATAAATGAAATGCTGGGTCCCAGTTAGTCTTATCCCTACGGAACAGGTGAATGTGAGACTGGATGTTACCCAGCATTTCTGTATGGTCTAAGATAGTTTCCGCAAAAGGTGTAAAATCTGACCAAACTTTGATTTGTGGTAGTTGTTGGTCAAGCCATTCTAGTAAGAAATTCCAGTTAATTCTGATAGTATTTTGGCTAGCTTGAGGTGCAATCTCTAAGCCTTTTTGAAATTCATAGCTTTTATCAGCCAGTCGTAAAATACAACTCCTACCAGGTAGATGTAAATCACAAAACTGTGCATAATCTTGGGTTTTAGTTTTGCGTTCTATTTGGTAACGGGCATCAACATCCACAACTTGCTCAAAAATAGGTAATAGTCCGACTACCCGTGCTTTAACTTCTGACCATTTAAAAGTTAAAGAACCAACTTGATTTGCGGGGTTGCGACAAATAACAGTAGTATTAGCACCAGCCTCAAAAAAATAATTCGCCTGAAATACACGAATTTGCCCAATCGCCGCAATTTTTGCCCAGAAGCAGGGAATACCCGATTGTTGTAATTGCGTACCGTAAAACTTCAATTCTCCAATTTGTCCAGTGCGATATAACTTCCAGCCGCGACTGGGTAAAGTTAGCCTTGCAGTATAATTATCAATTTGGAATATCTGAGCAAATTTAGGCGCTAATTGGGTTTTTAATTGATTATTTAGAGGTTCTAATACCAGTACACCTAATTCTATATTGCTAGGGTCTGTTGTCGCCTCAATAATAGCTCTTTGTCTAGCTTCTTGCTCAATTTCTTGCAATCGCTGCAAACCCTGACGCGCTAGTGTCAAAATTTTGGTATTTGTAGTACTTCGCAGCAAGTTTCGGTAAACTTTTTCTGCATTCTTATACTTTTTTGATACTTCATGCAGCCTTGCTAGATAAAATTGCACCCAAGGATTATCAGGTGATTCATCTAACAAGGTTTTGAGTAATTTAGCAGCAGTGTGATAATCTTTACGCTCAAAAGCTGCAGCAACTTGTTCAATCATCACTTTATTTACACCCACACTGGAAGAATGTCTCGTCGCGGCTTGGCGTGAGATATACATCCTTTATACTTCACAGGCTGCGGAAACTAGTGATAAAGCCACTATTGGCGCTGTGACAGCTCGCAAAATCCGCCGCCCTAGAGATACTGCTTGAAATCCAGATGCGATCGCATTATCAACTTCTAGCTGCGTCCATCCACCTTCCGGGCCTGTGGCGATAATAATTTCTTTGTCAATTGGTTGCGGTAAGCAATCCTTGAGGTGCGGAAAATTACCACGGGCTTCACAGATATATTTTTGGCTACTTGTCAATTTTAAACTACTACTAAAAGCCACAGGTTCTAAAATTGTCGGCACAAACGCTCGCTCTGACTGTTCTGCAGCTTCCGCCGCAATCCGCCGCCAGCGTTCGAGTTTTTGTGGACTAGGTTGCAATAAAGTGCGATCGCTCAAAACAGGGGCAATAGTTGTAACTCCTAACTCCGTACAACACCGGACTACTTCATCAAACCCATTACCTTTAGGTAAAGCTATCAGTAGGGTAACGGCTACAGGTAACTCAGTTTCGACTACCAAAGGTTCTAAAACCTGTCCTTGTTCCCCTGCTAGCTGGGTTAACCACCATTTACCCTTACCATCCATTGCAATAAAGCGATCGCCTTCACGCAAGCGCAATACTCGTGTTAAATAGTGTTGTTGCTCTTTGGTGAGTGCAATTTGTCCTTGTTGGAGTTGAGAAGGTGCGATCGCTATTCGTTGCAGTTGAGACATAATAATTCGTAATTTTTATTGTTTACGAACCCCCGTAGGGGCGGGGTTTCCCCGCCCTTGTGAAGGTTTCAATGTTACGTTTTAGATTGCAGTTTGGTATGAGAGAGAATTTTTCCAGAAATAAAAATAAACGCCGATATTTTATATAATCGACGTTTATCAGTAGTTAATTTGTTTAGACCAATTCGCTATGATGCACTTAATATTTATTGAATGAACCGCCAAGAACGCCTTCGCGTTAGCGTCTCGTTCGCGCAGCGTCTCCCCTTGGGAGAAGAGAAGAACGCCAAGAGAAAAGAAGCAATTATTAAGTGCAAGTGTATAGAGAATTGGTATTAGTAGTTGCTGGGAAAATTTCTCTTCCCTAGCCCCTAGCCCCTATTTCTCCAGATTCTGGAAATAAGCTTCTAACGCCTCATGTACCAATTCGGTCATCGGTCTACCTTGACTGCTGGCGGCGTCTTTGAGCTTATTGTATACCTCATGTTGCAAGCTGACACGGCGGCGAGTCTTATAAGTAGCAATGGTAGTGTTTTCAATCGCTACTTCTTGTCCTTCACTGTCTGCGGTTCGTGAATCGGCTATTGCTTCCACTAAACCGTCGCTATCGTCTGTAATATCTGAATTTGCCACGGATTGTACTGTGTAATTAGCTGCAAACTCGCGGATAGCATCAAAACCGACGCGATCGCAAAAATCACCAAAGCTTTCTTCTGCGTTTTTCGCCTGCTTAAAGTAAACGAAAATTGGCTCTAGTTGGGTTTCTAAATCGTTGTGGTGTAGCCTTTCCATGTAAGGCTGGGCTAACCGCGTCTGATGGGGCGAACCGCCTAACCATACTTGGTAACTTTCTGGGGCGCTTCCCACAAAAGCTAATTCCGCCATGTAAGGACGAGCGCAGCCATTAGGACAGCCTGTCATCCTTACCACAAATTGCTCATTTTGTAAACCAACTTTATCGAGAATCGTGCTAATCCGGTCTAAAATACCGGGAATTGCTCTTTCTGATTCGGTGATGGCTAAACCGCAGGTAGGTAAAGCTGGACAAGCCATTGCTAACCTTTCTAAGCGGTCTATTTTACTAGGGTCGGAGATAACGCCACAACGGTCAAGAATTGCTTGAATTGCGGCTTTATCTGCTGGTGCAATTTCGTAGAAAATCAGGTTTTGGTGGGCTGTGAGGCGGATAGGTAAGTTAAATTGCTCCACAATTTCCCTTAAGGCAGTTTTCAGTTGAAAAGCACCTTCATCTTTTACCCGACCGTTATCAATGGAAATGCCTAAGAATAGCTTGCCATCGCCTTGTTCGTTCCAGCCCAAAAAGTCATGATATTTAAATTCTGGCAGTTCTTTAGAAGGAGCGATCGCTTTGCCAAAATATTCTTCGACTTTGGCGCGGAACTTCTCTACACCCCAATCGTGCAGTAAATATTTTAATCGAGCGTGGCGGCGGTCAGAGCGATCGCCATAATCTCGCTGGGTAGCAACAATGGCTTTGACGATGTCGTAAACATCTGCTTTGGCGACATAGCCAATCGGATCGGCTAGTCTAGCAAATGTTTCTTCTTTGTTATGTGTCCGCCCTAAACCACCACCAGCAAATACGTTAAAACCTTCTAATTCGCCTTTTTTATTGGTAATAACAACCAAAGTTAGGTCTTGGGAATATAAATCAATAGAATTATCCCCTGGCACTGTCACACAAGCTTTAAACTTGCGGGGCATATAGTAAGTGCCATAAAGAGGTTCTTCGGAATTGTTGATTAATGTCCCGTTAGTATCGCTTTGTCTGGCTGCTTTTACCTCTGGGCTTTCTTCCGCGCTAATTGCTTTTTCGCCATCTAGCCAAATTTCGTAATAAGCACCGGTTTGGGGCGATAACAAGTCAGCAATATTTTGGGCATATTCCCAAGCATACTGATATTCTGGGCGATTTTTAAAAGGTACGGGGGGAGCCATGACGTTGCGGTTAACATCGCCACAAGCACCCAAAGTAGAACCGAGATTGTTGACGATAGAAGCGATCGCAGTTTTGAGATTTTTCTTTAAAATCCCATGTAACTGAAACCCTTGACGGGTAGTAGCTCGTAAAGTATGGTTACCATATTCATCAGACAGCTTATCCAAAGCTAGATATAGCTGCGGCGGTACTAAACCACCCGGATTTTTCGTCCGCAGCATAAACTGGTAATCTTTCTCCTGCCCCTTGACGCGATTATCACGGTTATCTTGTTGATAAGACCCGTGAAACTTCAGCAACTGCACTGCATTTTCGCTAAAGTGAGTTGTATCCTGAAGTACTTCAGTGGCTACAGGTTCACGCAAAAAATTACTGTTTTCCTTGATTCCTTCTACTTTGGAAGGCTTGCGGCTAGCGATCGGGGAAGGAGGAGATTTAACCATTAGAGTTGTAGACTGTTCTTAATAAGGCATCAGTAGACGCCGAAGCTGCAAATTTGAAAGCACCTTTTCGGCCAGGTGATCCCCGGATATCCGGTCGGAATTATGAGGAATATTTTATTCTAACATGACAAAAAGCTGGCCTTGTTAGTGACGCAACACTTAACAAAACCAGCATACCAGTATATCTGGTTGTGCCAAACTTTCAGATCGGGAACTTTAGAACAAACAACTCCCTCAACTAGCTAATCTGACACCTTTTTGCAAACCTATAAAATACTTCAATCCCTGGGTAAATCTTTCCAGACTGAAGCATGAAAAAAATTATCCCATGCCCCATGCCCTATGACGCCACTTGCTTCAAGCCGGGAAACCCGTCCAACGCAGTGGCTCCCCCATGCCCCATGCTCTATCTAAACCGATAACCTACACCACCTTGAATGCTGACAGCTGAAGCTGGGCTATTTTGGTAAGTCTTCATACCTAGTGTGGTGTTACCGTAGAGCATGAAGTTTTTAGCAACTTCAGATTCTACACCAGCAGTCAGAGCTACACCATCGCGATCGCCTAGAGGAGTTTGTTTACCATCAGTTTCCACAAAAGAATAACCACCAGCTAAGTAAACGTTAGTTCCTTTAGCAATTGGTGCGTCTATAGAAACTTGAGGAATAATTGCAGTCGTCTCATCAGTAAATAAGATTTGAGTACGTGCAGAAAAGGGAGTAGGTCCTAATTTTAAACGGCCTGTAACGTTACCACCAAATTGAGCATCTTGACCAGCTTGTCCGCCATTAGTTACACCACCTGCAACACCAGCACCAATATAGCTAGCATCAGTACCTTTTTGTGTTTGTGCAGAAGCTTGACCTGCATTCATCAAAAGAGGAGCAATTACTACAGAAGACAACGCAGAAATTGTCAAAGCAGACTTAAGTAAACCTTTCATAATTCGCACCAAATATTGTTTTTTTGCTGTTAAATTAAAAGTCGCATTCTAATAAAAAAGGTTCCAAGATTTTTTCATTTTCTACTAAATTTCTGTCTCTATTGATGCTGGTACGTTTCCAGCCCTGTATTAATCTGAACTGATAATAGTGGCGCTATAATTACAAGCTTTTTGAGAATTATCCGGGAGTTTTTCTAAAAGGTAGACGCTTTGATAACTGGCACAATAAATATCAATAGTGATGAGATTTCAAAGCCAGGATAAAAAATGATTTAACCCTTAATTAGGATATTTCCATATAAGCTGAAATATGAGGTTGTAACAGCTATTGCAACAAGCTCTAGAGGGAATCTATAAAGTTAAGTTTTAGAGACTTCTATGGAGATTGAATAATGCTAGCCGCTACAAAAACGTTATCTGGATTGATGGGTTTATGTGTCGGTGATGCGTTGGGTGTGCCGGTGGAGTTTACCAGCCGCGCTGAACGAGTTCAATCTCCAGTCACAAAGATGTTGGGTTATGGCACGTGGAATCAGCCACCAGGAACTTGGTCAGATGACAGTTCTTTGACGTTTTGCTTGGCAGAAAGTCTTTGTAGAGGGTATTCCTTAGATGCTATAGCTAATTCCTTCTGGCGCTGGTATAAAGCCGCTTATTGGACTCCTAGAGGTCAGCTATTTGATATTGGCAATACCACCCATGCCGCAATTATGCGTCTGAAACAGGGTATTTTGCCCCGGGAAGCCGGGGGAAAAATCGAAAACACCAATGGTAATGGTTCGTTGATGAGAATCCTGCCAATGGCTTATTGCCACAAAATCTTGACCTATAACGAATTAATTTCGCGGGTACATGATGTTTCAGCCATTACCCATGCTCATGCGCGATCGCTCATGGCTTGTGGTATTTATATTACAATCGCCGTTGCCCTGTTAGAAGGAGCTGACCCGCAAACAGCTTATTTACAAAGTTTAGAGAAAATTCAAGCTATTTATTCTGTACGAGACTATTTGCTAGAAAAACCCCATTTTAGCCGCATCTATACTGGTGAAATCCATAAACTGCCCGTAGAAGAGATTAATTCTGGCGGCTATGTCATCGATACCCTAGAAGCAGCATTATGGTGTTTTTTAAATAGTTCATCTTATTCTGATGCAGTATTAACAGCAGTTAACTTAGGCGGCGATACAGATACGACTGCGGCGGTAACTGGCGGTTTAGCCGGAATTTACTACGGAATAGAGAGTATTCCCCAAGCATGGATTAACCAAATTGCCCGCAAACAAGACATTATTAACCTAGCAAATCGGTTTGCGGCAGCTGTCTATAGTCAATAGTCAACCGTCAACGGGAGCATCCCAAATGTGCAAAAACGCCCTCACCCTATAAGGGTGGGGCTAGAAATACGAAGCCTGCCTTCGCAGGCTATCAAACTTTTAGCCTGCGAAGGCAGGCT
>NZ_JACJQG010000008.1 GCF_014696435.1 Calothrix anomala FACHB-343 | reverse complement strand
ATTAACAATTTATTGGGGTGAGAAAGCGATTGTTATCGGCAACTGCTTTCTCACACTTAAAATGATTATCATTTTAATTACTGTATATTTTATTCTCTGGAAGTCCCTTAACGAGTATCAAAGACTGGTTAATTGAGACGTAGGTTGGGTTGAGGAACGAAACCCAACACCGAAAAACTTGGCTGCTTAACGAGTATCAAAGACTGGTGAATTCAGACGTAGGTTGGGTTGAGGAACGAAACCCAACACCGAAAAACCTTGGCTGCTTAACGAGTATCAAAGACTGATTAATGAGTATCAAAGACTGATTAATGAGTATCAAAGACTGATTAATGAGTATCAAAGACTGATTAATGAGTATCAAAGACTGGTTAATGAGTATCAAAGACTGATTAACGAGTATCAAAAACTGATTAACGAGTATCAAAGACTGATTAACGAGTATCAAAGACTGATTAATGAGTATCAAAGACTGATTAACGAGTATCAAAGACTGATTAACGAGTATCTGAGGCTGGTTAATGAAGTTCCAAGCCTCGGTTAGCAGTATTAATTTATTAATTACCAGATGCAGCTTTAGTTGGTCTACCTTTGAGAGCTTTAAAGCGTTCACCTAACTGTTCTGCTAGAGTTTTTAAGCCTGGTGTTTTTTTCGCAGCAGTTTTGACGTAATCATACACCGTTAAACTGCTAGTCATAGCTTCACTACCAACGGCTAACAGGGTATCATCTACTTGCTCGGTGAGTTGGCGCATTGAGATTAAAAGTTCGGTGAGTGTAGTGGCTAATTGATAATCTTGCACCAATTCCTCAACGTTAAAGCTGGCTGGGAGAATCTCCCGGTTAGATTGCGCCGCACTGACGCTATTGTTGACAAAGGCGAAGCTTTTATCACCCATTTTGTATAATTTGCGCCGTTCTTCTGTACTTAGGGTAATGAGAAAGGGTAGCTTTTTTTGGATGGTTTGTAGTGCTGCTTTAATTTCTTGGATGTCTTCTGGGGAAACGGTTGCAGTAATATTTTGATAGGGCATTGCCAATTCCTTTGGTAGTTATATGAGCTTGGTAGCATTGTTTGCTCAGTATATAATTCCCACTGTTTTGGCTAATTGAACATTTTGCGGCTATTTTGGCAGAAATTGATGTTTGTTGTTTAGTCGTCAGGCTTGGTTAGGGTCTAAACAGATACAAAGAGTAGATTTTTTATTGATACAGCGTATATCAGGTAAATGAAGTACGCACTTCGGGGTATGGTACTGCCATGCCCTTACAATTATCTGTATCTCAGCAACTTGCAATCTGCGGTAAGATGTCATTGCAAATAGTATGAGGTGAAGTTAAGCAATTACAACGATTTGGCTATTGCTTTGCTTTATTTGTAATGACTGTAATTAATTACTATCCCAATTTAAAAAAGAATACGACAAATGCAATAAATTGGCGGTGGTCAGATCCCCGACTTCTTGAAGAAGTCGGGGATCTAGTAAAGCAACAAAATTAATGCGATAAACCACTACATCTGTAGCTTTAATTAATTTTGCAGGGTTAAAAATTCAGCATAGTCTCATACCAATTCGCTATAATGATGCACTTATTATTTATTTAATGAACCGCCAAGTACGCCAAGTACGCCAAGAGAAAAGAAGTAATTATTAAGTGCCAGTTTACAGAGAATTGATATTAGCTTAAATGACTTCTAACTGCTTCAACTTTTTCTGAGCAAACTCCCGCACTTTCTCATCTGGGTCATTTTTGGCTTTGTCCTGTAACAGTGGTAAAGTCTGAGGATGTTGAGGAAACTGCTTGATAATTATGTCAAGGGCAATGTACCGAGGATTTGGGTTAGACGGAGGATTATGGCTATCCTGAAACAAGTCATTAGCAGCGCAGTGGTAGTAAATTTCAAATAACTCAAGTTGATATTTAAAATGTTTAGCTAATTGTTGGATCGCTGTACGTCGCACATAGTTATCATCATCCTGGGTAGCGCGGTCTTTGAGGATGGTTGTGGTGTTGGGGTCATCTTTGAAGTGCTGGGCTAATTGTGTGATCGCTGTACCTCGCACATCGAAAAAATTATCCTGGGTAGCGCGGTATTTGAGGAAGGTTTTGGTATCGGGGTCATTTTGGAAGTTCTCGGCTAATTGTGCGATCGCTGCACCTCGCACAGAGTAATGATCATCCTGGGTAGTGCGGTCTTTGAGGATGGTTTTGGTGTCGGGGTCATCTTTAAAGTGCTGGGCTAATTGTGCGATCGCTGTACCTCGCACATAGTTATTATTATCCTGGGTAGCGCGGTCTTTGAGGATGGTTTTGGTGTCCGGGTCATCTTTGAATTTCTCGGCTAATTGTGCGATCGCTGTACCTCGCACATTGTAATGATCATCCTGGGTAGCGCGGTGTTTGAGGATGGTTTTGGTGTCGGGGTCATCTTTAAAGTGCTGGGCTAATTGTGCGATCGCTCTACCTTGCACATCCCAATTATCATCCTGGGTAGCGCGGTCTTTGAGGATGGTTTTGGTGTTGGGGTCATCTTTGAAGTGCTGGGCTAATTGTGTGATCGCGGTACGTCGCACATAGTTATCATCATCCTGGGTAGCGCGGTCTTTGAGGAAGGTTTTGGTGTCCAGGTCATCTTTAAAGTGCTCGGCTAATTGTTGGATGGCTTCACCTCGCACATAGTTATCATCATCCTGGGTAGCGCAGTGTTTGAGGATGGTTTTGGTGTCCGGGTCATCTTTGAATTTCTCGGCTAATTGTTGGATGGCTACAAATCGCACATAGTTATCATCATCCTGGGTAGCGCGGTCTTTGAGGAAGGTTTTAGTGTCGGGATCATCTGGGAAGTGCTGGGCTAATTGTGCGATCGCTGTACGTCGCACAAAGTTATCATCATCCTGGGTAGCGCGGTGTTTGAGGATGGTTTTGGTGTCCGGGTCATCTCGGAAGTGTTCGGCTAATTGTTCGATCGCTGTAAGTCGCACAACCCAATTATCATCCTGGGTAGCGTGGTGTTTGAGCCAGGTTTTGGTGTCGGAGTCATCTCGGAAGTGATCGGCTAATTGTGCGATCGCTGTAAGTCGCACATAGTTATCATCATCTTGGGTAGCGCGGTCTTTGAGCCAGGTTTTGATATCGAGAGATTCTTGCCAAGTCGTTGCGACTGCTGCAACTGCTTGAGTGCGAATCTTCTGAACTAACTGAGTTTCTTCTTCATCGTAATAGGGTACGTAATAGTACCAGAGGTCATAACTAATTAAAGCTTTTATCTTGTTCAGTAATTCATTGGCTATTGACGCAATTAACGAGCTATTTCTCACCTCTGCAAGGCACTTAGCTGCTAGAAATAAATTGACAAACTTTTCCTCGTCCCCATCTTGCAGCATTAAATATTCAATAATTTCACCAACAAATTTCGGCTCAATCATTCCTGCAATTAGCAGTAATACCTCATGCCAAGTTTCATCTTGCCAGTGTTTACCAAAAACTTCATTCTTAAGTTGCTCAATTGTTAACGTTTGCGTTTCTTTAAACTGCCAGACAAACTCCCAAGCACAGAAATATTCTAAGAAGGTTCGATGTACAAAAGCGTAGTAATCTGCACCCAAGAAACATAACATAAAATTGCGAGTCCGCAGTTGATTAATCATTACCCTCGCAGCTTCTCTGGCTTGACTGACTTCTATAGTTTTGAGATAGTCAGTCAAAATCTTCTCTAAATTACTTGCACTAATTAAATTACCTGCTAAACCTTTGTCGCTAGTTTGCATAAAATAAGCAACTTGACGCAGCATTGCTTGCTTATCTTTATAATCAATAGTTTTAGGATCTATTCTTTTATCTTCTAGTAATGCACGTTCTACATCCCATTGATGTAACAATACCCGCGATGCTTGGTTATAAAGTTCGGCTCTATCTCTGGGTAATTCCTGATTACGATTGAGAATTGCCATCATTGTCAACAATAAGGGATTTCCTGCTAATTCTTTAATAGCCTTAGAATTCTCAATTCCTCTTTGCAGTCGCTCCCGTTTTCTGACTTTATCTGCTGCATCGCTAAAAGTTAAATCATGCCAACGCTGAATAAAATTCTGAATTTGTGCTGAGTCTAAATCTTGCAACATGAAGTGATGAAACTCAGCATTCTTTAACCGTTGCGGTTTATAGCCAATGACGCGGGAAGTGACAATTACCTGGACTTGAGGATATTCATTAGTAAAGCGATGAATATCTGTAATTACATCCTCTCGCTTACCAGGCTCAAAAACTTCATCTAAACCATCAAACATCACCAAAGCTTTACCAGCCTTAAGCTGTGCGTGCAGTTGATGTTGATTGAGGTGAGAAATTGCACCGCTACATTTATGGAAAAATTCAAGAAAATTATGGCATTCCTTTTCATCTCGCCGTCGCATATAAGTGCGTAACTCAATTAATAAAGGAATCGGTAAGGAGATAATATTATTCAGTGGCGACTCTGCCCAATTTAAAGCCAGATATTGCAACAATGTAGACTTACCTGAACCAGGATCGCCCAAAATCACAACATATTTATACTTTTGCTTTTCATTGACTATATCTAATACTGGACGTATTGGTTGTTCTAAATAAACACGTTTATGCTTTTCTAATTCTTCTGTTGCGACTTCTGTTTCTAATTGGTTAGTTTCTTTTAATCGTCTGAGATGTTCTTTGGGTAGTTCGTAAACTGCGGGTAAAACTTGTTCAACTTCCCGGACATTTTGCTCGATAAATATGCGCCATAATTTTAGTTCGTTATAAGCGTAACCACTAGTATCAAAGCTATCTAACTTGAGATGACCGTAACTTTCTCGAATTCCTTCTTGATAGCGTTCTAAATCAAAATCAGGAATAATCCCGGCAATCTGTGTAGTGTTCTCGCGAATTGTATCTAAATTATGAGAATCAAGGATTGCTCTTAGTTCAGGAACTTCTAAAATTATTTCTTTAACTTTCTTGATATATTTCTTACTCAGCAGGTTCCAATTAAAATCATCTGGTAAGGGAGATGAAGCATTAAGTTGATACCAAATTTCTGCTAATTTATTGGTGTTGATAGCTTGACAGTTATACTCAAAAGCATTGCCTAATATTTCTCTAACTTGGGGATGCTTGAGAAATTGCTTGATGGGCTGAATATAGTTTTTAATTTCATCTTCATCAAGTGCATGATATTCTAAATCCTGCTGCATCAGTTGCAAAAATTCCGTCAGCGCCATGACTTCAGCTTTTTGCAGTGGTTCTTGCTGAAAAGGGACAGTTACAGCAGAGTGAAAGATAAATTTAAAAAAGTCTTTAGCGCAGTCTTTGACTAAATCTTTGGCAAAGTCTTCGCTGATAATGGTTTTGACGAGAAATCCAAATGCTTTACCAGCTACCCAGGTAGTGAACCATTCAATCAGCATACTCGTGTCTATTGATATTTTGACTACGAGTATATACATCAGTCTCAGGAAGCATTGCAGATTTTACGATAATTTAAAAACAAGAACGCCAACGCGCTGAAAAGTTAGCTGCTAGGTTACGTGGGTTAGATGTCGATCCGGATGCGATCGCATAAAGGAATAACGGGAATAATAAGCTACCCCGCTTTACCAAAAATCTACCTAAAGGCGGAGTAGCACATCAGCACCGAAATTCCATGAAATTGCCAAAAAATCAATTCAGCCATCTCACAGCTATAGAAAGAAATAACCTTTCATTCCCGGCACAGTTTTTATTAAATCAAAATCTGTTGCAAGGTAAAATCCTTGATTTTGGTTGTGGCTTTGGTAATGATGTGAAAATTTTACGTCAAAAAGGATTTGATATTACAGGTTACGATCCTTATTATTCTCCTGAATATCCTCAAGAAAAATTTGATACTATTATCTGCTTTTATGTATTAAATGTTTTATTTCTTGAAGAACAAGCCAATGTCTTGATGGAAGTCTCTCATCTACTCAAGCCAGGAGGTAAAGCTTATTATGCAGTTAGAAGGGATATTAAAAAAGAAGGTTTCCGGGAGCATTATATCCATAAAAAACCTACCTATCAATGTGTAGTTAAACTCCCGTTTCATTCTATTTATTTGGATGATATGCGAGAGTTTTATGAATATACTCATTATAATTATCAACGCAATTCATCTCATAACTGTATATTCTGCAATCCTTATAAACATCTCACATTATTAACAGAATCAGCAACAGCTTATGCAATTTTTGATGGCTATCCTATCAGTAAAGGTCATGTTTTAGTCATTCCTAAACGCCATGTTAGCAACTATTTTGAGCTACCGTTTAAAGAACAATCTGCTTGCTGGCTCATGGCAAACAAAGTTCAAGAAATTCTGCAACAAGAATTTGCACCAGATGGTTTTAATGTGGGAATGAATATTAATCGAGCAGCCGGACAAAATATGATGCACGCCAGTATTCATATTATCCCTCGCTACAAAGGTGATACTGTCGGCGCTAAAGGTGGAATGCGAAATGCGATCCCGCAGAGGAATAAGTCAGGAATTTCCAACTGAAAATATACTATCGCTTTTCTGGCAAGGGGGCAGGGAGCAGGGAGCAGGGGGAAAAAATAAGAATATCTTCTCTCGAAATTGGATAATTTATTTTCTGGAAACTAAGTAAGTCAAGAACAGAGACTTCGCTCAGGGTGAGAGTCTTTTATATCCATATATTGTAGAGGGCATGGCAGTGCCAATGCCCCTACAATCTGTTGCATTCTTTTTTAAAATTGGTATTACTTGATGATATTTAACCGAGACTATCGGGATCGATTCCTAACGCTCTTAATTGTTCCGCCAATAGTTGAGCGCGTTGCTCTGCTTGTTGTGCGCGTTGCTCTGCTTGCTGTGCGCGTTGAGCTTCTTGCTGTGCGCGTTGTACTTCTTGTTGAATTTGTTCTTTTGGGGTGGGATAGCGTTTACCGTCTGCGTCGTACCAATAGAGCCATTCTCTAGTAACACCGCTATAATTTCCGCGTTCGCAACCAATTCCTAAGCCAATTTCTGGTAACCAAACTGGGTTTCCTGATTGCAATTCATATTTACCATTAACTAACTTATATACTTCTAGGCGCGGTTTACGACGACGGCGAGAAGAATAAATTACATAGTACAGTACGCCTAATTTGGCATATTGATCTAATTTAGCTGTGTATTCTTTACGATAATTTTGGGAAACTACTTCTAACACCAAACTAGGTATAACATTCTCATCCCACAATACATAACTGGGACGCAATTCTTCATCGTAAAACCTCTCTACACCTAAACTCAGAAACCCATCGGGCACAATTGCAGGTTCATCGGGGTGATAATATATACCCATGTCTACCCCAAAAAACCAATCCATTCTATCTGCCCAAAGTATCAGCAGAATTGCCTTCAGTAATCCTGGTATTAATTCTTGTAGTTCATTATCCACAGGTGTGTCGTCAGAGTCTGGTAGTTCTTCGGCTGAGGGCAAGTACCGAGGCAGATTGTAGTTTAACATGGCGGCTTTCCCCAAAACTCACCAGAATTATAGCGATTTCTGGGGTTACTGACAGCAATTAATCATTATGCGATCGCTACTCTATTTACTGATAAACATTTCTTTATGATATGTTGCCTCAATTCTTCTTGTCATAATCCACCCCATGCTGATGGAACAGAGTTTTGTTCTCACTGTGGTGTTCCCTTAATTGTATTGCGCCATTATCGTCCAATTCGGGTATTAGGTAGTGGCGGATTTGGCAAAACTTATTTAGCAGAAGATGTAGAAAAGTTTAATGAACTATGTGTAATTAAGCAATTTGCTCCCCAAATACAGGGTGCTGGTGCGCTACAAAAAGCAACGGAATTATTTGAGCAAGAAGCAAGGCGACTGCAATTTTTAGGAGAACATCCCCAAATTCCTACACTGTTAGCATATTTTGAGCAAGATAATCGATTGTATTTAGTGCAGCAGTTTATTGATGGAGATAATTTATTTGATGAATTAAAACAACAGGGTAATTTTAACGAGCAAAAGATTTGGGATTTACTGATCAATTTATTAACTATTCTGCAAACAGTTCACGAGCAAAAGGTAATTCATAGAGATATTAAGCCGCCGAATATTATCCGGCGTAAATTACCTTCTAAAAATCATGGTGATATTGTACTCATTGATTTTGGTGCATCAAAACAATTGAGTGAGACGGTAATTACTCAACCAGGCACAACTATCGGCTCTTTTGGTTATGCGCCTCCAGAACAAATGCAAGATGGACAAGTATATCCAGCTAGCGATTTATATAGTATAGGTACTACTTGCTTTCATTTATTAACTGGTGTTGCACCTTGGGAATTATGGAAGCAACAAGGATATGGTTGGGTTGCTAATTGGCGACAGTATTTATCGCTACCAATTAGTCACAAATTAGCGATGATTTTGGATAAGTTGCTGCAACTGAATTATCAGGAACGTTATCAATCAGCAGAGGAAGTTTTACAAGATATCAATGATATCGAATCTCATTCACAAATTCCTGATACAGTTGCTTATCCGCAGTTAGCCTCACCACCATCACCGGAATTAGTACCGACGGTAAATTATCAAATTCCATCATCAAATTCATCAACAGAATTACCAACAAAATTAGACTATCAACCTCCGCCATCAACAGTAGTAGACTTAGCAAAACCAAAACAGCAATTAAAATTACCTTTGCTGGTAAGTGGTGCTATCTTAATTCTGGGTTTGGGAGGATATGGTGTTTTGCAATTAAGTCAACCTATTGTAAATAAAAAAATTGAGGCGGAAAAATTAGCATTAGCTAATACCTTAGATGCTCATGATGGCTCGGTTAATTCCCTAGCAATTACTGCTGATGGACAAACTTTAATTAGTGGAGGGGCAGATAATAAAATTAAAATTTGGAAGTTAGGATCTGGAGATTTAAAAACTACTCTTAGCAAAAATTTAGACGCGGTTAATTCTGTTGCTATTAGCCGTGATGGAAAAACTTTATTTAGTGGCAGTAAAGATGGTAATATCCAGATTTGGAATTTACCAGAGGGGACATTAAAAACTACTCTACTAAAGAGTAAAGATGCAGTAAATTATGTTGCAATCACACCAGATCGTGAAACTTTAGTTAGTGCTGGAGGTAATACAATCCAGATTTGAAATCTGGAAACTGGAAAGCTAAAAAATACCCTCACTGGACATACAAAATCTGTGATGGCTGTTGCTATTAGCTCTGATGGGCAAACTTTAGCTAGTGGTAGCGCTGATAATACTATCAAGATTTGGAATCTAGAAAATGGACAATTAAAGAATACTCTCACCGGACATAAAGAATCAGTGATGAGTGTGGCGATTAGCCCTAATAATGAAACTTTAGTCAGTGGTAGTTCAGATGATACGATTAAAATTTGGAATTTAATAACTGGAAAATTAACTAATACGCTTACCGAACATTTTTATCCAGTTAGTACTTTAGCAATTAGTTCAAATAGTGAGACTTTAGTGAGTGGTAGTTGGGACGATCGCATTAAAATCTGGAATCTTAAAACTGGAGCAATTAAAAATACTCTAACTGGGCATAGAAGTGCAGTAAATAGTGTAGTAATTACCCCAGATGGACAGAGTGTCATTAGTGGTAGTAGCGACAGGACGATTAAAATTTGGCGATCGCATTAGGGAAGGGGACAAACAATTCAAAATTCAAAATTCTCTCTTGGAAAGTTCTGATCGGAGGAAACCTCCGCTCAGACTTTCCGCAAAATTCAAAATTAAGAATTAAGAATTTTATTTGACTTTTGCCCAATACCCAATGCCCCATGCTCTAAAATCTATCTCTAGATAGATGTACTAAATTTATAAGTAGTTGTGAGAAGCAAAGGCGACAATTGCTAGTCTGGGAAATTTACTGGTAGCGATCGCCTTTTTCGCTCCATTACCAAGACAAGATGAATTACCCAGCATCTACCGAGTCTCTGAGAAATCTAGGTAACTCTTAACTATTAATAAATATATATTGCTGACACCAGTTAATGGTTTATATTTACCCAAAGGTGGCGCAAGCGGCTACCGATCTCCAAAATGAGGAGGCAGCATCGTACCATCCTTGTAACTGATGCATATCCTCGATCCCAGGTGTCAGTGTAAGGATAAGTTGATATTAAAACAAAGAATTTTTGCTGAATTGTAACGGATAAAGACTACACTTAAAAGTCTTGTGCAGCAAAACCTGTAGCTTTAACTTAAAGTAATCATGTCCAAGGTTCTTGTCTCCGATCCTATTGACCAAGCTGGAATTGACATTCTCTCGCAAGTTGCTACTGTTGATGTCAAAACAGGTTTAAAACCAGCAGAACTGATAGAAATTATTGGTGAGTATGACGCGCTGATGATTCGTTCGGGTACGCGCGTTACTCAAGAAATTATTGAAGCCGGTACGCAATTAAAAATAATTGGGCGTGCTGGTGTGGGTGTGGATAACGTGGATGTCCCCGCAGCCACGCGCCACGGTATTGTAGTAGTCAATTCTCCTGAAGGTAACACGATCGCGGCAGCCGAACATGCGATCGCGATGATGTTATCTTTATCTCGCCATATTCCCGACGCTAATGTGTCGGTGAAAAAAGGTGAGTGGGATCGCAAAACTTTTGTCGGCGCGGAAGTTTACAAAAAAACCCTGGGAATAGTGGGGTTAGGTAAAATTGGCTCCCATGTGGCGGCTGTTGCTAAGGCGATGGGGATGAAGCTATTAGGCTACGATCCCTTTATCTCCACAGAACGAGCTGAACAAATTGGCTGTCAGTTAGTCGATTTAGATTTGCTGATTCAGCAAGCTGACTATATCACCTTACACATCCCCAAAACCCCGGAAACAGCCCATTTAATCAATGCCACAACTTTGGCAAAGATGAAACCAACTGCCCGGATTATTAACTGCGCTCGTGGTGGCATCATTGATGAAGCGGCTTTAGCTGAAGCCATCAAGCAAGGAACAATTGCTGGTGCGGCTTTAGATGTGTTTGAGTCTGAACCACTAGGCGAATCCGATTTGCGATCGCTCGGTAAAAATGTCCTCCTCACCCCCCACTTAGGCGCATCCACAGCCGAAGCCCAAGTGAATGTCGCCATAGATGTAGCTGAACAAATTCGCGATGTGCTTTTAGGACTTCCTGCACGTTCCGCCGTCAACATTCCCGGACTCAGCCCCGATGTGTTGGAAGAACTCAAACCCTACATGGAATTGGCAGAAACTTTAGGCAAGCTCGTCGGACAATTAGCTGGCGGTCGAGTAGAATTACTGAATGTCAGATTGCAAGGCGAACTAGCAACTAATAAGAGTCAGCCTTTAGTAGTTGCTTCCCTCAAAGGACTGCTTTACCAAGCACTGCGGGAACGGGTAAATTACGTCAATGCCAACATTGAAGCTAAAGAACGGGGAATTCGCGTGATTGAAACCAGAGATGCTTCTGTACGCGACTACGCAGGTTCCTTGCGGTTAGAAGCTACAGGGACTCTGGGAACTCATTCTGTCACCGGCGCGTTGTTAGGCGAGAAAGAAATTCACCTAACTGACGTTGATGGTTTCCCGATTAACGTTCCCCCCAGCAAATATATGCTGTTTACCCTGCACCGCGATATGCCAGGGATCATCGGTAAACTCGGTTCCTTACTAGGCAGTTTTAATGTCAATATTGCCAGTATGCAGGTAGGGCGGAAAATTGTTCGCGGTGATGCAGTTATGGCTCTCAGCATCGACGATCCTTTACCTGAAGGCATTTTGGCAGAAATTACCAAAGTGCCTGGTATTCGGGACGCATACACGGTAACCCTGTAAATAGCATGAAGGATGAGGGATGAAGGCTGAAGTAATTTCATCTTTTATCCTTCACCATTCATCCTTGAAAATATGGCAAAAACCTGGTGGGAATTACAAATTTTATGTGAACCAGACTTAGAAGATTCAATCTTTTGGCGTCTGGAAAATTTTGGCTGTCGCGGTACGGCAGTTGAAAATAAAGGTAATGCCTCTTTAGTCAGGGCTTATTTACCGGAATTTCAAGCACATTTGTTAGATTTAGCGGCGCTATCGCTGTGGCTGCGTCAAGATGCTTTGTGTGTTGGGTTAACCGCACCTGCTCTAAATTGGCAGATCATTAATGAGGAAGATTGGGGTACTAGCTGGAAGCAATATTGGCAACCGGAGAAAATAGGCGATCGCTTTTTGATTAATCCCGCCTGGCTACCATTACCCGAAACCACAGATCGCCTCGTGATTCGCCTCGATCCCGGAGTAGCATTTGGTACAGGCAATCATGCCACAACTCAACTGTGTTTAGAATCTCTAGAAATGCGGATGAGTGAATTACCAAAGTCTTTCACTCGTGTATCAACTAAAAAAGAGCCTGTGGTAATTGCGGATATAGGTTGTGGTTCTGGTATCCTTTCTATTGGGGCAGTCCTATTAGGTGCAGAAAAAGTCTATGCCGTCGATACCGATCCTTTAGCAGTGCAATCTACCTTCAGCAATCGCGCACTCAACGATGTTAGCCCAGAACGCTTAGTACCAGCAGAAGGCAGTGTAGACATATTACAAAAACTCATCGCTCAACCACTAGACGGAATTGTCTGCAATATTTTGGCTGATGTCATTATCGAATTACTACCCGAAATGAGTGCGATCGTCAAACCCACTACTTGGGCTGTCTTTAGCGGTATTCTCCTAGAGCAATCAAAAGCTGTAGCTGATGCCTTAGAAGATAATGGCTGGATTGTTGCTACCTTGTGGAAAAAGAAAGAGTGGTGTTGTTTGAATGTCCGCCGTTCTTGAACTAACCAGCCTGTTGATTTTGCTAATTGGCGTTAGCCTACCTTTTGGGTAGGCTGCTGTTTTTGATGCCAAATCTTAAAGAATCTCTTGGAGATGTTGTACTAACTGAGGTGCTTGCATCACGCCTTCAATTCTATCTACTGGTTTACCTTGCTTAAACAGTACCAAAGTTGGGAGAGCGTAAATTTGATACTGGCTAGCTATTTCTTCATATTTTTCTGTGTCTATTTTCACAATCCGTAACTTATCTTTAAGTTGGGCATTAACCTGCTCTAAAATTGGCACCATCATTTGACAAGGGCCGCACCATGAAGCATAAAAATCTACCAACACAGGTACATCAGAACCAGACAACATCTCTTCAAAGCTGTTGAATTGTTTTTTAGTAGCCATATGACACACCGATTTTGTCTTGATTGATTTAATAGTAATGCTTGGTTGAGAAAATGGGACTATGTCAAGAGCCAAGCCTTAAAAATAGGGGCATTGGGCATTGGGCATTGGGCATTGGGCATGGGGCATTGGGAAAAAGTCAAATAGAATTCTTAATTTTGAATTTTGATTTTTGAATTGTTTCTCCTCCTTGTCTTCCTTGTCCTCCTTGTCTCCCTTCCCTCCCGTCCGTCATCACGAAAGTACGGATATTGCACTCTTGCGGTGAGCGAGAACCTCACTTGATTTTCTCTGATGTTTGTTAATTTAAAATCAGATGCTATAGAGCTTGAGATTATACCTGGCAACTCACAGAATCTCATATCTTAGAAAAAGCGCAAAGTCTGAGCGGAGGTTTCCTTCGATGGCTCCGCTAACGTCTCTGACGAACAGAACTTTGTAAGAATAACATAACAGAAATTTCTAGAGGAGGCTGGTAGATGGCTGCAACCGACTTTAAAGACTATTACACAATTTTGGGAATTAGTAAGACTGCTAGTCCAGAGGAAATTAAACAAGCTTTTCGTCGGTTAGCCCGCAAATATCATCCTGATGTTAACCCAGGCAATAAACAGGCGGAAGCTAGTTTTAAAGAAGTTAACGAAGCTTATGAGGTATTGTCTGACCCAGATAAGCGCAAAAAGTATGACCAATTTGGTCAATACTGGAAACAAGCTGGCGAAGGCTTCCCCGGTGGTGCTGGGGTTGATATGGGCGGCTTTGACTTTAGCCAATATGGTAGTTTTAATGACTTCCTAAATGAGTTATTTGGTGGTGCTGGGCCTCGCAGTAGCCGAAGCTATTCTTATAAAAGTTCCACAGGTAGACCTGGGGGTTTTGGCGGTTTTAATGATTTTGGTTTCCAAGATGTAGGTGCTGGTGGTTCACAAGATAGTGAAGCAACTATATCTCTAACTTTTAGTGAAGCGTTTGCTGGCGTGCAGAAGCGCTTTAGTTTAGGTAGCGAAACCATAGATGTGCGTATCCCGGCTGGTGCTAAATCGGGTACTCGTCTGCGCGTGCGAGGGAAAGGTCAAATTAACCCCATGACTCAACAACGGGGTGATTTGTACTTAAAGGTAGAATTACAACCCCATTCTTTCTTCCAAATCGAAGGCGATAATTTGGTTTGCGAACTCCCAATTACACCGGATGAAGCTACTTTAGGCGCTTCCATTGATGTACCGACACCTGATGGTTCTGTGAACGTTAAGCTACCTGCGGGTGTACGTTCTGGTCAATCCCTGCGTTTGCGTGGTAAAGGCTGGCCGATAGCTAAGGGTGGAAGAGGCGATCAGTTGGTGAAGGTGGCAATTGTACCACCCAAAGAACTTAGCCAACAAGAGCGGGAATATTATGAAAAAATTCGGTCTATACGTACTTATAATCCCCGCAGTCACTTGCAACAGGTCAAGTTATAAGAAATGTTTCGCGCCTCAGATTCCATGATTCTGGGCGCGAAGCCATGTTTATGGTTTATTTAGCTTGATTTTTCGCCATTAAAGTTTTTATCCGAGACTTAAACGCTGCAATTGCCTTTGGAGTAGGTTGAGTAGTTTGCCAAGATGGGCGTTGCGTAATGCGATCGCTCCAACTTTGCAATTTAGAATTAAAAGTCACTCCCATTTGTGGTAAGAAAAGAATGCTAGTACCTGCCACAATATCCGCCAGAGTTAATTGTTCGCTACCAAAGTAAGGGCGATCGCCTAGTAGTTGCTCAAAAAAATTTAGTACAACAGCTGCTTTCTGTTTTGCTTCCTCAATTTTCTCAGGCTCCGAGTCTAAGCCAATCATTTGCCGCAATAGGGGATTGATGGCTGGTAAAAGTTCATTTACGGTTACCATCTCCACCATGCGCACAATTGCTAAAGCTTTCTCTTCTTTGGGCAATAAACTAGGGTTAGGATACTTAGCTTCTATATAATCGAGAATTGCTAAAGATTCAACTACCCGAAAATCATCATCAACTAATACGGGAACATGATGAAAGGGATTTAGCGCCACAAACTCTGGCTGAAACTGATCGCCATTCAGTTGCATTTCGATTAATTCAAAATCCAGTCCCTTTTCTAGTAAAGCAATCCAAGGACGACGGGAGTTAAATGAAATCGGTTGGTGATAAAGTTTGAGCATCTGTAAATCCTATTTTCACTCAACTACAAGCATCAAATTGTGCTAATAATGTCTCCACACTAGCATTATGATCCAGAAAAGAAAATAAATGATAATAGCGGAGCTTGCCTGATTTATCTAATACAAATTGTGCAGGTAAAGGTGCGCCTAAGGCTTGTCCTACGCGATATCTGCGAAAGACACCACAAGCAGGATCGCTGAGTAAAGGCATTTTTAAACCTAAGTCTCTGACTACTATTTCGCTTTGTTTTTCGTCAGTACTAGTAATCAGCAATATCTCGACATCACGCTCTTGAAATTGCTCGTAGTTTTCATTCAAAGATTTGATGTGCGGATAGCAAAATGGGCAATATTGCTTTTCTGTAAATATCCTGGTAAAAGCCAATAATACTGGTCGCTTACCGCGAAACCCAGACAATTTTACCAAACTATTATTTGTAATATCTGGTAATTGAAAATCTGGCGTTCCCACTTCCAGTCTTAACTCATTTATCGGAGGAATTGGCAGAAAATTCCGAAAGAAACGCTCATTTATTAAGCCGCTAAAATCAGTTGAAGTTAGCATATTTAATATCCTTGATAAGTCAATTATCTGTTGACTGTTGACTGTTGACTGTTGACTGTTGACAAATGACAAATGACAAATGACAAACGAAAAAACCACAGATAGGCACTGAAGTTAACACTGATTCATCTGTATCTGTGTTCATCGGTGATTATCTGTGGTTATAAATGATACTGCTCTTCAATCCAGTATACTGCGTTGCCAATTTATGGCAAGAGCAATCTAGACTGCGGAGAAGTAAACTTTAGATTTCACGGGGTCGGGATTCATGGTTTTATCCCCTGGTTGCCAACCGGCAGGACAAACTTCGTCTGGGTGAGACTGAACGTACTGAATTGCTTGTAATGTCCGCAGGGTTTCATCAACGCTACGACCAAAAGCGAGGTTGTTAATGGTTGCGTGCTGGATTACACCATCTTTATCGATGATGAACAGACCGCGTAAAGCAATACCTGCTGCTGGATCGAGAACGTTGTAAGCTGCGCTGATTTCTTTCTTAATGTCGGAAACTAAGGGATAATTCAAGTCGCCAACACCACCAGATTTGCGGTCAGTTTGAATCCAAGCTAGGTGAGAAAACTCACTATCTACGGAAACACCAAGAATCTCGGTGTTGATTTTCTTGAATTCTTCGTAGCGATCGCTAAATGCTGTGATCTCAGTGGGACAAACAAAGGTAAAGTCTAGTGGATAAAAGAATAGAACAACATACTTACCGCGATAGTCGGAAAGTTTGATGCTCTTAAATTCCTGATCCGATACAGCTGTTGCTGTAAATTCTGGAGCCTGTTGACCAACGCGGAGGCATCCTTCTGTTCCGTAAGTGAGGGACATTATCTTAATTCTCCTTCAACTTATATGCATTTACTAGCGTTGGAATTCGGGTCAGTGAAAACTTTCCCTTCCACGCTGTCACAGTTTAATTACGATCTGTTACGACTATATCATAGTCATAACGATTTTGAGTAGCAAATGGTTGATTTAGATCAAAGAGAGTGGTTATTGACCAATGGCTTAGGTAGTTTTGCCAGTGGGACAGTAGCCGATGTCAGGACACGCACCTACCACGGTTGGCTATTTGCGGCGACAAACCCCCCATCTGGGCGAACTCTGCTGCTTTCGCACTTAGAAGCTAGCCTAGAAGTAGAAGAAAAAGTTGTCACCTTAGGGACAAATTACTGGGGTAGCGGACGAATAGAAGCTACTGGTTACCAACTGCTACGGGATTTTGAGATTCATCCAGTCCCAAAATGGATTTGGCGACAGGATAATTGGCAGTTGAGTCGGCAATTGGTCATGCCTTATGGTTTGGTAGAAACTGAAAGTGGGGGAAAGGTAAATTCGCCAAATTCTGCGCCGGAATTATGCCATCGGCTATTGATTCAGTATCGTTATGAAGGCACAGAAGCCAGTATTTTAAGGTTACGACTGCTAATAGGCGATCGCGATTTTCATCATCAACAAACAGCTTCCCCAGAATTACACTTTTCTCAAGTGCTATTACCCCAGCAAATTTGTCTCCAAGCAATTATGAATGGGAGTTTTGGCACGCCTTGGCATTTACGCTGGACAAAAGGAGACTATAAAGCTGATGGTGTCTGGTATTGGGATTATCAATTAACAGAAGAAACTCGGCGGGGATTAGGCGACAAGGAAGATCTTTATAGTCCAGGTTATTTAACTGTACATCTCCAACCAGGTGATGTTGTCACCTTAGAAGCCAGAGTCGGTTTCCCCAATCCCCAGCCAGAACCCTTAACTTGTGAAACCTTTAGCGAAGCGATCGCTGCAGAAGAAGAAAGATTAGCCCAAATTTTTGGCTTTGATCGAGGGACTAATCAAAACCCCAATGCCCCATGCCCAATGCCCCATGCCCTATACTCAATATGGAAGAAATTACTTAAAGCCAGCGATCAATTTATTGTTTATCGTGCTTCAATTGCTGGCCCTACTGTGATTGCTGGTTATCATTGGTTTAATGATTGGGGACGCGATACTTTAATTGCGTTACCAGGTTTAGCACTAGTAACGCAACGCTTTGATTTAGCAAAAGGATTGTTGCAAACCTTTGGAAATTACTGTCACCAAGGTTTAATTCCTAATGCATTTCCCGATGTTGGTGGTGAGCCTTTTTACAACAGCATTGATGCTGCACTATTGTGGATTGAAACTCTAGGACTTTATTTAGAAGCTACTGAAGATTGGCAGTTTTTAGCCGAACAATTCCCGATAGTACAGCAAATTTACAAAGCATTTGTTGGTGCTACCCGCTACAACATTCATGTTGATGCTACTGATTGGCTAGTGAGTTGGGATGCGCCTCATGTAGCTTTGACTTGGATGGATGCTGTAGTGAAAGGAGAACCTGTCACACCTCGCTTGGGTAAGCCAGTAGAAATTAATGCTTTGTGGTATTCTGCTTTGTGTTGGCTGAGTCAGTGGGCAGAAAGATTAAGCCACAATCAGGATGCTAATTCAGAACGACTGGCAAAGCAAGCACAGCGTTATGGACAACAAGCAGAACAGGTAAAAGCTTCCCTACAAAAATTTTGGAATGCAAAACTCGGTTATTTTTACGACACTATCGAACTAGACGATCGCCGTCACGCGCAAATCCGCCCTAACGCAGTTTTAGCATTATCCTTATATCATTGCGGATTTCCAGCAGAACAAGGGCGTCAAGTACTTGCAGTTGCGGCTTCTTGCTTACTCACTCCCTATGGACTGCGGAGTCTAGCGCCTACCGATCCCCAGTATATTGGCAAATATCAAGGTAACCCAGAACAACGCGATCGCGCCTACCATCAAGGTACAGTTTGGAGTTGGCTGATAGGGCCGTTTATTCGTGCTTGGCAACGTTTTTATCCCGAACAACCAGTACCTTTTGATTGGCAACCTCTATTAAAGCACTTTTTAGATGATGCTTGCCTTGGCTCAATTTCCGAAATTTTTGATGGCGATCCACCCCATCAACCCAAAGGTGCGATCGCCCAAGCTTGGTCAGTGGCTGAGGTTATTCGTTATCTACCAAATTCTCAGCTTTAGAAGAGTCAACAGTCAACAGTCAACAGTCAACGGTCAACAGATAATTGACTTTGGACAATTGACTAAATCTTTGTGCGATCGGTCAAAATTTCATAGCCGGTTTCTGTCACTAATACAGTATGTTCAAACTGGGCTGATAAAGAATTATCTACAGTTACTGCTGTCCAGCGATCGGCTAAAGTTCTGGTATGCTTAGAACCTGCATTTAAAATTGGCTCGATGGCTAAAGTCATTCCCGCACGTAATTTTACATTCGGCATTTCTCTAGTACGGTAGTTAAATACAGAAGGTTCTTCGTGTAAATTGCGTCCTACACCATGTCCTGTGAATTCTTCTACCACTGTAAAACCATTGACTTTCACATGGTCTTCAATGGCCCCGGCTAGATCCATTAAGTATGCACCCGCCTTTACTTGTTCAATACCTTTGTAAAGAGCTTCTTCAGCTACGCGAATTAGTTTAGCGGCTTCTGGGGTGACTTCACCGACAGCAATTGTAATGCAAGAATCGCCATGAAAACCTTGAAAATAAGCGCCTGTATCTACTTTTAATACATCCCCAGTCCGAATTACTTTCTTTGGATTTGGGATTCCATGTACAACTTCGTTGTTAATACTGGCACAAATAGTACCAGTAAATCCGTGATATCCCTTAAAGCTTGGGGTCGCACCCATTTCGCGAATGCGTTTTTCTGCATAAGCATCCAAATCAGCCGTAGTCATTCCTGGTTGGACTAGCTCAGAAATTTCTTTGAGTACGGTAGCGACAATTTTTGCCGATTCTCGCATGATATCAATTTCACGCGGTGATTTAAGTTCGATACCTCGGCGTTGTTTACTGGGAGATGGTGGCTGAGTGGCTTGAGCAAGTAAGTTACTGAGTATGTTCATGAGAGATTAAAGCGATCGGCGCTGTAACGCTGATGGTTAAGTTTTTTCTAGATTAGTTGAGAAATAATATCTATATTTAAATTAACTTATTTTTACTGGCTTATTGATTTTTGACAGTAACTAAGCCATTTCCCTACTGAAAATTCAGAAAATGGCATAACATTATCTCTCAGGAGTAAATAGAATTACTCTTGGTCTTAAGCTGCTTTTTCAGTCAATTCATTTTAACTTTTGAATTTTCAATTGGTAACAGTAATCTCTCCGGTCATACCTGCTTCTGTATGTCCTGCTACTGAACAGCGTAGGGTATATTTTCCTGACTTGAGCGGTACAAATACCCAGTCTGCCGTCGCACCGGGTTTGAGTTCCACTTCATGAATAGCTCCTTTAATTTCTACTTTCCCGGCTTCGACTTTTTGCGTCCAGATAGCATCGGCAAAATCTTTAGCTGTAAAATAGTGTTTCATTTGGCTAGGGTTAGTCAGCCGGAGATTGTAACGTTTTCCCGCCACAAATTCTAAACTATTTGGCTCAAATTTGAGTTCGTTAGCTGCATTACCCAAACTAACAGAAACTTCAACTGCTGGTTGCTTGAGTAAATCACCAGATCCAGTTGCTGCTAATGCTGGATGATGGCTGACAATCAAACAGAGCATGAATAATACAATTATATAAATCCCCTTAATAGTTTTCATCGTCCAAAAGAGTATTTAAATTTGTTTTTTTGCACCTATTCACTTAATTACGAATTACGAATTACGAATTAGTAATTATTTCATTTGGGCTAATACAGCCGGGCCTGCTGTTGCTACTACAATCTTATCTGGATGGATTAATTCACGAGCGGCTTGATTGACTTGATTGAGGGTAACTTGCTGAATTTTGTCTGTAAAAGAGCGGAGTTCGACTTTATCGAGTCCATGTACTTGATTCATCAAAATAGTTTTCGTTAATTCTTCTGGATTAGCTAAAGAAACATTGTAGTTGCTAATTAATGTTTGTTTAGCTGCTTCAATTTCTGCGGCTACAACACCTTGTTGATGAATTTGCTTTAAGAGTTTTTGAGTGCTAGCGATCGCTTTTATGGTATCTTCTGGACTAGTTTGCAATTCTATCCAAAATGTGCCTGCATTTTTCCCGACTTGGAAGTAACTATAAATTCCATAGGTTAGCCCTTGGCGATCGCGTACTTCTGCGCCTAATCTACTAGATAGGGTATCGCCTCCCAAAATCTGATTTAAGACTAAAGCTGCATAAAATCGGGGATCTTTACGGTTAATACCCTTGTAACCCATATAAGTAATTGCTTGGGCTTTACCCGGTAGGATAGAGTTGACACGTACTTCCTTGTCGGGCATTGATACTTGAGGATATTGTAATTTTGGCGCTTCGCCGCTAACTTTCCATCCGCCAAATTCTTTTTCTAGTAGCGATCGCACTTTGGCTGGTTCAAAATCTCCTACTATTGTTAACACCATATTATCAGGACGATAATATTTTTCTTTAAAAGCGATCGCATCTTTGCGCTTAATCTTTTTTAAACTTTCTGCTGTAGGAAAGTTATGTAAAGGATGTTTGTGCGGATAAATCGACTGCACAAAGGTTCTAATCGCTACTTCATCTGGATCGTCTAAATCTAATTTGAGATTAGTTAAAGCTTGTTGGCGCTCAAGTTCCCACTCTTTCGCCGGGAAGTTACTATTTTTAACGACATCTGCTAAAGTTTTTAAAATTACAGGTAAGTCGCCAGCTAAACTGTCACCATCAATGCGCACGCCTTCGCGGTAGGCTCTAAACTCTAAATTTGCACCTCTATCTTCTAAAGCTTGGGCAATTTGTAAAAAATCTTGAGTTTTCGTGCCATTCATTAAGTTATCTGCTACTAAAGATGCTAATCCTGCTTTATCCTCAGGGTCAAATTCCGTACCTGCATTAATATGACCGCTAAGGGTGATAGTAGGAATACTGCGATCGGGTAGTAGTAATAATTTTAAACCATTGGCAAGTTGAAATTGTTGTGGTATTTCTCGCTCGCCAATATCTGTGATTTCATCCACTGGGGGTAAGTATTTTAATACTTCAGTGGGTGCTACAGGCGAGCCTAAACCGAAATTTTCTGTAGTTTGAGCAGAATTGGGTTTGCTTGTACCTTTTAACTCTTTTTGGCTGGGTTCAAAGTAGCCAACTGTACGTGCTTCTGGTTTCAGGTATTTTTTGACTACAGCAACAACATCTGCTGGCGTTACCTTGCGGATAGCAGCTAAGTAGCGTTCTGTATGGCGATAGTCACCAGTTGTGGTTTCATCATTACCCAATTGCATTGCTTGATTCGTGAGATCGCGGTTAGCTAAAATTACCGCAGCTTCTAATTGGGTTTTTGCACGATTAACTTCTGCTGCTGTGACTCCTGATTTGACTAAATCCGCGATCGCCCGATTTAAAACCGAGTCAATTTTCTCTAAACTTTGATTATAAGCTGCTGTCACCAACAATTCATACCAACCAAATTCTCGCAAGCTAGTCACAGAAGCGCCAATATCACTAGCTAACCCAGATTCTATCAATACCCGATCCAAGCGCGAATTTCGCCCTTCTGTCAAAATATAATCCATCACATCCAATGCAGGTACATCTGGATGGTTGATATCAGGTAAGGGGTAAACGACTTGCAACAGTTCCCCCGCACCTGCTTCTCGCAATACAATAGGAGATTCGGATAACTGTTGACTGTTGACTGTTGACTGTTGACTGTTGACTGTTGACTGTTGACTGTTGACTGTTGACTGTTGACTGTTGACTGTTGACTGTTGACTCTGCGGTAATTTCCCAAATATCTCTTTTACTACTTCCAGAGTGGGCGCAGTTTGAAAATCTCCCACGATAACTAAAACAGCATTGTCAGGACTGTAATATTTTTGATAGTACTTTCTCACCTGCTCGACTGTAAATTTTTCTACATCGGCTTTTGTTCCCCCAACAGGTAAACCATAAGCATGATTGGGAAAAGCTGCACGCATCACAGCCCGATTGAGGCGGTATTCTGGGCTATTTTCGTAACCTTGTAACTCAGAAATAACTACTCGTTTTTCACTAGCTAGCTGTTCGGTATCAATTACTGATTTTTGCATCCTATCTGCTTCTAAAATTAGCAGTGCTTTCAGCTTATTGCGTTCCGCAGTACCGTAATATGCGGTTTGATCGTAGCTGGTGAAAGCGTTGGAATCGCTACCTAAAGCGCTAAATAACCTGCCAAATTGAATTGGACGAGTTTCCGTCCCTTTAAACATCATATGTTCCAACTGGTGCGCAATCCCATTCAGCCCTGATTCTTCGTTGCGCGAACCTACCTTGTACCATACTTGTACAGTTACTACTGGCGCAGTATGTACTTCTTTTGTCAGTACTGTCAGGCCATTTTCGAGTAATGTCTTGCGGACGTTTTCTGTCACTGTTGGGGGTAGATTTTCTTGTGGATTTACTATTGACTGAGCATGTATTTGCTGCGATCTAACTATATGTTGGCTAACAGCAGATTTACTGCTAAATAACAATACCGCAATCATCCATAAAGTGAACAGCAATAACAAAAAACGATATCGATACAAGGTAGAAAACACAGGCATGGATTTTGCAGATGCTTGTAAACTAAGTTACATAAATTGAGTGATTCATCTAGTTTAATCCCTATAATCAGTCTCTTACCTCAGCACAGTCATAGAGATAAGATATTCTACCAGCCAAGATCGGAGAAATAAACTAGAAATTAATTTATTTTTGCTAAAATTCGCAAAAATTCCAGAGGTAAGCCATCAGTATCTGCAATAAAAGCCACTTCAAAAATACGATCGCCTATTTGTTGCTGTGTCGGTTCTAAAAGTATTTTTATTGGTGCTAAATCTGTTGTTGCCACTTGTTGTTGTAAATTAGTTAACCAACTGGGCAAATCTGGTGTAATTTCCGTTAAATCAAAGGAAAGATGATAATAACCCACATAATGCTCATCCGCAAAAGCATCTGGGGCTGGTTTCGGTTCGGGAATTTGGATTAGTTCAATTCTCCCACCCAATCCTTCCATCCAACAAGCCAGGGTATAGCCTGTAGTGAAGCGTTCGCAAACTGTAAACCCCAATTGTTCGTAAAAAGCGATCGCCCGATGAATATTCGCAGTCCGAATTGAAGCGTGGTGCATCATTTTGTTATTTGTCAATGGTCAATGGTCAACGGTCAATCGTCGAGAAATTCCAGACTTTGGACTATTGACTATTGACTATTGACGCTTTACTCAAACAATCGGAAATAAGGATAGCGTACAGGGACACCAGGCTCTTTTTCCAAATCAAAATTAATCACTTCCCAACAGGGTTCATCTGTGGGATCGGGGCTAAACTCTACCGGTAAACCGTATAGCCGCGCTGAGGTATTTTCCGTCGTCTGTTGTTGTCCAGAACGCCAAGTAGTGCTGCGTTCTAAATAACCACTCATTAACTCTTGATAACGACGCGCAATAATTACCCGCGTAGCTCGGAAACCTTGAGTATAAAGTTTATCCAACGCTTCGTGAATTTCAAACCTTATACCATCGGGATGGGTATGTTGTCTATACCATTCGTTATTCCACTTTCGCCAATGGCGTCCCGACTGTAAATGGATTAATTCACCCGTTTTCGGATTAGCTTCAAAAGCCCCATGACGCGGACATAAATAGGTATCCGTAAGCGTCAACGCCTGAATTGTTTGGCGACAGTGGGGACACTGAATTTCGGGGCCAAATATTGGGTACTGCAAGCCTGGATTCATCATGAAGTGCGTAGAAACATAGTTTTGTCTTCACCAGCACCAGTGGGTTTGATTTTACACTTCGGCTCCACCAATTGGGGTTACCACCTCATTGCTACACAGTCTACTGACTGATAGCAAGAACAGTATTCACCAGTGTCTTCCTCAGTATAGAAGGTTGACCAAAGAAGTTTGAAGTTTAAAGGATGAATTCAGAATTTCAGACTTTAGACTTCCGACTTTAGTCTTGAGTTGACCCTGTGATATTCTGGTTTTGCAACCAGCCTGAAATGTTGGAGTTTCTCCAGTGTTCCTGGGTACCATATTTATATTCTATCGTGTCTACAGCTTCTTACTGGCCATCTCCTGATTTTTCTGTTGCTGCTTTTATAGCAGCTAATGCGATCGTTGTCGGTTCAGTAAACATCAAAAGCGGGGTAAGCATTTGGTATGGAGCAGTAGTCAGAGCAGATGTAGAACGCATTGATATTGGTGAATACACAAATATCCAAGATGGTGCAATCCTACACTGTGACCCTGGCTTTCCTACTATCTTAGAAGATCGTGTCACCGTAGGACATCGTGCTGTGATACATTCTGCCTACATTGAGCGAGGAAGTTTGATTGGCATTGGCGCAATCATTTTAGATGGTGTACGTGTAGGCACTGGTAGCATTATTGGTGCTGGTGCTGTAGTTACTAAGGATGTACCACCATTTTCCTTAGTTATGGGCGTTCCTGGCAAAGTCGTCCGCCAAATTACCGACACCGAAGCCGCAGAATTAATCGCACACGCTGAAAAATACCAAAAATTAGCCTTGGTTCACGCCGGTAAGGGAACTGATATTGGCTTTACCAAGCCGGGATGAGGCTGGGGGACAAGGGAGACAAGGAAGACAAGGAAGACAAGGATAACAGGGATAACAAATGTTCCATGCCCCATGCCCCATGCCCCATGCCCCATGCCCCATGCCCCATGCCCCATGCCCAAATTGTAAACATTCTTTACAAACGGGACTGGAAAAATTGTCCACTTCAGCTAACAATAAAAATGAGAGTAGTTGACAAAAGTTTAATTTATTTAACAGAGGGGTTCTAAATATGGACATTGATTTTCGCGTAGCAGTTGTTTTAGCTCCAATCGCTATAGCTGCTGGTTGGGCTGTATTTAACATTGGCGCTGCTGCATTAAGACAAGTGCAAAACTTTTTAAACAGAGAAGCCTAAACTTACATAAAAATTAACATTTTTTAACCGGCTGTTTCTTTTTCTAGGAACAGTCGGTTAGTTAATGTTAGGGCATTGGGGAGCCAGTGCGTTGCGCGGGTTTCCCGCGTTGAAGCAACTGGCGTCATTGGGCATGGGGCATTGATTATTTTCCTTTGTTTTCTATGTTCCCTTTACTACCTAATCCTTATTCATCCTCCTCAAATCTGTGGATATTGATTCTTTACTTCAATCGTTCCAACCTTTTGGTATCAATTTAGGACTTGCACGGATTGTTAAACTCTTGGATAATCTGGGCAATCCTCATCAGCAAGTGCCAGTAATTCATGTTGCAGGTACTAATGGTAAAGGTTCTGTATGTGCTTATCTTTCATCGATTTTGACTGAGGCTGGGTATCGTACAGGACGTTATATTTCTCCCCATTTAGTTGATTGGAATGAACGGATTTGTATTAATGAACAGGCAATTTCCTCAGAAAAATTGTCTGAATTATTACATAAAGTGCAAAGTGCGAACGCACCTAATGAAGAATCGCCAACTCAATTTGAAGTGATTACCGCCGCAGCTTGGTTATACTTCGCCCAGCAGCAAGTTGATGTGGCGGTGGTAGAAGTGGGATTGGGCGGGCGCTTAGATGCAACTAATGTGTGCGATCACCCGTTAGTAACAGTAATTACTTCCATCAGTCGCGAACATTGGCAACAACTAGGCCCGACTGTAGCCGATATTGCTAGAGAAAAAGCGGGAATTCTTAAACCTGGATGCCCTGTGGTTGTGGGACAATTACCAGCAGATGCCCTAGAAGTTGTGCGATCGCGAATTGGAGAATTACAATGCCCAGTAGTCATCCCCCAGCCTGCACGCTCCATATCCTCCGGCTGGGCTGAATACCAAACTCAGGAAAATTCTAAAATTATTCAATATCCCCTACCTTTACAAGGACAAATTCAGTTAACTAATTCAGCCTTAGCTTTAGCTGCTATAGAAATTCTCCAAAAGCAGGGATGGCACATTTCCCAAACAGCCATAATTAATGGCATGGGACAAACTAAATGGCCTGGACGTATTCAATGGGTAACTTGGCAAAAGCATACATTATTACTTGATGGTGCCCATAACCCGGCTGGTGCTAAAGTATTACGCGATTATGTAGATAGTCTCAATCATCCCTCTGTGACTTGGGTGATGGGAATGATGGCGAATAAAGACCACGCTGATATTTTTCAAGTATTATTACGCCCAGAAGATAAATTATTTCTCGTACCAGTACCGGATACATCTTCAGCTAGTCCCGATAAATTAGCCAAACTAGCTACTGATATTTGTCCAAACTTAAGTTTTTGCCAATCCTATCCAGATTTATTATCAGCCCTAGAAGCAGCTTTTACGGCATCAGACAATTTAGTTGTCTTGTGCGGTTCCCTATATTTAATCGGACATTTTCTCGCCAATAAATAATTGAGGCAATACAACTTTGAATTTATATATGTATTGTCAAATAAATGGTTTATTAAAAAAAATTACAAATTGTCATATATTTCTGATAACTTAAACACACTTCCTGGAAATATCAGAACTCTTGATGAGTGCGATCGCTTCACAACTAAAAGCTACAAACTTCACTAGCAAAGACTTTTCCCTAGTTGGTTGTTGTGGTTTTACTTAGTTTAAACGCTGATAGTGAGTATTTAAATTTATTATGTAAATTTAATTTATATTTGTGGCTACAACTATATTTTCTGGGCAAAATTAACTGAGAAATTGTCTGGCAGAAAAATACCTGATTTGACACTGCTATAGCAATTTCTACTTAATAGGAGATAAATATGCTAAAAGTAGTTGTTGGTCACAGTGACGATCCAGATTCTCAAGGCGCAATTGCCGAAGTTTTAGAACATTGTGTTCACGATTTAGCAGGAGTTATACCTCAAGCAGGTATCTTATTTACAGCTATTGATTTTGAGCATGAGTTAATTCTCAAAGAAATTAACCAAGTATTTCCCGAACTAGATTTGATAGGTTGTACCACAGATGGTGAAACCTCCTCAGTATTAGGGTTTCAACAAGACTCTGTAACCCTAATGCTGTTTTATTCTGATACTGTAGAAATCAGTGCTGGTATTGGTTATGGAGCCAAAGAAAACCCCTTTGCTGCTGCTGAACAAGCTGTCAAACAAGCAACAGCAAAAATGACTAATAGCCCAAAATTATGTATTACTCTACCAGCTAGCTATTTAGAAGATGGTTCAACAACAAATGGAGAGTTAATTCTCCAGGGTTTGAAACTAGTCTTAGGCTCCCAAATGCCAATTGTCGGCGGTGCAGCAGGAGATCAGTTTAGATTTCAAAAAACCTACCAATTTTTTCACAATCAAGTACTGACTGATACTTTACCAGTTTTGATATTTGCCGGAGATATTAATTTTTCTTATGGCATTGCCTGTGGTTGGCAACCGATTGGACGCAAAAGTGTAGTTACCAAAGCTGAAGGCACCGTCCTTTACGAAATTGATGGTAGAACAGCAATGGAATATTATCAGAAATATTTAGGCGATCGCCCGCCAACAGCAGAACATCCCTTAGCCGTATATGAAGGAGATAGCGATCGCTATTATATGCGCGTGCCTAATAAACACGATATGGAAACTGGTAGCATCAATTTTCTCGGTAATGTCCCAGAGAATGCCACAATTCAAGTTACAGATAGTCGTCGGGATGAGGTAATTGCTGCTGCTGAAGCTTCATTCCAAACTGCTTTAACAAATTATCCCGGAACTGAGCCAGAAGCGATTTTATTATTTTCTTGTTGCTGTCGCCGTTGGCTTTTAGGCACTAGAGCAAAAGAAGAATATCAACTAGTAAAAAATGCCGTTGCTCAAGCAATACCTATTTGTGGATTCTATACCTATGGTGAATTTGCGCCTCTAGAACCTCATGGTTCTTCTTACTATCATCAAGAAACTTTTGTGACTTTGCTTCTAGGAACAAAATAGGGACTATGGAACCCATTGACTATGAGAAAAAACTAAAAGAATTAGAAAAAAATGTTCGGACATTAAAAAAGAAGCTAGAGCGATCGGAAGCCGATCGCCAACAACTAGAAAACGCCAGCGAAGTCAGAGAAAACATCCTCAAAAATGTCATTTCTGAGTTAGAGGAGTCACAAATAGCTCTGAAAAATCGTGGCGATGAGTTAGAGGAGGCGCTCAAAAATCTCAAAACTTTACAAATGAAATTAGTGGAATCGGAAAAGATGTCCGCTTTAGGAGTAATGGTGGCTGGGATTGCCCATGAAATTAACAACCCAGTCAACTTTATCTATGCTAATTTAAATTATGCTCAACAATATTTTCAAGATTTACTGAGGCTAATTTTACTTTATCAACAATATTATCCTGAACCAGATTTAGCAATTAAAAAAGAAATAAAAGAAATTGACCTTGATTTTCTCCAGCGAGATTTGGAGAAAATTTTCCAATCTATGAATGTAGGAGCAGAGAGAATTACAGAGATAGTTAAATCACTCAGGACTTTTTCCCGATTAGATGAAGCTGAATTTAAAGCAGTTGATATTCATCAAGGTATCGATAGTACACTAGTTATTTTAAATAATCGGCTCAAACGAGCAGGCGGTAACATTGCCGAAATTAAAGTCAGTAAAAATTATGGCAACCTACCCTTAATTAATTGTTATGCCGGACACATGAATCAAGTATTTATAAACATTTTAGTTAATGCTATTGATTCTTTGGAAGAAGCAATATTAAATGCAGCTAAAACTGATTCTCAATCAATTATTCAGCAACCAGAAATTAAAATTCAAACAGCAGTTATACAGAATAATTGGCTAGAAATTCGGATTGCTGATAATGGTATGGGCATGGATGAAAAAGTGCGGACAAAATTATTCGATCCCTTCTTTACAACTAAACAAGTAGGTAAAGGTACAGGTTTAGGTTTAGCAATTAGTTACCAAATTATTATTGACTTACATAATGGGAAATTAGAATGCTATTCAGAACCAGGAAAAGGTGCTGAGTTTGTTATCCAAATCCCCACTAGTTAATGCTAGAAGTAACTAAAGGCAAACAACTGTAAATTTTCTATTTTGGCTTTGAGATTTAAACCAAATTCTCTAAAATAGAGCAACAAATTCAAAACCAGAAACCCAGATACATTCTGAGTTTCTTAATTCTGAGTTTCTTAATTTTGAATTTTGAATTTTGAATTTTGAATTGGTATTACCAATGCCCTACACCCGATTATTCCATTCTTGCGCTGCATCTTCTACAGCTTTATCTACAGTTTTTTCTCCTAACATAGCTGCTTGCAAGTTCTCATAAATTGTCGTTTGCAATTTTTTAATGTCTTTCAAATTCGGCTTTAATATTTCCGCCTGTTGTAGTTGTTGGGCGCTGACAACCCTAGCTTTTTCTACAGTTGTGGCATTAGCTGTAACATCTTTAAAGTAGCTGTCAGTAAGTGATTTAACTGTAGAGGGCAGAACATTAGCCGCTTTAGCAAAAGCTAATTGATTTTGATCGTTAGTGAGAAATAGGGCAAATTTTACTGCCGCATCTGGATACTTACTATCTTTGGGGATGACTACATTCATCACAGCAACATTTTTCTTCCCAGTATCGCCGGTAATTTGCGGTGCGATCGCGGAAGCTTGAGCAATTTTTGGTGCATTATTGGCGATCGTTTTCAGAAACTCAGGCCCAGAAGCCAAAAATGCTGTTTCTCCAGCTTGATATAAATCAATAGCATGACGATGACCTTGAGTTAATACCTCTTTCGGCAACAATCCTTTGTTATACAAATCCACCCAATACTGAAAAGCGGCTTTTCCTGGAGGAGAATTAAAAGCTGCTTTCCCTTCGGTATCTACTAAGGTGACTCCCATTTGCACAAAAGATTCTAATACTTCTCCGGAATCTTGCGGTACAAAAGTGACAAAAAAGGCATATTTACCAGTTTTATCTTTAATTTGTTGGGCAGCTTGGGCTAATTCTGCGTAAGTACTCGGTGATTTGTTGATACCTGCCTGTTTTAACAAATCAGTGTTATAAATGGTTAGCCGAGTGGTGAGGTACCAGGGAATACCAAAACTTTTACCATTGATTGTGCTGGCTTTCCAAATATTGGGCAAATAGGAGGAACGTACTTCTTGTGGAACTTTAGTATCTAGATCCAACCAAGCATTTCGTCCTGCAAGTTGCGCCGCAAAATCCGGATTGAGGTTGACAACATCAGGTGGCGTTTTCCCTGATACAGCTGTTAAGATTTTGTTCTCCATCGCAGCCCAGGGTATATCAACCCAATTAATCTTTATACCTTGATTTTGTGACTCAAAACGAGCAATCAAGTTTTGAAAATAGTCCGTAAATTGAGGTTGAAGTTGCATTGTCCAAAACTCAATCTTTGCTCCTTGTGCCACAGATTGTTTTGTTTCTGTAGCAACTTTACCCGTGCTGCAACTAACAATCCAGCTAGTTAATAAACCTAGCAGTACAAATACAGAAAGACGCTTGAATTTGTGAATTTTAAACATTTTACTAGTATATTTACGCTTGCTTTGAACGAAAAGCTTATGCAGAATTGTCGAGATTATAGGCTAAATCAATTACCTAGTACCAAGATAGTTTTTTAGTATCATTTAACTTTTCAATTTAGCAGTGCGACGGGCAAGAAAGTGGTGAAAAGCTTCAATAGTCTGTTTGGCAAATCGAATAAAGGAGTCGGTATTGAACTAGCACCTGAACGTGTGAATATAGTTCAATTACGCAAACAGCGTCAAGGCTTTAAAATAGAAGCCTTAGTATCGGTAGAAGTTCCTGAAGGACTAATTACCGATGGTCAAATTGTCGATCCGCCAGCAATGGCGCTGTTAATTCAGCAAGCGCTGAATGACAATAAAATCAAAGCTTCTCGGGTTGCGACTGCTGTACCAGGACGAGATTCAATTGTACGTTTAATACCTGTACCAGCCGAGTTAGATGATAAAGAACTGCGGGAAATGGTACTCAACCATGAAGCAGCTTTATATTTACCCTATCCCCGTGAAGAAGCTGATGTAGATTACCAAAAACTCGGCTACTTTGTAGACGAAGATGGGATAGAAAAGGTACAAGTACTATTAGTAGCTACACGTAAGGAGGTCACGGACACATACATAAATACATTTGAGCAAGCTGGATTAGAAATTGATGTTTTAGAGATTAACAGTTTTGCGCTCATTCGCACAATTCGCGATCAACTGCGACAATTTGGCCCCCAAGAAGCAGCAGTATTAGTCGATATCGAGTTTGACAGTTCAGAAATCGCCATCATTGTCAATGGTGTACCCCAATTTTCGCGAACTGTACCGATAGGCACTTATCAAATGCAACATGCCTTATCAAAAGCAATGAGTTTACCAACTACGCGAGATATGGAATTGTTGCAAGGCATGGCGATTATGGCAACTCCTGTAGAGGCTGGAAAAACTGGTCTTACCGACATCAATCCAGGTATGGCAGCTATATTAAGAGTTTTGGGAGAACTAACTGACGAACTGCGGCGTTCCATCGATTTTTATCTCAATCAGAGTGAAAACCTAGAGATAGCACAAATCTTTCTGGCTGGCCCTGGTGGTGGGCTACAACAGCTAGATGAGTTTTTCACCCAAAGATTAAGCTTGCCAACTGCCCAAATCGATCCAATAGCATCTTTATCCTTAGAAATTAACGACGAAAAGTACCCTGTAGTACAACGCTCTGGGTTAGCGACAGTACTAGGTCTAGGAATGAGGGAGGTTTAACAGAATGTACAGTCTGGATATTAACTTTCTCAAAGACCGCCCAAATTACCAAAAAAATACCAGTAAAAAACCTGGAATTAAATTCCCGACTGGGAATTTAACACCGTTATATGTGGGAGTAGCATTAGGCATTTGCTTCCCTGCTGCGGCGGTAGGTGGTTTGTGGTGGTTACAAGCGAAAGTGGTGGAGTCAGAGCAAAAAATAGCACAACTAGATGAGGAAAACAAGAAGTTAGACACAGAAATTGGAAATATTAACAAAATTAAAGAAGAGACTAACAAAGTTAAAGGAGAGACACAAGCTTTAGTGTCAGTGTTTGACCAAATTCGCCCTTGGTCAGCTATGTTACAAGATTTGCGCGATCGCATTCCAGCTAAAGTGCAAATTGAAAACATCAAGCAAATAGCATCTACAGCCCCAGTAGCAGGTCAACCAGCAGGTAATCCGGCTGGTGGCATAGAAATTGTAGGAATGGCACGCTCTTTCAACGATGTCAATGATTTCTTGCTCAGTTTGCAACAGTCGAGATTTTTAAAGTCCTCAGAAAGCAAAATTGTGACAGCAGATTTAGTGGATGCACCAGTACAACCAGCAGCTGTTAATGCTAAAGAGGGTAAAAAAATTCCGCCGCTTCGAGTGGTTAAATACACTATTCAATCAAGCTTGAGCGATGTTCCCGCCTCGGAATTAATCCGAGAACTGGAGCAGAAAGGCACAGTAGGATTGGTGGCACGAATTCGTAGTATGCAACAAACAGGAGTCATTGCCAAATGACGGTGAGTGAAGATTTTAATTTTGCAGAAAATAATGGGGAATTGAGTGAATCTTCAGGTGGTAAACAGCTGTTTGGCATTAGTATCACCCCCCAACTGATTGGTATTTTAGTAGCGGTTTTGGGTATTGCTGGAGCCTTATATGTTGTCTTGAATATGGTAATGCCTGCTTGGGATAGCTATCAACAACAGCAAGGAAAAATTGGTGAACTACAAGGACAAGTCGATCAAAAAAAAGCTAGCCTAAAAAAAATTGATCAGGTAAAGGCTGAACTAGAGCAGGCAAAACAGCAACAAGTCCAGGTTTTAAGTTTATTTGCTAGTGAAAAAACCTTAGATACATTGTTACTAGATTTGAATCGCTTAGTGGAAACTACCAATGCTCAAGTTTCTGCCACTGGTGTCAGAGGTGAACTGAAAAAATTTGCACCAGTATCACAAAAAGCAGAACCGATAGTAGATGGCAGTCTGGGGCTACAAGTTGATGGCAAGCTAAAACGTAGCAGCGTCAATATTCAAATTGTTGGTACTTATGAACAAACGCAATCAATTCTGCGGAATATTGAGCGTTTACAGCCATTGTTGATCGTCAAAGATTATCAATCAAATTTGGAAAGAATACCCATTGAATCGTCGTCCGACCAAGGTGCAAAAAAGCCAACTGCTTTTCTCACCTCAATTAATACAAATTTCCAGTTACAAGCATTAATGCCACTTACTCCAGAGGAAATAGCAGCAGCAGCAGCAGCAGCTACCCCGCCTAAGAAGTAACAGCAATTAGTCACAAAAAAGCCAGGAAATAACCCTAATCCCCAGCCCGTCAACCTTTTATGGGTAAAACAGGTTGAAATATACCTACTCAAAAATTATTTGTCAACAAGGTTTTATTAGGTGAGGAATGAACTGTGAAACAGCTTCACGGTAATAATTTATTATTGGGCACTGCCGCATTTATCTTCTTGGCGGCTCAACCGGTTTGGGCAGATATTAGTCAGATTACTGATGTACAGCTAAATCCAGTTGATGGCGGAATTAATGTCGTTTTAAAAACCTCCTCAGGTTCGCGCCCACAAATTTTCACAACAAAAAGAGGTAAAGCTCTAGTTACAGATATTATTAATACTCAACTACGTTTACCACAAGGCAATAATTTCCGTAAAGATAACCCCACTTCGGGAATTGCCTCCGTCGAAATTATTCAGCTTGATGCTAATAGCGTCCGGGTGGTGGTAACTGGAAGCAATAATACCCCTAGCAATCAGCCTGTAGTGCGAAAAGATAATGGTATTACTCTTAGCTTTAGCCCTGCTGCTGGTACGACAGCGTCAACACCAACACCAGCAGCAACTCCACCATCGACTACACCATCTACTACTACCCCATCCCAACCAGGTCAACCGTCAGGTGTTCTAGTCCCCAATCCGGAAGTGACGATTGATGGGAAGCCTGCACAACCAGCTGGCCCTGGTCAACCTGTATATCAAGGGCCGCCTTTCTTACCTAGAGCTGTGGCTCCACCAGTAGGAGATATTGCTATCTCTAATACTGATGCTTCTCCCAGTACGATTGACCTAGCTACTCAAGAACGTGTCCCGCGGTTAGTACTTAGAGATGCACCAGTGCGGGAGGTGTTGTCACTACTAGCTCGCGCCGCTGGTTTAAACCTCGCCTATATAGGTGGAGAAGGCGCAGGTGGCGGTACTAATGCCGGTGGACAAGCTATTTCTCAAACCATCTCTTTAGATATAGAAAACGAACCTGTTCAAGATGTGTTTAATTACGTCTTGCGTTTGAGTGGTTTAGAGGCTAATCGGAGTGGGCGGACTATTTTTGTAGGGTCAAAGCTGCCTACTTCTACCCGTGACACCGTGATGCGTAGTCTGCGTCTGAATCAGGTAACAGTGGGTGTGGCGCTCAACTTTTTAGTCGGTATGGGTGCAGAAAGTGCCATTAGCCGTGAACGATTGGTTACTAGTGTCAGTGCTGTTCCTGTAGGTAATTCAGCCGCCGCAGTTACCCAAACTCAGACGACTACAGAAACTAAATTAGAAACTCAAAGAGTTGATTTTAAAGACTCTAATCCATTACTAAGAGGTTTACAGGCCTTAGGAGACGAGCGCACTAATTCTATTACCTTGATTGGTTCTCCGAGGCTGATTGATATTGCGATGGCGCAATTAACTCAGCTTGATATCCGCCGTCGTCAAGTGGTGGTTAATGTCAAAATTGTGGATGTGAATCTCACAGGGACGCAGGATTACAACACGAGCTTTTCTTTTGGTGCAGGGAACAACTTCTTTGCTGTGGATGGTGGTGCAGCATCTTTCAATTTTGGTGGCTCTAGACCTGCTAGCGCTACTGAAGCATCAAGAAGTGTAAGTGAAACTCCAGTTATTACTAACCCTGTTTCAGGAACACCTTTTATTGATCCTAATAGCGGTATCAGTATTCCTGGGACTACCCCAGGTACTATAGTAGTGAATCCAGATGGTACAACCACGAGAACCCAAAACCCTGGAAGTGGAACCTTTTATCAACCTATTGCTCCGAGTAGTACCAATCCGCTACAACCAGGTTTCTCTAATATCACTCCAGCTACTGATACCGTTGTAACGCGGAATGCTGATGGAACAACAAGTGTCGCACGGGGTACTCTTGGTACAGTTACAACAGCTCTTCCGTCTTTGTACCAATTCCCCAAACGTTTACTTGCTAGTTTGCAAGCTCAGGTGACAAATGGTAATGCCAAGATTTTGACTGACCCAACTTTAATTGTGCAAGAAGGTCAGCAAGCACTTGTCAATCTAACTCAGGAAGTTGTGGGGAACATAACTATTCAAACAACGGATACTTCAGGCGGCTCAAGAACTGAGAGAACAATAGATAAACAAAAAGTTGGTCTGACGTTGAATGTAAAAATTGAACGTATTGATGACAATGGTTTTGTTTCTCTCTCGGTTGCTCCTACTGTCAGCGCACCTACCGCTGCTGAAAATACAGGAAATGGCCAAATCATTTTAGTATCTGAACGCTCTTTGACTTCTGGGATGATTCGCTTGCGAGATGGTCAAACGCTGATTCTCTCAGGTATTATTCAAGACCAAGATAGAACTAGTGTTTCTAAGATTCCTATCTTAGGTGACTTACCTTTAATTGGTTCGCTGTTTAGAAGAACTAACAGAAGTAATGAACGTAGAGAGGTGATTGTGATGCTGACACCTCAAATTATGGATGATTCAGAACGCTCATCTTATGGCTATAACTATAATCCCAGTCCAGAGGTGCGACAATTGTTGGAACGTCGCGGTTGGCAACCTTCTAATAAGCGATAATGTTAATTCGTAATTCGTAATGCGTAATTCGTAATTACGGAGGCTGGTGAGAATTTGTTGACGAATTTTAGAGATTTTGGGATTAGGGAGATGAGAGATTTATTGGTCTCTCATCTCTATTTATTTTTTGGGTTTTGAGTGAGGAAGGTAATAATAATTTAAGCATTATGGCTGTCAGGTTCTGTGGAGGTAATACCTGTAAGTTGTAATGTTTTTTCCATTTCTAGGCGTTGTTCGACGTTGCGGAGGAAATAACCGTCTACCATTGCGGAACCTAAGAGTCTACCTAGTTCTTCGCGGCTGGTGGTAATTAAGGACTGATATTTGTCATTGGGTAAATTACCTAACATTTCTACAATGGCGCGTTGAATTAAACGCAATACTTCGGGTGATGTGGGTCGAGAAAGTTGAGCAACTGTTTGGGGATTTAATGATTGTATGTATTGCAACAAGTTATTGTTTTGGGTTGGCGATTCAAAGTAATCTGGCTGGCGAGGGGAAAGGTTACTCATGTTTTTTACTTCAATTGCGGTTGATTTATTTATTAATTTATCGGGTTGTTGATTTTGGGAGGGTTGGTGAAACCGAACTTTGAAGGCAGGGTTTGTTCTACTCTGGCTTGGGAGGAGGAAATTTATTTTTTTAACGCAAAGGTACGCTGAGGTTGGCGCGAAGGTACGCTGAGGTTTTTTGAGGTTCTATATATCTCAAAATCATTAGGTGCATTTCTAGCAAGGGAGGCGGTAATTCTCAGGAAAGGTAAAAATCTTCAACTTTCGTTAACCAATGGTTGTTATAAAGCAAAAGTACAGATAATACTTTGTGAGCAGATAGCGATCGCTCTTGAGTGCAACAGTTTCTTGAATACGGGAGTCTGCGCTGTGATAGATGAAATCGACCAACTTTTGGCTGATTGGCAGCAGAAAATTAATGCGGCTAGCCAAAATCTCCTGGAATTACAAGAACAGTCTACATATCAAAGGCTTTGTGGTTATTCTGGCTATCCTCAGCTAAGTTTGGCGGGAATTACGGCGATAAGGGTGACTCCGGCACTGGAGGCGATGAATGATTTGTTTCAATATTTCGACTTATTAGTGCAGGTGGTGGAGAAGGCGAGTAAGTTACGTCAGCAATTACCACGATTTTTAGCCAGCGCAGACAAGATTGATGAGATTAAACAACTGTTGATAGGTGCTTCCATTGATTTACCAGCAGTACATACGCCGCTTGCACAAAGAGAATTGCTGAGTGCTACTCATACAGTAAATGCGATCGCACCTGGGGAGTTATTACAAGTGATGACTCACGCTTTTTCTGTGGCTAGGGATGCTGTTTTAGCTGTGGATGAGGCTTGGAATCATCTAGATAACATTTTGGCAGATGCAGAATCGCAAATTTACGCACTGCAAAACTCAGCAGAATTCTTAGATAGTCAAGTGATTGATGAACTGGTACAAATTCAAACTGCGATCGCATCTTTGCGTCAAAGAGTAGAAGAAGATCCTCTAGGGGTGAGGGTGGAGGTTGAACAACAAATTCAGCCGATGTTGGTAAAAGTAAAGTCAGTTGTTGAACAAGCACTGAAACAGCAACGTCAAATTCGCGCAAGATTGGCGATCGCTCGCGATTTGTTAGAAAAATTAACTACAATCCAGGCAAATTCTCTAGTTACTTTTGCGGAAACTCAGGAGAAAATCGTGGGGTATTTAATCAAATCGCCTTCATTGACGCCTGAGGAGTTAAATGCCCTGACTCAATGGTTAACTAGGTTAGAAACTAAGCTAGCGGAGGGGTTAGTCAATCCAGTTATCATCGGTTTAGAGAATTGGATCGATAAAGCGCAAGCTTACATAGCATCAGAACAACAAGTATTTACTGCTAATAGCGCCCTTTTAGCCAATCGTCAGGAGTTACGAGGACGTTTAGATGCTCTCCAAGCTAAAGCATTAGCTAAAGGATTAATTGAAGATGGCAAACTATCCGATATAGCTGCACAAGCAAAGCAAATTTTATACACGCGCCCCACGGCTTTAGATAAGGCGGCTGAGTTAGTCTCTCAGTATGAGAAGCGGTTGAATTGGGGTATGGGGAATAGGGCATAGGGCATGGGGCATGGGGCGTGGAAGGAGGCAAAGGGGACAAGGAGGACAAGGGAGACAAGGGGGAGAAGGTGGGTAATGAATTGATGATGGCTGTTGAGGCTTTTATCTCGAATGTTGCACCTTTTATCTCGGAAGTTGAGCCTTTTATCTCGAAGGTTGAGCCTTTTATCTCGAAGGTTGAGCCTTTTATCTCGAACGTTGAAGCTTTTATCTCGGAAGTTGAGCCTTTTATCTCGAACGTTGCACCTTTTATCTCGGAAGTTGAGCCTTTTATCTCGGAAGTTGAGCCTTTTATCTCGGAAGTTGAGCTTTTTATCTCGAAATTTCACCCTTATCTCTTCACAAATGACAAATGACAAATGACAAATGACTAGGAGACCTAAATGAACGGCGATCGCTGTACGAGAAATGCCTGTACTGGCATGATTGAAGATGGTTACTGTAATGTCTGTGGGTTGGCGGCGGTAAAATCTGCCCCTGTCAGCCAAAAGCAAAGTGTAAATGTTACTGCGAGAAGTTCTCCGGTGACTACGGGTACGGGTTCTTCGCCGTTAACTAACCGTTCTAAGGGTTCGCGGCGTACTAGTGGCACTTCTGCTCGCAGTAGTCGCAGACAATTAGGTGCTGGGTTAATCTCTGTACCAGAATTACCTTCCACCGATCCAGAAAAGGCGATTCTGCTTAACCCAATGGTGCCAGAGAATAAGCGTTTTTGTAGTAATTGCAATCACCAGTTGCGCCGGGAAAAGGGATTTTGTAGCAAGTGCGGACAGAAATATTCGTTTATTCCTAGTCTGAATCCTGGGGATTTGGTTGTCGGACAATATGAAGTTAAAGGTGCGATCGCTTATGGTGGTTTAGGCTGGATTTATTTAGGTTTCGATAAAACTCTCTCTCGCTATGTCGTTTTAAAAGGACTTCTGAATACAGAAGATGCAGCTAGTGCAGCCGTAGCTGTAGCCGAAAGACAATTCCTCGCAGCCGTAAAACACGCCAATATCGTAGGAATTTACAACTTTGTGAATCACGGTACTGAGGGTTTTATTGTCATGGAATATGTTGGCGGTAAAACTCTCAAGGAAATTCGTAAAAGTCGGGGGCCTTTACCTGTAGCGGAAGCGATCGCTTATATTCACCGCATTCTCAGTGCTTTTGCTTATTTACATTCTTTAGGCATGGTATATTGCGACTTCAAACCAGACAATATTATGGTTGAAGGCGGCGATGTGAAGTTAATTGACTTGGGTGGCGTGCGCCGAATTGAGGATTTAGATGGCGATATTTACGGTACAGTAGGTTATAGCGCCCCAGAAGCAGGTGAAGGGCCGACAGTCGTATCCGATTTATTTACTGTTGGCAGAACTTTGGCAGTATTGCTGACTAATATTAAAGGCTTTAGTAAAGAACACCTGTATACATTACCCAGTCCTGAAGAAGAACCGTTATTTGGGCAACAAGAATCTCTGTATCGCTTCTTAATTAAAGCCACTGCGGAAAATCCTGACGATCGCTTTCAATCAGCCGATGAAATGGCGGATCAATTATTGGGTGTACTGCGGGAAGTTGTCGCCCTGGAAACTAATATTCCTCGTCCAGCTGCTAGTCATGTGTTAGGGGGAGATATGCTAGCGCTGACTTACGGTGGTAGTTTGGAGCCAATTAAACCAGATTATGAACAATTACCGTTACCAATCTTAGATGCTAACGATCCTGGATTTAATGCTGTGCTAAATGCTAGCGCGATCGCCGATCCGATGAAACGGGCAATGAGTTTAGATGAAGTCGTCAAGCAATTTCCTGATTCCCGCGAAGCATTACTGCGGTTAGCCAATAGCTTGATTGAGGGGTTGAATTTTGCCGAAGCAGAGCAAACCTTAGCCAAACTCGAAGCTAAAGATCCGTGGGATTGGCGCATTTTTTGGTATCGGGGGCGGGCTTTAATGGCGCACAATCAAGCACAAGCCGCGCAAAAAGCTTTCGATCAAGTTTATTTTGACTTACCGGGAGAGTTAGCACCCAAATTGGCGCTAGGTTTAGCCGCAGAACAGGCGCAAAATTATCAACTAGCAATTAAGATGTACGAGTTAGTTATCCGTACAGATCCCAGCTATGTGACAGCAGCCTTTGGTTTAGCCCGTTGTTTGTCAGCAACAGGCGATCGCCAAGGAGCAGTCGCCGCTTTAGGAAGAGTACCGCCAAGTTCTAGTTTATTTATGCGATCGCGAGTCGAAATTGCTCGGACTTTAATCAACCGCGATCGCGATATTCCCAGTTTTCAAGAACTACAAACAGCTTCCTCTGCGATTGAAACCCTAACTTTAGAAGGAATGGATCGCTATCGGCTCATTCAACAAGTTCTAGAAACAGCCTTAAATTTACTCACCTCAAAGCAATTAAAAGTTACTCCTAGTATGAAGATTTTAGGACAACCCCTGCAAGAAAAACATCTGCGCCAAGGACTAGAAAAAGCCTTGCGAGACATGGCACACCTAGCTACAGGTAAAGAGAAAATCCACTTAGTTGATCAAGCCAACCGCATACGCCCAAGGACTTTCATTTAAGTCAGCAGACAATTGTAGAGACGCGATTCATCGCGTCTCCGCCCAATGCCCAATGCCCAATGCCCAATAATAATTATGCAATGCCCAAAATGTGGTGCTTCAGTCCTAGTAGGGGACAAATTTTGTGAGGAATGCGGTACGCCTTTAACCGCTAGTAAACCGCCAACAAATACACAAGGCTGTGAAAAATGCGGTGCGGGAATAGAAGCCATTGATACTGATGGTTACTGTAGTAATTGCGGATTTCGCAGGGAAGCCAAAAAGAGCGATCGCATCGAAATAATTATTAATTCACAGTTAGCGGGAGTGAGCGATCGCGGTTTGAGACATCACCGCAATGAAGATTTTTTGGCTCTACACCAGATTAATGACTCCCAGGTAAATATTCTCGTAGTTTGCGATGGTGTTTCTAGCGCGGAACAACCAGATTTAGCGGCTCGTAATGCTGCTGAAACTGCGGCTGGGAAATTAGCTCATGTTTGGCAAAGTGGAGAAAAACCAGAGTTAGCGATTAAATCCGCCTTTGCTGCGGCGCTCGATTCTGTATGTAATATTCCTTGTATATCTGGTGTAAATTCCGATCCACCATCAACTACTATTGTGGCTGCGATTGTATATAACCGTACCGTTACTATTGGTTGGTTAGGTGACAGCCGTGCTTATTGGATTTCTGGTAAGGCTTCCCAACAATTAACTCGGGATGATTCCTGGTTATATGAGGTGGTAGCCGCAGGAGAAATGAGCGAAGCTGAAGCGAGAAAATCTCCTCAAGCTCATGCGATTACTCGCTGGCTAGGAGCAGATGCAGTTGCGGATGCTACACCTTCAATAGTCAATTTTACGATTCCTGAGTCGGGATATTTGCTTTTATGTAGTGATGGATTATGGAATTATGCTCCAAAAGCTGAGGAATTAGCTCAGTTAGTAGCGCGATCGCCTGGTAAAGATGCGATGAGTGTATCTCGGAGTTTGGTGGAGTTTGCGCGGCAAGGTGGCGGACATGACAATATTACGGTGGCTGTTTTGGCGTTATAAGCTCAATTATGGTGTAAAAAACGAACCGCGAAGACGCGAAGTACACGAAGAAGAAAATGAAGAAAGAAAAGAAGAAATATTAAGAATGAGTAAACTCATCAAAATTTTGGCGATAAACCACTAGCTCCTAACCCCTAGCCCCTAATATGTCAAACCAATTCAAAGCGGAAGTTTTTCAAAACCAATATTTACACGAAGGTGCTAAAGAAGTTCATGCGATCATGACTGTCAGCGTGGAAAAGGGTGATGGTGTACCCGTTTCTACTGGTAATGACAGACTTTTTGGTATTATCTGTGATGTCTCTGGTTCAATGGGCGGCGGTAAAATTCACGCTGCTAAGGATGCAATGGTAAAAGTTGTGAGTTTGTTACCAGAGGATGCTTACTTTTTTATTGTCACGGGTTCTAGTAAAGCGAGTGTAGTTTTCCCGGTGTCTAAAGCTACACCTGAAAAGAAAGAAGAAGCGATCGCCGCAATTAAAAGAATCCTGGCTAATGGTGGTACGCTCATGTCTAAGTGGTTAACTGAAGCGCTGGCACAGTTTAACAAGAAACCCGATGCTGTGCGCCAAGCTTTACTACTCACCGATGGCATGAATGATGATACAGATGAGCAAGCACTGCAGAAGATTTTACAGCAATGTGAGGGTGTATTTCAGTGCGATTGCCGGGGTGTGGGGACTGATTGGCGGGTTGCTCAACTCCAACAAATCGCTGGGAAACTGCTGGGAACGACTGATATTATTCCCGATGCGGCAATGATTGAAGCTGATTTTCAGGCAATTTTAGCAAAAGCTATGAGTAAGAATGTCAGCGATGTCACTATGCGTTTGTGGACGCCCCAAGGAGCTAAGGTACTATTTTGCAAACAGGTGAGTCCAGATATTGTTGATTTAACACAGCGTGGTAAAGCAGTTAAACCACAGATGTTGGAATATCCTACTGGTGCTTGGGGTAGGGATGAGTCCCGCGATTACCACTTTTGCATCGAAGTTAATGCCGGTAATGTGGGTGATGAAATGTTAGCTGGTCGCGCCAGCTTAGTTTACACCGTTAATGGTGTAGAAACAAAAGTTGCAGAAGCCCGAATTTTGGCAACTTGGACAGATGACGAAGCCAAATCTACCAAAATTAATAAGCGAGTTGCGCACTATACCGGACAAGCAGAACTAGCGCAATCAATTCAAGAAGGATTAGAAGCTCGTGCTAAGGGCGATATTGAAGTTGCTACCGCCAAATTAGGTAAAGCTGTGAAATTAGCTCATGAATCTGGGAATGAAGCCACAGCCAAACTGCTCAAAACTGTTGTTGATGTGGAAGATGCACCTACAGGTACAGTGCGGTTAAAGCGAGATGTAGCCAAGGAAGACGCGATGGCATTAGAAACTCGTTCTACAAAAACTACTCGCATTCCTAAGTCTTAGTGAGTGAAAAAAGGCAGAGGGCAGGAGGCAGAAGGCAGAAGGAACAGAAACAAATAAGTCACAAATGATAAATGATTATTGTACAGACGCGATTAATCGCGTCTCTATTGACAAATGACTAATGACTATTGACCATGCCTATATATCAATGTCCTAAAGGTCACGAATCCACAGAATCAGATTTTTGTTCGGAGTGTGGTGCCAAAATTCTCGGTATAGCTGAACCAAAAATAGCTAAAACAACAGTAAATATTGAAACCTGTCCAGCTTGTAGTGCGCCTCACGAGGTTGACAGTGGGGACTATTGCGAGATTTGTGGTTATAACTTTGTTACTCAAGCACATGGAGAATTAGCGATCGCTAAAATTCCCCAAGAAGAAAAGGTAACACAAAAACAAGCATCTGTTTCTACTCCCCCATCCCCGATTATTGGTTGGCAATTGGTAGTGACAATCGATCCATCTCTGCGTCATCCCGAAAGTCCAGAACCCCCAACAGCACAAGCGCCGATAGTTTTTCCATTAGAAAAGGAAACTAACCTTATCGGTCGCAATAGTCAAGCTAGAGCCATTCATCCAGAAATTGCTCTAGATTTTGACGGCGCAGTTTCTCACCGCCATGCTTTATTAAACCGTCAAGCAGATGGTACATTCACCCTGCGCGATATTGGTTCTTCTAACGGTACGCAATTCAAAGGCGTAGAGTTAAAACCAATGGTAGATATTTCTCTACAAGATGGCGATGAATTCACTTTAGGACATTGGACAAGAATTGCGATCGCAGCAATTCGCTGAAATAAGTCACAAATGCCCCATGCCCCATGCCCCATGCCCCATACCCAATATGAGTAAAATTATTGCAGTTTCAAATAAAGCTATTCGCGGACTGACGACGCCGCAATTGCTCAAAAGTGGTTTATATCTAACCTGGATATCCAGCGTCTTACTACTAATTAGTATTATTAGCGGAGTGCAGGCGCAAAGACAGGCGATTAAAACTGTAGGACAAGATTCCACCCCCAGTATCGTCACAGCGCAACGCCTAAAAGATGGGCTGGCGGGGATGGATGCTAATGTTGTGAACGAATTGTTAGTACCAACGGGACAAAACCAAGATGCTATTAAAGGTTACGAAGAACGATATTTAAGAGTTACGGAAAGGTTAGTAGCTGCGGCTGAAAGTATCTCATTTGGAGATATAGAACGCAAACAAATTGAAACTATGCAATTGGCTTTAGGTAACTACTTAGCTAAAATCCAGCAAGCGAGAGATTCTCACGCCCGTGGGGATAATAATGCCATGCTGATTGCTTATCGTGCTGCTAGCGAAATCATGGATAAAACCCTTCTCCCCGCAGCCGATGAGTTAGATAAGGTAAATCTGCAAGCTTTAGACGCTACTTACACTCAAAAAAAAGTTGCCACACAAAATTATATATTTTCTATTTTCTTAATTGGTTTAGCACTGATTGTTTTACTGGGTTGGCTACAAATATTTCTCAGCCAACGGATGCGTCGCACTTTTAATCCAGCGCTGTTATTAGCTACTGCGATCGCACTTGGCTTGTTAAATTATACTGCTGGCGCGTTGTTATCAGCTTCCCAAAACCTGAGAGTAGCGACAGAAGACGCTTTTACTTCTATGCATACCTTACGCCAAGCTAGAGCGATCGCCTATATCGCTAATACTGCCAAAAGTCGCTATTTACTTGATACAGCTTTTGCTAGCAGCCACGAACAAGCTTTTGGACAAAATATCGCTCAAATTGCCCAAGTACCGCCAGGAAAGACTATTGAGTCAGTAGTAGAAGCTTATAAATATGAGTATGCCAAAGTTGATGGGTTTACAGGTTACCTAGCTGATGAACTGAAAAATATTGTTTTTACAGGTGAAAAAGCAGCGACATTAGCAAATCTGGCGAGTTTGGGCACTTATTTGACAATCGATCGCCAAATTCGCGATTTAGAAAAAAGCGGCAAACATCAACAAGCGATCGCTTTATCCTTAGGTAATAACCCAGGACAGTCAATTTGGGCGTTTGAACAGTTGAAAGCAACTAATCAAAAAGCTTTTGATATTAACCAAGCTGCTTTCGACAAAGCAATCAAGCAAGGCTTTCGCGATCTCGAAGGTTTTGAACTTAAAGCTACAGTAGCGCTGAGTGCGATCGCGCTTTTGACATTATTCGGGCTAACACCACGTATCAAAGAGTACTTTGTTTAATCATCTACAGCAATTCCAAATAGGTTGTGGTGACTTCCAATTCAAAAAATAACTAATCGCTATGCAGGCAGGGAAGGGAAGACAAGGAGGACAAGGGAGATAAATGACTGTTGACTGTTGACTGTTGACTGTTGACTGTTGACTGTTGACTGTTGACCCCAACATACTTATCTATTGACATAAATTATGGGGATTTCAATGATAAATTTTGTTCCTTGTCCTGGTGTAGATTCACACCACAATTTACCGCCATGCTTTTCAGTAATAATTTGATAACTAATAGATAAACCTAAGCCTGTACCTTTACCAACTGGCTTTGTCGTAAAGAAGGGATCGAATAACTTCTGACAAATTTCTGGTTTAATTCCCGGGCCATTGTCAGCGATACAAATTTGCACCCAATTGTTATTAATTACTTCTGTGTGAATTGAAATAATCCTGGAATTAACAGAAATTCCTGTTTGCAATTGTTGCTGACTATGTTCTTCTAAAGCATCAATCGCATTACTAAGAATATTCATAAATACCTGATTTAATTGTCCTGCATGACATTCCACAGGCGGTAAATCACCATATTTCTTGATAACTTGAATCTCTGGGCGTTCTGAATGTGCTTTTAAACGATTGTGGAGAATAATAATAGTGCTATCAATGCCATCGTGAATATTTACATCTTTAACTTCGGCTTCATCCAAACGCGAGAAATTCCTTAACGAAAGCACAATTTCTCGAATTCTCGTAGTTCCTATGCGCGTGGATTGCAAGGCTTTACTTAAGTCTTCGATGAGAAATTCTATATCGATAGATTCGAGGACATCGGCAATTTCTTCTGGCGGTTGAGGATAATATTGTTGATATAGTGCTACGAGATTTATTAAATCTTGAGTATATTCACTAATATGAGAAAGATTACCATGAATAAAGTTAACAGGGTTATTAATTTCATGGGCTACACCTGCAACCATTTGCCCCAAACTGGACATTTTTTCACTTTGAATCATTTGCAGTTGGGTTTGTTTGAGTTCGTACAAGGTGTTTTCTAGTTCTTGGGTTTGTTGTTGGAGTTGAATTTCTGCTTGTTTGCGATCGCTAATATCTCGCAAAATCCCCTGCCATCCCATGACTTGACCATCAGCATCTTTGAGAATTGAGGCATTAGATGTTACCCAACCCCAAGTTCCATCTTTTTTCGGATGGCGAAACTCTATGTCATTAATACTCTCACCTGTCTCAATAATTTGCTTGAGAAATGCCATCACTTGCGGTAAATCATCAGGGTGAATCAATGGTACAAATGATTGATTTAACCATTCGCAAACTTCGTAGCCAAAAATCTCCTGAAATTTTGGCGATATATAAGTGATAGTACTATCTACTAAAGTAGTCCATATAACATCATTGGCATTTTCTACAAGGTTGCGGAATTTGGCTTCGCTTTCAGCCAACGCCAGTTCAGAACGCTTGCGTTCACTAATATCTCTAATGACTCCCAAGGCATGGATTTTACCATTGTAAAAAATAGGACTGGCTGATACCTCAACATCTATCAAAGTGCCATCTTTGTGTAGATCTAATCCTTGACCGTGAAATTGATTACCAGCTCTAATGTCACGGATAAACTCAGCAAATCTTGGTAAGGTATCTTCATGGACAAACTCTGGCGGCTGAAGTTTGACAAATTCCTCTTGAGAATAGCCATGCATCTGACAAATAGCATGATTAGCGACAACAATTTTTCCTGTTTCTATATCAATGATGTTGATACCATCACTAACATTTTCAAAAATGGTACGGTAGAGAATTTCTTGTTGTTCTAGTGCGTTTTGAGCTTGTTTGCGTTCTGTAATATCTGTGGCGGTGACGACAATTTGATGGATGCGCGAACTACTATCTTTTAAAGGTGTGACACTGACAGACCACCAGGTTTCTTGGCCATTAGCACAAAAATGTTCTTCAAAAAAGCTAGTTGTACCGGAATGGACAGCCTCTGCATAATGTTGACGGTAAAGTGCAGCCATATCCTTAGACATCGCTTCCGCTAAAGTTTTACCCAAGATGCTTGGCATATCTACAGTTCTGCTACGAGCGATCGCCGGATTATAATCGACAAAGCGGAATTCTTGACCGTTATCTAAAACATCAAAGACAAAAATGCCGTAGTCTACGCCTTCCCAGACACTTTGTAATAGCTGAGTTTGTTCTAAAAGACGCTGTTCGGTGCATTTGCGATCGCGAATATCGCGGCTAATAGTTGCCAAGCCTATAGGCTGATTCGTAACTGGATCTTTCACTAAAAACAGAGTATAGTCAATTAAAATTGGCTCTCCCGTCACAAGATGGCGAAACCGAAATTCACTTTGCCAATAACCTTCCTGGATTACAGTTGGTAAAATACTTTCCTGAAATAGTTCCATGTCTTCAGGTAAGATAAAATCACTGAGATGTTTGGTTTTAGTTTCCTCCATATCCTGCAATCCAACTAACTTCATTCCTGCTGGATTGAGGTAAAAAGGCTGTCCTGTCATTGATGCAATACCAATAAAATCGGCACTAGCTTCGAGAATTGTCATCAAAGCTTGGTGTTCTTCCCTCGCTGGCTGAAAAAAACTCTTAGCTTCTAGTTCTAGTATCGTTTTTTGTTGTAAAGATGGTGATTCCCATAAATTTGCTAACTCTTGCTCTAACTGCGCTACCCTCTGTCGGAGAGTGATGATTTCTTGCTTGAGGCTAGCTACGCTCTCAGTTTCTAGAAATACTGATTCTGGGGATATCTCGTCGTGACTGGAAGAGAACTGAGTCATATCTTTGAAGCCGTAGCAGATTAGTTTTCCTAGACGCTCTAGTGGTGCTTAATCTAGAGTTCCCTTGTATGAGTGCAAGTAAACAAAAATTACCTAACTTCGTCAAAAGTCAAAAGTCAATGGTCAATTGACCATTGACAAAAAGCATGAAAAATATCTGACACTGCGTAAGCCCTAATATTTTTCATGATGCGATCGCCAAAAAACTGATAAATGACTGGGGAGCATCCCAATTGTGACGCAATACCCTAGAAGGGTATTGCTATACCAACAAAGCCTGCCTTCGCAGGCTATCAAACTTTTAGCCTGCGAAGGCAGGCTTCGTATTTCTAGCCCCACCCTTATAGGGTGAGGGCGTTTTTGCACATTTGGGATGCTCCCAACTAATATTTCCTCTCCTGTGGCTGAAACATGTTAATGGCTACCGAACGATATTGAATATCAATTCCTGCTGGTGAATAATAAGCCATTGTATGCTTGAGGAATTTTTCATCATCTCTTTGGGGATAGTCTTCACGGAAGTGTGCGCCGCGACTTTCTTGACGATTTAAAGCGGAAGCTAAAATCGTCTGTCCTACTACCATTAAACTCCGCAATTCCAAAGCTTCAACAATTTCTGTATTCCAAGAATTACCTTTGTCATCTAAATATATTTGTGGATATTGCTGTTGTATTTGGGTAAGTTTTTCCAACCCTTCCTGCATCACTGCTGCGGTACGAAAAACGCCGCAATATTGAGTCATGCAATCTTGAAAGGCTTGGCGAATTTCATTAATTCGGTATGTTCCTGGCTGTTCTAGTAAAGCTTGAATTTGTTCTTTCGCTTCCTTGATGTAACGTTGTTCATCGACTGTGGGTAATTTGCGGTTTTGCACAAATTGAGCGATCGCGGCTCCGGTACGTTTGCCATAAACTACACATTCCAATAGGGAATTACTACCTAAGCGATTAGCGCCATGTACAGACACGCAAGAAGTTTCCCCAGCAGCAAAAAAGCCTTCAACAAATTCATCGCCACCACTGCGGACTTTGCCATCAATGTTCACTGGGATACCGCCCATACAATAGTGAATAGTCGGGCGGACTGGCATAGGTTGAGTCACTGCATCAACACCAACTAAGCGATGGGCTTCTTCCCAACAGAAGGGAACGCGACTCATGATTTTTTCTTTACCCATGTGGCGCAAATCCAGGTAGACAAACGGCCCCCCAGCGCTACCATCGGCATGTATACCCCGCCCAGCACGAATTTCATAAGCGATCGCTCTTGATGTAATATCGCGGGGTGCTAGTTCCATCCGACTGGGGGCGTAGGTTGCCATAAAGCGATCGCCTTCGGAGTTGATTAAATAAGCCCCTTCGCCCCGCACAGCTTCAGAAATTAGCACGCCTACAGGGTACAATCCTGTGGGGTGAAATTGCACAAATTCCATGTCTTCGAGGGGCAAACCTGCGATCGCTGTCATTGCTAAACCGTCACCGGTCGAAGCATAATCATTTGAGGTCGTGTTATATACGCGACCATATCCCCCAGTGGCAAACATCACAGCTTTGGCGCGTAATACTTCTATATGCCCATTCAGCAGGTGATACATCACCACACCTTTTGCCTGTCCCTCTTCCAAAATCAGGCGCATTACGTACCATTCTTGGTAAATTTGCACACCATAGCGCCGTAAATTATTCACCAATTCATGTAAAATTGCGTGACCGGTTTTATCAGCCGCATAGCAGGTACGATTGTGAGAATGTCCGCCAAAAGCACGCTGGGCAATCCTTCCATCTGGTAACCGGGAGAACAACACGCCCATGTGTTCCAAATCAATCACCACATCTGGCGCTTCTTGGGCGAGAATAGCCACAGCATCTTGGTCTGCTAAATAATCCGAACCCTTAACAGTATCAAAGGCATGGGCTTCCCAACTATCTTCAGAATCGACATTTTTTAACGATGCTGCCATGCCACCTTGCGCCGCTACCGAGTGGGAACGAATCGGGTGAGTTTTTGCCACGACAGCTACATTTAAACTGGGATTAATCCGGGCAATTTCCACCGCCGCACGACATCCCGCCAAGCCACCACCAACAATAATTACATCATGTTCCAGCATAATTAATTTTTATGAATTTTTAATAGTGTAGACAAAGAAATTCCCTGCCACAGGACAGGGATATAGTTGCGATCTTGGATTGTATTTTGAGATTTTGCATAATTTAGGTAACTTATCGCTGAGATATTTATATTTCTTAAGCCAGACGACTCAATCCCTAACAGCAAATCTCAACTTTCACAGGAACTCGAAAAAATCACTTATTCCGTTCAAGTTATTAACAGTCAACAGTCAATAGTCAACAGTCAATAGTCAACCATCACTTCCGGAATATTTTTTAGCTAGTCCTTCATGGGAAAAACCCACAACCAAATATAAAAATCTCTAGCCCCTAGCCTCTAGCCCCTAGCCCCTAACTGTTCAGCTAGTTGCTTGTACGGGTTTTTGTTGAGAAACATTACCTGGAATTGGTTCAGTTTTTGTTCCTGGCTCGACAGCAGTTAGTTCAATATGATTTAACAATGTAGTTACAAATGCAAATAACAAGAAAGGCAGAGATAACAGAACGACAAGACCGACAGTAGCTAAAGCATACACCGGTCTTCTCGCACCCATCAGTGCCAATGCCGATGCCAAACTTATAGTAATTGTAATTAACCAAACAATTATTTGACCGTATATATCACCAAAGGTTAAAGTACAGACAAATCGATAGTTTTGAATATTATTCATGTTCATCACATTCGCCTCAAGTCTATCTTATAGGTTCTACCTTAGAACCAGGTTTGACGATGCGTCAATTTCTCAATATTTTTCCAAGGTTTTTAATATTACTTTATAAATTACTGACTCTGTGAATATAAAAAATAGTCAAAAGTTCTATACTCTAGACTCTTGACTATTTAATTTAACTGTGTAAAGCCGGAAATTAAGGGAGCATCCCAATTTTGACGCAATACCCTAGAAGAGTATTGCTATACCAACAAAGCCTGCCTTCGCAGGCTATCAAACTTTTAGCCTGCGAAGGCAGGCTTCGTATTTCTAGCCCCACCCTTATAGGGTGAGGGCGTTTTTGCACATTTGGGATGCTCCCGAAATTAAGCGCTAGCTTGTTGAGAAGCAGTTTTTCTTCTCTTAATTAGCAAACCAAGACCACCAGCTACTAATGTACCGCCTATAGTTAGAGGTTCGGGGACAGAATAAGCCGCAGTTTTGAAGTTTGGGCCAAAGTATCCTTGCGCTACACTAGGCCCATAAAGTGGAAAAACTAAAGTTGGGCTATTTACAAACAAATCACCGATAAAGTTGATGGCTGGGTCTACTGTAAAACCAACTGGATTCCAAGTGTAATTCTCTGAGCCAGTAGCAGCTGCAATAATAAAAGTTTTACCCGCATCTAAGATTGTTTTAGCTACTGATGTATAGCGGAACCATCCGTCTAAGGTATCGCCAGGTTTGACAGTTCCCGACACTAGAAGCTGTCCAGCATCATTAAAGATACCAACATCATGTGTTTGCGTTAAATCATTTTTCTGGTCATCATAAAACCCAAGTTGATTGATGGCGATTTGTTTATTAGTGGAGAATTTAAAACCCAGGCTCCACTCGCCATTACTGGCGTCTATTGTAGGTGAATCAAAGTTAATTGCAGCCGCATGAGCTGTTCCGCCCATCCCCATACCAATCAACACTGCTCCAGCAGTAGCTATTGATAACTTCTTGAAAAAAGTTACACAAGTCATGAAATTTATTCCTCAAAAGCTTCAAGGTTGGAGAAAATCTGGGTATACAAAGTTGCGGATAATGGCGCGCAGTATACCCAAAAAAAATTAATTACAGCAGCAGAATATTGAGCGATAGATGCTACAACTATTACCAACGCTTTCTCTCTATTGGTAAAGCATCTTGTACTAAAAGTCTTACTAAAAGATAACTTTAACTTTTAGGTATGCTTTTGTGTACGCAAATAATTTTGTATAAATTATTTGATTACTGATAACACACTTAATCTACAAAAATTTCCTTTAAAAAACAAGTTTATACAGTGTCTTTACGTAAAAAATATATTAAATTAGCTACTTAATTTTGGCAATAAATATCCCAAAATATGTATAATTACGTCATAGTATGCAACTATGCCACTCAGCAAGTTTATGAATTTTTCATAAAGAAAGTGACTATTTATACGGCAACACGCTTCTGTTAAGGATAATTGTAGGTAAAAAATGCGACAAATGGGTAGATTGAGCTTACCTTGTGGAAACCCAACATAAACAAGGTTTTGATGTGTTGGGTGACTCACCTTCAGCTGCGTTGCCAAATTTTAATTGTTTTATCCAAACTTCCACTAACTAACATCTCGCCGGAAGCTGTAAAAGTGACTGCTGTGACAGTATCCGTATGTCCGATAAAAGTAGCGAGTAGTTCTCCAGTTGCTAAATGCCACAATTTGATAGTTTTATCAGCGCTACCACTAGCGATAATTTGCTCATCGGGACTGAGGCTAATTGTACAGACTTCATCTTGATGTCCTTTAAGGGTACGAATTAATTCCCCAGTTGCTAAATGCCAAATTTTGATTGTTTGATCGCGACTGCCACTAACTAAGAGTTTACCATCCCCAGAAATCGCTAAAGAGCGAACAATATGAGAATGTCCCATGAGGGTGTAAAGGGGTTGCACATCTTGAAAATCTTTGACACCTTCGAGGTGAGAAGTACACCAGACTTTAATTTTGCGATAACTACCGGTAACGATAGTTTGACCATCTTGACTTAATGCGAGAGAATGGGCTGCGGTATCATCAAGAGAAAGTGCGATCGCCACTTGACGCTGCATCAAATCCCAAAATAAGATTTTGCGATCGTCTCCACCAGTAGCTAACATTCTGCCATCAGGGGTAAAAGCTACGCATCTCACTACCCCGTTATGTTTGTGCAAGATATCAATTAAATCTAATGCACCGACATGCCAAATTTTAATCGTGGAATCTGCGCCGACGCTGGCTAAAGTTTGTCCATCAGCACTAAAAGCCAGGGAATTAACTTCATCAACTAATCCAGAGACAACCCAAGGTGACTCTGATAATGTTTCGATTAATTCTCCTCTAGATAAATCCCATAACTTAGTTTCGCCTCGACTCCCGCTAGCTAATATCGGCGGTGTTTTACTGAGACTACATACCGAAACATTCTGTTGTGGGATTCTCGCAGAATAGGCTAGACAATTAATTCCTCTAGTATGTCCTTTTAAAGTCTGCCAATATTCCCAGTCACCAATGATTTTTTTCAGGGGATGTTCTGCGGCGACAGTCTCAACTTTTTCGGCTATTCTTACCTCATTCACTATTATAGCTAGATCTTGCTTCTTCACTAGTGATTCTAAATACCAATTCAATCCTCCTGCATACAATAAATTACTGGGATTGATGGTAATTTTTTGTTCAGTAAATTCTAATTGGGCAGTAGGTAAAAAGCCAGCAATTATAACTTTTTTTTCGTAGCCAATTTTACTAGAATTTGGATAAAATAAAGCCAAAAAAATTAAGACTTGGTGCTTTTTTAAATCCTCTTGGGTAACTGTCCAATTAATTTTATTCTTTTTCAGACTATTAAAACTTTCGCCATCAGCAGCGTAAACTTGAATACTCAGTTTTTTGTTAGCTGAGAGTACATAAGCAAATTTACTATCACCGCGTAAATTGCCCTCATCATCTAAAACCATGTTGTTGATGGTATCATGAGACACCTTTTTCACTATCTTACCCAAACGTTCGGCGATCGCGCGATCGACAATTTGTTCGCGCAAAAGATAATCTTGAGCTTGCTGTTGAAAGTATTGGGGAAAAGGAATCGTCCAATCAGGAGGTTCGGGATATTCTGGTGGTGTTGGTGGTGGATTTTTGGCGAAAATTTCCGCTTGTTGGCGCGATAATTCGATTAATTGAGCCAATGGCTCACCCCAAAAAGTCATAATTTCACTATGACAACCTTTCATTTGACTTTTGAGTACAGACAAGTCATAAGTTTTAAGTTTTTTGACTCGTTGGAGAAAGTCAGCTTGTTGAGCTTTGAGTAAGCTAATCCAATCCATCTGCATTAGAGCCGCACACTATTGCATACTTAAGGTAATCTATACGAATACAATTACTCAAGTTAATCATCTTTGTGGATGAAAATTCCGTAATTCTAACAGTCTCAGAGAACACAAGCAAAAGCAGATGTTCGCGGTAAAGATACACCTAGATAGCCCTCAAACACACAATAACTGATATGGCTGAGGTATAGAGAGTTAATTGATGTCAAATCATTCTAACTAATATAGAGAATAATATATTGTTTCGATGGAAACAGTTCTGACAGCAATGAATAGTTTGATTAAAGGCTGACAGTAATGGCAGCAGAAATGCTAAACTATAGATAGCTATATCAAAATCATCTGATTATGCTAACTCTCAAGCTTCAGTAATCAGATCAACATCAACGATAAATAGCAGTTGATTTTAATTTTGACGTTCTGGTAGTGAATCTGGATGGCGATCGCTCGCTGCTAATTGTTGAATTTTCATGTGCAAATCCAAATCATTACTGCTAACAATTGTTTCTAAATTTGCAATTCTAGTTTCTAAAAGTTGTATCTGCTGTTGCGCCAAATAATTAGGTTGAGATTTTTTGTCATCACCACGCCATACAGCGACTGTACCAACTGCGGCACCACCGAGAGCCGCTAAAGGTAAAATTGCTCCGCTTCTTGTAACGGCTGACAGAGGAATGCATAATGCAAAGATTCCTACCGTAGTTCCCCAGATTTTAGCGGTAGCTGCAACTCGGAAATTGTGCGCTGGCTCTAGGTTGTTTTGTGATTGAGAAGCCATAACTTGATCCTAGATGAGGTAGTTCTAGGTTCGCACAATTACCCGTAAAAATACTTCCTACGTTTGGGTTAAGTATATTTACTTGATTTACCCTGGAAATGCGATCGCATCCTGATGGATTTATTCTTAAATGTAAATATTTTAAGTAATTTAGAAAACATTTAAAATTCAAATTACTCAAAGCAGTATAAAAGCTAATACGGTTCAGTTAAGGAGCAATGTAGGTTGGGTTGAACGAAGTGAAACCCAACAAATCGCCGAAAATGTTGGGTTACCCTACGGGAAGCCGCTCCGCGTCTACGTTCCTCAACCCAACCTACGCGGTTTAAGGTTTTTGATGCTAACTGAAAGGTATTGGCATAAAAGCCGGAAATATCAATTTTTGAATTCTGAGTCATATATCAACAATCCAGTGCTGCTGTTGTTTAATTACACAACGATACTCATTGGGAAACTTTAATCAGTGGATTTGAAATTAATAAATTATTTTTATAGGATAGTTAGACTTCTGCATTAACTATTTCTAGCTTGTATTACTGACAAAATTACACCAAAAGTGTGTTTCTTAAGACATCTTTTTAAAGTTTTATGATATTTGCCAGAGTTACCTGGGAATAATAACTAACAAGCAAGTATATAAAACTTAAATCCAATGTCCGCACTGATCAATACATTAAATCTTATTACTGGTTATCGTCTAACAGAGAAAATTTACTCAGGTACTAAAACCCTAGTTTATCGGGGTATCCGAGAACAAGAGCAACAATCTGTCATCATTAAACTGATGCGGAATGAATACCCGACATTTAGCGAAATTGCTCAATTCCGCAATCAATATAACATTATCAAAAACCTGGATATTAAAGGCATAGTCCAGCCTTTAAGCTTAGAAAATTGCCGCAATGGCTACGCCTTAATCATGGAAGATTTTGGTGGACTCTCTCTCAAGGAATGGCAATTATCTCATCAGAAATTAGAAGCTAATTGTATTTACCTTGATGAGTTTTTTCCTATCGCCATCGAAATTACATCTATATTAGAAGAATTGCATCGCGATCGCATTATTCATAAGGATATTAAACCAGCTAACATTTTAATTCACCCTACTTCAGGTGAAGTTAAAATTATTGATTTTAGTCTTGCAACTCTCCTACCTAGAGAAATTCAATTCCTGACTAATCCCAACGTTTTAGAAGGAACATTAGCTTATATTTCTCCCGAACAAACGGGAAGAATGAACAGAGGTATTGATTACCGTACCGATTTTTATTCTTTAGGTGTTACTCTTTTTGAACTCCTCACCGGACAGTTACCTTTCACTACAACCGATCCGATGGAGTTAGTTTATTGCCACATCGCCAAAGAAGCACCAAAAGCCAGCCAAATTAATCCTAGTATACCACAGATATTATCTGATATTATCGATAAGTTGATGGCGAAAAATGCCGAAGACCGCTATCAAAGCAGCCAAGGCCTGAAGCATGACTTAGAAAAATGTCGCCAACTGTGGCAAGATACAGGCGATATTCCCACATTTGAGTTAGGATTGCGTGATTTTTGCGATCGCTTCCTCATCCCAGAAAAACTCTATGGTCGTCAACAAGAAGTAGAAACTCTACTTGCTGCTTTTGAAAGAGTCGCCAGTGGTAAAACCGAAATGGTTTTAGTTACAGGTTCATCGGGAATTGGTAAAACTGCTGTAGTTAATGAAGTCCATAAACCAATTGTCCGCCAACGGAGTTACTTCATTAAAGGTAAATTCGATCAATTCCAGCGTGACATACCCTTATCTGGATTAGTACAAGCATTTCGCGATTTAATTGGGCAATTATTAAGCGAAACAGACGCCCAAATTCAACAATGGAAAACAAAGATTTTGTCAGCTTTAGGCGAACAAAGTCAGGTAATTATTGATGTGATTCCCGAACTAGAATTAATTCTAGGTAAGCAGCCTGAAGTTACAGAACTTTCTGGTAGCGCCTCACAAAATCGCTTCAATTTATTATTTCAAAGATTCCTCCAAGTATTTAGCACAAAAGAGCATCCTCTAGTAATTTTTTTAGATGACTTGCAATGGGCAGATGTCACTTCTTTAAAATTCATTCAATTATTAATGAGTGAAAATACATCTTCTCAGATTATTGGTGAAATTGAAAATCAAGCAGAAATAGCTAGAGGGTTACTACTGATTGGTGCTTATAGAGATAATGAAGTTTCACAGGCTCACCCCCTTTATTTGAAACTCCAAGAGATTGAGAAGATAGGAGCAACAATTAATCATATAAATTTAGCACCTTTAACTCAAAGCGATTTAAACCACTTAATTGTAGATACTCTCTATTGTCAAGAGATAACTGCCGCACCATTAACACAAATGGTATTTGCAAAAACTAAAGGTAATCCATTTTTTGCTAATCAATTTATCCAGAGCTTGCATGATGATAATTTAATTAAATTTAACTTTGATACTGGCTTTTGGGAATATGATATTAGAGAAATAGAAGCATTATCTTTGACGGATGATGTTGTTAAATTCATGGCGATGCAAATAGAAAAGCTGCCATTACCTACTCAAAATGTATTGATGCTAGCATCATGTATTGGTAATGAATTTGACTTAAAGACTTTAGCGATCGTCCATGAAAAATCTGCTCAAGATACAGCATTAGATTTATTACCAGCATTACGTGATGGCTTAGTTTTACCTCAGAATGAAGCTTACAAATTATTTCAGAATGAAAAAGCTCTAGAAATTAGTATTGAACGTCAAGAAAAGCAGCCATTCCAAACATCTAACTTTCAATTTCCCAAATATAAATTTGTTCATGACAGAATCCAGCAAGCCGCCTATTCTTTAATTCCAGTTGAAGATAAAAAGCCAATTCATTTAAAAATTGGCATTTTGTTATTAAGTAATATTCCTCTATCTGAACGAGAAGAAAAGATTTTTGAGCTTGTTAACCAATTCAATATTGCTTTAGAGTTTATTACTCACCAATCTAAACGTAATAATTTGGCTGAGATGAATTTAATGGCTGGACGTAAAGCCTTAGCTTCAACAGCTTATTCATCTGCACTTAAGTATTTAAAGATTGGTATTGAATTACTAGCTGACGATAGCTGGGATAGCAAATATGAACTGACTTTAGCTTTATATGGAACAGCAGCAGAAGCAGCATATTTAGCTGGCGAATTTGCGGAGATGGAAAAATTAGTAGAAGTAGTCTTGATAAACGCTAAAGTACTGCTAGACAAAGTTAAAGTTTATGAAGTCAAAATTCAAGCTTATGGAGCACAAGGTAAAGTACTAGAAGCCGTAAATATTGCATTAGGCTTACTGAAATTATTAGCAGTGGAATTCCCTGAACAACCTAGTCAGTATGATATTCAGAAAGCAATTGCAGAAACAGCATCAAATCTAGCAGGAAGGAATATTGAAGACTTAATCAATTTACCGCAAATGACAGATACTCAAGCATTAGTAGTTATGCGTATTTTATCGAATACAACTGTTTTTGCTTATACTGCCATTCCTGCACTATTTCCCTTAATTGTACTCAAACAGATCAATTTATCGATCAACTATGGTAATGGCCCTTTGTCTGCTTTCTCTTATGTTGCATATGGGGTAATGCTGTGTGGGGTAATTGGAGACATCGAGTCTGGGTATCAATTCGGTAAATTAGCTGTGACTATGCTAAATAAATTTCCAAACAAAGCAGTTAACTTAAAAGTTCTAGAAACATTTAATCAACTCATTAGACCTTGGAAAGAACATATTAAAGATACTTTACAGCCTTTAATGGAAGCATATTCTACCAATCTCGAAACAGGAGATTTAGAATTTGCTTCTTATGCTATTTATGCTTACTCTTATAGTGCATATTTTATTGGACAAGAGTTATTAATACTTGAAAAAGATGTAACAAATAACGGCAAAATTATTCATCAGATTAAACAATATAGAGCTTTTTACTGGAATGAAATATATCGACAAACGATTTTAAATCTATTAGGAAAAGTAGAGAATCCTTATTATTTAGTTGGTGAAGCATATGATGAAGTAAAGATGTTACCTATTCATATTAAATCTAATGATGGTATTGCTCTTTCTTTATTATTTACAGCTAAACTTCAACTGTGTTATTTGCTAGCAGATTACCCAAAAGCAATAGAAAATGCCAAGCAAGCACAACAATATTTGTATGCTGGCATAGGAACGCTAATAATTGTTCAATTTCATTTTTACGACTCATTAGCTCATCTGTCTATCTATTCAGATGTTGATGCATCTCAGCAACAAGAAATCATGGAAAGATTAATAGCAAATAATTCAAAATTAGAAAATTGGGCACATTATGCACCCATGAACTATTTGCATAAATTTTATTTAGTTGAAGCTGAAATATATCGAGTTACTGGTAAATATATAGAGGCAATGGATAAATATGAAAATGCTATATCTATAGCCCATGAAAATGGATATCTTCATGAAGAAGCAATCGCTAACGAACTTGCTGCTAAATTATATTTAGGCTGGGGCAAGCACAAAATTGCTAAAATTCACTTAATTGATGCATATTATGGCTATATATACTGGGGAGCTAAAGCCAAAGTTAGCGAATTGGAAAAACGTTACTCTCAATTCCTTAATCCAATTCTTCAAGAAGAAAGAAATAGCCTAAATTTTGTTAGAAGAAAACCATTAATCAATGAAATAAATTTATCAACTCATAGTAGCCACCAAACTATGATTGGTGGTAAAACCAGTATTTCAGATTCTCTAGATTTGTTAGCTGTAATTAAAGCCTCGCAAGCTTTATCTGGAGAGATGGAGATGGAGCGCTTGATTGCTGTATTAATGGAAGTTTTAATGGAAAATGCCGGAGCATCGAAATCAGCTTTTATCTTAAATCAAGGTGATGATTTCAGTTTAATAATTAATGCGGCTAATAGTAATTCTAGTGAAATCTATACTTCTACAAGTATTATATCAACTCATATAGAATCAAGTGATGATGTACCTATAAATATCATTAACTATGTCAAACGAACAAGAGAAATATTAGTAATTGATGATGCTAAAATTGATAAATTTTTAGTAGATGAAAGATATTTGTTGTGTCAAAAGCCTAAAAGCATTTTATGTATACCTGTTGTGAATCAAGGTAAATTACTAGGTATTCTTTATCTAGAGAATAATATGGCAACAGGAGCATTTACGCAAGATCGGATAGAAACTATTAAACTCTTAACTACTCAAGCAGCTATTTCTCTGGAAAATTCTATTCTCTACAATAATTTGAACCAAGCCAACAAACATTTAGAAGAATATAACCATTCTTTAGAAGACAAAGTAGAGGCAAGGACACAAGAACTTAACGAAAAAAATCAAAGTTTGCAGCAAGCAATACAGGAACTACGCCGCACTCAAACTCAATTAATTCAAACAGAAAAAATGTCTAGTTTGGGGCAAATGGTAGCGGGAGTAGCTCATGAAATTAATAATCCTATTAATTTTATTCATGGTAATATCAATCACATTGGTGAATATATAAAAGAATTATTAGAATTCATTAATATATGCCAAGAAGAATATGCATCTGCTGATTTTTTTAATGAAAAAGCGGCGGAAATTGATTTAGATTTTATTGCGTCAGATTTGCTGAAAATACTAGATTCAATGAAAACAGGCAGTACAAGAATCCGGAATATTGTTTTGGGTTTACGTAACTTCTCCAGATTAGATGAATCTGACATGAAGCGGGCTAATATTCATGATGGACTGGAAAACACTTTGATGATTTTACAACACCGACTTCAGAAAAAAAGCGATCGCCCTGAGATTCAGGTTATCAAAGAGTATCAGCAATTGCCAGAAGTCAATTGTTATGCCAGTCAACTCAATCAGGTATTTATGAATATTTTAAGTAATGCAATTGATGCCTTAGAGGAGTCAGAAAATAGAAAAAATAAAAATTCCCAACCAACAATTCGTATTTGCACAGAATTAGGCGAATCAAATACCGTTAAGATTAGAATTATTGATAATGGTTGTGGTATACCAGAGCTAATTATACAGAAAATTTTCGACCCATTTTTTACTACTAAACCTGTAGGTAGTGGTACAGGTTTGGGCTTATCAATTAGCTATCAGGTAGTCGTCGATAAACATAAAGGTCAATTGCTCTGTAGTTCTACTCCAGGTGAAGGTACAGAATTTATCATTGAAATTCCGATGTAAGTGAACAAAACGCACTGTAGTGTCCCTCAGGCTAGATATGAATCAGATTTCTTCCTGCTTAGACAATTTCATTACACATAAAATAGTTACATCTCTGATTGCAGAATAGTTTAAAAAGGTTTAAATTTTACTCCACAAGAGCTAGACTTAACATCTCAGAAGTTAAATATCCTTTATCTTCATTTACTAGAGAAGATTCTAAATTTTCTGATAGTTGAACTTTGAAGAATTCTAACAATGGTATTATATGCACATCTTCTAACCATTCTGCCGCCAAATCCTCAATAACATGATGTTCTTGAATTAATCTACTACCACAAAAACGTCTAATAATAGGATGGATGAAAGCGCTTTGTGCAGCATTGCTAGCATTATTTTTATGAACCCGATCAAGTGCGAAAGGATCTGAAATTTCACCTACTTCCAAACCAAATTCTAAGGAAATAGTATAGTAATGATTACATTTACCAAGTTTACTTTCATGGATATAGTCTTTAGGTAGTTCCTGATAATACTTAGCTGATTTACCTAGCTCTGAAATAACTATTAAGTCGCAGAGAAAGCCTGTTTGCTGCCATAATCCAGAACTTGTATTAACTCGCTTTAAAATTTCCTCTGTCAAAGCTTCAGGTGTAGCAGTGAGTAATTGATAGGGCAATTCTTGGTTATGATACTTATAATCTAAAATTTTTTGAATTGCACGAATATTATAACGAAATCCATGAATAAAGCCGGATTGCTTTTTCTTGAAATCTCGCATATGACTCAGTACTCCGATAAAGTACAAATCTTTAATATTGACTGATTCCCATTCACTAGTTTGAGCCGGAAAACGGTTGTTAATAACTAACTCAGGTTTACAGGATTTATCAAAAATTGAATCATCAAAGCGAAAGCCAGTGCAGACAATAACGCGATCGTAAACTAGATCTTCTTCTTCTCCATTAGCGTGTGTATAGGCAAAAGATACAATGAATTTACCTTCATGACGCTCTATCTTAGTAATACTTGCATCTAAAACAGCATTCTGAGATTTTAGCTGGTATGTATCGAGAAAATTATTATTGACTGCTCGTAGATGTCCTACATATTTAGTCTTCCAGGCCATAGATATAGGATTTTGACTAGCTATATGAATTATTGCGGCTGTATCGATGAGATTATCAGCTGTTTCAAAGCCAGAATTTCCTTTACCAATTATTAAGACTTTTTGATTCACAAAATCTTCTGGATCTGTGCTGACATCAACGTAGTTTTCTGCTAGTTCAATTCCAGGTATTTGTGGAATGTAGGGTTTTGCAAACCCTGTAGCAATGATGAGACGGGATGCAGAATATATGTTACTGTCTTTGTCAGTGACAACAAATTTACTATCTTTATTGATATTGACAACTTGGCAGCCGTATTTAACGTTGAGATGAAAGTGGTTAGCAAAATCGTGAAGATATCTGACGAGATCGCTTGCATTGGGAAAATATTTCCTGCTGTAATTCTTGAACAGCATGATATCGCTATCATTCAATAGAGAATTCCAATCCCACCTCAGATTAATTTCTTTATCATCATAGCCAGTATGAATTTTATTAATCGAAATTAACTTACCGTGTCGGGGAAACTTTTCAAAAGAAGTCCCTGGAGAGTCTCCTGATTCTAGTATCAAATATTTTCTTTGGCATTTTTCTAAGAAATAACCTAGTTGTAATCCAGCAGGGCCAGCACCAATTATCAAATATTCAAACTCTGTTATTACGTTCATGGTCTTACCTGTTTATATCTGTGACTAATTTGGATGAAACTAATGGTTGTCTATCTGTATAAGAAAACAGACTCATTAGGAGTATATGAATTGCAAGTATGTGCAGTTTGTAAAAATCAGGAAAGCAATTTTTGATTTATGCAGCATTAGACAGTTGTTGTATTTTGTGTTTTTCGGCATATATGAGAAGAGAATGTGTAAATTCAGTGAAAACCGCAAATAGTTTCTCGACTAATTCAAAAGCATCTTTGCGAGTTTCTTCTGTAAGTTGAATTTTTTTGATAAATTCTTCTGTACCAGGAAAACCTGTTGTGTGCCCAGTTTCTACAGCTAAATGAAAATCTGCAAAATATAAGCATTCTTTTTGAGTAATTGATTTAAGTTCTTTACCAATATTGGCTGCTGTTGAAAACATCACATTACCCGTAGTTTCAACAACTTCAATTACTATCAATTTCTGGATAGGAGTAGCTTGTAAAATATATCGATAAAGTTGATATGTTAACCAACGTGACGTTTCGGTTTCTTCACTCCAAAGAAATCTCAAAGCTTCACTAAATTTTAGTGATTTGTCAAGTTCTAAATGCTTGAGATCTTCCAAAAACCATAGCCAATGATGGTCGTCTTCATAAGTATGTTTATTAATTAGTATTTGTAGAGGATCGCTAGTTGGTTCTACTCGTAAAAAATATTTATTCAGTTCTCCAAAATTCATGACAAAATGAGCCGCGCATGGTGCCCAAGCCAGCCTTTGTTTGGGATCTATACTTTGATCTCTCATAAAATTAAATAATGGCAACTGAGCAAATTCTTCTTTTCTAAGTTGAATCAATTCTAGAACTTCTTTCATGTTCAAGCCTCTCAAAAGTTGGATGAAAGTAGACTCTGATACTTTATAGTAAGTTTCTTGGTAATATCGTCTTCATAACCAACTATTACGACCGTTAATAAAATAGCGATCGCTTGTGTACAAAAGTTGGTATGACCACAAAAAATAACTAGCCGAAAAAAGTAATGTTGATTTTTGTTCTAGAAACTGAAGTGAAGCACCCAAAAACAAGCATATCTTGCTAGAACATCAACATTTATGTTCTCAAAAATTTAACTACCCGATTTATTCGTTAATGAGAATCTATCTCTCCTGACCTTAATTACATTAGGTATTCAAATGCACCTTGATTACCATAATCATTCCGCAACACAGAACAAATGAATGACTAACAAGTCATCAAAGAATTCTTATCTGGTAAGATTTCTGGAAACATCAATCAATTTAATACTACTTCTACACAACTTCATAAATATTATGTATGCTGCTATAAGCAGTATGTATTATTGATAATTTAGATGTCCAAGAATTAATCTATTTAATTATTTTTTAATTTTTAAGCTACAAAAGTATCCGTAAATATCGGTAACTATTTAGTTTTTTTTTACATTGAACTACAAAGTAACAAAAAATACATTTTGATAGAAAAGTTAGCTTTGCATGACTATCTAGGTTGTAAAGCTAGGCATAGCTTGCTTTCTATCTAAGAATATATAGTAAATTGTGATTACATATACGTATTTTTCTGTCCATTTACGAATAAGCATAAATTTAAATTATGTAAAAGCATTTGTAATATAGTTTAAACAAAAGATAAGTTGTAACAAAATATACATTTTACTTACCTTGATAATACATAAATGTCATCGTTGCTTGACAAGCCTTACATTAAATGTGTTTTTTGACCATAATTTACGTACTTAGGTAAGTCTTGACTTAGCTTTCCTAGATGGCTGTAGTCAGCATACAGGATTGTGGATATAGCTGCAAATTCGCACTTAACAGCCAAAATTCAATACTTCGGCAAGCGAGTACATCTATGAAAAACTTAAAGCAGAATCATTTATTTGTGGAATTTACCTAAGTAGTAAATTGAACTAGTAGGTAAATCATTAGTACAAAGCTCACAATGCAGATATTTTTTTAGCTATGCTGGTAATGTTTGCAAAATAACGCCCATCCTTTGATAGCATCTGGGAAATGTCAACATTTGTGTCTCAAGAGATAAGTAACAGCAGCTATGACAAAGGCATCTTACATTTTTCTGGCTGGAGCCAGTCGTGGTGTGGGGCGAGAAATTGCCAACTACCTCACAAATCAGTTGTTTGCACAAGCGGATTTTGCGGAATTTAATTTAGATTAATGTTGACGGTTGACTGTTGACGGTTGACGGTTGACTGTTGACGGTTGACGGTTGACAACTGTACGGGCGGGTTCACAAATATGCGCACTGATCAACGATTACTCTCAATAAACCCGCCCCTACTGACTGTTGACTGAGGGGAGAGATTTTCTGGAATTAATCTGGACTACTCCCCAGAGATTTGTACAAATACTGTACGCTGACGGGGGCCGTCTAATTCAAAAAATAATATTGATTGCCAAGTTCCTAAAGCTAATTTGCCATCGACAATAGGAATAACTTCGCTAGTACTGAGCATCATTGCCATTAAATGAGAATGTGCATTCATCGGTTCGTCTTCGGGAACAATCCTTAAATGCAAGTCATTATGTAAATATTTATCTGACTCTGGCGCTAATTTCCGCAAGAAGACTTTGATATCTTCTAATAAACGTTCTTCATTTTCATTGATAGCTAAAGCAGTTGTGGTATGTCTTGAAAAGACTAACACTTGTCCATTTTGAATTGATGTGGAGTTAATTACATCCTGAATTTGGGGCGTGATGTTATGGATATTAATTCCTTGTTCGGTTTTAATTTCTAAGATTTGATTAATAATTGTCATATCTTCAATTACTAAGCTAATACAAGTACGCGCTTCGGGGCATGGCAGTGCCAGTGCCCCTACAATCAACGATATAATCTGTACTTCACCAACTGGCAATCTGCTGTAAAAGCAGAATAGCTTACTTCAATATTGTTTGTAAGCCTTGTACTAATCTTTCCATACCTGTTTTGACTGTTTCTTGTTGCAACGCACCGTAAGCAACGCGCAGATAACAGCCATCTTCCATCCCAAATGTTGTACCGGGAATTACGGCGATTTGATGTTCTTGAATGAGTCGTTTTACTAATTCAAAAGCATCAATTTGGGTATGCACTTTGAGGAAAAAATAAAAAGCGCCATCAGCAGGAGTAATAGTACATAAGCCTTGTAAACGATTGAGATATTTAATTACTAATTCTCGCACTTGGGCGATTGCTCCAATATGTTCTGTAAAATATTCCTCTGTGGCTTGTAATGCCCCTAATGCGGCATACTGAGAAATTACAGGCGGACAAATCAAAATTGTATCTTGGACTTTTTTAATCGGATCGAGCAGGTGTTGAGGAATTACCATATAACCGATACGCCAGCTAGCAAAACCGTAGGCTTTAGACAGGCTGTAAAGAGAAATGGTGTAGTCGCTACTACCAGCAAAAGCTCCTGGTGATAGGTGTTTTACGCCGTTATAGGTAAAGTATTCATAGGCTTCATCGCTAATATGATAAATATTGCGATCGCAACATAGTTGATTAACTGCCCGTAATGTTGCTTCTGGATACACCACTCCTGTAGGGTTATTCGGTGAAATTGTCACCACTGCTTTGGTTTTAGGTGTAATTGCTTGCGCGATCGCATCCGGACGCAGTTGATAGTTTTCATCTGTATCTACTAATACCGCCCGACAACCCGCCATTGCGATCGCCATTTCATGATTGAAATAGTACGGCTTATTCAAAATAATCTCATCGCCTGGGCTAGTAATTGCCAAAATAGCGTTTACATAAGCCATATTGCTTCCTGCAGTCACAACTATGCAATTTTCGGCGTTAATTTCAATCTGATTAAAAGCTTGTAACTTGGCAGTTAATGCCGCTATTAATTGAGGAATTCCCTCAACAGCTTTGTATAAATTATTGGTTGGCTCTGATAAAAATTTGGCTAAAAAGTCTACAGATGATTGCGGTGGGCTGTATGAAACAACACCTTGTCCTAAAGAAATTGTTCCGGGAGAGTTTTTAATTAATTCCCCAACTACCGGAATAATCGGCGATTGTACCGCCTGCATACGAGATATTAGGGATTTCATATAGTAATCCTATTTGATATGCAAACAAAAGGGACAAGGGGGACAAGGGGGACAAGGAAGACAAGGGGGACAAGGAAGATAAGTATTTATCATTGATTTAGGATTGCTATATTCAGTTTTTACGCTGATAGGGCAGGAGGAAAGCGGATATCGGCACTAAATTGCTCAACATTGGCACTGCGATGAATCGGTAACACATATTCTAAATTTTCATGGGGACGGGGAATAATATGATGAGAAAGAATTTCACCCCCATTAACTCGCCCTACTGCTGCTAACCCAGAGACTACAGCCACATTTACCTCACCCACTTCCCCCCGAATCAGCACGGTAATTCTTCCCAAATCAGTATTTTCATACCCTACCAGAGTGATGCGAGCAGCTTTACACATAGCATCCCCTGCTTCCACTGCTGCGGGGATACCATAAACCTCAATCATTCCCAGTGCCAGTGTCACGTCGCCTCGCTCCGAATTTTAAAATTAAGTAGGTTGGTGTAATTAAATATAACTGGCAAGGGCTGTCATTTGTCATTTGTCATTTGTCATTTGTCATTTGTCATTGGTAATACCAATTCTTGATGAAGATACATATAGCAATCTTATCTGAGTTGTGAAAATATTTTTTTAATGAACCGCCAAGTACGCCAAGTACGCCAAGGGTAAGAGAAAAAACTGAGAGTTCTTAAATTTTACCAATGATTTAAGATTGCTATATAATTAGCCTGCGTAGGCAGGCTTTGTTGGTTTAGCCCCACCCTTGGAGGGTGAGGGCGTTAATATGTAGGCTGACATAAAATTGGTATGAGAACAGTCAAAAAACTGATTTGGCGTAGGTTGGGTTGAGGGACGAAACCCAACATTTTCGGCGCTTTGTTGGGTTTCACTTCGTTCAACCCAACCTACATTTATCTTTAACTGAACCGTATTGTATTAGAACAGTTTTTTATGTTCTATTCAAGGGGATTATTTATTAATTTTGTTAAGTTGCATATATCTATAAATAGCTGCAATATTGCGAGCATCATCAATACCGCGATGGTGTGTACCTTGCAATTCTAATCCTAGATGTTCTAGTGCCTGTGCCATGCCAAATCTTTTAGATACACCCAGATATTCGGAAAATTTCTCTTTAATATTTATATGCTCTGAACTAAAGGGATAGGGGATTTTATGATATTTACAATCTTGCAAGAATTGATTTTTATCATAGTTGCCCCAAGAGCAGAAAATATAATTAGGAAATAATTTCAGCCAAGCTTGTAATTTCTCAATTGCTTCAGTAAATTTGGGTGCTTGGGCAATATCTTGCTGTTGAATGCTAGTTAATGTTGTACAAAAATTTGTTAATTGCGGATGTCTTACAGGCTGGATAAATTGTTGAAATTCGGAATCAATTTCCCATGTGGTGCGATTGAGGATAACTGCACCAATTTCGATGATTTCCATTTCATGTCTGGGAACTGAGCCACCATCACAACATGTGGCTTCTAAATCTATGATGAGATAGTAATGGGAATTTTTAGCTGTCATATTCATAAGTAAATATGAGTAAGTTAGTTAACTGCGTTATAACTAGAATTCTATGTGAGGCTGCCCATTAACGCCCTCAGGCTCCAAGCCTGGGGCTATAATTACAAAGCCTGCCTACGCAGGCTAGATGATATGCGTCTTCATATTGAATTGGTATGAGATAAATCATACTTCTTTTGTAATACATATATTACATAGAAGATTTTTGAAGTCAATAGTCTGTGGGGATTGAGGGGAAAGGTTTGAGCCAACCAATTTGCATTGCGGTATCTATGACTCTAGCCGCGATCGCAAACCACAATACACTTTCACCAGCTAAAATCACAGAAGGTAATACTGTAGCCAGAGAATTCCAGCTAGCTTCTATTTGCGCTAACCCCCGCACCAAGCCAAAAGCCAACACACCACCAGATTTAAGATGAGGATTGCTGTCCTTGCGGATAATATAGCGATAGGTAGCGCCAAATAAAAAACCAGAGAAAGAAGCGATCGCGCCACTCAGGGCAAAATCCAAATCCAACGGCTCAATTGCTAAACTTGCAAGCACCGGGAAATTCTTCGATAGAACCAGGGTATTGACAAGACTAGCGATAATAAACGCGATAAACAGGGAAAAAGCACCAATAATTCCCACTTTTAGCGATTCTATCCGTTCTAACATTAACTGAGGCTCAAAAATTCTCTTCACAATATTGCAACGCCAAAGAGGGAAATAAGGACAAGGGAAGGAGGCAGGGAGCAGGGAGCAGGGAGCAGGGGAGAGATAAATAACTTTTGCCCAATGCCCAATGCCCAATGCCCAATGCCCAATGCCCAATGCCCCCTTTCCCAGTATGATAAATATTAGAAACGTTTTGTAATTATTTTAAAAGTGGGATTATGGCAATTTTGACACTGGGTTGGGTATCACTCTTAGTCGTGTTTACTTGGTCTATTGCAATGGTAGTTTGGGGACGTAACGGATTATAGAGGTAACGTGGAAAATCCAGTCCTAAATATTTTGGCATTGTTGGGCATACTGCTGCTAGTCTTAGTGACTGGGGGTGTTGGTTATTTAACCTTGGCAGATTGGCGCGATCGCCGTCGTCAAGAAAATGAAAAACGCGATACCAAACCCATCACTCCTAAGCGACGGTGATTTCCCGCTTTTCTTTCACCAATAATTCTTCTTTAGGGACACGAGCGATCGTTGTCCCTATATTGTTTTATATATTACCAAGTAAAAATTATTAAATTTTTTTGTGATATTTATTACTTCTATTGTAAAAAATTCTGGATTTATGTAAATATCTGTTACTTCAGAGAGATATATTTACATATTTGTTACCTTGGTAGTGATTCAGGGAATTCTGAAATAGAAGACTTTCATTATTTAAAGTTCTATTCGGCATGGAAAACTCCTTTACCCTGACATCAACACAACCGAATTCAGAGCTAAAAGAATATCAACCCGATCATTCTTTTCATCAAGGTGATAAGTATAAAGCCTTATCTAAAGTGATCGCCCGAATTCGCGAGTCATTAGATATAGATACTATATTCAAGACTACAGTTACGGAAGTACGCCAACTTTTAAATAATGACAGAGTAGGGGTGTTTCGTTTTTACCCTGAGTTGGGGTGGGAAGGAGAATTTATTTATGAAGATGTGGGAAATGAATGGAATTCTGTACTAACAGCTAAACTTTACGACCATTGCTTTGCAGAGGAATTTGTAGAACTTTATGAGCAAGGTAGTATTAATGTTATAGCTGATATTCATCAAGCTAGTATTAGTGATTGCCATATCAAAATTCTCGAAAGATTTCAAGTCAGAGCTAATATTGCTGCTCCCTTGATGAAAGGTAAACATTTATGGGGATTGCTTTGTATTCATCATTGTAGCGAAGCTAGACAATGGCAAGCCTCAGAAGTTGAATTTGTGCAACTGATTGCTGAACATTTAAGTGTGGCGTTACAACAAGCAGATTATCTCGAACAAGCAAAAATACAATCTGCACAACTAGCCAAAGCAAAAGCTAGAGCCAAAGTAGCCGAATGGCAAAAAACCATAGCTATAACTGTAGAAAAAATTCGTCAGTTTCTTGATTTAGAAAGCATTTTTCGCGCTAGTACTGAAGAACTAAGAAAACTTTTAAATACAGATCGCGTTGCTATCTACCGATTTTATCCAGATTGGAGCGGTGAATTTGTTTTTGAATCGGTAGCAGCAGGTTGGACTTCCTTAATAGATGAACAACTTCAACGCCCAGAATTAGGTGAAAATGTCAGCGAATGTAGTGTTAAAGATTTAGCGGAAACGCCAGTAGTAGATACTTATCTACAAGACACAGAAGGCGGTCGTTTTGCTAGGGGTGAAGTCTACCGCGTCTGTAATGATATATACAATGCTGGCTTTAGTGAATGCTACCTCAAAGTTCTAGAAAGCTATCAAGCAAAAGCTTATGTCATCATTGCTATTTACCACGGACAAAGGCTTTGGGGTTTGCTAGCTGTTTACCAAAACGACAGTCGGCGTGATTGGCAAGAAGATGAGGTATATTTGCTCACTCAAGTTAGTACTCAACTAGGTGTAGCATTACAGCAAGCAGAATTTTTACAACAATTGCAAACTCAAGCAGCAGCACTCACCAAAGCGGCGGAAAGACAAAGAGCTTTAGCGAATACCGTCGAGAAAATTCGCCAATCTTTAGATATAGATACAATTTTTCAGGCGACGACTCAAGAAGTGCGCGGACTATTAGAAGTAGAGAGAGTATCAATTTATCGCTTCTACCCTGATTGGAGTGGTGATTTTGTTGCTGATTCCATTGCTGATAATGCCATAGCCGACATGAGACCGCAATTAGCGATCGCACATAATCTCTTACCCAAAACACCAGCAAACAAACATCCCCGTCATGAAGTTTTTGTCCCCATATCTCAAGGCGAAAAACTCTGGGGATTGTTAGTAGCTTATCAAAACTCCCACGCACGTTATTGGCAAGATGAAGAAATCAACTTACTGGCGCAAGTCGGCGTGCAATTAGGCGTAGCAATACAACAAGCAGAAACCTTGAAGCAAGTACAATTACAAGCACAGCAACTTGCACAAGCCGCAGAACGCGAACGGGAAGCCGCAGAACGCGAACGCAAAGCTACCGAAAGGGAAAAAACATTAGCTGCAACGGTAGAAAAAATTCGCCAATCCCTTGATTTAAAGAATATTTTTGCTATCAGTACAAAAGAAGTTAGACAACTTTTAGAAGTGGATCGGGCAACAATTTACCGTTTACTTCCTAACAAAACTGTGGAATTTGTAGCTGAATCGTTAGCTCATAATAGTACATCAAATCAAGAAGTTGTACCTTTTATTATTCAGGATTACTTACAACAAACTCAAGGAGAAAATTATGATATTGGTCAGATTGTCATAATTAAGGATATTTACAATACTGTAGATTATCCTAGTCAAATTAATTTGCTCAAACCCATTGTGGCTAGAGCATATATGATTGTACCAATTTTTCAAGGAGATAAAATCTGGGGATTATTAGCAGCTTATCAAAATACTAAGCCCCGGAATTGGCAACAAGAAGAAATCGATTTATTGGTACATATTGGCAATCAATTAGGTGTGGGAATTCAGCAAGCAGAGTTACTAGAAAAGACTCAGATTCAAAAAGAAGAACTAAAGCAGACGCTACAAGAATTACAACAAACTCAAAGCCAGTTGATTCAAAGTGAAAAAATGGCAGGTTTAGGACAGTTAGTGGCTGGTGTAGCTCATGAAATCAATAACCCCATAAATTTTATCTATGGGAATATTACCTATGTATCTGAGTACGCAGAAGATTTACTAAAACTGCTACATATTTATCAAAAAAACTATCCTAATCCGAAAGCAGAAGTTCAAAAGCATATAGAAAATCTAGATTTAGATTTTCTGGCGAAAGATTTGCCCAAAATTATCAATTCCATGACTGTTGGAGCAGAACGAATCAGCGAATTAGTACTTTCATTACGTACTTTTTCTCGCTTAGATGAAGCCGACATGAAACCAGTCAATATTCATGAGGGTATTGATAGTACATTATTAATTCTCGAACATCGTTTAAAGCCCCAGGATAATTTTACAGCAATTGAGGTATTTAAAGAATATGGCAACTTACCCTTAGTAGAATGCTATGCGGCTCAGTTAAATCAAGTTTTTATGAATGTGATTAGTAACGCCATTGATGCGCTAGAACATTCAATCAGCAAAGACAAAAAATTGCATAAGCCACAAATTCATATTCAAACAGAAGTAATAGATGAAAACTCTATTGCGATTCGGATTGTTGACAATGGTTGTGGTATTCCTGATGATGTGCGATCGCGGATTTTTGATCCCTTCTTTACCACAAAAGAACCTGGTAAAGGTACTGGTTTAGGATTGTATATTAGTTATCAAATTGTTGTTGATAAACATGGTGGTCAAATTCAATGTATATCTGAACCTGGTAAGGGTGCTGAATTTCGGGTAGAAATACCGATAAAACGGGAGGTAAGTTAAGCAATTTTAGCTGTGCGATCGCTTTTTTTGGCTCACGCAGAGGCGCAGAGGCGCGGAGGAAGAGGAGGAGGGGCTATAGCTGGGCGAATACTATTAACTTTATAATTTCATTACTATGAGTAATATAGGTGGCTCTAGTAATTAACATGGAAACTCAGCAAATTCTCCAAGCACTTGCAAATCTAAATGTAAGCGATCGCCTAAAAATAGCTGAAGCAGCTTTGAAATTGGTGCTTCAAGAGCAAAATTCACTTACTAAAGATGAGCAAAAACGTCAATTAAAACTAGCCGCAATGACAGCTATTGAAGATTATGCACCTGATGGTGAATTAAATATCTTTTCTGATTTGGATGGAGAAGATTTTTATGAATATCCAGATGAAGACTTAAAGTAACTCAGAGTCTTATGTATAGAGGTGAAGTCTGGTTAGTTAATTTAGATCCAACCGTAGGGACAGAAATTAGCGATGCCTGCGGCGGGCTTTGTCTATGCATTTTGGCGCGTGAGATGCGATCGCTTTTTCTAAAAAACCGCAGAGGCGCAGAAGAGAACACAGAGGAAGAAGAGAGTGATAACTGCACTAAGCTATACTGCCACAGCTATAATTTTATTAATACCAGAAATAAACTTATGAGCAATAATCAACCTATCTCAGAATCTTCAAGCAACCCTCGCAATGATTTGTTATTAGAAATTGAACAAACCCCAGAAGAATATCTGCCAGAACTACTAAAAATTATCCGTTTGTTTCCTCAAAGTATAATGATGAAACAGGCTGCGTTAAATGATTGGGAAAAAGCTCTGAATGAAATTAATCAGAGCGATGATAATCAAAAGCAAAACCGGAGAGCCAATATTCAAAATTTATTCACTTCATGGAGAAATATAGATGAACAAAAAGAACAACAAGAAACATTAGAAATTATTGATTCTATGAAAGGTATCTCTATTTAATTTGGCAATTAAAAACTAATTTTCTACAAAATAATTTCAAATTAAAAGGTAAAAATCATCAGGATTTATACCAAGATTTAGTTTTAAGCTTCTCAATATTTTTCCAAACTAAAAAACTTGCTTCAGAAGCATCACACCCCTAAAGCAAGCCACTCTCAAATTCTTTCTTTACTTCGCGCTCTTCGCGTCTTCGCGGTTCGTTAAAGCTGCTTCACTTCCGAAACCAACTTCGACACCATATCCTTCGCGCTACCAAAAAGCATCGTAGTTTTATCCTTGTAGAACAATTCATTATCTACACCGGCAAAACCTGTACTCATCCCGCGCTTAATCACAATTGTCTGCTTCGCCCGATCTACTTCCAAAATTGGCATTCCAAAAATTGGGCTATTCACATCAGTACGCGCTGCTGGATTAACTACATCATTAGCCCCAATTACTAAAGCCACATCCGCTTGTTCAAATTGAGGATTAATATCATCCATGTCATACAACTGGGTGTAAGCCACATTCGCCTCAGCTAGCAACACGTTCATGTGTCCTGGCATTCTTCCCGCTACAGGGTGAATGGCATACTTAACATCAACACCCATCCGTTCTAGGTGATCTGCCAACTCTCGCACGCTATGTTGTGCTTGCGCTACCGCCATACCATAACCAGGTACAATTACCACAGAACGGGCATAACCCAACATCATCGCCCCTTCTTCGGGATCGATGCTGCGCACGGTTTGATCGATGACATCACCACCAGCAGCACCACCAGCCGCACCGCCTGTACCAAAAGCGCTGAACAGCACGCTGAAGAGAGAGCGGTTCATGGCTTTACACATAATTTCGGTGAGGATGATCCCAGAGGCTCCCACCAATGCACCAGCGATGATTAACATATTGTTCATCACCACGAACCCGGCGGCTGCTGCTGCTATCCCTGATAAAGAGTTCAACAGCGAAATTACTACCGGCATGTCGCCGCCACCAATGGGGATGACGAACATGACACCTAGTACTAGAGAAACAGCTACTACCGCTAAGAATATCGGTAAGCTATCTGGTGTAACGATTAAGTAGGCGCTACCTGCGATATAAAGCCCCAGCAATAAAAGGTTAAATGGTTGCTGGAAAGGAAATGTAATCGGGGAACCGCTTATTAAACCTTGCAATTTAGCAAAGGCGAGAAAACTACCTGTGAAGGTAACACCACCGATTAACACATCCAACAGCATGGAAATGTTGACATCTAAAGGTATGGGTGAGCCTGAATCCAATAATCGCCAAAATTCAGCCACAGCGACTAATGCAGAAGCTGCACCACCCAAACCATTGAGTAAACCCACCATTTGGGGCATTTCTGTCATTTGGACTTTGTAAGCTGCGATCGCACCAATACCCGATCCAATCGCTAAACCTAACAAAATCATCTCGTAGTTCAACACATGCTGATCTAACATTGTGGCGACAATCGCCAACAACATCCCCACAGCCGCGACAACATTACCGTTTCTAGCTGTTGCAGGTGAACCTAGCTTTTTCAATCCGAGAATAAATAAGGATGCAGCGACTAAGTACGTTAACTGAATCCCAGTTGGTATAAAATCGCTCACGCCTTAATCTCCTTTTTCTTAAACATTTGCAACATTCTGTCTGTTACGAGAAAGCCGCCCACAACGTTAACCGTCGCTAGTACTACGGCAATTAAACCGAGAATCACTGATACGCTGGTTTCTCTAGCACCAGAAGCCACGATCGCGCCTAATACAGCAATCCCTGAAATCGCGTTCGATCCCGACATTAGGGGAGTGTGTAAAGTTGGTGGCACTTTATTGATGACTTCAAACCCAATAAACGATGCCAGCACAAACACAAACAAAGCAGCAAGTAATGCCTCTGTCATGAAATAAAAACTCCTTGTTTAAATGGGCATGGGGCATTGGGCATGGGGCATTGGGCGGAGACGCGATTAATCGCGTCTCTACAATTGTCCCCCTTGTCCCCTAGTCCCTATCTAGCCTCTAACTTTCAACGCTGCTAATGCTTCACTAACTCGTTGATTGCGAATTTCACCGGCATGGGTGACGCAAGCTGCTTCAACGATGTCATCGGCAAAGTCCACATTTAAAGCTTTTTCTTTATTAATCAACAATTGCATCAATGATGTCAGGTTCTTGGCGTACAGTTGGCTGGCGTGAACTGGCATTGATGATGGCAGATTGATCGGCCCGATGATGGTGATGCCGTTGTATACGATGTCTTTACCGGGATCGGTGCAAGCACAATTACCACCTTGTTCGGCGGCTAAGTCTACAATCACTGAACCTGGTTTCATCTGTTTCACCATTTCTTCGGTGACTAGTAGGGGGGCTTTTTTCCCTGGTACTTGGGCTGTGGTAATTACCACATCGGCATGTTTAATATGTTCGTTGACAACTTCTTGGGTGCGTTGTTTGCTAGTTTCGGAGATTTCTTTGGCGTAGCCACCAGCCGCTACGGTTTCTTCTTCTAGTTGAACTTCGACAAATTTCGCGCCTAAGCTTTGCACTTCTTCTTTAACGGCGGGACGGATATCAAAGGCTTCGACAATGGCTCCCAGGCGTCTAGCGGTGGCGATCGCTTGCAATCCAGCCACACCTGCACCCATAACAAATACTTTCGCTGGGGCGATTGTACCTGCGGCTGTGGTGAGCATGGGGAAATATTTTGGTAATGCAGCAGCCGCAATCAATACAGATTTGTAACCCGCTAAGGATGCTTGCGAGGATAATGCATCCATGCTTTGCGCCCTGGTAGTTCGGGGGATCAATTCCATACTCAAGGCTGTTACTTGGCGACTTGCCAATTTTTCTACAATCGCCGGATTTCCTAAAGGATTGAGAAAGCTAATTAAGACAGAACCTGCTTTGAGAAAATCTATTTCGGAGCGTCCATCTTCCCGTTCTTGTGGCGGACTAACTTTCAATAAAATATCAGCTTCGCCCCATAATGTAGCAGGGTCAGAAATAATTTTTGCTCCTGCTGCTTCATAGGCAGAATCGCTAAAAAATGCTCTTTCTCCCGCACCTGTTTCTACCCAAACTTCTAAACCTTGTTTGACCAATTTGGCAACAATGTCAGGAATTAATGATACACGACGCTCACCAACTTCAATTTCCTTGGCTACTGCTATTCTCATGAAATCTCCTGGAGATAAATACTTACATCTCTGCAAACTATGCGCAAACTCTGCAATTATTCGCTGAATGATTCCCCGTTCTTATGCCTTATCGGCTGGTAATTTCAGCCGTTGATTGATTCTCTAGATTGAATCTTGACCCTTGGTTGTATCATCTTGCTGGTTCTACGGCCAAGTCTCATTTTTTTAATCACAAATGTTAACAATCTGAGATAATTTAAATAGGCTTACATACTGCATATCCTATGTTAATTCCCAGAATTTGCATCTGTGTCTTCAGCTTATTTTAGGGATTGAAAAAATTTTGTATTCCTCTATGACATATTGCAATATGCATCCAATTAGAAAAAATCTGATTTTGCCCAAAGTAAATTTTACTGATTAGTACTTGGATTCGTGCTTGTTTTTATCAATCTAGCCCAAGTTCACCAGCGATCGCTGTTTGAATTGCTCAATTTTTATAACAAACGTCTTACAATTCAGATACATTTGTACATATTCAGCAACAATCCTTGATCCCCATGTGTAAGTTTGGGGTAGAGAATGAGGACAAGGAGGACAAGGAGGACAAGGGAGACAAGGAGAACAAACTAATGACTAATGACTAATGACCAATGACTAATGACTAACGGCACTTTTTATGGCATTGAACGTCTATTTTCAGAAATTCAGTAGTAAAGTTTAGTTACGAATACTAAATTTTTAGTTATTTAGTAAAAAATCCCAGCTGACTACTTGATAGTGAGGAGCTTAATTATGAAACGTTTACTTTCTACTTTAGCGGTGGCTAGCTGCTTGTTGACGGGTTTTCAAGCTGTCAGCTGGGCACAAAGCCTACCAGGATTGACACTATTTAGCGGTATTAAGGGTGAAAATCAACTACCCTATCGTTTAGACTTTGGCGGACAAGCTGATGGTTGGGATCGCTATATATTAAGAATCCCTGCCCAAAAAATGAAATTAGCAGTGGCGCAAATTGCCATTACTTACCCTAACTATTACAAAGGCAGTTTCAATCCCAAAAAGATTGAGGTGATGGTCAAAAATAAACCTGTCCCCTTGTCTGAAGTGAAGTGGGATAAAGAAGGTCGAATAATTCAAATTTACCCCCAAGAGCCAATACCCTCAGGCAGTAAAGTCGAAGTTGTGTTATCTGATGTGAAAAACCCCTCTTTTGGTGGAACCTTCTATTTCACCTGCCAAGTTCTCTCTCCTGGAGACGTTCCCCTATTGCGCTATCTGGGAACATGGATTTTGAGTATTTCTTAACTTGGGTCAGTTGACGGTTGACTGTTGACTGTTGACTGTGAATCCTAATATCTACCCTTTAGCCATAAGAGTGATAAAATTAGAGATTGTGACTTTTTATCAGCACCTAAGAGGAGCATATTATGCAAAGAACCCTGGGCGGTACTAACCGTAAAAGAAAGAGAACTTCTGGTTTTCGTGCGAGAATGCGGACTCCAGACGGCAGAAACGTGATTAGAGCTAGAAGAAAAAAGGGTCGTCATCGTTTGAGTGTTTAGGGCGTATTAGGCGAAAGAGCATCTGTGGCTTTGCCCAAAGCATATCGGCTAAAATCTCGCAAAGATTTTCAGGCAGTTTTCCGCGAAGGAATTCGGCGTCATGGTTCTTTGTTCACATTAAGGGCCTTGAAACCGGCGATCGCCAAACAACCTTCTGTGGATACTGCCGGTGAAAATTCACAGTTAATCCAGACAGCACCTTTAGACAGCACCAAATTTGGCATTTCCATTAGCACCAAAGTCAGCAAGCGTGCAGTAGTCCGCAACCGGATCAAACGTCAGATAACAGTAGCTTTGTATAAGTTGTTGCCCAGATTGTCACCTGGATGGCGGTTAGTGGTAGTTGTGAAACCAACAGCAGCAGAACAAGAGTGCGTAAGCCAACAATTTCTGCAAGAATTAGAGCAGTTGTTAGCACAAGTTGAGGTACTCAATGGGCATTCGTGAAGAAATTTATTATGAAGGTGGCCCTCATATTGGTGATTTGATTCTAAATTTGCTGGTGGGATTAACGGTTGTGGGTATACCTTTGGCAGTTGGAGCCATTGTCAGAGCATTGTGGCTGCGTTTCCGCATCACCGATCGCCGAGTGACTGTGACTGGGGGTTGGATGGGACGCGATCGCACTGACGTAATTTATGCAGAAATTGTCAAAGTTGTGAAAGTTCCCCGTGGCGTAGGCTTGTGGGGAGATATGGTCATCACCCTGAGAAATGGTAGCCGTCTAGAAATGCGGGCTGTGCCTAATTTTCGGGCGGTTTATGACTACATTAACGAAAGAGTTGCTGCCAAAAATTCTGAATATACTACTGCTGCCAAATAATCTATCAGCATCAAGGCTGAGTCAAACACCTTCCCTTACTCAGCAGCAATAGCTCGTGCAAGTGGTGAAAACTACCTATACACATAGCTTTTGGAAACTTTGGCCCGGTTGATATTTAGCATTCATTTTTTCATATCATGGGCGGCTATCCGTAGTGAATGATAGTCGCAGACAGATCGTGATTTAGATAAATTAGATTCAGTCAGTTTACAGTACCTCAGGTTGAATTCAGAATAATGGATTTTGGTATCGGGTTTCTCTCGAACAACGTGATGCTGCCGATCATAGACTTTTTCTATGGCATTGTGCCTAGCTATGGATTGGCGATCGTTGCTTTAACTTTGATAATTCGTTTCGCGCTCTATCCCCTGAGTGCCGGTTCCATTCGGAATATGCGGCGGATGCGGATTGTTCAACCGCTCATGCAAAAGCGGATGGCAGAAATTAAGGAGCGTTATAAAGACGATCCCCAAAAGCAGCAAGAGGAAATGGTCAATGTTCAAAAGGAATTTGGCAACCCTCTAGCAGGCTGTTTACCACTGCTGTTGCAAATGCCAGTATTGTTAGCGCTGTTTGCCACTTTGCGGGGTTCACCCTTTGCTGGTGTCAATTACAACGTTAATTTGCAAATACTGCCCGCCGAACAAATCGAACGAATTCAACCCCAAGCCTTTGCGACTTCACCGCAAAACATCTACATTGCTGATGGCGAACATGTTCCTGTAACAGCGATTCTGCCAGGCGGTAATAAGTTAGCGGTAGGAGAACACACTAAGATCCAATACCAAACTGTTGAAGGCAAACCATTTCAGGTGCTTTTAGCAGAACACCCAGAAAATAAATTGATTCCTGATTGGAAAATTACCAAGGGCGAAGACAGAATCAAAATTGACGCTGAAGGCAATATAGAAGCCTTACAGCCGGGAGATGTGACACTTCAAGGCACTATTCCCGGATTAGCAGCAGATAAAGGATTCCTGTTCATTGACGCCTTAGGTAGAGTCGGCGCGATCGATCCAGATGGCAAAATCCACTGGGATATTGTGGCGATGGTGATTTTCTTTGGGATCAGTCTCTACGTCAGCCAAATTCTTTCCGGGCAAAATTCTGGCGGTGGCAATCCACAGCAGGATACAGTCAACAAAATCACTCCTGTGATCTTTTCGGGGATGTTCTTGTTCTTCCCTCTGCCAGCTGGGGTTTTAATGTATATGGTAATTGGAAATATCTTCCAAACTCTGCAAACCTTTATTCTCTCCCGCGAACCCTTACCGGAAGAATTGCAAAAAATCGTAGCAACCCAAGAAAAAGAAGCAGCAACGGCAGAACAGAAAGCGTTGCCGTTTGAGCCAAAAAGTTCTAAGAAAAAGGCTACAAATTGATCATGAGCAACAGTCCCATGCAGCGAGGGCAGCAATGGTTAAAAACATTGCTGCTGCTTACTGGGGTATCTGCTGAGGTTGAGGGAAATTTAGAACCTGCTCAACCTCAGAGCGGCGACTCCGAAGAACCAGATAATTATTGGTTAACAATTGATCAAACCACTCTCAGTCCCGAACAAATCAATATTTTGATTGGGGCTGATGGCTCGGTTTTAGATGCAATTCAGTACCTAGCTAATTCAGTACTGAATATTAACCAAGCACAAGAAGACCAAGCTTCCTATACCATTGAGTTGAATGGCTACCGCGTCAAAAGACAAGCAGAAATTCGCGCTTTGGCAGAAGCCGCATCAGAAGAAGTGCGGGCTACAGGTAGAGAAGTAGAAATAAAATCCTTGAGTTCGGCAGAAAGGCGGCAAATTCACACATTTTTGAAAGAATTTACCGATTTAGAAACCTTTAGCCGAGGCAAAGAACCCCATCGTCATCTTGTCGTGCGTCCCGCGATCGCTCCTTGAGACAAGGAAGACAAGGCGGACAAATACCTATTGTCTTCTTCACAAATGACCATTGACCATTGACCATTGACCATTGACCTAACAGCTAAAATATAGATCTAAGATCGGCAATTTTGCTGGTAATTAAACTAAGTTTCGTTGAGTGAGGATGTCTCACAAATCCTATGGACGCAATTTTTATTCCGCAGCTCACCAAAGCCCCGGAGCGGACAGAGGAAATTCAAGTTAAGGATTTTCTGCCTGGTTTGGAAACTTTGACCCCAGTTCGCGGTACCATCCGCGTACAGCATCAGGGTAATTACTTAGAAGTGGCTGGACAAGCAGAAGCTATAATTACTTGTACTTGTAACCGATGCCTACAGCAATACAATCAGCGTTTGGTGGTTGATACCAAAGAAGTTATTTGGTTAGATGCCACAGCTAATCAATCACAAGACTTACCATTAGAGCGAGAAGTAGCGGTAGAAGATTTGGTAGAAACTCTACCACCTGATGGCTATTTTTATGCTAGTGAATGGCTGTATGAGCAAATGTGTTTAGCTTTGCCGCAACGCCAATTGTGCGATCGCAATTGCCCAGGAATTGTGAATAGTAGTGCTGAAAGTTCCGAAAAGCCTGTTGATAAGCGCTGGGCTTCCTTGGAAGCTTTGAAAAAGAAACTTCCGGGTTAGTGATGTTAACTGTTGACTTTTGAATTGTTGGCAGGATATCATATAAATAATGGAGAAGGTGTGGGCATATATACTAAACCTCTTCAAAAATATTCCTGTTTCTCAACAAAGAGAACTTTAGATCCCCGATTTCCTCAAGAAGTCGGGGATCTTGTTGTTCGGGAATGATTTAGGATGACGATAAAACTCAAACATCAGCAAAGCAAGCATTGAGGAAATAAATTCAAAATTCTCTCTTGGAAAGTTCTGATCGCCGGAAGCCGGCGCTCAGACTTTCCGCAAAATTCAAAATTAAAGACATTTTCAATCAGAGATTTCAACAATAACCAATGCCCCATGCCCCATGCCCAATTATGATAGGAGTAAGTGAATGACCTTTCGTGATGAGTTTAAACTACTGCTACGTGCCCGTTACCCTTTGATTTATATTCCCACATACGAAGAGGAAAGGGTAGAAGCAGCAATTCGGGAAGAAGCCACAAATCAAGGTAATCGTCCGGTATATACTTGGGATTTTGTGGATGGTTACCAAGGAAATCCCAATGATGCAAATTTTGGAAGGCGTAACCCGTTGCAAGCTTTGGAATTTATCGAAAAATTACCCGCTTCTGCGCCTGCGGTAATTGTACTGCGAGATTATCACCGATTTTTAGAAGATGTGGCGATCGCGCGTAAGCTGCGCAATTTAGCAAAACTGTTGAAATCGCAACCCAAAAATATTGTAATTTTATCGCCGCGAATTGCGATTCCTGACGATTTAACCGAAGTGCTGACAGTTGTGGAATTTCCCTTACCCGCAGCAGGCGAAATTAAAACCGAGGTAGAACGCTTGCTGCAAGCGACGGCTAATTCTCTCAGTAGTAAAGTCATCGACGATTTGGTGCGCTCCTGTCAAGGGCTATCAATGGAAAGGATTCGCCGGGTGTTAGCAAAAGCGATCGCAACTCACGGGGAATTGCAACCGGAAGATGTGGATTTGGTATTAGAAGAAAAGCGCCAAACTATCCGCCAAACCCAAATTTTGGACTTTTACCCCGCAACCGAGCAAATTTCCGATATTGGCGGATTGGATAACCTCAAGGATTGGCTGCTGCGTCGGGGTGGTTCCTTCACCGAACGGGCGCGACAGTACGGATTACCGCACCCGCGTGGTTTAATGTTGGTGGGTATTCAAGGTACAGGGAAATCTTTAACAGCAAAAGCGATCGCCCATCATTGGCATTTACCTTTATTACGCTTAGATGTTGGGCGGTTATTTGGCGGTTTAGTGGGTGAATCTGAATCGCGTACCCGCCAAATGATCCAAGTTGCGGAAGCTTTAGCGCCCTGTGTATTGTGGATTGATGAAATTGATAAAGCCTTTTCGGGATTGGGGAGTAAAGGCGATGCGGGGACAACTAGCCGTGTATTTGGGACATTTATTACCTGGTTAGCCGAAAAAACCTCACCTGTATTTGTTGTTGCTACCGCTAACGATATCCAAGCCTTACCACCAGAAATGCTGCGTAAAGGGCGATTTGATGAAATTTTCTTTGTCGGTTTACCAACCCAAGAAGAGAGAAAAGCAATTTTCAACGTCCATTTATCCCGACTGCGCCCCCATAACTTGAAAAGTTATGACATTGATAGGCTAGCATACGAGACACCAGATTTTTCTGGTGCGGAGATTGAACAAACTTTAATAGAAGCGATGCATATCGGATTTAGTCAAAATCGTGATTTTACCAACGACGACATTTTAGAAGCTGCTAGTCAAATCATCCCCTTAGCGCGGACTGCTGTAGAGCAAATTCAGCAACTACAAGAATGGGCTGCTGCTGGACGCGCTAGACTAGCCTCAAAACAAGCTCCTTTAAGCGATAGCTTTGGTAAGCTACGTTAAGGTATTTAACAAAAATTAGTCAATAGTCAATAGTCAATAGTCAATAGTCCATAGTCCATAGTTCATAGTCCATAGTCCAATCACCAATGGCAACTGACAACTGACAACTAACAACTGTACAGACGTGATTAATCGCGTCTCTAACCAATAACCATTGACCCTTGACTGTTGACCATTGACAATTGACCAATGGAAATAAGGTTATAAATTATGTTTACTAACGTACTAAAATTTATACTTGGTGTTTTGTTGGCGATCGCTATTTTAATCGGTAGTGGTGTAGCTACAGCGCTGTATTTCATGAATCGCACTGCTATACCACCATCAAAACCAATTTTTCCCAACGATAACCCATCTCAAAAAGTCCAATCGCCAAAACCGACGGGAAAAGTAGCTCAATCTACTGCGTCACCATCTCCTAGCGCTTCACCTTCAGCTTCACCTTCGCCTACTCCCACAGAATCGCCTACAGATGAAGCATCACCCAAACCTTTACCAGATGGAGCTTATCGCGGAAAAGTTACTTGGTCTCAAGGTTTGAGTTTGCGATCGGAACCAAAGCAAGATGCTGAACGTGTTGGTGGGGTTGGTTTTAATCAAAAAGTGGTAATTTTAGAGGAAAGTCCTGATAAACTCTGGCAGAAAATTCGCCAAGAAGATACTAATCAAGAAGGTTGGGTCAAAGCTGGTAATACACAACGAGTTGACGATAACGAGGAAACTCAACAACCACAAGCGCCACAAGAAAACCAGCAACCAGAAAATCAGCAACCAGAAAACCAATAGATAGACTGATAAATTTTCACTGAATAGGTAAGCTAATGGGCGTCTAATGCATAACTACTAATAAGGGCTATTGACTGTTGACTGTTGACTGTTGACTGTTGACTGTTGACTGTTGACTGTTAACAGCCCTCACAATGGATTGTGCAACTTAAAAGCAGAATAGCTTATTTCAACCACCTGGTTAAGGCTTGCTTACCAGGTTATTTTTTATGTATTAATTGTTTCAATTTATCTTTATTTTATAGTATACTGGTAGCCAAAATTCCTCACAAATGTAGCTCAAAAGTAACTTCACAAAAAAGGTAAAAGATTAAAGCCTTACCTGTTTTGAGAGTAATAATCCTTGTGTTGCAAGGCTATATTCCCGTGATGTGAATTATGGTTGATTGAGTTTTCTCTATGTAATGCTGGCGATGATGGTGGGAACGTTCATCTACTGAGATATTTAGATGACGCGATCGCACTACAAAACGTATAAAAATTTTTACTTAGTTAATAATCAGAATTTTCTTGTATCTAGCTTATGAAAATTATCAGTGCTCTACCTATCAACAGCGATTCCAAAGTATCTGCAAATTCTGATATTGTGCCTATAAATTTCAGATTTTGGAATTGGACAAAGCTATCTAGCGCAGTTTTGATGCGTTTTTTATCTTTAGGAATTACGTTAGGTATTGTCAGTATAGCTGGACAAAGTTTAGCACTGCAAAAATTTGGCAGTAACGGCCCAGAAGTAGCCAATATCCAAAGATGTTTGAAAAAATTAGGATATTTTAACGGCCCGATTAATAGTAACTTTGGCCCCCAAACCCAGCAAGCTGTAATTGCTTTTCAGCAAGCCAAAAAATTACCTGCTGATGGTGTTGTGGGTGTGGGTACAGAGCGATCGCTACAACAATCTTGCCAAGGTAGAGTTGCTAATAGTAATGTCGGTGGTAATCTGCGCTTAGGTAGCAGAGGCCCAGAAGTTGTTAAACTCCAACAGCGTTTACAGCGCTTAGGCTATTTTCAAGGCCCCATTACAGGCTATTTTGGCCCCCAAACTCAGCAAGCATACATTCGCTATCAGCAAGGTGCTAAAGTTCCTCGTAATCCTGTTGTTCCTCCCAGAGTCCAACCAGCACAATTTAACACTCCTAGCCAAGGAGGAGCTTACCCGATTCTTTCCCAAGGTAGTCAAGGCCCAGCAGTCACCAGACTACAACAGCGTTTGCAAGAGTTAGGTTATTTGAATGCTAATCCCACCGGTAATTTTGGCCCCTTGACAAGAGATGCATTAATTGCATTCCAGAGCAACTCTGGTTTATATGCTAATGGGATTACAGATCAACAAACTTGGAACAGACTATTCAATTCCTCAACTGCGATCTCACCTGAAAGAAATAGTCTTTCTTCCGTACAAATTCGCGAATTGCAAGAACTCTTACGGGAGATGGGATATTTAACAGCTAATCCGACTGGTAATTTTGGCGCTTTAACTAGGGATGCGCTAATCCGGTTCCAGCGAAATTATCAACTACCTGCTGATGGTATAGCTAATATTCAAGCTTTAGAAGCAGTACGGGCAGTTGCACAAAATCAAAGTAAACCTATCCAACCAGGTAGAAATTATCTCACAGTTGGTGATAGTGGAGATAATGTAAGAGCTATTCAAGAGCGATTGTTACAATTAGGCTTTTTTAATGGTAATCCCGATGGCTATTACGGTGAAAACACCAGACAATATGTGTATGCTTTTCAACAATATATGCGACTAACACCAACGGGAAATGTCGATCCTCAAACTTGGCAAGCCTTATGGTCAAATAATCCCACTGAAGTTAACGGCAATAATAATAATCAAAAAGGCTATGTGGTAGTAATACCAATTCATAATGCTGATACTCTCAACAAAGTACGTCAATATATCGCTAATCCTGTAGTGGAAAAATCAGGTTTAGGTGATTATGTCAATGCGGGGAGGTTTAGCAATCGCGCAGAAGCAGAAAATCTTTCTAAGCAGCTACGTTCTTATGGTTTAGATGCAAGGGTTGATTATTTTTAGGGAATAGGGGCTAGGGGCTAGGGGCTAGTACAGTTTTGTATAAAATCGTGGTTCATTGAGGGTAAAATATTTAAACGCAAAGGTGCGCAAAGGTAAGCGCAAAGGTACGCAGAGAATGAGCTACTAATATTAATGAAATGTATTAGGGGTTAGGGGATAGGGATTAGGTGCGGGAGAAATTTTCTTGATAGATTGGGTTTTCTGGAGAAAGTTAGGCAGAGAATTGTATTCAGCATAGATAAACAATCATCACTATCATTGTTTATCTATGAATGGATATGAAAAACATCGATATATAGCAATCCGTTTAGGAGTTGCAAACACCTATCTTCCTTGTCCTCCTTGTCTCCCTTGTCCTTTTTGTTCTCACTCTCAATGGCTAAGTTGACTATTTTCTGTTGAGACCTATTGCTGAATTGGTGTTATAGTGCTATACCAATGCACACAACTTTTGCTACAGCATGGATTTCTCTGAGGGAAATTTGTTTATGTAAGTGTGTCAGTAGTGGCAAAAATTAATTATACCTACTTCCAGGTGTGACTTAATTCTCACCCGCAAATTTAATTGTGCCCGATTAATTATCTTAATCAAGGTGCAATGATATTTACTATGTTTATAGTTAGTAGATTTTACTAATTTACTAGTTAGTTAATGATGTAAAAATCACACCTTATCTATGTTATCTGCCTTACTTTTATCTGGGAAAAACACTAGTTATTATGACTCCATGCTGATCGGCAGCAAAAAGTTTGTATATTAGCACTGTAAACTAGTTCGCAAATCTTAAATAATCCTAATAGAGGACAACAAGAATGCTGGAGTTATTGAGTTCAGGTTTAGTTTCAATTTGGCTAGAAATGGCTGGCTTACAAATTAAGCCTTTGGATGCTTTAGATGCATTGGCTTGGCAAACTAGCCCTGGCTTGGTTGTAGCTCCCGATCCTAATCCAGCTAGTGTTAATACAGTCCAAGAATATTTGAAGGGGCTGATTACATCGAAACTAATAGAACAAAATCTCGCACCAAGTCAAGGAATTTGGATGCAGTCGGGGCCGATGTTGATGGCTAATCATCAAGGAACAACACCTTTACCTGCTGCTTCTTTAACTAAAATTGCTACTTCACTGGTTGCTTTTAAAACTTGGGGGCCAAATCATCAGTTTGAGACTTTAGTCAGCGCTACAGGGCCAATAGTTAATGGTGTATTGCAAGGCGATTTAGTCATTACGGGTGGTGGCGATCCGATGATGGTTTGGGAAGAAGCGATCGCTTTGGGAAATACTCTCAACCGCATGGGAATTAAGCAGGTAAAAGGAAATTTGGTAATAACTGGCTCTTTTTCGATGAATTTCCAGCGCCATCCCCTATTAGCTGGGCAAATCTTTAAACAAGCGCTAAATTCGTCTACTTGGACTCGTCCGGCGATTTACATTCATTCAATCATGCCTAAGGGGACAGCAAAACCACAAGTAGCGATCGCGGGTACTGTGAAAGTCGAAGCTCAACCAAACGCTCAACGTGCTGTGCTAATTCGTCATCTGTCTTTACCGATGAAGCAAATCATCAAAGAGATGAACGTTTACAGCAACAATGATATCGCAGAAATGCTAGCCGAGTCAGTGGGCGGACATACGGTAGTCCAAGCAACCGCAGCCAAATTAGCAAGAGTTCCAGAAGGCGAAATTCAGCTAATCAATGGTTCGGGATTAGGTACAGAAAATCGTATTTCTCCCCGTGCTGCTTGTGCGATGCTAATGGCACTGCAACAACAAGCTGTAGTTAATAATCTCACCATAGCCGATTTATTTCCCATGTCTGGGTTCGATCATCGGGGGACAATGCACGCCAGACACATGCCGGCTGGTACAGTAATGAAAACTGGGACGCTACGAGATGTTAGTGCTTTAGCAGGAGTTATACCCACACGCGATCGCGGTTTAGTCTGGTTTGCGATTATCAACCGAGGTAATAATGTCTCCGGTTTCCGTACAGGACAAGATCAATTGCTACAGCGTCTCGTGCAAACATTCCAACTAGCACCCCAAATCCCCGCAGCTTTAACCCCTCATTCCACCAGCGTCAACAACCTCCCCGAACTAGGCGCAACCAGCCGCAATCAGGTTATGTTTAAGAGTTAGTCAAAAGTCAAAAGTCAAAAGTCAAAAGTCAAAAGTCAATTATCTAATCACTATTGACCATTGACCATTGACCATTGACTAATCATTATTGCCCTCTTCCTTTCTCTTGAGGAATAATTTCTGTAACGACTCTGCTACCACTTCCACCGCCTTTGACAACGATATTTTCTGTTTGCAGGTTGCCAACGGCTGTATCTCCAGCGAAGTTTAATGGTGGCTCAATTTGTCGATAGGATACATTACCTTTTGCTTCCAATAATTTATTGTCTAGATACCAAGTTAATGTTTGCGATTTGAGAGACTGGCGACGCTGTCCAATAGCGTTAACATTACCTGTTAAATAAACTGTTTTTTGTGGTATCTTCATTTCTCCTTGATTCGCAGTAACTGTGACATTTTCTGCCTTATGAAATACCCGTAGCGGCGAATTTGTTGTCACAGTTTCAGCATTCATGTTCCAGGTCATAGAATTACTAGTTATCTGCATGGGTGGGTCTAGTAATTCTAGCTGGGCATTATTTTTTACAGTGGCAATTTTGGTTTTTAAATTAATTTCTGTCGCATTTCCGCGCCCACGGTCGGTAATTTGATTGTTTTTATAACGGTCAATTTGTACGGGGCGATCGCCAATTAATTTTTCTTCTTTAATTTTCCAAATTAAATGTTCTGTGCGCATTTGCAATTGGGGATCTAAGGAGTTTGCTACTACTCCTCCAGAAAATTCCATGCGCTGTTCGCGGGTTTTAACTTTTGCTTCTTGGGCTACTGCTTGGAGTTTTTGATGACTACCTGTTAATTGATTGCGCACAATTAATAAATCTTCTTGGGGTCGCCATTCTAATTCGTTACCGCGCAATACAATGCCATTACTGGGGTCTGTGGCGACTATCTTACCCTTAAGAAATAATTGCTTACCATCCTGTTCAATATCTGCTCGTTCGGCTTTAATTTGATATACTACTTTGCCATCTTGATATAGTTCGCCATAGGGGCTTTCGGCTTCACCGATTTGTTTTTCTTTTGTATATTTTGCGGCTTTGGCGTTAACTTTCCAAATTGGTCTTCCGACTTCATCAAATTGTTCAAACGCTACACCAAAAAAAGTTAATTTACTATCTGTATTTTGTTCGCCAGAATTATTTGCTTGATTATTATTAGCTTTGTTATTGCAAGCAACTAAACTAAATAATAAGAAAAATATCAAAGGGAGACGCAACCAATTGATTTTCTTTGGTAAAGCACTGAGAATTGTTGGGAAAAATAATTGGGGGAAATGTGCTTGAATAATTCCCCCCTGTTGTTGTGAAACTCGTCTCCCTCGATAATTATGCGCGTCCTGCTTCATTAATCTTGAATTTCTAAATGTCCATCAGCGTCTCTGGGATCGTCTAAAAAGCCCATACCCGATAAAGGACGGTATGGATAGCTTTGGCGGGGGGTTTTTTGGATATCTTCTTTGATTGCTTCTAAGTCAATATAGCGATCGCTCACGTTGATTAAGCTGTCGCTAGTCATGGAACGTAAACTGACTACTTCTACCCTGACACCCCGATAGCTCACTGAGTTGACTGCATAGGCTAAATCGCCATCACCACTGACTAAGACGGCGGTATCATAAGAGTCAACCAAGGCCATCATATCTACGGCTATTTCCACATCTAAATTGGCTTTTTTTGAGCCGTCTGGTAGCTGGACTAAATCTTTGGCGATGACTCGATAGCCATTGCGCCGCATCCACAACAAAAAGCCTTGTTGTTTTTCGTTGGTGCGATCTACGCCAGTGTAGAAAAAAGCCCGTAGCAGTCTAGATCCGCCAGTTAATCTACAAAGTAACTTGGTGTAATCAATTTCGATTCCTAATTGCAGTGCCGCATAAAATAAATTTGAACCATCAATAAATATAGCTACACGACCCCGATTTTCTAAAACTTGTTCCGGGGTAAATATGGAATCATTTTCTAAATTATTCAACATTGATGTCATACCTCAATTATTATCCTTGTGATTTTTGATACTGTTTTTAACTTTTTTCATTGGAATTGACAGCGATTTATCATAATCCCTTGGGGCTAATCTCTATAGCCCCAAGCTTTTTTTGACAGAATTAGAGATTAGGCAAAATCAAAAAATGAAAATACTAATCGTTTTTTGGAGCTTCTATGCGTTTAAAAATTGGTTGGGGTGTACCCAACTGTTGTTGATCCGATAGTAACCCCCAGCTGGCATGAACATCGAAAGGTGCGGCGATCGCACTTTCTCTTGGCTCATTAAAGTTAATTCCCAAGCCCAATTGCTGATAAATATCGCTACTGATATTAGGAATTACTGGGGACAACAGATAAGCAGCTAGTCTAACTGATTCTAGAACTGCATACAGCACTTGTTCTAATTTTTCCTGTTGTCCTTGCTTGTATAATGTCCAAGGAGCTTGTTCATCAATAAATTTATTGCTGGCTTGCACGAGCAATAAAATAGCCTCGCAAGCCTGATTAAAAGCTAGCGTACAGTAAGCATTTTTGACTTTTTCTCCTAAATCTAACCCAATCGTTTTTAAAGGATTTTCTACGGGAATGGCTGCACTAGCAATTGCTGGTACATTACCGCCGCAGTATTTCTTCACCATGTTGAGGGTACGATTGAGCAAATTACCTAAATCATTTGCCAAATCTGCATTCAAAACATTAATGAATCTAACTTCATTAAAATCGCCATCCTTGCCAAATTCTATTTCCTTAAGGAAGTAATAACGAACGGCGTCGCTACCATAACGCTGGACAAGTTCTACGGGGTTGAGGGTATTCCCCAAGCTTTTACCCATTTTTTGCCCGTCTTTAGTTAAAAAACCATGTCCAAATACTTGTTCTGGTAAGGGTAAGCCAGCACTTAGTAACATAGCAGGCCAGTACACTGCATGAAAGCGTAAAATATCCTTACCAATTAGATGTAAATTCATCGGCCACCATTTAGCTAAAGCATTAGCTAAAGTGGGTTCCTCATCCGGTTCTAATAATGCTGTGACATAACCTAGCAGCGCATCAAACCAGACATAAAGGGTATGCTGGGGATCTACTGGTACAGGAAAACCCCAATCTAAATTGACTCTGGAAATAGAAAAGTCTTGCAACCCTTGATTGACGAAGTTAAGGACTTCATTACGCCTACTTGCTGGCTGGATAAAATCAGGTTTGGCTGCGTAAAGTGCTTGGAGTTGACTTTGGTATTTGGATAAGCGGAAGAAGTAGTTTTGTTCGTCGCGCCACTCAACTTCTTTATTGGTATGAATGGGACAACGGTTTCCCTCTAATAGTTCGCGTTCTTCCTTAAATTCTTCGCAAGATACACAGTACCAGCCTTTTTGTTGTCCCTGATAGATATCACCAGCATCCCACACTCGCTGGAAAAATTCTTTGACGATCGCCTCATGACGGGGTGAGGTAGTGCGAATAAAGCGATCGTATTTAATATTCAGCAATTCCCACAGAGAAGAGAAAGTCAAAGAGATTTCATCGCAAAATTCCTGGGGCGCTTTGCCGAGATTTTCTGCTGAACGCTGGATTTTTTGACCATGTTCATCTGTTCCGGTAATGAGCAGGACTTCATTTCCTAAAAGCCTTTGAAATCTTGCTACGACATCAGCAGCCATCGTTGTATAAGCACTACCAACATGAGGGACATCGTTGACATAATATAGCGGTGTTGTCAGTGCAAATGTTTTTACTTTTTTATTCACTAGATTCATGCACAATTAAAAACAACTTATTAAAACGTTTTTATCTTACTTTTGTCGGCAAAACCACGTAATTATATAACATTGCTACTTTTTTTTCAAATGACACCTTAATATTAGCAAATCTATTCAGACCAATTATTTTATGACTGATATAACGCCAGCTAATTTATGGCAATAGTTAAAAAATAGCGGCTAACACATAGTTAGTAAAGCGTTTAATTGGACTGATTGTGGCTAAAAATACAAAAATCCTGACTCAGAAAATATAGACGACTTGGGAAGGAGACATTTCTACCTGAAGACAGTCGTGATACTGGTGAAGAAATGTAATCTTAAGTCAAGATAAACTGCGATATTTTCGGAAAAATATATTGATTGCTATGAATGTAAATAATCCTCTGGAGATTTCTCGATGGTCATTAGCAGCATTATCAACGAGAATGCTTCTTTATTACGAGGATCGGATTCCCCGTGATGCTAGTGTTTTAGTCGTCAGCAATCACCGCAGCTTTATGGATGCGCTGATTTTAATGGCGGCGCTATCCACTCCTATCCGCTTTGCTTGTCATCATTACATGGGTCAAGTACCAATTCTGCGGGAATTGGTGACAGGTCAATTGGGGTGCTTTCCTTTAGAGGATACTCATAAACGCCAACAGAGCTTTTTTGCCCAATCGCAGATGCTGTTGCAGTCCAAACAGATGGTGGGAGTGTTTCCTGAAGGCACTGAGCCAATGGTAAAATATACTCAGCCCCATCATGTTGGCGAATTTCAGCGAGGATTTGCGCATTTGGCATTACGAGCATCGGTGAGAGACTTGGCGGTTTTACCAATCGCGATCGCCTCTTTAGAAGAAGTCAACACCACATCTGTGCCGTTACGCCTATTAAGTCTCTTCGACCCCAGCGAAGCTTTGTTTAATCAACCAGGTTGGCATCCCTTGGTTATCTATCGTCGAGTCGCAGTGTTAATTGGTAATCCCTATTGGATTAAGCCCCAACATCAAAAACAATATCAAGGAAAACAAGCGAAAAATGTTGTGGCTGAACTGACAGATAGCTGTCATGATGAAATCGCCAACTTACTTCGCCAAGGTTGTTATTAAAATATCTCCAATTGTGGATGGTTTATCTCACCATCTACAACATCATAGCGATACTTACTATAGATTAATTGCCTATACATCGACCGCAGGACAATCTTTTTAGTGATAGCACTAGCAAAAATTAAATGTCAAGGAGTTTTAAATTAGGGAATTTGTAAATTTTTTTGGCAAGAATTTACACAAAAATTGCACAATATATATGTATATTAATTTTGATTTTTTAGCTAAGATTTTTGACCAAAAATGTATATAAATTCACAAATTAACTGCAAATGAACGCCCAAACTTAAAAAATATTGAGCTAACACCAAGTAAAGTTAATAAACATAACAAAATTAATTAAAAGTTGACAATGCCAGAAGTTGAGTTAAAGCCTTGTTTCCTCACTCCTAAACGTATTCAGCCAGAATCTCCCCTATTTGTTTATTTGCCAGGAATGGATGGCACCGGTCAACTATTGCGATCGCAAACTGCGGGATTGGAAACGGGTTTTGATGTGCGCTGTTTAGCAATTCCCCGTCAAGACTTGACTACCTGGGAAGTACTCACCAATAACGTAGTGGAATTAATTTATACTGAGTTAACCAAAAACTCTCAGCGCCCCATTTATCTGTGTGGTGAATCCTTTGGTGGTTGTTTAGCGATGAAAGTAGCCATCCAAGCACCCCAGTTATTTAAACGAATTATCTTAATTAACCCGGCTTCTAGCTTTAAATTACGTCCTTGGTTCACCTGGGCTTCCCAGCTAACTTACCTAGTACATCCTTGGCTGTATGAAATCGGCGCGTTAGGACTTTTACCATTTTTAGCATCTTTACAACGGATGACGCAGAGCGATCGCCAAGAACTACTCAAAAGTATGCGTTCCGTACCCCCCGAAACAATTATGTGGCGCGTGGCTTTACTACGCGAATTTGAGGTTGAAGAAGAAAAACTACGCCAACTGACACAACCAGTATTACTCATCGCCGGTCTTCAGGATCGGCTATTACCTTCTGTAGAGGAAGTCAAGCGGCTAGTTAATATATTTCCTCACAGCCAAATGGTAGTTTTACCGGAGAGTGGACATGCTTGCTTACTAGAGAGTCAGACGAATCTCTATGAAATTTTGAGGGACAATCAATTTTTGTCAAGTGGCGCAGTACTGAGTCAGGCGATGAAAATTAGAGATGCTGTCAGATAATAGCCTTTCTTGTTCAAGATACTCTCAATTCTCTTAATCTTTTATTTCTTAGCGTACTTCGCGTCTTAGCGGTTCAATCCCTAATTTTATTTTGGGTAAGCTGTAGCGCAAAATAAGTTCGTGAAATACCGAAATGAGAAAGTGTTTAACCTTTTCACCTGCGGAAAACACCAAAATGAGTAAGCGTTTAAGCCTTTCATCTGCGGAAAACACCAAAATGAGTAAGCGTTAAAGCTTTTTAAGTAAGCGTTAAAGCTTTTCATCTGCGGAAAACACCAAAATGAGTAAGCGTTAAAGCTTTTTAAGTAAGCGTTTTCGATAAATGAGTAAGCAAAAAGGCAAAATGAGTAAGTTTTTCACTCAATTGTGAAGTAATTTGCCTTTTGGATGATGACAATCGGTTTAATTATGTTGTTTTGATGAAGATACTCAAAAAGCGGTTAACCCCTCAATGTCGATCTAAACACTTTTCTCGCTTGTCCGACAGATCGCCCACAGGCTATAAGCCTGGGGCTAATGCTACAAAGCCTGCCTCCGCAGGCTAAAGAAATTGAGCCTGCGGAGGCAGGCTTTGTTCGGTTAGCCCCACCCTTGAGGGTGAGGGCGGGATTTCGGGATTAGCGATGGATCTTACCCCTAATTCACCAGTAGCACCCTACGAGTTGCGTACTACGATGCTCAATTTTTTTTAATGAACCGCCTTCTCTTCGAGAGGCTTCCGCCAACGCGCAGCGTCTCGCAGAGAAGACGCCAAGGACGCGGAGAGAAGAAGAAATAGAAAGAAGTAATGCTTAACTGAACTGTATTGTCGAATGGTTATAGTTGATGATTAACTAACGACTTATTCTCAAAGAAAGAGGTTAATTTCGGGCATCTTTGCTACAAACAAAATAGCAAGGCTTAACAATTAAGGTGCCCAGCAATGGCAGAGAAAATTAAAATAAATCAGCAAGAAAATAATTCTTCTGTTAAGAATACAAAAAAAGATGAAAAATCATTTTTAGAAACTGTTGCTGAAACTGTAAGCTGGGTAGCCGGAAATTTTGTGAAGCAAACCCACAAGCTAATTGAACAATCTACCCAAAATACCGGGAATTTAGTTAATAGCCTTGGTGAAAATTGGCTAATTCGCAAATTATCTGGTGTCTTAAATCTTAATTGGTTGATTGGTGCAAGTGCAAATATTGATTTACAAAAAGCCCAAGATACAGTCAATAAACTAAAACAACAGTATCCCCAAGAATCACCTAGCCAAATTTCTCACCGCATCATGGTAGAAAAAGCTACGAAAGCTGGTGGAATTGGATTAGCTACTAGTATTTTGCCAGGAGTAGCAGCAGCTTTATTAGCCATTGATTTGGCGGCAACAACAGAATTGCAATCGGAAATGTTATATCAAATTGCTGCCGCCTACGGATTAGATTTAAAAGATTCGGCGCGTAAGGGCGAAGTTTTAGCAATTTTTGGTTTAGCTTTGGGCGGTAGTCGTTTATTGAAAGCTGCGGGTTTAGGTTTGCTGCGAAATGTACCCTTTGCTGGTGCAGCGATCGCAGCTAGTTCTAATGCGACAATGATTTATTCTCTGGGCTATGCTGCTTGTCGATTTTACGAAGCCAAGTTAGATGAATCTACGTCTCTCAATTCCCCAGAGACATTAAATACATTAAAGCAACAAAGTGAAAGGTATTTAGAAACTGCGATCGCACAAGAAGCGGTAATGGATCAAATTTTAGTACACATGATCCTTGCCAGTCATCCTGATAAAACTTGGGCGGAAATTATTCCAGAATTAAAAGTGATTAATCTGAGTGAGAATTCATTAAATGCGATCGCCCAGAATATCAAATCGCCCCAACCTTTAGATAGCCTGCTGAATCAACTCAATCGTGATTTTGCCATTCCCTTGCTAGCCCAATGTAAGAAAATTGCCCATATTAACGGTGAAACTACAGAGGTAGAACAGAATATTATTGACGCGATCGCCAAGAAATTTGATATTGGTCAATAGTCAATGGTCAATAGTCCATAGTCAATAGTTGCTTATCCTCCTTGTCTCCCTTGTCTCCCTTATCCTCCTTGTCCCCCTGCTCCCTGCTCCCTGCCCCTCTGCTTCCCATACCCCTAATCTTTCTAAGCACGAATAGAGATTTTTAAGCAATACTGGTACAAGAAGTTTTACACAAAATCCCAAAATGGTAATTAGAGCGAGTGATACCTCTCTATTGGAGTGGACAGGAGATACTTTAGCAATTGGCTTATTTGAAGATGGCGTAGAGTTAACTGGCGAATTGGCGACTTTAGATAGTAAATTTGCCGGGATTTTGAAAGAACTTATTGCCGAAGAAGAATTTAAGGGTAAAGCCAATAGCACTATTTTTACGCGGATAGCTGCTAGTACTCCTGTAAAAAAAGTGATTTTGGTGGGTTTGGGAAAAGCTGACTCACTGAAAGTAGATGGTTTGCGACGCGCAGCTGCGGCTGTTGGGCGAGTAGCGAAGAAGCAAAAAAGTAAAGTTTTAGGTTTTAGTTTTCCATTATGGAACAACGATCCAGCGATAACTGCTCAAGCGATCGCGGAAGGTGTACAATTAGCGCTTTATCAAGATACCCGCTTTAAGTCGGAATCTGAAGAAAATAAATCACAAGTTGAAACAGTAGATTTACTAGGATTTGGCGGACAAGAAGCCGCTATTACCAAAGCAAATCAAATAGTTTCCGGGGTAATTTTAGCTAGAGAATTAGTAGCAGCCCCAGCCAATGAGGTAACACCGATTACAATGGCGGAAACTGCGCAAGCGATCGCCAAAGACCACGGTTTACAACTGCAAATTTTAGAAAAGGAAGATTGTGAAAAGTTAGGTATGGGTGCTTTTCTCGGAGTTGCCCAAGCTTCCGATTTGCCACCAAAATTTATTCACCTAACTTATAAGCCAGAAGGCGCACCCACACGCAAACTAGCAATTATTGGTAAAGGCTTAACCTTCGACTCCGGCGGACTCAACATTAAAGGTGCTGGTAGCGGAATTGAAACTATGAAAATTGATATGGGTGGAGCCGCCGCCACCTTAGGTGCAGCCAAAGCCATTGCCCAATTAAAGCCTGGTGTCGAAGTACACTTTATTTCCGCCGTCACCGAAAACATGATTAGCGGTAAAGCGATGCACCCAGGTGACATCCTTAAAGCTTCCAATGGCAAAACCATTGAAGTCAATAACACCGATGCTGAAGGACGTTTAACCCTTGCTGACGCCTTAGTTTATGCCGATAAATTAGGCGTAGATGCGATCGTGGATTTAGCCACCCTCACTGGTGCCAATGTTATCGCCTTGGGTGATGATATTGCCGGTTTATTTACTCCCGATGATGGTGTAGCTTCCCAGCTAGAAAAAGCCGCAGCCAACACCGGCGAAAAGATTTGGCGGATGCCAATGGAAGAAAAATATTTTGAGGGGCTAAAATCTGGCATCGCCGACATGAAAAATACCGGCCCCCGTCCCGGCGGTGCAATTACAGCTGCTTTATTCCTCAAACAATTCGTTAAAGACACCCCTTGGGCACACTTAGATATTGCTGGCCCAGTATGGTCAGATAAAGAAAACGGCTACAACGGCCCCGGTGCCACCGGTTTCGGTGTCAGAACTCTGGTTGATTGGGTGTTGAGTTAAGGGCATTGGGCATGGGGCATGGGGCATTGGGCATTGGGCATTGGGCAAAGACGCGATGAATCGCGTCTCTACAATTGTCCTCCTTGTCCCCCTCCCCCTGCTCCCTGCCCCCTGCCCCCTTGCCTCCAATCCCCCCACACACCACCAATTCATGTTATGTTGGGCTTGCCAGAAACTCTTACGTAGTAGGCAGAGTAATTTGGCAGTCTAAAGTTCCGATTTTTCGGTACAAGCCATCTGGTAAAATTTGTAAGGTTTCTAAAAGCTCTAAGCAATGGGATCGACTGGCGTAAGGATCGCAATTGACGCAATGGGAGGGGATCATGCACCCGCTGAAATCGTAGCTGGCGCAATACGAGCGCGAGAAGAATTGGGTGTAAAAGTCCTGTTGGTGGGTGATCCCCAACAAATTGAAGCTTCCCTACCGCCAAAAACCAACATGGCGGAGGTAGAGATCGTTCCTGCTGAGGATGCGATCGCAATGGATGAGGAGCCTTTAAACGCGGTTAGGCGCAAACGTAAGGCTTCAATTAATGTGGCGATGGATCTAGTCAAACAACAGCAAGCTGATGCAGTGTTCTCAGCCGGACACTCTGGGGCAGCTATGGCCTCGGCTTTGCTGCGTCTAGGACGATTGCCGGGAATTGACCGCCCCGCAATTGGCACAGTGTTTCCCACAATTAAAGCTGGCAAGCAAGTACTTATACTTGATGTGGGTGCCAATGTAGACTGCCGACCAAAATTTTTAGAGCAGTTTGCTGTGATGGGTTCTGCCTACAGTAAGTATGTGCTGGGTACAGATGAACCACAAGTAGGTTTGTTGAACATCGGCGAAGAAGACACCAAAGGTAATGAAGTAGTTTTGCGCGCCCATCAACTCCTGCGGGAAAATTCCCAAATCTCTTTTAAGGGGAATGCCGAAGGGCGTGATGTGCTTTCAGGCGACTTTGATGTGATTGTCTGTGATGGCTTCGTCGGCAATATTCTGTTGAAATTTGCTGAAGCCGTAGGCGGCGTGATTTTGCAAATTCTCCGAGAAGAATTACCCCAAGGCTTGCACGGTCAAATCGGTACAGCAATTTTAAAACCCAACCTCAAACGAATTAAGCAGCGCATGGATCACGCAGAACATGGCGGTGCTTTGCTCTTAGGCGTGGACGGAGTTTGCTTAATTGGTCACGGTAGCTCACAAGCACCTTCAGTTTTTAATGCAGTTCGCATGGCCAAAGAAGCTGTAGACAATCAAGTGCTACAACGACTTCGGTCTCAATATGAAGCCCTACAGCGTGATAGTGATTAGCAATCAGCCAAAATACAGCAATATAAAGCACAAAAACAGCGATTAGTCAATAGTGAATAACTAACGACTAATGATTACTAATGACTAACAGCTGATAGGTGAGATTTCGGGAGACAAGGAGTGCATAAGTTAGGCATAGCAATTACTGGAAGTGGCTCGGCAGTACCAGAAACTTCCCTAGCAAATGAAGCGCTGACTGAACTGGTGGAAACATCCGACGAATGGATTACCACTAGGACAGGAATTCGCCAAAGAAGAGTAGCATCGCCAACAGAGTCTTTGAGTTTACTGGCAGCTAAAGCTGGTCGTCAAGCGATCGCCCAAGCGGGTATTACTCCAGAAGATGTAGACTTGATTTTATTGGCAACTTCTACCCCTGATGATTTATTTGGCAGTGCTTGTCAAATCCAGGCTGAATTAGGCGCAACCAAAGCCGTAGCTTTTGACTTAACTGCTGCCTGTTCTGGCTTTGTATTTGGACTAGTAACGGCTGCCCAATACATTAGAACTGGCGTATATCAAAATGTACTTTTGATCGGGGCAGACATCCTCTCTCGCTGGGTAGATTGGCAAGACCGCCGCACCTGTGTATTGTTCGGTGATGGTGCAGGGGCAGTAATATTGCAAGCCAATGAGAGCGATCGCTTGCTAGGATTTACACTCAAAAGTGATGGCAGCCAAAACCACTACCTGAATCTCGCCTATCAAGCTGCTGCTAAAGAATTGATTCCTGGCGTCAACATCAGCCAAGGTAAATATCATCCTATTACGATGAACGGCAAAGAAGTTTATCGCTTCGCCGTGCAAAAGGTGCCAGAAGTCATCGATAAAACCTTATTTCAGGCTAACCTCACCATCGACCAAATAGATTGGCTAGTCTTACACCAAGCCAACCAACGGATTTTGGATGCGGTTGCTCAACGCCTCAATATTCCCAACGATAAAGTAATTAGTAATCTCGCCAATTATGGCAACACCTCCGCCGCCTCCATCCCCATCGCCTTAGACGAAGCCGTGCGGCAAGGTAAAATCAAACCCAATGACACAATAGCTGTATCCGGCTTTGGCGCTGGACTCACATGGGGTGCAGCAATATTCCAGTGGGGAAGATAAAGCTTAGTCAAGAGTCCATAGTCCATAGTCAAATGACTGTTGACTGTTGACTGTTGACTGTTGACTGTTGACCAATGACAATTGACCAATGACTAAAACTGCATGGGTGTTTCCCGGACAAGGTTCCCAAGCTATAGGAATGGGAATAGATTTATTAGATATACCTTTGGCGAAAGAGAGATTTGCCGAAGCTGAGACTATCTTAGGCTGGTCTGTCATCGAAAAGTGCCAAAGTGAAGTAGAAGAGTTATCGCGTACTCTCTACACTCAGCCTTGTCTCTATGTAGTAGAAACCATTCTTGCTGACTTAACTAGGGAACGGGGACAACAACCAGATTTAGTCGCCGGTCACAGTTTAGGCGAATACATAGCCCTTTATGTTGCAGGTGTATTTGGTTGGGCTGAAGGCTTACGCCTAGTCAAGCGTCGCGCTGAACTCATGGATAGCGTTTCTGGGGGAATGATGGCGGCGCTGATGAACTTTGATCGCGAACAGTTGGATACAGCGATCGCCGCCACACCTGATGCAGTCCTAGCCAATGATAACAGCCCCGCCCAAGTCGTCATTTCTGGCACTCCAGACGCCGTACAAAAGGTAATGTCTGAAGTTAAAGCCAAACGCGCCATCCCGTTAAAAGTTTCCGGTGCATTCCACTCCCCCTTAATGCAAGCAGCTTCGCAAGAATTCCAAGAAATTCTTGCATCTGTGGAATTCCAACCTGCTAACGTCCCCGTAGTTTCCAACGTCGAACCCGCACCCAGCATTGAGCCAGAAAATTTAAAACAGCGCCTCATCAATCAAATGACAGGTTCAGTCAGATGGCGAGAAATTTCCTTACTACTTCCCACCATTGGTATTGAGAAAGTAGTAGAAATCGGCCCTGGTAACGTGCTAACTGGTTTAATTAAACGTACCACCTCTGATTTAAGCTTAGAAAATATTCGTAACGCCTCTGAGTTGCCTAGTTAGGGGCTAGGGACTAGGGAAGGGCGACAAGGGGGACAAGGGGGACAAGGGGGAGATTGACCATTGACCATTGACCATTGACCATTGACTATTGACTATTGACTATTGACCAATGACCAAAAGCCGAGAACCATTAATTAGTTTGGCACTGTATCACGCTTTTAAGTGGTCAGTGGTCAGCCCTATGCTACATACTTACTTTCGCGTCCGGATTGAGGGTGCGGAAAATGTACCGCAATCCGGGCCTTTATTGGTGATAAGTAATCATGCTAGCTACTTTGACCCGCCAATTGTCTCTAACTGCGTGCTGCGTCCTGTGGCGTACATGGCGAAAGAGGAGTTATTTAAAGTACCTGTTTTGGCGCAAGCAATTAAATTATATGGTGCGTACCCTGTCAGCCGGGGTTCAGCCGATCGCACTGCTATTCGTTCTGCTTTAGAATGTATTGAAAATGGTTGGGCTGTCGGTGTTTTCTTGGAAGGTACCCGCACCCCAGATGGTCGAATTACAGACCCCAAAAGAGGTGCAGCTTTGTTAGCCGCGAAGGCGAAAGCACCGATTTTACCAGTTAGTTTATGGGGTACGGAGAAAATTTTACAAAAAGGCTCGTCAATACCCCAAGCAGTTCCCATCACTGTGAGAATTGGTAAGGTAATTGATGCACCTACTTCCACAAATAAAGAGGAATTACAAGCGCTGACGCAAAAATGCGCCGATGTAATTAACCAGATGCATGATTTAGGAAGATAAGCTAGAAAACCAGAAAAATCTGCTCAAAGGAGGTAGCGATCGCTCTTAGGTTTCTGTAGGTTTAAATACAATGCCTTTTTTGAATTCCTTATGAGCGCCTTTGAAGCTAAGACTTTTTGGGAACGATTACATAATTTAGCGTTAGTCCGTTTTTTGCTGTTAGTAGCTTCTGGCTGGGCAAGCATCCTACTTTTAGAATACTTTCAAGGGGTGATTGTAATTTTTACCTTCGCCGCCATTTTAGCTTTTTTACTTAGCTATCCCGTACAATGGCTGCGGCGGTTTTTACCCCACGGTATCGCTGTTTTTTTGGTTTTCCTCCTTAGCATTGTGATTATTGGCGGAATAGCAATTACATTAGGTTTAGCTGTTTTATCCCAAGGTCAACAATTAGTAGATAGTATTACTACTTTTTTAAATTCTTTAGCTCCTTTCATAGAGCGATTAGAAACATTTTTACGCAACCGCAACTTGCAAATAGATTTAGACTTTATTCAAGAGCAATTACGTAATCAAGCTGTTAATAGCTTAGTTAATAGTTTAACTATTTTACAACAGTTTTTAACTAATTTTGTCACTTTTATATTAATTGCTGTAATTGCCTTCTTTATGCTGTTAGATGGCGAGAAAATTTGGCAATTAATATTAAAAATTGTGCCCAGACAGCGCCGCACTAGATTTAATAAAGTTATCCAACGCAGCTTTTTAGGATTCTTTCGCGGTCAATTGCTATTAACTTTATTTTTAACCAGTGCGACTTTATTAGTATTTTTACTTTTAAACGTGCCTTTCGCCTTACTATTATCAGTAATTGTGGGTCTATTAGATGTTATACCTGGTATCGGCGCAACATTAGGAGTTAGTACTATCACCTTAATTGTATTATCTCAAAATGTTTGGCTAGCTGTAAAAGTATTTATTGCTTGCATTATTCTTCAGCAAATTCAAGATAACTTAATTGCGCCGCGAATTATGCAAGGTGCGCTGAATCTAAACCCGATAGTAGTATTTTTTGCATTGCTAGTAGGTGCGAGAGTAGCAGGTTTGCTAGGAGTTTTTATATCTATTCCTATAGCTGGTGTAATTGTCTCTCTATTTGAAATTGAGGAAATGCAAGCAGAGAGTTAGTAATGTTCATGCAAAATTATCAATCACCCCGGATTTATCCGTGGTTTTGAAATAATGATGCTTCGCTTTTTATACCCAAATTAATTATTTTTGAATTTTGAATTTTGAATTTTGAATTGGAGCGAAGCGACAGTCATTTGTTTTTGGTGTTTACAAAAATGTACAATTAAATTGAGGCTGATAAAAAGATGAGGATTTATGCCAGACTTAAGAGCAGATTTGACAGAGAATTTAGATGAGGCAGAATGGGAATGGCTAATTCCTCATGTCAAAAGAGATGCAGTAATTGTAGTAGCACAAGGGTTAGACTTGTTAGATGTGGGAGTTGCGATCGCAAGCGATAATATTCCCCAAGTACAAATATGGATTGATGAGCAATTAATTACTAAACCTTCGACAGAACAGTTAGGAGAATGGAATAGTAATCCCCAAAAACGGTTTCAAACGCTGATTGTTCAGCCATACGTAATAGTACAGGAAATGGTAAATAGTTAATCTAAAAAATGGTAGGGTGTGTTATGCCGCAGGCTAACGCACCTTCAATTTTTATATATCTTATCAATGCAAATATAACTTTAACACAATCAATATATTTACACGGTGCGTTACGCTGAAGCGATAACGCACCCTACAATTTAAGGTTGATTTTAAAAATAATTTCTAGCTAAACTAAAGCTTTTAATAAAGCCTGAAGTTTCAATTGTACCTCTGCAAATTCTTTTTCTGGGTCGGAACCGGCAACGATACCAGCACCAGCATACAACCTAGCGCGATCGCCATCTATTAGCGCTGAACGAATACCCACAATAAACTCGCAGTTACCGTGAGAGTCTACCCAGCCTAAAGGCGCAGCATATAAACCTCTCTCAAAGTTTTCGTAACGGCGGATTTCTGCGCAAGCAATATCCCGCGCTGCGCCAGCTACAGCCGGTGTAGGATGCAATTGTCCGACAATCTTGAGAGGATGGACATTAGGTGGAACTATGGCGCTAATGGGTGTCCATAAATGTTGAATGTTGGTTAACTGTCGTAAACGTGGCGGTAATACCTGGGGTAATAAGCCGATGTGCGAGAGGCGCTGAGTAATATAATCAATTACTAGGGAATGTTCGTGTTTTTCCTTTTCGCTATTAATTAAACTATTGGCGTTTGCTGCATCTTCCGCAGGTGTTTTACCTCTGGGTGCGGAACCTGCTAAAGCGTCAGTAATTAACTGCTGTTGACGAATGCTAATTAAACGTTCGGGACTAGCGCCAATAAAGTTTTGTCCTTTACCATTACTTGTAGAAAAAATATAGCAATTTGGATGGATTTCTCGGAGATTATTTAAAGATTTAAATAGATTAAAATGATTGCTAGATTTGACATCTAAAACATCTGCTAACACAACTTTAGTTAAATGTTTAGCATGAATTTTATTTAAAGCAGATGAGACAGAATTTTTAAAATGATCGGCGTTGGTAACAGAGGTTTTTTGATAATTTCCGGGAAAATTATCAATTTTAGGCGAGTGATATTTTAAAGAACTGATGATTTCGATTTTATTAAATAGAGTTTGGATTAATTTAGAAATATTAACGCTGGCATTCATCACTGAATTCATTACCAATATACAAGATTGATTTTTGACAGAAATTTGCCAACGGGGGAGAAAAATGGTTGCCGATGAAAAGGGATAATCTGCTTGAAAATTTTGATTAAAAAAGCTGAAGTAACAGAAAAAATGCGGCCCTGAAAAAGGTTTGTTATTATTTCCAAAGCTAATAATATTTTTGAGAGAATTTTTGATAAAATATTCGGCTTTACTGAAGCGATCGCTGCCATCAATATGTAAGTCGGCTACAGAATCAATCGCGGCGATCGCTTCTCCTTTACCCTTATTTTCAAAATAAAAATTTATCTCATTCACTTGAGAAATTGTATCCAAGATCACTAAAGGATCGACCAAGTCAATTTCTAGAGAGATACTGACGATTTGCCTACTATTATTTGTCAGGCAATTTTGCTGCACTCCTTCCAGAAATTGGTAGAGGCCTTTGCGATCTACAAAGAGGTTGTGACGACATGGTGAAACTGTCATGGATCTAGTAATAGTAAATTTTTTTTAAGTTATCTTCCTAAAGTGCAATTAAACATGGTCATGTATTCTTACAGGTAACATATTAAGTCGCCATTTCACCAGAGTATGGTTTGCCTTGTTTTCGGTGTTGCAAGACCACGACAAGCCATGCTCAGTTTTATGCTGCAATTTGAGAATATGCTGCGAGTAAAAACCCAAATTTTTTGCAAATTAGCAATATTTGGTGTCTCACAAAATAATAAAATCTAAAGATGTATAAGCTTATGGCAATTTAGTTAACCACGGCTGATGACTACAAAGCAGATTTTATATCCCAAAGGCAAGTTATGGATGGCGGCGATTAAACCGCCAATGTATAGCGTTGCCATTATGCCTATTTGGGTAGGAACAACCGTAGCATTTGCAGAAACAAAAATTTTTAATGGGGCAATATTTTCTACTTTTATTGCGGCGGCAATTTTAATTTTAGCCTGGGAAAATATCAGTAATGATGTTTTTGATTCGGAAACGGGTATAGATAAAAATAAACACCATTCATTGGTAAATTTAACAGGGAAAAAATTAGCAGTATTTTGGTTAGGAAATCTGTGCTTAATTTTAGGTTTGCTGGGCATTCTAGCGATCGCAATTTGGCAACAAGACCTAACTGTAATTTGGTTAATTCTGCTTTGCTGTGGTTTGGGCTATATGTACCAAGGGCCTCCCTTTCGTTTAGGATACCAGGGTTTAGGTGAAATTCTCTGTTTTTTTGCCTTTGGGCCCTTGGCAGTGAGTGCAGCCTACTACAGCCAAACCCAAACTTGGTCAACAACCAGCTTACTAGCTTCGGTCATAGTTGGCATTGTTACTAGTTTAATTTTGTTTTGCTCCCACTTTCACCAAGTTAACGATGACATAGCCGCCGGAAAGCGATCGCCTATTGTCCGCTTAGGAACTGATAAAGGTTCGCAACTCCTGACTTGGTTTACCGCCAGTATTTACCCCCTCAGCTTGATTTTGGTATTGTGGGGAGTTTTTCCAGCTTGGACATTGTTAAGTTGGCTAAGTTTACCCTCAGCCTTTAAGTTATGTCGCCACGTGCAGCAAAATCACAACCAACCAGACAAGGTAAGCAATTGTAAATTTATCGCCGTCGCCGTTCATTTTTGGAGTTGTTTGCTATTGGGCGTCGGGTTTGTGTTGTAGAGGCTAGGTGTGAAGGGAGACAAATGAAAATTGTACAGACGCGATTAATCGCGTCTCCATTAGCTATTGATAATGTGACTTACAAATTTGAATTTAGGCCGCTCGCGCGGAAGTTTTTGCGATCGCTTACCACGAGTCATGGTAACTGGGATATCCGCGAAAGCATTATTATTCGGCTGATTGATGATGCAGCTAGGATGGGATTCGGTGAAATTGCGCCTATTAGCTGGTTTGGTTCGGAAACTCTCACACAAGCTTTAGATTTTTGTCACCAATTACCCCAAGAAATTACAGCCAAGGAAATTTTCACCATTCCCGATGATTTACCCGCCTGTCAATTTGGTTTTGAGTCAGCATTGGAAGAATTGGCGACAAAGGGTAATAATCAATGCCCAATGCCCCATGCCCAATGCCCCATGCCCAATGCCCCATGCCCCATGCCCCATTACAGCGCCCTACTTCCCGCTAAACAAGGGGCATTAAATGCATGGCAGAATCTTTGGGAGGAAGGATATCGCACGTTTAAATGGAAAATTGGCGTTGATGCGATCGCGCAAGAACTGGCAATTTTTGATTTACTAATTCGCAGCTTACCAGATACCGCAAAACTACGATTAGATGCGAATGGTGGGTTGAATTATTCAGAAGCCCAGTTATGGCTGGAAAATTGCGATAAATTTAGCGAAAAGATGGAATTTATTGAACAACCGCTAGCTGTGGCGGAATTTGCAGGGATGTTGCAGCTGAGTCAAATGTATAAAACTGCGATCGCTTTAGATGAATCTGTCGCCACCATCGCCCAGCTTAAAGCTGCTTATCAGCAAGGTTGGCGAGGGATTTTTGTCATTAAACCTGCGATCGCGGGTTCACCATCCAAATTAAGACAGTTTTGCCGACAATATAACATTGATGCGGTGTTTTCATCAGTATTTGAAACTGCGATCGGTAGAAAAGCCGCACTCCAGCTAGCAGCAGAATTATCTCAGCATAACCGGGCATTGGGTTTTGGTACTAACCACTGGTTTGAACAACAAGAAGATACTTGGCTTGAAAGTTTATGGTAAACCCTTTAAACGATTTGAGAAATTTAGGCTTGCGTGATTGGCTAATTGGTGGCGATAGTCTGCAATTACAGCAATTAGCAGAAGAATTTTATTTAGAACTCATCAATTTTTGTGCATCAGGTACAACACCAAAAATTATTTTAGCGGAACGCCAACCAGAGAAATTTTTAGCAGGTTTTATCGCAGCTTGTAGTGCTAATTGTCCTGTATTTCTCTGTAACCCTGATTGGGGAACACAGGAATGGGAACAAGTTTTTGATATAGTTCAACCTGATATTATTTGGGCAACTGAAGTGATAAATATATCCCCAAAAATTTATCAGCCTCAATCTAAAATCCCCAATTGGATTATGATTCCCACAGGTGGCTCATCAGGAAAGATTAAGTTCGCCATTCATACTTGGGATACTCTTGTCGCTTCTGTTCAAGGATTTAAACAGTATTTTAATTTAAATTATATTAACTCTTTTTGTGTACTACCGCTTTATCATGTAAGTGGTTTAATGCAGTTTATGCGTTCTTTTACTACTGGCGGTAAACTAGCTATTTTACCATTTAAATCATTAGAATCCGGTCATATATATAATATAGATATATCAGATTTTTTCCTATCTTTAGTGCCAACCCAATTACAGCGACTACTACAAAACCCTAATTTAACTAATTGGTTATCGCAATTTCAAACTGTAATGCTAGGCGGTGCGCCAGCATGGGATGAATTATTAGAAAAAGCTCGATTTCATCATATTAGATTAGCACCAACCTATGGGATGACAGAAACCGCCTCACAAATTGCTACCTTGAAACCTGATGATTTTCTTGGTGGTAAAGTTAATTCTGGTCAGATTCTGCCTCATGCTCAAGTAATAATTCGCAACCAAAATGGCGAGATTTTAGATAACAATCAACTAGGTAATATCACTATTCAGGCTAAATCTTTAGCCCTTGGTTACTATCCAAATCTCTGGGATAATCGGCAGAATTTCTCAGTTGATGATATTGGATTTTTAGATGAACAAGGTTATTTAAATATTATCGGGCGGAATAGTGACAAAATAATTAGCGGCGGTGAAAATATATATCCCTGTGAAGTGGAATCGGTTATTAGAACTACCCAAATGGTTAATGATATTTGTGTAATTGGTGTACCAGATAATCATTGGGGACAAGCGTTAACAGCAATTTATGTACCTAAAGAAGCTTATACTGCATTACACATTAAAACAGCGATTCAAGATAAACTCTGCAAATTTAAGATACCAAAACACTGGATTTCTGTACCTGAATTACCTCGCAATTCTCAAGGTAAAATTAACCGCCAGCAACTACATCAAATAGCAGGCGCAGCGCCAAGTACCGTTAAAATTTAAAGGTGCGTTAGCCTCCGGCATAACACACCCTACAAATTACAAATTTCACTACTATAACAATCCTAAATCATTTTTGAAATTTACCAATTCTCATTTTTTTCTCTTATCCTTGGCGTACTTGGCGTCTTCTCTGCGAGACGCTGCGCGTTGGCGGAAGCCTCTCGCAGAGAAGGCGGTTCATTAAAAAAATATTCTCACAACTCAGCTGCGTAGGTTGGGTTGAACGAAGTGAAACCCAACAAACCCCTGGAAATGTTGGGTTTCGTTCCTCAACCCAACCTACAATTATCTTTAACTAAACCGTATTGTAATACTCCCTACAAAATAATTACGAATTACGAATTACGAATTACGAATTACATCGTTTCTCTAGCCTTTCTTCTCTCTGCTTCCTCTGCGTCTCTGCGGTTCATTTCCAACCAATTAATTATTTCACTAGGCAATTCCTGCTTACTTCTACTACTCACATCAATACAAACATGACGAGTAATCGCCTTAGCCACTAACACATCAGCCAAAGAAATTTCATAAGCGATTTCAAACTTTTCACCGCTTAATTTTTGTGGCATTAAATTAACTAACAACTTATCACCACAAAATATAGGACGCAAAAAATCCACATTAGCATGAACAATGGGAAAAGCCATAGCAGGGTTGCTAAAAAAAGCTTTTAAATCAATACCTGCTGCTTCTAAAGATTCTTCGTAAGCTTCATGACAAATCCCTAAAATATTCGTAAAATACACTACTCCAGCAGCATCGGTATCTTGAAAGCGAACGCTACGGTTATAAGTGAATGGCATATTTATTGATGCAAAAATTTCAGCATAAAAATAGCAGGCGATCGCCTGCTTTAAATCATCTTACCGTAACTCAGTATTTTGTAGCCCAAACACAACAATTAATGTAACGGAGAGTAAATATCTTCAGAACGAGGATTGAGGTAAGGACGCTGTACATCTACTAAATGTCTGTTAAAGTGACGGTTAATGGCGTACATCCGTTCGTCTAAAGCATTCTTACCATTTTGCCAAGCTTCGAGTAAACCATTGGCAACAATTTGACAACGATTCATGCCAAAACTTTCTTGTGCAGCAAACTTTTTAATTGGTTCTTCAGCTAAACCCAATCCTGGGGCTAAATATTTGGTAAATAAGGGAATTTCGGGGTTAAAATGCGATTCATGTTCTGTATAAACAGTTTGCAAAACTTCACGAATCGCTGAATAGTTGTGAGGTTCAAAATAAAGTATCCCAGAATCGTAGCGTTCGTATGCCGAGGGATTGTAGGGAACTTGGAAACTAAAGGGAATACCAGCTTCGTTGAGTTCCATTGTCAGACTATCCATAAGCGCGATCGCACCAAATGGTGTGATATTAAAATAGATTCGTCCTGTACCTAAATCTGCATCTGGATTATCTTGTTTTAGTTGTCCAAAATTGCTGACTGCTAAATAACAGCCGTTTTGAATGCGATTTTTTGGCATCCATATTGCTACTACATCACCAGGTTTAGCTTTGCGAGATTGGGGTTTAAGATGACAATCTGGCTCAATATATAAAGTTAAACCACCTTTAATTACAGCAATACTACCATCAGGTTCTTGACGCAATACTTCCCAATTCGGATCAAAATAACCAGTACCGTGATTGCAATTGTGTAGGCGTTCGTAAAATTCCCCATCAATTCCTAAAGCGGAACTATTTTCTAAATTTTGGTGTGGTAAATTCTGTGTCGCATCACCATTAACTGCCAAAATATTTTGCAGATATCCGTTGTAATAGATACCATACAGAAAATTCCGCAATAACAAAGTTAAATACTTGTGCTGCAAATCTGGCGAATTTTGCTGAAATCTGTCTGCTACTTTCGCTGGTAAAGCAAAAGGCTGATAATTTGGGTGATGAATCGAAAAATTCGATTCAATTTGAATATTGCTAGCAATATCAAACAGCGAAGTCAGTGGTTGATCGACAGAAGAATATACCATTGAATTAAAACCTCAAAATTCAGAAGGGGGAATGTTTACCAATTCGTAATTCGTAATTTGTAATTCGTCATGCAGAATTGGTATGCAACAACCAACATATAGTCAATAGCGGACTTCCCTGATACCAACGTCAAGTAATAGAATATTCTGTGTGAGGAAATAGAATAAAAACTTCAAATGCAAAAGTTAATATTTTGCATGTTATATAGTTCGGCTAATATAGCTTAACAACCACGTAGGCGGGTTTTTTCGTAATAAAGGCGAACTAATTGCTTCTCGCGTTCTGGCTGCGTAACTTTCTCGACTTTCACCACAGGTGGCAATATTTCTGCTGCGGAAATTCCGAAAACAGTTAGCACGCCTTTTTCTGGCATAGTCAATAAATTTTTGGCAACTTGCAACACATAAATGTCGCTATCATCAAAGTCTTTACGACATTTAATTTTATCTTGAATTTGATGAATTAAGGCTAATCCAGCAAATTGGACTACGCGCAAAATAAAATCGCGACGGTATTCTAAAATCATCGGGAAAGCATCAAGATAACTCCTGATTAAAGCCAGAATTGAAGGTTGCAATATCTCCAACGGTATTACCGCCAGATGCAGCGATTCTTCTAATGTTAAAGAGGAATCTACTACCAAACTTGAAAGCCAAATTTGTAAATAGCTGGCGATGATACTACCTAAATCAAAGGCGGGATCTCCCCATGAGCAAGCTTCCCAATCAATTAATCTTACCAAGCAATTATCAAGCTGCTGCCAGCGCGAATGCACCAAAATATTGGTTAAGTTCAAATCGTTATGAGTGAGACAGCAAGGATTCCATTCATAGGCTAAGTCTGCAATTGCCGATTCTAAGCTTTCGTAACGCTGACATAGAGTATAAAACTTTAAGGCGGCGCTGGGAATTCTGCCAAAAATCTCCGGTGTAATCGATTCGATACCTTGGGCGGGATTATAGAAATGATAGCGAAATTGTCCTTGGGGTGCAGTCGCCATAAAATCGCGATACTCTCGGCGGTTGAAAGTCGCACGATGTAGCGCTGCTAATGTCGTACCAATAGCTTGAGCAATTTCTTGGGGAAAAATATCGCTTTTATGATAAAAATCCCCTAGTTCTTGATAATCGCTTAAGTAGTTGCGGACAAGGATGGAATTATCCTCATCAAAATGTACTACTAAAGATGCGATCGCAGAAATATTACCAATCACCGGAAACTGTTGTAGCAATTGGTGAAACAACCACTCATTGAAAAACTCATGAGGTGTTTCTGCTGGATTTTGCTGACGTTCTTGTTTAACTAGTAGTTTGCTATTACCTACCCGATTAACTAATAAATTGAAATTTTTACTACCATCTGGTAACTCAGATTCATTTGCTGTTCCATCTTCTGAGCTACACAGCCCTGCATCTTGCAGATACTGGATAACGTTTTGAGAAGACAGTGTTAATACCATGTATGATGATTTCCTGCTAAGTAAAATTGCTGACAAATTCACCTATTTTAGGATGAACCTAGCTCTAGGAGTTTTCGGTAGATAGCAACTATGTGTATGAATATCAATAACTATTCGTACAATCTATTAATATCCGATATCTCCTAGCAAAACCTGCCAAAATGCCGATATATCCTTTACTGTTCCTTTACAAACTCACGGCAAAAATCGACCAATCTTTACATTTTTTGGTCTATTTACTTAGGTATATATAAATAATTGCGGTTGTGTATTTTGTGCCAGCGCTATTTTTAGCGGCTCAAAATCTGTCAATCAAATTTATGATTTTATTCATACCGCAATTTTTTGCTTACCGAGTTCGTACTAGCTCAGTTCGTGGTGTTAAACCCTGGTGTAATTGCTAACTATGTCAGTAGTTTGTTAGAGACACGATTAATCGCGTCTGTTGTTTGGGAATCTAATTCAGTAGCAAGGCTAAAAGCGCACAATAAATTTACATGAAATCTTGTCGTTTCTGCCTGCTACCATGTTGTTAGCAATGAAAAACTATTAACTGTGCAATAAGTAACTAAGAAAAGTCTATTAGTTCTTAAAGTTATTCGATGCTAAAAATTTGTGTATCTAAATGTTAGAAAAAATGTATCTCGTATGACATTTATTCCCGGTTTAGCATCGTTCACAATCACTCAGACTCCTCAACGCACAAAACATTAATTTCAGCATTCATATTTTCATTTAACAGCAAAAAGCCAAGCAAACCGGATGTTTTAAATGGGTAGTTATGATTTTTTTTTGGTTAAATTTAAATCATTCTTACTGGAATGTACGGTAAGCTGTGACTTTTGCAACTCATGGTTTTAACAGAGTATAAGTAATAAGCAAATATTCAACCCGCAAGTAGCCTGTTACTTGAGTTTTATTTCTGTCTTTGATTACTCAGGTAAATTATTCAGGACTTACGCAAAAATTGCCAAAAAGCTTAATTTATTGAACCGCCAAGACGCCAAGAACGCCTTCGCGAAGCGTCTCCCCTTGGGAGAAGAATTTGTAGAGTGTGCGTAAGTCCTATTATTGCTTAGTTAAGACTAATCAAAATTAATTACACATAACAGTAAAAATACTACACAATTATCTCAAGAGCATTAAGGGGTATGACCCTCTGTAGAACAAAGGATTGGGTAGTGAGAATCTTGCTCATTGAGGATGATGAAGTATTAACAAGTATTGTGTCGCAATCTTTAAATAAACAACATTATGTTGTGGAAATTGCCAAAGATGGACAAATAGGTTGGGAATATTCCCAAAGCGCCAGTTATGACCTAATTATGATAGATGTAGGGTTACCGAAATTAGATGGTATCACTCTCTGTCAAAGGCTGCGTTCTAGTGGCTGTGCAGCGCCAATTTTGTTGATGACAGCAAGGGAAGCTACAAGCGATCGCATCCGTGGTTTAGATGCAGGTGCAGATGATTATCTCATTAAACCCTTCGATTTAGAAGAGTTGCAAGCGCGAGTTAGGGCGTTACTGCGTCGCGGTGAAGTTAGTCGCAACCCAGTGCTAGAAATTGCTTCTCTGCGCTTAGATCCGAGTGTTCATGAGGTGAGTTACAATGGCAAACTTTTAGATTTAACACCAAAAGAATACAGCCTCTTAGAACTGTTAATGCGCAACCCAACACGGGTATTTAGTCGGGGGAATATCATCGAGCATCTTTGGAGTTTTGACGATCCACCCCAAGAAGAAACCGTCAAGTCTCATATTAAATGGTTGCGCCAGAAACTCAAAGCTGTTGGTGCAGGTAATTGGATTGAAAATGTTTACGGGGTGGGTTATCGTCTCAATCCTCCCCCAGAAGGAACGCCAAAAACGCCAATTGCAACAACTGATACTGCAAAAGCTGTCAACCAGCAATTCCAAACAGCAATGACTGGTTTATGGAACAAGTATCAAGGATTAATGATGCAACGGCTGGAGATAATTCAACAAGCTGCAACTGCAATTAAAACCGCTAATTTAACTTCAGAATTACGCCAATCTGCGGCACAAGCTGCACATAAATTAGCGGGTGTGTTGGGGATGTTTGAATTGGAAAGTGGCACGCAAATCTCACGAGAAATTGAAAAGATTCTCAACGGAGAGGGCGATTTATCTATATTAAAAACCCAGGAATTATTATCTTTAATTCAACAGTTAGAAAACTTATTAAATTTACATACTAATAAATATATTGCTAATGCTTCTCCAACTAACCGCTTATTATTAATTGACACAGATTTACAACTTTTTACCCAATTACAACAATTAACATCTACAGGTGAGTGGCAGCAAATAGCGACAATTCATGATGCGAAAAATCATTTAAAAACGGCATCACCAGATTTAGTGATTTTAAATGTAGATGATGTAGGCACGCGAGAAGAAAGTCTCACATTATTAGCAGAATTAGCTAACCGCACGCCATCAATACCCGTGATTGTCTTAGCCAATGCTGACGCTATATTAGATAGAGTCACAGTTGCGCGTGCTGGGGGAAGAGGGTTTTTAGTTAAGCCGACTACAGCCGCAAAAATCTGGAATATCGCTGGGAAAGTTTTACAGCAAACTATTAAAACAGCAGTCAATATTTTAGTTATAGATGACGATCCTGTAATTCTTGATGCTTTACGCTCAATACTTGAGCCTTGGGGAATGCGGATGACAGGGTTAAGCGATCCATTACAATTTTGGGATGTTATGCAATCAGTAACGCCCGATTTAGTAATTTTAGATGTAGAAATGCCGCAAATAAATGGTATTGAACTTTGTCAGGCGGTACGTACAGATCCACAATGGCAGAATTTACCAATTTTATTTTTAACTGCACGCCGGGATATTGAAACTGTACAGCAAGTTTTTGCCGCCGGTGGCGATGATTATGTGGTAAAACCTGTAGTTGGTGCAGAATTAATTACCCGGATTTTACAGCGTTTAGAACGTAATCGCTTATGGCAAACATTATCTTTTAAAGATGCATTAACAGGATTGAAAAATCAGCCTCAGTCTAGCAGAGAATTACAACAAATGCTGGATAAAGCGCAGCTAAATCGCGAGTTAGTTTGTATGGCGTTGCTTTGTGTGAGCGATCTAGGGCAAATTAATATTAAGTATAGTCATGAAGCTGGTCATCAAGTATTACAAAGATGGAGCAAGATTTTACAATCAGCCTTTCGTAGTGGGGAAATATTGGGTTATTGGGGTAATGGGGAATTTGCAATTGGGATATCTAGCTTAACAAAATTGGAAGTATGCGATCGCTTAACGGAAATTTTGACAACGCTACGGCAACAAATCTTTACAGATGTTAATGGCGATCGCTTTCAAAGTCTGTGCAATTATGCTGTAGTTGAGTATCCTCAAGATGGGTTGAGTATCCAGGCTTTGTATCAAAATGCTGTAGCAAAGATTGTTGACTGTTGACTGTGCGCCAGCTTTATCATTTACACATATTCAGGACTCATTTTTAAATTTTTGGTAAAGAGAAATTGCGATCGCTTTCTCGTTTATCTAAATCAAGTACTCATTTTCCTGTTTTTAGTAGGCAAAAAGCCATTTCACCTACTCATTAAGCCTTAACGAGTTCTCATTATTGTGTTTTCCGCAAGTAAAATACTATTTTACCTACTCAAAAAGCCTTATCACTTACTCGTTTAAGTATATCGCGCACTCATTTTAGTGTTTTCCGCAAGTGAAAAGGTATATCGCTTACTTGTTTTAGTGTTTTCCGCAGATAAAAAAGTATATTGCTTGCTCAAAAATCGCCATGTTTGACAATAAAAGGAACTTTAGTTCCTTGCTAATAGCCAAAGTCTACTAAAGTAGACTCAAGATTTTGAGGATATTTAGTCATCTTTAGATGACTTTGGCTATTAGCCTTGGAATTCATTCCAAGGCGTTTGACAAAGCTAAGACAGAAGCTATTTTTAGCTTAATTTGACACCAATGAGCATTGCTAAACCCCTAATAATCTATCTGTTTAATTACTAATAAATGTAAGTTAATACCGAGATTTTTCCGGCTTTTTAGAAGTCCTTGCCAAAACTATCATCATTAAAATGAGCGTCAAAATCAAAATCTACTTGCTGTGGTTCGGGTATTTTAACTAATAGTAAAGCTCCGCCAATTACTACAAAAATTGACCCGATGCCGGTAAATATAGCTGGAAATCCCCACAGAGTAAACCAAGAGTTTTCTCTAGCAGCATTAGGTTGTTGCGGATTGTATAATATGTTTATTGACTGACCCTGAGAATAACTTGGTGGATTGCTACCTGTATCTGATTCAAATATTGTCTCTTCACCAGAGGCTGGTGTAAATTTGACAACTGGATAGTAAAAGTATGATATACGTCCCTTATTATCTCTTGATGAACGTCTGACTACATCAACTACTGTTCCTTGTGTTTGGATTGATGAAGCCATAAAAGAGCGGGTATCTAATGCATCGACAACACCTATAACACTACATATACTGCCCATACCAGCCATAACCGAACCAATCAACTTAAGAGCTTTACTCATAGGATTTGTTGAGCTTGTAACATATTTACTTAACTACCTGATAACTTAGGGATTAATCGGGGAAAAGTAGGGGAGATTTCCAAAAACCTTTATTAAGAAATGGCTATGACTGGGGAAACTATCGAGGAAATCCATCAATTACAGGCGATACTCAGCAAAATGCAACTTACCCTGGGAGCGATCGCGGATGCTGTAGTTTGGGTAGGCGCAGACCAAGCAGTACAATGGTGTAATGCCGCTTTTGCTCATTTGCTCAATGGCCAGGATAGAGACATCATTGGCTGGAGATTTGATGAACTCATAGTTTTGCAACAATCTCAACAACCCATAGCCTTAGAAGCATATCCCCATATTTTGTTACATCAGGGAAAGTATGAAACGACAAACTATGAAGTGAAGCTAAAAGCACAAAGTTTTATCTGGCAAATTTCTGGTATTTGTACCACAGCAAAAGGCGATGCTACCGCCATAATCATTATTAGAGATATTACCCAAAGTCACCTTACAGCCTCAGCTTTAGAATCAAGCGCAGCAAAATTATCCTTGATGGTAGAAACTGCTAATGATTCCCTTAGCTGTAAACAAGCTCAAGCAGAATTAGAATCTTCTCTATCACTATTACAGGCGACTTTTGAATCAATTCATGATGGCATATTAGCCGTCGATCGCCAAGGTAATATTGTCAGTTATAACTCTGTATTTTTGGAGATGTGGTCAATTCCTCCAGAAATTTTAGCAGAACCAGAACAAAGTAAACGTATCGCCTATCTTGCCCATCAATTAAAAAATCCGACGGAATTTTTAGAGCAAGTTAAACAACTATACGCTACCCCGGAAGCTAATAGTTACGATTTGTTAGAATTTAAAGATGGGAGAATATTTGAGCGTTATTCTTGCCCGCAAAAATTAGGTGACAATATTCTCGGTAGAGTTTGGACGTTTCGCGATATTACAGCCGAGAAACTCGCCCAAGAAGCCCTGAAAGCCTCAGAAGCTAGACTAAACGCCATTCTTAGCAGTGCCCTAGCCGCTATCTATCGTATCCGAGTTTATACTAATAACAATTGGCATTTTGAATACTGTTCTGTTGGTAGTATCCAGCTTTGGGGATATTCCCCAGAAGAATTAATCGCCGATAAAAATCTTTTACTGTCGCGAATTGCTCCGGAAGACTTAGAAGTTGAGATAACAGCAGGCTTTAACGCCATTTTTGCTGAACTTCCCTATGAAAGTGAATATCGCTACCTCCACCCCGATGGCTGCTGGCGTTGGATTTCTTGTAGTTCCACTTCTGTCAGAGATACACAGACAAATTCTTGGGTAGTAACGGTGATTGCTACAGATATTAGCAATCAGAAACGCACTGCCGCCGCTTTGCGAGAAAGTGAGGCTAAGTTCCGCAATATTGTCGAAAATGCTAATGAAATTATTTGCCTAGTTAACTCAGATCGTATTATTTCCTATGCTTCTCCTAATGTATTAAATATTACTGGATACTATCCGGCGGAGATCGAAGGAAAACCTTATGCAGCATTTATCCATCCGGAAGACTTACCCAAGTGTGTAGCCGCAATGCAACAGGTAATGGCTACAGGCGAGAGATTTTCCGATCTAGAACATCGATCGCTCTATAAAGATGGTAGCTGGCAATGGCAAACAGCTAACTTAGCCCTAATGCAAGATGCTCAAGGTAACTTGCAGATTATCAGCACAGTTCACGATATTAACGAGCAAAAACTAGCCCAAGCTGCATTACAAGCTTCCGAAGCCAGGTTGAATACCATTCTCAATAGTACCTTTGCTTCCATTGAGCGTTACCGCATCTTCACTGATTCTGAGTGGGTAATTGAATACTGTTCTCCCGGATGCGAGAAGATTCGCGGCTTTACTATCGAGGAAATGATGGCGAACCAATACTTAGCAGTTTCGCGCATCTTCCCAGAAGATTGGGAAAACTCCAAAGAAGAATGCTTTGGCGCGATTTTTGCGGGACGCCCGCATCAGGGAGAATATCGTTATAATCATCCAGATGGCACTGTTCATTGGATATATTCTAGCCATACCTCTGTACGGGATGAAGCGACAAATTCTTGGATAGTCACGATTATTTCTACAGATATCACCTCCCGCAAACAAGCAGAAGAAGCGCTGCGACGCAGCGAACAAAAATACCGCAATATCTTTGAAAATTCCCTAGTCGGTATCGGACGCAGTCGCCTAGAAGATGGATTATTTTTAGAAATTAACCAACCATGTGCAGAAATTATTGGTTATAGTAACATTGCTGATTTAGTTGGTAAACGCTACGCACCAGAATTTCAGGTAAATCCCAATGCTCGCGCTGCTTTATTCGCCGAAATTGAACAGCATGGAGAAGTGCGTAATTATGAAATTCAATTACGTCGCCAAGATGGGGAACTGAGATGGGGATTGATGTCAGCTCGCCCCAACTTAGAAGAATCCTGCTTAGAGTTTATGATTGTGGATATTAGCGATCGCAAACAAGCCGAACAAGCTCGAAAACGCCGCGCTCAAGCTCAAAGTTTACTCAGCAGCATTTCCCGCCAATTTCTCGATCGCGATTTGGATACAGCAATTAATTTTACCCTGCAAGCGATCGCCCAATTTATTGGTTCCGAACGCTGTTGTATTTATGCATACGCCGAAAATCAAGCCCAATGCTATCTTCTCTATGAATGGTATCAACCAGGAATAGAGCCGATGGCAAATCAAGCCAGTCATTTATCTATCAGTGAATTCCCGGAATATCATCAGCATTTATTACAAGGTAAAGTCATTCAATCTACCTTTGCACCAGAAAACCTCAATCCCATAGAAAGAGCAATTGTTACCGCTACCTCAGTCAAATCTGCTGTTGCTGTACCCATGATTCATTGTGACAAAGTCATGGGGATACTATTGGCGAATGTGGTTCACTCCAGCAAAACCTGGAGCCAAGAAGATGTCAACCTGCTGAAATTGGTAGGGGAAATCATCGCCATGGGTAGAGCCAGACAGCAAGCAGAACAAGCACTGTTATGTGCCAAAGAAGCCGCCGAAGCCGCCAACCGTGCCAAAAGTACATTTTTGGCAAATATGAGTCACGAACTACGTACCCCATTAAATGCCATCCTGGGTTTTGCTCAGTTAATGGAACGAGACACCAGCCTCAACGATAAACAGCGCCAATCCCTAGCAACAATTAATCGCAGTGGCGAACACCTACTGAATTTAATCAACGATGTCTTGGATATGTCGAAAATCGAAGCTGGACGCATCGTTTTACATTCCGAACCTTTCGACATGCATCAATTATTACAAACTATTCAAGACATGTTCCAAATCCGAGCCAGGGCAAAGCAACTGTCTTTGAGATTTGAAATTGCCGATAATATACCCCGTTATATCAAGGCTGATGAAGGTAAATTACGTCAAGTACTAATTAATTTATTAGGTAACGCCGTTAAATTTACACAAAAAGGCACAGTAAGTTTGCGTACTACTGCGGACATGCGCAGACTAGATAATCAGCAACAGCAAAGCTGTATTCTTTATTTTGAAATTGAAGATACTGGTAAGGGTATTGCCCCAGAAGACATGGATAAATTATTTCAGCCCTTTGTCCAAAGTAGCAGTAACCAAGCCATTGAAGGCACAGGTTTAGGGCTAGCTATCAGCCGTCAATTTATCCGCTTAATGGGAGGCGATATGAACTGTAGCAGCAACTTAGGACAGGGTTCAACTTTTCGCTTTCACCTGCTAGTAACTTTAGCCGAAGCTGGGCAACAACCACCACAATTCACTACAGGTAAAGTAATTGGCTTAGTCGCGGCACAACCCACTTATAGAATTTTAGTAGTAGATGATGCCCCAAATAACCAAGAGATTATCGTTCAATTATTAAGCCAAGTTGGTTTTCAAGTCTCCTGCGCCAACAACGGGCAAGAAGCGATCGCACTTTGGCAAACTTGGCAACCCCATGTCATATTTATGGATATGCGAATGCCCGTGATGGATGGCTATACAGCTACCAAAGAAATTAGAAATCAGGCGCAAGCTCAAGAAAATCAAACTATTATTATTGCCCTCACAGCCAGCGCCTTTGAAGAAGAAAAATCAACCATCCTCGCCGCCGGTTGTAACGACTTAATCCGCAAACCCTTTCGAGAACAGCTAATTTTTGATAAACTCGCCGAACATTTAGGAGTAAATTACCTATACGCCGAAAACAGCAATTCCCCAGATCCAGATGCAGCGCAAAATTACCCAACCCCTGCTGCTTCTACCCTACGCACATCTTTAAACATGATGCCAGATACCTGGATTGCACAACTGTATCAAGCAGCTAATGAAGTAGATGGCGATCGCATTTTCCAACTCATAGAACAAATCCCCGAATCTCAAGCCATCTTAGCCAGAGAACTCACAAACTTAAACCGTCGCTTCTGCTTTGATGAAATTATCGAAATCATGGGCATTGGGCATGGGGCAAACAACCCACAATTGTAGAGACGCGATTCATCGCGTCTAAAGATTCATCGCGTCTCTACCCTGGATCTCGCTTTAGGGGAACTCCCACACAGGGAAAACTCCTCACTTTCTGAGAAGTCGCAGAATTTGGGACTTGTCTATCGTAAAAACCTGGCTCATAGCCCTTTTACTCGCCCGATTAATTGGTACTTGACAATCCACATTTTCCACTTCTACCCGATTTCTCACATCTACAGCATCAATCTGCTGATTAAACATGTGATTGGTATCACGGCTAACTCTCAATTGGAAAGCAGACATCGGCCACACAAAATACCCAATAACGCTGAGAGTAATAATAGCCGGCAGAAGGTGAGTTTTTGTGGGTAGCATCTGATTATCCTTCCTACAAACTCTAGTAATACGCTGTTTTCTAAAACACACTTTTGTCAGGTTACTTTGTAGAGTAAAGAACAATCGGGTAAAACTAGGGGAGATTCAGGAGCATATATATAGATAGCAGGGGGCAGGAGGATAATTATCTGTAGCCGAGATTGAGAAAAATAGTATAATCCCATGCCCAATGCCCAATGCCCAATGCCCCATGCCCCATGCCCCTATTCCCCCATGACTAACCAGCCAGCCAAATCTCCCAAAGCAGATATCCTGGTAATCGATGACACGCCAGAAAATCTCAATCTCCTATCCAGTATGCTGACTGCCCAGGGTTACAAAGTTCGCAGTGTAACTAAAGGCACAACTGGATTACGAGGAGCCGCTGCCGCACCCCCAGACTTAATTTTGCTGGATGTGAATATGCCAGAAATGAACGGTTATGAAGTATGTCAACAACTCAAGACAAATCCCCTCACCCGTGAAATTCCCGTAATTTTTATTAGCGCTTTAGGGGATGTACTCGATAAAGTCAAAGCCTTTGCGGTTGGCGGAGTAGACTATATAACCAAACCGTTTCAGGTAGAAGAAGTATTAGCGAGAATTCAAAATCATCTCACCATTCGCCAACTGCAAACCCAGCTACAACAGCAAAACGCCAAATTACAGCAGGAAATCAAAGAACGCCAACAAGCAGAAGAGAAATTTAGCAAAGCATTTCGTTCTAGCCCCAATCCAATTGCGATCGCTACAATTCAAGAAGGGCGTTTTATCGATGTTAATCCCTGCTTCTTGACAATGAGCGGTTACAGTTTAGAGGAAGTAATTGGACATACCGCCGATGAACTGCATTTAGGAAACGCAGCCGAATCGCTGACACAAACAATCCAAATGTTGCCGCAAACAGGTTCTTTATACAATCAAGAATTTGAATTTTTTACCAAATACTCAGAAACAAAAATTATTTTATTATCCATAGAATTAATTGATTTAGCAGGTGTAGAATGTGCCTTAATCATTGCCAATGATATTACCGAACGTAAACGTTTAGAAAACGAATTTATTTCTTTAGTCAGTCACGAATTACGTACACCCCTCACCTCAATTATGGGTGCATTAGATATCTTAGGAGCGGATCAACTAGGAACTTTAAACAATCAAGGAAAGAAAGTTTTAACTATTGCCAGTAATAACACAGAAAGACTCATTCGTTTAGTTAACGACATTCTCGATTTAGAACGGATGAAATCGGGTAAAGTCTTTATGAACAAAGTTAATTGTAACGCCGCCGAATTAATGGTACAAGCGACAGAAGCCATGCAAGCAATGGCAGAAAAATCGCAAATTCAAATAATTGTTAATCCGTTAAATATAGAACTTAATGCCGACCCTGATAGATTGCTACAAACCCTCACCAATTTACTAAGTAATGCGATTAAATTTTCCGAACCTGGCGATACTATTTGGCTAAATGCAGAACTGCAAAAAGATAATTTAATTTATGTTAAAAGCCTAAATCAGAAATTCCCATCTCTGCTAATAAGCGTTCAGGATCGAGGTAGAGGAATTCCCGAAAGCCAATTACAAACAATCTTTGAACGCTTCCAGCAAGTAGACGCCTCAGACTCGCGTAAAAAAGGCGGTACAGGTTTAGGACTAGCCATTTGTCGCAACATCATACAGCAACATGACGGCAAAATTTGGGCAGAAAGCATTCTAGGAGAAGGTAGCACCTTTTACATTCGTCTACCAATAGTTATGAGTCAGTAGAGACGCGATTCATCGCGTCTGTACAATTGTCATTTGTCCCCCATCTCCCCGACTTTTCCCCGATTGATTGCTACAATCGCTTGAATTTGACATAAATGCCAGGTTTTTAACATGAGTCGAAAAATTTTGATTGTGGATGATGAAGAAGATGTAAGAGCGATCGCTACATTAGGGATAGAATTAAGTGCCGAATGGAACATATTCACCGCCGCATCTGGTAAAGAAGCTTTAACTCAAGCCCTAATACATCAACCAGAAGTCATTTTGCTGGATATGATGATGCCCGATATGGATGGACGCACAACCCTACAACAACTCAAGACAAATCCAGCCACCAGTCATATACCAGTAATTTTAGTGACCGCCAAATTTCAGGAATCCGAACCCGAAATTTTTGCCAACTTAGAAGTCGCCGCCATCTTTGCTAAACCCTTCCGCCCCCTACAACTAGCCAATCAAATCAGTCAAGTCCTCGGTTGGAATTAACAAAATAACATCCCAACTTTTACCAATTCGATATTTTCCATCAAGTATTTTATATCACCTTAAATCCCCCACCGTAGGGGCGGGGTTTCCCCCATTGGTGTAAACTTAAGCTCAAAACCTTTCTCTATCTCGTTTCCAGCCTCCGGCTGGAAATGCGTATTGCGAGGCTCCGCCTCGGAAGCTGATAAATTGAGGCGGCAGCCCACAGATCATCGCTCCCACGCAGAGCATGGGAGCCAGTTAGGATAAGGGTTTTACGTTAAGTTGACACAGGTGGGTTTCCCCGCCCTTAAAGTTTCCCCATCCTCATAACTTCCATAACCCATAAAAAAGCGTAAATTTCCGCACCCCCCTTCAGTTTGCCAAAGACATCACCAAAAATTTGCGCATCTTTACGGTAATATATATGTACTATAAAATTACCTCACCTCATGTACACACCCTAAAAACAATGCCCAATGCCCCATGCCCAATGCCCCATGCCCTATTTAATCATCAATACCAACGCCACCATACCCAAACTAGCCATTAATCCTGATGGCATGAATTTGCGTGTTTTAGCCAGCCGCAAGCAAAAGAAAACCACTAAAGCAGCCGTTACCACAGTAGCCAGCAATAAACCCCAAAACTGACCATTTAATTGCATAACAGCCGCAATAACTATCAATAAACCGCTAATACTACCGCTAATCAGTGAAACCTTACTCTGAGCTTGAACATAGCCCATAATGCCACCAATCAACGCCAAAGTACCATAGACAAAAGCGGCAAATATACCTAATGTCATTGTTAAAACCTATGTAGATTTTGACTTTGCAGCAAAGGTCACCGGACAATTTACCATAGCTTTGGAAGCTCATCACCTAATTGATTGATGGATAATCAAGCGATGTCTACGGTTAGCACCTCATCCTATGCCAAAATCCAGTTCCTCCAGCGCCAAGCTGCATCACTTTTACTTTACCAGTCAGTTCTGCAAAGCGAAGTGGGGATAGCCTTTCTAGATTTGTTGCAAGCTATACGATACACTGATGCTGATGGCAGAGGATGCCTGCAAGCCTACGGCAATTACTTTCACGCCTTAGCTACAAAAAATCAAAATTGGGAAGACTACCTAATTCATCAAATTCTCATCACAGAAAATCCCTTTACCAAGCTGGCGCAAACAGAAGAATTTGCAAACATCCCCAAGGCTTTAATCGCCGCCGTCCAACATGATTTACAAGTGTTGCAGAGTTTGTATGAATGTAGTACCGCAGCCTTAAGTGAGTTAGTACAAAACGCAGCCCATTTACCAGTTTCACCAATTGTCTGGTACAGAGAGCAAGATAAACTAGAATCAGAAACAAGCCTGAAATCTCAAGTGATGAACTCCCTACAACATACAGAGAATTGGGCTGATACTGTAGAAGATTTAGCCGCTTATTATCAACAATTTGGCACGGGTATATTTGCACAGTACCACGCTTTACGCTGGCAAAATGGGCAATTTATCGGCATTCAACATTCCGATCCAATTAAGCTTGATATATTGGCGGGGTATGAAATGCAGCGAGACAGCTTATTAAAAAATACAGAGTTTTTATTATCAGGTAAGACTGCCCTTCATGTCTTACTTTACGGTAGTCGCGGTTCTGGTAAATCTTCTTTAGTCAAAGCTTTGCTGAATGAGTATAGTCACCGCAACCTGCGCTTAGTAGAAGTGACAAAATCAGAATTACAAGACTTACCCAAAATTGTTGAACAATTGCGCGGAGTCCCCCAGAAATTTATTATTTTTGTAGATGACCTTTCCTTTGAAGAAGATGACGATGCCTTTAAAGCCCTCAAAGTAGTTTTAGAAGGGAATTTAACCGCAAAACCCCAAAATGTGGTTGTTTATGCTACTTCTAATCGCCGCCACTTAATCCGCGAGTTTTACGCAGACAGGCCGAATCCTAAAGACAAAGAAGAAATTCATGTTTGGGATACCATGCAAGAAAAGCTATCTTTTAGCGATCGCTTTGGTTTAACCTTAACCTTTGAAGGAGCAGATCAAAAAACTTATTTACAAATTGTCCGGCATTTAGCAGCACAAGCAGAAATTGATATTAGTCAAGCAGATTTAGAGTATCAAGCATTACAATGGGCAACTCGTCATAATGGTCGCTCAGGGCGTACAGCAAGGCAATTTGTAGATTTTCTCCAAGCCGATTTATCAGTATTCGGCAATAAAAAACATACATCTATACCAGAATAAATAATTACGTATCAATAAACCAAACTAAATTATGCAACCCAAATACACTTAAACCCCTGACAAATGACAAATGACAAATCACAACCTCAGACTTTAAACAAACAAAGTGAGAGTTAATGACCGTAAGAAATACTGATTTAGACAACTTAACTAGGCTAAAAGTAAGCAATATGCAATCAGCAATAGTAAGTAATCGCTTGTTTCTAGGAATAGTTGCCTTTAGTGTAAGTTTTGGTCTTAGTCTTGTCCCTAACTGGGATTATACTAAAGCTTTCGTTACAGGCATCATTACTTTAATTGCTACATATTCAGCCGCCTTTTGTGTAGATAGACGGCGCAAAAGTTATGAAATGTTTGTCTTAAGTTCCCTGCGCAAACGGATTAAAGAACTAGAAGGATTAAAATCACGCATTGCCAGAGAAATTAGCCAAATTGAAGAGCATCGCCTAGCATTATATAACGACTTTCAAAAACTGCAAACTCAAGTTACAGAATGCCGCAATCAAAGAGATAGTATCCATAGAGAACTTAGTACCTTTGCTGGGCAGAAAAAACAGTTAGAAAATGAAATTAATGCCCTAAAAACAGAAATTCATAACTTAGATAAAAATAAAGCCGAGGTAAATACATCATTTTCGACACTGACTTCTGAGAAACGACGTTTAGAGTTGAATTGTAATGTATATCGCTCAGAAATAAATCAATTACAAACTCAAATTCTCGAACTCCAAGAAGAAAAAGCCGAAATTGAAAATAATGTCACCTTATTAGGTAGACTAAAACCACAAATAGAAGAAAAAATTTACGAACTCCGAATGCAAGTGCAAAATTTAGAGCTTGAGATTAGCCAGAAAAATCAACTACTCCTAAGTACAACAAATAACAGAGAAGATATAGAATCTAACTTAAGTGATTTCCAAACTCAAATAATTGAACAGCAAGCAGAACTAAATCGCCTACAAGGGCAAATTTTACTCTTACAACAAGAACGCGACCTATTACAAAGCCATGTTTGGGATTTACTCCAACAAATTGAAACCCTTAACCCAGAAATATTACCAGATAAAATACATGAAGATACCCAAGAAAATCTTCCTGAAGTATTTCCTTTTGAAGAACTAATTGAACCCATAACATTTGTAGATATTGCATCAAATACATCTGAGGAATTACCAGAAGAATGGATGCATTTTTTCCAGATACTACCAGATTATGAAATTGCCGTATTAAAAGCTATTTTAGAACAAGAAAATTCTCGCGATACCATTAAACAGATAGCCGAAGCAAATATTACCATGCCTAATCTGTTAATTGATGCAATTAATGATAAAGCCGATGATACTTTAGGCGAATTAATCATCGATCCAAGAGCAGAAAATCCAGAAATTTATCACGAACATATAATTAACGTCAAGAAAATGCTCGCTCTTTATCAAAATTATCCTTCACAACCATAAATCAAGCCGCAAAATTTATTATTTTCTTTGAGTCTTCTGCATTCTTGACAGTTGCGAACAAGTTAATTATCTTAACTCATAGCCAATTGCTATAATTAATCAAATCATTCATACCGTTGTAAAATTACTTAATAGGTATAGAATATACCTGAATTAACTTGCAAGCTGTTAGCCTCTGCGTTCAAAATCAGGTGAGATCAACTACATGGCAAAGCTCAAAATCTCGAAAAAAATATCCACTGCTTTAATTAATTCCCTTAGTGCCGGAGTAGTACCCAGACTAGGAGTTGAACACATAGCAGTGGGTCGGGAACTAGAACTAAAAAGCCTATTACAGAATCTCGATGATATTGCAGAAGGGGTATCAGCATTTCGGTTCATCATTGGTAATTATGGTTCCGGTAAAAGCTTCATCCTCCAACTAATTCGCAACCGCGCAATGGAGCAAGGTTTTGTTGTCGCTGATGCTGATTTATCCTCAGAACGTCGTCTAGCAGGAAGCAATAACGAAGGTTTAGCAAGCTATCGTGAATTGATGAGTCGTCTTGCTACCAAAACTCGTCCTGATGGTGGTGCATTAGTTTCCATTTTGGAAGGATGGATTAATAAAATCCAACAAGAAGTAGCCAAAGAAAGTGGATTACGCCCTAATGATGAAGGTTTTGATGACCAAGTAGAAGCCAAAATTAGAGAAGTAGTTCAGTATATTGAAGATTTAGTTCACGGTTTTGATTTTGGTAGCGTCATTATTGCCTATTGGCGTGGTTACCGCTTAGATGATGATGCCTTAAAAAACGCCGCTATGCGTTGGTTACGCGGCGAATTTACCACCAAAATTGAAGCTAAAGCTGCTTTAGGGGTGCGTGTCATCATTGATGATGATAGTTGGTATGATTACATCAAATTATGGGCGAAATTTGTTGCCGAAATTGGCTATAAAGGTCTGTTAATTTTATTGGATGAATCCGTACATTTATATCAAATATCCACAACAGTTACCAGAGAGAAAAATTATAATAGACTGCTGGCAATGTTTAACGATACCATGCAGTGTAAAGCCGAACATTTAGGTATTTTGATTGGTGGAACTACAAAGTTTTTAGAAGACCCAAATCGAGGCTTATTTGCAGATCAAGCTTGGCGCAGACGCACCAAAGAAAGCCGCTTTGTTACTCAAGCAGGCGTTCAAGAATATTCAGGCCCGGTAATTAGACTCAACCCTCTAAGCCAAGATGAAATACTGGCATTACTGCAACGGATAAGCGAAATTCATGCTGTAAATTTTGGTTATGAAAAAACTTTAACGAATCGAGATTTAAATGCATTTGTCAAAGAAATTGTCAATCGTTTAGGTGCAGATGCATTACTCACACCGGGAGAGATTGTTAGGGATTTTATCAGCGTATTAAATATTTTGCATCACAATCCACAAATAGCATTTACAGAATTAATTCATGGCTCTACATTTAAGCCTACTGCTGTAGGTAAAGATGCAACTTTACATGAGGATAATGCAGCAGAATTTAGTTTGTAAATTACGCAAATTTAGGGACTTACAAAAAATAAAACATCCCAGCAAAAGATAATAATAATTGTAGGAAAGGGAGAAAACTACAGCCATCGATTGCCGCTCTCTCCCTTTTTGGAGTAAATTCAGTAATAATGATTGAAATTTTGGGTGCAGTAGGGGTGTCTATAGTATTAACTTCTTCACTGCAACAACTATTGAAATAAACAGCATCCCAATTAAAAGGATCTGCAAAACGCAAATTTCTAGCGTGAACAGTTCAGGGTTTAGGTCTAGGATTACATAGGTTATTAGTATATTTGTTCTAATTGTTTTACACCCAATTTACACCCAAACTACCCCAATTTTTACACTTTTAATAGTATATATGTACCATTGCTTCTACTATCTAGAACAACTAAAAAACCCCTGAAAGTCTTTACTCTCAGGGGTTTTACTGAATAAGCGGGCGGCGGGAATCGAACCCGCATTAATAGCTTGGAAGGCTATAGTTTTACCACTAAACTACGCCCGCAGATTTCCAACTTTATAATAATAGCACAGCGATCGCGATAATTCAAGTACTCAATCTCAGCTATTGGCGTTCTATTCGCAAACGCACAAATCGATTGGTTAATTCTGGTGGTGTCCTGCCGTCAGGGTAGTAGGCTGGCTGAAATTTCTCCCCTTGGAACACATCATTAGCATATTGCTCATAATCACTTCTTTGTGCTTTGGGGATTGCTGGATCTATCACGTCAGCTTCGATAAACTTACCAGTGTTATCAATGACTAACGATACTAAAAACTCCACTACAGGCAAATCTAGGTTGCTGTTGATATAAATTGATTCAACTTTTTTTTCGTTCGTACCAATATGTTCAGCTAGTTTCAAATCCTCTGGTATAGGCGATCGCGATGGTATTCCTCTCTGTTCTGCTTCACTCAAAGGAACCCAACGCGCAAACAACCCTCCACTAGAATGAGGTGTAGGTGGAGGTGGTAGCTTTTCTTGACCCCCTTGTGGACTTTGTGAGGCTAATTCTGGTTGGCGTTGCTGTTCAGCTAATTCTCTTTGGCGTTGCTGTTCGGCTAGTTGCTGTTGACGCTGTTGTGCGGCTAATTCGCGCTGTTTTTGTGCAGCTAATTCCTGTTGGCGTTGTTGTGCGGCTAATTCGCGCTGTTTTTGTGCAGCTAATTGCTGTTGGCGCTGTTGTGCAGCTAATTCGCGCTGTTTTTGTGCGGCTAATTCCTGTTGGCGCTGTTGTGCGGCTAATTCGCGCTGTTTTTGTACAGCTAATTCTTGTTGGCGTTGCTGTGCGATCGCTACAGCATTTTTCTCTTCAGTATTAGTAGCGGTGGGTTTTGTTGTAACTGGTAATTTTTGATTGCTAGATAAAGGCTTTGATGGTACTGATTTTGGTGGAGAGGTAGCAGGTTGTACTTTTACTCTTGGTTTAATTGTTGATTTCGGTTGCGGCGCAATTTCGACAATTTCAATCGGAATCGCGGCTTGACTTTGCTGTCGCCGCAATAAACTGGATTGATAAGAGAGAATCAACCAGAACGCTATTAAGTGCAGGCTCAATGAACCTATGACTACAGCTACCCACAAACCAGGTGGGTCTGTATGTCGTCTCCAGTCCTTTGCTAGAGTTGAAGTTTGATCTGCAACTGATGGTGTCATATTAAATTTCAAACTGGATCTGATTGGGCGCTATTATCCTTTACCAGAGTAACGCTTCCAAATCCAGTTTAATTTTAGCGATTAGCCATAACATCCGCAGAGACAGAGAAGGTAAGAACTGTTTCATCTACTCCTTTAAGTTCTAAGGGACTGACTTTGGTAATTTCTTCATCCTGTAAATAATCGGCTACAGCCGCAGAGACTAAGATTGTACCGGGAATAGCTGCAGCTTGTAACCGCGCTGCAATATTGACACTCGGCCCAATAGCAGTGTAATCAGCACGTTCAGCACTCCCAAACATACCTACCACGGCTGTACCTTGGTGGATACCACAACGGAATTTGACACCAGAATGTCCATTAGACTCAAAGATACCGCGATCGCGCCAGCGTTGATTCAACTGATCTAAAGAACGATGCATTGCTCTAGCTGTATTAATCGCACGGCGCACCTGCTCGTTGGGTGTTAATTCTTCTGGCGCTCCGTATAATGCCAAGATAGCATCTCCCATAAATTTATCCACAGTGCCACCATTGTCAAACACAGCCTTGGTCATACCTTCTAAATACTCATTGAGCAACTCGGCTACTCTGCGAGATCTCAGAGTATTTGCTAATTGAGTAAAACCAACTATATCACTAAATAAAACTGTGATTAAGCGCGGTTCTGGTCGCAAATCTAAGGTTAAATCTCCGGTTGCTGCTTTTTTCACCAATACAGGCGGTAAAAAGCGTTTTAATACAGATTCTGTGAGATAAGTATTTAACTCTAATACCCGACGTTCATTTTCCTTTAAAGCCAAGAGATTTCTAACTTCTGCTAGTAATTCCCTGTCATTAAATGGTTTAGCTAAATAAGCATCCGCACCATGTTCTGTACTTTCAATCCGGGTTTCTTCATCAACTTTAGCTGTCAGCAAAATGATTGGCGTTCCTTTGAGTTTTTCTTCCTGACGAATCATCCGAATCATTTCTAATCCGGTCACCAAAGGCATCATTAAATCAGTAATAATCAAACTTGGTAACACTTTTTGCGCTATCTGTAATCCTTCTGCACCGTTACGCGCTGTATGGACTTGATAGCCATTGTTGCGAATAATCTCAGATACATAGGTGCGCAAGTCTGGGTTATCATCTACTACCAGAATCGCATGTGCAGATTTAGGATGATGACCATTATTATTTACTGATGGCTCCTGAGAATCAGCACTTGCTGATATTTCTAATGGTAAATTGCCGATATTGTCTCCAATTGGCTCTACTAGTTCTAAATCTGCCAATTCTACACTGGCGCGACTGGTATTGACTTCACAAGGTGTATCCTGCACTTGGTCTGCTGGTAAGTGAATGCTACCAACCAACAACCGCAGTGTAAAGGTTGTACCTTCACCGTAAACTGATTCTACAGTGACTTTACCGCCGTGCAGTTCTACTAATTCCTTGACTAAAGCCAAACCCAAACCACTACCTTCATAAGAGCGATTTTCCGAACCTTCAGCTTGGCGGAACCGCTCAAATAGGTAGGGAATTTGCTCTTTAACAATACCAATTCCCGTGTCTTGTACCTGTAAAATGCAACTATTACCTTGAGATATTAACCTAACGGCGATTGTCCCCCCTTCGGGAGTAAACTTCATCGCATTTGACAGCAGGTTATAAACAACCTTGTCAAATTTTTCCATGTCCAAATAAACTTGAGGACATTTATCTAAATCAGTAATGAGATGCAGTCCTTTTTTCTCACAGTAGGGACGAAAAGATTCAACAATTTGACTGACAAATTCGTCTAAATCGTAGGGACGGAAACTAGGCTGCATTCTCCCCGCATCTAGGCGTTGTAGATCTAGTAGTTGATTTACTAATCTGAGCAATCGCCGGGAGTTACGCAAAGCGATCGCACTTTGAGCGTAAGATAATCCATCACCATTACTAACTGCTGATTCTAAAGGCCCTTGAATTAAGGTAATTGGTGTCCGAAACTCGTGAGATATATTTTGGAAAAATTCGGTTTTTTGTTTATCTAATTGCAACAAGCGTTCGGCTTGGTCGCGAGTTTTTTGATATAAACGTGATTGTTGTACAGCGATCGCTGCTTGTGCTGCTACTGCTTTAGCCAGTTCAATCTCCGAAGCCAACCATCGGCGTGATTTGTTACCTTCTCTGAGGGTAATACTACCGATACATTTACCATCAGCCAATAATGGCACAACCATGAGCGATCGCGCCGGCTTTTTCAAAGGTAAATCAAATCCTCTAATTTCTACAGGGCAATTGCTCATATCAGCAATTACCACAGGTTCTTGTGTGCGCAAAATTTCCTGCAGAATCGGATTTTCCTTAATTGGCGTTTGGGAATTAGGTAATTCTTCTGCTACATAGTGATGATTCTTACTTAAAATTTGCTCCTGGACAGACTGAATGCTACTGTCTAAATCTTGAGAACTGTCATACAATCCTACACATTGAACAAATTCATCTTCCTCTGTCCATAAAGATAAAACACAGCCATTCACCTGTAAGGCTTGTCCAAGTTGTTCGGTAATCGCAGCAAAGATATCTTGCGGATCGAGGCTAGAGCGAATCGCCGTAGTAACCGTATTAATTAGTGCTTCTCGTTTAGCTAAAGCACGTACTTGCTCGTAAGTATAAGCTTGAGATAAAGCTAGCGCCGCCTGATCTGCTACCATCAACACCAACTGTACTTCCTCTTCCTTCCAAATTCGGGATTCGGAGCATTGGTGTAATGCCAATACTGCCATCAGTTCTTGTTGGCAAATTAGCGGCACAATCAAACTAGAGTCAATCTTCGCCGCCGTAAAAGCGGTTCTGCGTTGTTCTAGTTCAGCGCGATCGCCTTGGATGCGTTCATCATCGGCTACATGATGAATTACTTGGACTTCGCGAGTTTCCCAGACAGTCTCAGCTAATAAAGATGGCGACAGCAAAGCATCACCAGATAAAGCAGAAGAATTATCTGCTTCCTGCTTCACTTCTCCAGAAGCAGTTTTCTGATAAATAAATCCTTCATCTACCAATTGTCCATCTTGAAAGGGACGCAACAAACATACATCCACTTCCAACATATGACCTACTGTATCGACAATCGCTTGCAAAATTTGCCGATAGTCTAAAGCACTACGAATTGTATTCGTAACAGTATTTAGTAGTGATTCCTGACGCAGTGTACGTGTGAGTTCGCGAGTACGAGCTTTGAGGACATTATGAGTATCCAAAGCTTGGCGGACTACGGCTTTAAGTTCTTCTGCTTCCCAGGGTTTAGTAACATATTTGAAGACCTTACCAGCGTTGATGGCTTCCACTAAGTCTTCGACATCGGTGTAGCCCGTTAAAATAATCCGGATAATATCTGGATATTGAGTCGCTGTCAGGCTCAAAAATTCTGTACCGCTCATGATTGGCATTCGCTGATCGGAGATGATCACAGAGACCTCTCCCTCTTGTGCCAGCAGATCCAATGCGGCCGGGCCAGAAGTTGCCCTTAGCACCTTGTAATCGCGATAAAAGGTGCGGTAAAGCAAGTCAAGGTTGTCGGGTTCATCATCAACAACCAATATTTTCGGCTTACTGTTTGCTTGTTGGGATTTCATGCACCGCTTTCCTGCTGCAACGGCAGTTGGATAAAGAATAATCTGATCAGACAGGGATGTTTCTGAGTCAGGTAAGAGCAGAGCATTTTGACGAATAAGGCTGTATGGCTACTTGAGTGCTGAGTGTTAAAGCATTTACTCACAATAATTCGCCTCAATGACTGGTAATGATTGCCATTCACTCTGAAGCAAGGCAATTGCTTTGTGATTTAGTTTTAGTTTTACAGAGTCGATGCTTACCAAATCTTTCCTCACCTCCAGCGAGAAGCGTCAAAACACTATACACATACAGCACTCAAGGCTGGCTGAAAAATCCATCTGTAGCTGCATATTAAGTTTTCCCGTTACAGCAGTTGCACTAACACTTTTAGGTAAATTTTATTTATGATCGGCAGGAGAAAGTCAGCAATATTCTCAGAATCAGACAATGCTGATACTCTGATATTAATTTATACCTATATTTAGCATAATTCCTCAAGTTAGTCCCTAACGAGAAAATATCGCTGAAGAGTCAATAGTCAGTAGAGACGCGATTAATCGCGTCTGTACAATAGTCAATAGTCAACGCTATTTTCAACAGGACTTACGCAAAATACCTTTGAAACTCTTATTTCTTCGTGTCCTTCGTGTCTTCGCGGTTTGATTCTTCCGTAGTTTGTGCGTAAGTCCTATTCAAGCTAGCCCCTCATTCGATCAATCACACAACGAGGGCATGAAACAATTTTGGATTTTAGATTTGCGATTTTGGATTTCAATCTAAAATCTAAAATCCAAAATCTAAAATTTCTTGTCTTCCTCGTCCCTAGCCCCTAGCTACACTTACTTAAATTTCTATATGATGGCGATCGCTGTAGTTGAAATATTCTATTTTGGTTAGGATACATTATATTGAGTAAGGAATATGTTCTCCAGTTGACCACTACAATTGATTAGTGGCGCGCTTACAGCAGAATTTGTCCTGTCTTGTGCATCAAAGCGATCGTTTGCTGAGAGTTTTCAGAAAGTAGTAAAGTATTTGAGGATATTTGAGAAAAATTCCCCTAAATGTAATTAATAGTAAACTAGCCTTGACATCCTGGTTTTTTAACACATACCGCCAAGAGCCAGTAATAATGCCTGCGGATCTGTCTGAGTGCCAATTTCAGATCCGTGCAGCAACACCTGCCGATTTATATGGAGTTGCCCAAATCATTACTGAAAGTTTCCACTCGCAACAGGGTATCTGGGGATGGGCTTTTCCATTACTACGTTTGGGTATTTATGAAGATTTGAAGCACCGCTTGGCATCACCTGCGCCTCATCATATTTGCCTAGTTGCTGCTGATACTACTAAAGATACAGTTAATAACCTGGTGGGAACTGTAGAATTAGGTGTACGGTTTAGTCATTCCTGGGCACATACTGGCAGAAGTTTTCCCTATCTGTCTAATTTAGCTGTTCGACCACAATATCGTCGGCATGGCTTGGCGTCAGGGTTACTAAAAAATTGCGAAAAGGTTTCTCAAGAATGGGGATTTCAAGATTTATATTTACATGTTTTAGAAAATAATCATCAAGCAAGGCAACTTTATTGCAAGTTAGGGTACAGAGTTCATAAGGTAGAATCTAATTGGAATTTATTTTGGCCAAAATCTGTAAATCAGATTTTATTGCACAAACATCTGAGCAATGATGTTAGCGCCTGAGATGGATAATTAGGGGCTAGGGGCTAGGGGCTAGGGGCTAAGGGCTAGCTTGAGAAATAGGGGCGCTTAGATTAGAGAAGATCGATTTTTATTGTTCTTTGTGAGCGTAGCTCATGGAGTCTCTTGCATAAATATTTTTTTGTATCACCCATAGACGCAGAGCAGCTTAAGGCAGGGTAGACGCAAAACAGAAAAAGAAAACCAAGACTTTTGCCAGAAGTCTAATTGACAAATGCCTATCCTCCTTGTCTTCCTTATCTTCTTTGTCCTTTTTGTTCATCTATCAAATAGGATTACTATAGATTTCATCTAGTTGAAACTAGGATGGAAGCTGATAATTCTGAAGATTTAACCTGCAAATAAAGGTGTTTGCATTCACAATTAGAAACTCTATAACCAGAAATTTTATGATAAATCCTCGGTAATAAAGAGGTTGTCAGTAAAATTCTAAAATAGAATTTCTTGATAGGTTCGATTTATTTACTAATAATTTTAAATTATCGTTATTCAAGCTCTAACAGCTAATTTGGGCAAATATCTACTAGAATAGGTAGAATAGACAACTAGCTAAGAGGCAGATTTTCATCTCTTCCTCATGGCTAATTTATTTCTGGGTTGTTATACTACATAATGGATACATTAAGATAAATAAAGAATATAATACAGTAAATTAATTTGGCTAAAATATTATTTCCTCATCATAACTTTGTATTTACGAGATTCATCTTTATAAAAACTTTAAAAAAAGTTCATTATAAACAGGAGACAAATCAAGTTAAATTTCATAGAATGTAATAACTCAATTGTTCAATCTAATTTATTTAATTCATAATTTACGCAAGGCTTCCTAATAATAAGAAAAATCAAAATTTCATTTGATTGAACAACAAGTTACGTTTTTTAGTGCATACTACTAGTCAATTATTTGCCAATCTAAAAAAACATGGATAGCGAACAATGCCAACGCTATCAGATTCCTATGGTATCAACTTATTATCCTGAAACCACTTTCATTGACTATCTTGTCATGCCAGATGGAACTGAGCAATCGCAAGGCTCGGATATCCTCACACTACTGCATAGTGGAAAAGTGTTTATCGTCAATAGTCGCAAACGGAATGGTTTAATTCTTTTTAAACGCTATCACGCTGAGTTTGCTGGCCCTGGGGCTGCTGTTGGCGGAGAATATGATTGTGATTGCCAAGGGGTTTTAGCTATTGGTAATTTGTCTTTATTAACTCCCGAATCCTATGATGAGCGCCAGAAAGCTTATTTAATTAGGCGGCAATGGATTCGCTTAATTAAGCAAATTACAGAAAATCCCGTACCTCATCAAAGAGTGCAAAAGATTCTCGATCAATTTGAACAATACTTTCCTCTGGAAACTGTAGCTAGTTTACCAGATATTACTTTTGCTATGTTAGTAGGTGTGTTGCCACAAACGGTGAGTGTGGTACGCCGTTTGGGCGGTGGTATAGAGAGTAGATTTAATTACTAAGTAAGTTGATAATTAAAATGCAAGATTTGTCACAGCAGCCTGTATCCGATTGAGGGTACGGGCGTTTTCATCTGGAGTACCGATTGTAATTCGTAATCCTTGGGGAAGTAAGCGAACCAGAGTACCAGATTGTCTCAACTTTTGATGAAGATTTTGTAAAGCTGTGTTCTGAGCAATCTGCAGGTAGATAAAGTTAGCGGCGCTAGGTGTGATTTGGAAAGCTGGGTATTGTGACAACGCCTGGATTAATTTCTCCCGTTCAGTTAGGGTTTGAGAAATTGATGCGAGTAATATTTGGCGGTTTTGTAAAGCTACTAAGGCAGCAGCGATAGAGAAGCTAGGGAGATTATAAGGTAAACGGACTTTTTCTAAAATGGCGATCGCATCTGGATGGGCGACACAATAGCCGACACGCAAAGCTGCTAACCGAAAAGCTTTAGAAAAGGTGCGTAATATAATCCAATTAGGACGTTGTAATAATTCTGCAACTAAGGTAGTTTGGCTAAATTCAAAGTACGCTTCATCAATTACTACTAAAATTTCTGGACTCAAACTTCTTAACCAATCTAACTCTGCTGCTGTTAAACAATTGGCGGTGGGAGAATTAGGATGGACGACAAAAACTACCCGAATCGGAGGGTTTTGGGTTTGAGCGATTGCAGATTTTGCGGCGGCTAAATCAATTTCAAAATTGGTTGTATTTCTGCCAACTTCTACTACAGAAATACCCAAGGTTTTGGCTAAAATCCCATACATAGAAAAGGTGGGATTAGCAACTAAAATACTACCTTCTCCTTTTAAACAGGTAGCTATTAACAAAGAACGAATCAGTTCATCCGAACCATTACCCACAGAAATATTCAAAGCAGTGACAGCAGATGATGAAAGATTTGCTGACTCATTCACATAATCAGCGATCGCAGCTTTGAGTGTTTCATGTCCGCCATCGGGGTAACGATTTGTTTCAATTACTTGCTGATAAGTCCAAGCTAGTTTCTCTTTTAACTCTGGCGGTAAATCGTAAGGACTTTCATTAGTATCTAGCCGATCGAATTGTGTAGCGACTGCATCGGCTGTATCGCTGCTGGGGTGTGGTTTATAAGCTGTAAACTGAGCTAAATCTGACCGAATGAAGGGAAGCATAAGTTTAGTTTATGGGCATGGGGCATTGAGTAAGAGTCAAAAGTCAATGGTCAATGGTCAATAGTTATTGCTGATGAGTAAAACAATTAACAACTGACAATTGTAAAGACAAGGGTTATCGCGTCTCTAACAAATGACTAATTTTTCAAATTTTACAGCTTTCGGGTAATTGGCAAAAGCGGTGAATTGCTTGCCATATTTCTTCTGTGACATTTCCCAAACTGTGATCGCTGTCGAGTTCGATTAACTCTACCCAAGGACGCAATCGCGCATATTCACGACTAGCTGATATGGGAATGACTTCATCTTCGGTTCCATGCAAAATTAAGGTAGGAATTGGGCGTTTTAATCCATTTTCTTGATATTGGGCAGCATCTATTAAAAAATCGTAGTGTAATGGCAGTTCTCGTCCTTCTTTATAGTGATACACCGGGAGATATTTCTCTTGTTGCCAACGTTGGATTTTTTCTTCTCCGAGTTTTGCTAACCAATGGGATAAAAACCCAAAGGCTGGTGCTAATAAGACTAAACGCTGTACTTGTAAGGATTTTTGCCCAATATGGGCTGCAGTTAAACCACCTAAACTGGAACCAATTAAGGTTAGTGGCTGAGAATCACGGGGAAATTCTGCCAGAACTTGAGCGATTTGACGAGTGATTGTGAGGTGAGAAAAATCACCAGCGTTGAGATCGGGAATTTTGATTGTAGTGTTAATTCTGGCAAAGCGATCGCGCATATCTCGTGCTTTGGCAGAATTTGGGCTAGAAGCAAAGCCGTGTAAGTAGATGTAATGCAAAATTTTGATTGGCGAGTATTTTATATACAGACGCGATCGCGTCTGTACAAAATTTACCGCATTGTGACAAATTCTTCGGCGGCTGAGGGATGGATACCCACAGTAGCATCAAAGTCTTTTTTGGTTGCGCCCATTTTTACGGCGATGGCGATACCTTGAATAATTTCGGCGGCGCTATCTCCTACCATGTGTGCGCCCAAAACTCTGTCGGTATTCGCATCCACTACTAACTTCATCATGGTTCTTTCTTGGGCACCAGTTAAACTGTAGTACATCGGCCGGAAGCGGGTACGGAAAATTTTCACACCTTCATCACCTAGCTTGGTTTTGGCTTCGGCTTCTGTTAAACCAACTGTAGCGGCTTCGGGATTAGCAAAGATGGCTGTGGCGACATTTTCGTGACTAAATTCGCGGCGATTATTGCCAAATTCGCTATCTGCAAAGGCGCGTCCTTCACCAATGGCGACTGGTGTTAAATTTAAGCGATCGGTGACATCACCCACAGCAAAAATATTGGGTTGATTAGTTTGACTGTATTCGTTAACTGCGATCGCTTGTGCGGTGCTGTATCCGGGGCCATCCATTTTACTGGTAACAACTTCTACCCCAGCATTTTCTAAACCTAAGCCTTCTACATTGGGAATGCGACCGGTAGCAACGAGAAATACATCAGCAATTATTGGTTCTGTATTTTCGTCTGACAATGTTAACTTGATACCTTCCGGCACTTTTTCTACTGCAGTCACCACGTTATTTTGGATGATGCGAATACCATGATTTACCATTCCCTCTTGAATTCCCGTGCGGATATCTTCATCAAAACCTTTCAAAATTATGTCTTTGCGAATAATCTGCGTGACTTGGGAACCTAAACCGCGCATGATACAAGCAAATTCTGTACCGATATAACCAGCACCAATAATGGCTATGTGCTTTGGTTGTTCCTTGAGATGAAAGATTTCGTTAGAGGTAATAGCATATTCCATCCCCGGTAAATCTGGTTTTACAGGTCGCCCACCGACAGCAATTAAGATTTTATCGGCTGTAATTTTGCGATCGCCAACTTCTACAGTATGGGTGTCTAATAAAGTAGCGCGATCGGGTATCAGAGTGACTCCGGCTTTTTCTAAAAAGCTAATGTGTAATTGGGATAATCGCCGTACTTCCTTATCTATGGATGTAATGAAATGCTCCCAATTTAATTTTGTCTCCCCGACTTGCCAACCATAACCTGCTGCATGATTGAACAGCGCCGGGAAATGGGAAGCGTACACCATGAGTTTTTTGGGAACGCAACCGCGAATTACACAAGTCCCGCCAACTAGATCATTTTCTGCGATCGCCACTTTCGCCCCATAGCTAGCAGCGCGCTTAGAAGCTGCTAAACCCCCTGAACCCGCACCAATAACGAACAAGTCGTAATCAAATGTCATAAATTTCTCTATTTCTGTCGCAACAATTAAGCTTCTGAAGACTTACAAGGCAGATTAGATTGGAGTACAAAAGATAATTTAGCAACCTCAGTAATTTCCTTTCTTGATTTAATCTAGCCTTAGCAGATGCTTTTATGGGGACTAAGGGGACTTTGCTTTGAAAAGCAGTATTAGACTGCTTTCCTCGCTGGTTACACCTTTGATTTCATGTTTATGTGCTTGGTCTGTCGTCTTCAGGTAAATCAGGTTGTCCGCCGTTCCCGGTGTTATTGCCTGGGTCGTTCCCGGTGTTATTGCCTGGGTCGTTCCCGGTGTTATTGCCTGGGTCGTTCCCGGTGTTATTGCCTGGGTCGTTCCCGGTGTTATTACCTGGGTTGTTCCCGGTGTTATTGCCTGGGTCGTTCCCGGTGTTATTGCCTGGGTTGTTCCCGGTGTTATTACCTGGGTCGTTCCCGGTGTTATTACCTGGGTTGTTCCCGGTGTTATTACCTGGGTCGTTCCCGGTGTTATTGCCTGGGTTGTTCCCGGTGTTATTACCTGGGTCGTTCCCGGTGTTATTACCTGGGTCGTTCCCGGTGTTATTACCTGGGTTGTTCCCGGTGTTATTGCCTGGGTCGTTCCCGGTGTTATTACCTGGGTTGTTCCCGGTGTTATTACCTGGGTCGTTCCCGGTGTTATTGCCTGGGTCGTTCCCGGTGTTATTACCTGGGTTGTTCCCGGTGTTATTACCTGGGTTGTTATTGGTGTTATTGCCTGGGTCGTTCCCGGTGTTATTACCTGGGTTGTTCCCGGTGTTATTGCCTGGGTTGTTATTGGGCTGAGGTTGTTGAGGAATATTTATACTATTGTTATTAGTATTGTTAGTATTGTTACCTAACTGCCCAGTTACTTGGACTTCCCCTGTGTCCACAAGAGAGTCTACATTCAGATTCTCTTGACTTGGGTTGACGCTAGCTTCCTCTTGATTGCTACTGCTAGTGCTGGTATTTTCGTCATCGTTGCTGGCTGAAGATTCAGCTTCTGATGAAGACGTGGCTGTTAGCTGTAAGAATGATGGATTTTCTAGGACTCCGTCACCCTTAGCTATTGGGGTTTGTGTAGCTAGGGCGGCTGATGTTTCAGCTTGAACGCTAGCGATCGCAGGATCGGGAGTTGGTGCAAGATTTTGTCTAGTTAAATCCAGCCCTCTGACTAAATCGCTAGTTTCATAAAAAGTTCTTAAATCAAAATCGTACAACCCTTGGATTTTGTCTTTGACAATTACCATCAGTTGTCCAGCTTCTAGTACCCTACCTTGAGAATGCTTGTTAGATACTTCTATACCACTATTTGTCAATGCACCCACGATTGTGGTATCCGTAGCTTCGTCGTAGCGGACAAATAATGCTGAACCGCGAATTGCAGCAGCTGCATTTGGTGTGTGAATCCGTGTTTGTCCCCTTCCTGGGGGAATCAGCAGTAAAACTGTGCCATTAGATAAGCGAAAATTACGAGTTTTCGGTAAAAACCGAAATATCGCCTGTTCCCCAACTCTCGCTAAAGAACCATCGTTAAAGCGTAAATCTGCTAAGGATGCGCGTCCTGTAGATAATCCATCACCAGGAGTCATGGGATCTAATTTGCGTGCTGGACGCCTCTTAGGACTATTTTTAGGAATTAGCTGGACTAAGTTTCGCAGATCTCTAATTTCTGCTCTTGTCAAGGGTGTAGCTGCATTTACTGGTTGTGACCAAGGTAACACTACAACTCCCCATAAACTGATTGCTAAAAGTGGGAAAAATTTAGGCAACATAATTTAGGAACTCAAAAAATTTTTCGCTATCAACTTAGTTAAAGACTCATTTTCCGCTGCAATCGATAATTTAGTTATTTTTTATACTTTACTTAAACTTTAAGTCAGTTGCAATGCTAACTTCGATTAGCGGATTTTAATGAAACGAGCGGATATATTATCATGATAGTTTTAAGCTTAGTATATAAATATCTAGAAATATATAAAAAATTAATATCTTTAAATTTTGAGTTAAATAAGTATAAAGATAATATATAGTATTCTTGAATGTTGCAATTAAGTTTTGAAAACTATTACCGCTAGCTTGTGGTCAAGCCTTATGGGCAACTGCGGCAGTTTAAAGTCCCAAATCAAAAACTGGAAAGACTTTGAGCGGCGGATTTTGTTAAATGTTAAACGCTCGGTGTACTTACATTTTGCTGTACTAAAAGCAATTGATTATCAGGGATGAGTTGGTCGGGAATTTAAAATTACTATTGGGAATTTCCGAGTCTGCTTGTGAATCTACGTTTGCCAAACGCGATCAACGCCATCAAAGATGCAACCCCAGGGCTGGAAAAGTTTTTTATTTGCGATTTTCTTCACTACTAATGGTGTAGTACAACTAGGCACCAAATTAGATACAGCATGGGCTGAAAATACTCATGTAGAGTCGCCAACTGTAGGGGAACCTCCGCAGCAGGTAGCATTGGGAGAAAGCCCAAAGAAGGCTGAACGGCAATGTCAGCAACAGGGACAAGAGGTAACTAATGTTCTGGGATCGGATTCGGAACTGCGGAAGTTAGCACAGACAAATCGCATTTACTCATCTATCAAGCTAGAACCAAATATTTCTCCTCCTGAGCAGATAGATATGGCTGAGTTTAGTCAGGGGGAAAGCTGTTTTCAGCCAGAAGATATAGAGAGTGAGAAATTTTCTGAGTCAAATCAGTCTTTACAGTCAGCGACTGCTAGCAACTGTCCAGTTGATATATGTCAACAATCGATTGGTTTAAAAAGTTTACTGTCACAAAGGGTGAGTGATGGAACACCAGCACCAGCATCACCAAATCCAAACAATCCACAACCCAATAACCCACAACCCGATAACCCTCAACCCGATACACCCAACGATGATAATACTGGCGATTTGCAAAAGCAAAGCGATCCGCCACCGTTAGAATCCTTACCGGGTAATAATGTTCCTATTCCTTCTCCAGGACAAATAGAGCAACTTTTAGATACTCCCCAGAGTGATTACAATCAAAGACTCCAGAATTTAATCCAGGTATTGCAACAACAAACACAGTCTTTACCAGATCTAGGGAATTTAGAATTGGGATTGCGGGTAAAACCCAGACAAATACCCACTCCACCGCCTTTAGAACAACAGCCACCCATACCACAAGAAAAGCCTGTAGTTCGGTTTAAACCGATAGGTTCTCTACAAGCCCGCCTGGGTTACTTTTATTCCAGTAATATTTTTTCTGCTAGTGTTGACCCGATACAAGATAGCTTAATTTTTTATGGGCTAACTTTAGCTTCTAGTTATTTACCTTTAAATCCTAAGACTTTTATAAGTGGATCGATTGATGCTAATCAGATTCATTACTTTGACCAATCAGTTTATGATTACAATCAATTGCGATTTAACGTGAGTTTGTATCGCCAGCTATCGCGGCGGATGTATGGCGAACTCAGTTGGAGTAATCAATATTTGTTTTATGCCAACAATGGGAATAACTTTAAAGCAGGCGATCGCTTTTTGAATGAAAATACAGTCAGGCTGTCTTTAGGACGACGAGATCCCCTCAGTTCTAAATTATTCGTGGATAGCTTCTATGAATTGAGTTTCAACTTCTCCGATCCCGATAACCGCAGTCGGATCGTTAACTCCTTATGGTTATCTTTAAGCTACTACTTGCAACAACCGCTACAAGTCGGAGTTAACTACCAGTTCAACTTTTCCGATTTTACCAATCGCCCAGATGCGCGAGAAGACCAATTTCATCGGTTATTTGGGCATTTAAATTATCGCGTGTCGAAGGATAGTAGTTTGAATCTCCAGGGCGGCGTGAGTTTTGGGGATTCTACGTCACAAAATATTAACTTTGATGCTTGGTTCTTCAGTTTGAATTATAGATTGCAATTAGGTCAGTTTTGAAGATGGGCATGGGGCATTGGGCATGGGGCATTGGGCATGGGGCATTGGGCATTGGGCATTGAAACAATTTTGGATTTTGGATTTTGGATTTTAGATTTATATTAGAATCCAAAATCGCAAATCTAAAATCTAAAATTCTTTGTCCTCCTTGTCCCCCTTGTCCCCCTTGTCCCCCTTGTCCTCCTTGTCCCCCTTCCCTAGCCCCTAGCCCCTAGCCCCTAACCGAATTATGCTAGCTAACGCAGCCGCTTACCAAGTTACCTGGGAAAAGTTACCGGATGATTTTGTATTAGACGATGAACCTGTGGACAATATTAATCAGCCGCTTTTAGCCGCAGCGCTTACAGAAAGCTTAGAATTAGCTGGAAAATTATCGGCTAATGCTTTAACTACGACTAATTACGGTATTTGCGCCACTGTTAATGGGCGAATCGTCGTTAAAGCGCCAGATTGGGGGTATGTACCAGCAATTAGGGTGTCAAGAGAAGAAGTTAAGCGGAGTTATACGCCACAACTCCAGGGCGATATACCAGTAATTGTCATGGAATTTATCTCGGATACGGAAGGTAGCGAGTATTCCAGCAAACCAACCTATCCGCCTGGTAAATGGTTTTATTATGAACAAGTATTAAAAATACCAAATTATGCCATTTTTGAACCAGATGGCGGAGTGTTAGAATTTTATCGCCTTGATAATTCTGGACATTATCAACTGCAACCAGCAGATGCGAATCAGCGTTATTGGATTCCTGAGATGAGTCTGTTTTTGGGTATCTGGGAAGGAGTTCGGGAAAATCGCACGGGTTTCTGGTTGCGTTGGTGGGATGAAGCAGGGGAATTATTGCTTTGGGGTTCGGAGTTAGCAGCTAAGGAACGTCAAGAGAAGGAATTAGCTCAACAGCAAGCTGAACAGGAACGCCAAGAGAAAGAATTAGCTCAACAACGTTTAGAAAAATTAGCCGCCCAATTAAAAGCTTTAGGAGTTGAACCGGATATTTAAGTTGTGGGAAAGAAGCGCGATGTCTAGGGACATGCATTTTTTTAAATACCCAATAAATTTGTAGTGCGAGCGTCTCGCTCGCTGGTGTTCAAAAGCGAGCAAGATGCTCGCACTACGAAATATGGGTAATTTATTTTTTGTAAGTCCCCTACGACAAGACAAGTCTACGCTTCCTCTCAGATAAAAAGTCTCATCGAATAGCTTCGGAACATGAAACTCCGAGTTCGGAACACGAAACTCCGAGTTCCGAACACGAAACTTCGAGTTCGGAACATGAACATTCTTGTTTAGAACAGAAACATTCTCCTTCCAAACAGGAACATTCTCGTTCTAAATAAGAAACTTCGAGTTCAGAACAGGAACATTCTCGTTGCAAACAAGAAACTTCGAGTTCAGAACAGAAATTGCCTTGTTAAATTACTAATCGATCGCTTTTTACTCTACATTTATCTTCAAATACCCTTGGCGTTCAGACCAATTGTAGGGGCACGGCATCCATAATCTTTCGGTGCATTACATAATTTTATCGGTGCCGTGCCCCTACGACCTATTGCATTCGTGCTTTGCTCCCCTGTCCTCCTTGTCCCCAGTCACTGAGCGCAGCCGAAGTGTGTCCTCCTTGTCTCCCTCTTCCCCCTACCTCCCCTGACACACCTTCGCCTCATCAGGATGGGTAATAAAATAAACCTTCAGCCAACTGCAACCCTGCGCTAATAAATCATCAAGACTCAGATTCCACAATTTGATGGTGTTGTCAAGACTGGCGGAAGCTAAAGTTTTGCCATCGGGGCTGAAGACGACGCTGTTGACAGGTGCGCTATGCCCAGTCATGGTGGAAATTTCTTTGCCCGTCTCCCGATTCCACAATTTGATGGTGTTGTCAACACTGGCGGAAGCTAAAGTTTTGCCATCGGGGCTGAAGACGACGCTGTTGACCCAATCGCTATGCCCAGTCATGGTGGAAATTTCTTTGCCCGTCTCCCGATTCCACAATTTGATGGTGTTGTCACCACTGGCGGAAGCTAAAGTTTTGCCATCGGGGCTGAAGACGACGCTGTTGACCGAATCGCTATGCCCAGTCATGGTGGAAATTTCTTTGCCCGTCTCCCGATTCCACAATTTGATGGTCTTGTCACCACTGGCGGAAGCTAAAGTTTTGCCATCGGGGCTGAAGACGACGCTTCTGACCGAATCGCTATGCCCAGTCATGGTGGAAATTTCTTTGCCCGTCTCCCGATTCCACAATTTGATGGTCTTGTCACCACTGGCGGAAGCTAAAGTTTTGCCATCGGGGCTGAAGACGACGCTTCTGACCGAATCGCTATGCCCAGTCATGGTGGAAATTTCTTTGCCCGTCTCCCGATTCCACAATTTGATGGTCTTGTCACCACTGGCGGAAGCTAAAGTTTTGCCATCGGGGCTGAAGACGACGCTGATGACCGAATCGCTATGCCCAGTCATGGTGGAAATTTCTTTGCCTGTGTCCCGATTCCACAATTTGATGGTGTTGTCACCACTGGCGGAAGCTAAAGTTTTGCCATCGGGGCTGAAGACGACGCTGATGACCGAATCGCTATGCCCAGTCATGGTGGAAATTTCTTTGCCCGTCTCCCGATTCCACAATTTGATGGTGTTGTCAACACTGGCGGAAGCTAAAGTTTTGCCATCGGGGCTGAAGACGACGCTGTTGACCCAATCGCTATGCCCAGTCATGGTGGAAATTTCTTTGCCCGTCTCCCGATTCCACAATTTGATGGTGTTGTCACCACTGGCGGAAGCTAAAGTTTTGCCATCGGGGCTGAAGACGACGCTGTTGACCCAATCGCTATGCCCAGTCATGGTGGAAATTTCTTTGCCCGTGTCCCGATTCCACAATTTGATGGTGTTGTCACCACTGGCGGAAGCTAAAGTTTTGCCATCGGGGCTGAAGACGACGCTGTTGACCGAATCGGTATGCTTTTCTAAACTATTTTGTTCGCGAATATCAAATACAATTTTCTGTAAATTAAACAAAGGGCTGTATGCCGGATATTCTGCTAAAGGTTGTTTATCCTTGACCAAAGTTTTTAAGGTTTTTACTGCCTGCATTGCTAACAGCAAACCCTTTATTTCCCCTGAAGTATCAAACACTCGCAACGCATTTGTGCCATCTTGTTCTAATTTGGTAGCCTTTAAAGCAATTTTTCGCTCTTCATCAGCTACTCGTGCTTGCCCTAATTGATATTGAGCCAACATTAACGATGCTACCGCCCCCACCACCGCCAAACCCAGCACCACAGAACCAACTTGAATCCGCCGATTAGCTTTGCGGTTCGCCTCTGCCAAAACTTGCTTCGCCTGTTCTTCAGTTTCCAAACGCCTTTGCACATCGCGCTTTTCTAATTCCTGACTAGCAGCCAAAAACCGATAATCCAAATCGCTTAAACTTTTACCCGTCGCCCATTCTTGAGCATCCTGCAAAGTCTTTCCCCGCAATAACCGCGACTCATCTTGTTGTTGCGACTCCACCCAAGCATTAAAAGCATCAGAATAGGGGCGCAGCTTTGCCAAAAGCTTTTCACTCCATTCTTGCTTAAATACCTCAGCATAAATCCGGTTATAAATTCGCAGCTTCCCATCCCGCTTCACCACCAATCCGGTTAACCGCAACTCCGTTTGTTCAGCACTATCATCAGCCGCAATTTCCCCCTGCTGCGCAATCTGCTGACACAACGCCAACAACCTGCCAGTCCTCTCTTCCCCCCTCGCCATAATCCTGTCGCGAATCGTCTTCAAATGCTCCGGCTCATCCTGCGCCTCCCAATTCTCAATAATCCGCCGCCTCACCAAATCCTCAACCCACAATTCAATTTTGGATTTTGGATTTTGGATTTTAGATTCTTCTTCTCCTTGTCCCCCTGCTCCCTGCCCCCTGCTCCCTGCCCCCTGCCCCCTGCTCCCTGCCCCCTGCCCCCTGCCTCCTTCCCCCACTACTAACTTACAAACCTTCTGCGTCAAAAACGGCTGTCCCCCTGTCCAAGCCAACACCGCCTGCATCAATTCCCCAGAATCGCCCACCGCCGCCAAACCCCGCGCTAAAGGTTCCGCTTCATGCAATTGAAAACCAGTTAAATCAATTGCCCGCCCAATATTAAAAGGAGTGCGTTGTTTATCTTGAATTAAATCTGAGGGGGTAGACACCCCAATCAAAGCAAAAGTCAGGCGATTATAATCAGCATGGGTGGCTCTGCGGTTATAGCAGTCGCGAATTACGGCAAAAAAATCATCAAGGTTGAACGCAAGACTGAGAATACTGTCGATTTCGTCAATAAAAATTACTATCTTCTCAGTAATTATTTTGAGTAATACCGTTTCCAGAAACTTACTCAAACGCTGCACAGGCGACAGCAAACCGTTCTCAGTCCACCAAGTTTCTAAATCAAAGCTGGTATAAAGATTCAAACTTCCCACCAAGCTATCAATTACCCCCGCATACCACTGTTCTGGGGTAATATCTGCTGTCCCGATCGCGGTAATATCAATAGCAGCACAGGCAAACCCCTCATCTTGTAAGCGCCGCATCACCTGCACCCGCAAACTAGACTTGCCCATCTGCCGCGAATTGAGGACATAACAAAACTCACCCTGCGTCAAGCCTGCATAGATGTCATCGTCAGCTTGTCGTCTGACATAAGTTGGTGCATCTTGGGGCAAACTTCCCCCGACTTGATACTGGTACTTTGTCATAAGTTCTAGGCGGGATGGCAGATGAGATATATCAATTAGGAATTAGGACTTATTTTAATTCCCACGCGATCGCAAAAATATTTTCTACAGAGAAATCCGAGTTAATTTCTGAAAAAATCTCCGTATTTTTTAGAAGGCAGAAGGCAGGAGGCAGAGGGCAGAAGGAACTACAAGTTCAGAACAGGAAACTTCGAGTTCGGAATAGGAAACTCCGAGTTCAAAGCATGAAACTTCAAGTTCAAAACACGAAACTCCGAGTTTGGAACATGAAACTTCGAGTTCGGAACACGAAACTCCGAGTTCGGAACATGAAACTTCGAGTTTGGAACGCGAAACGCCAAGTTCAAAATATAAAACTTCGAGTTCGGAACGCGAAACGCCGAGTTCTAAACTAAGATTTTGTTGTGATAATGCTGTTCATTGTCCTAAAATACAGGATTTGAACAGTAAATTGATTGGTCTTAACCGAAGCTAGAAATAACTTTGCTCTAAATTTCCTAACCGCCTGAGAATGAATTCTCAGGCTCATAGCTCAAGTCTACTAAAGTAGACTAAAGATGTTGAGGATATCTCGTCATCTTGAGATGACTTTGGCTATGAGCAAGGAACTTCAGTTCCTTGCGGTAATTGAGTTTTACGTTAATTTGACACAAGTAAATAATATTGTGTCTCTACAGTGATTTATGAGAATTTATAGTTATAATTACAGCAAACTCGTTGATTTAATGTCTAGTTTTCTGTAAACGATTTAAGTGGGAGTTTAAACTGGCGCGATCGCTTGCTTCTAGTACTTGTGTATTGATAACTGCTGATTGTGCGATCGCTAAATTTTTCCCAGCTAATGCTAAAGTACCTAAAGTAGCGAGTCCGAAGACAAAACTTTTTTTTCTACTTTTAACAGCAGCCGTTAAAGTTTCTAAAGCAGTACCATTACCAATTGCTGCAATCGGTTTCAAAGCTGTTAAGGCTGCGGCTGCATTTGCATAGCGATGCTGGCGTTTATGTGCCACCATCTTTAACAACCAAGCTTTAAAGTATGGGCTGATTTTGGGCGATAATTTATGCTGAAAATTCCCGCGATATTCGGGATTAATTAACTTATGAATATCTCCTGCGCGAGTATGAGTGATTAAACAAATCAAAGTTACTCCTAAACTATATAAATCTGATGCGGCGGTGAGAGAATAACCAAAATATTCTTCCGGTGATATGAAACCTGGTGTTCCTTCTGTTAAACTGCTGAGAGTCATTTTTTCACCTTGGTTCTGTGCCAAACCAAAATCTACTAAATAAGCATTAAGCTTCTCATCAACTAAAATATTTTCTGGTTTAATATCCCGATGAATAATTGGGTTAACTCGCTGTTGCAGATACATTAAAATCTCTAATAGAGAAATCGCTATTTGCTTTACTTCTTCCGGTTCAAATTTCCGTTGTAATCCTAAAGATAAAGCGTTTTTATATTCTTGCAACATATAAAAATTCCCTGCTGTTGCAAAACAATCGAGATAGCGGGGAATCTGGGGATGATTTAGTTGTTGCAGAATCTGAATTTCTCGTTCATAAGCTTTTACACCAGACAAATCAGCAATCGCATGGGTAAGCCGAAACTCTTTAATTACTACTTTTTGATTAGTCTTGATTGTCTGCGCTAAATAAGTAGTACGTCCTGCTTCCCGATTGCGTCCTAATTCTTGGAGAACTTGATAGCCATGCTGAGAAAAGTCTGGATATTTATTAAAGGGTATATCCCCTTGATATCCATTGCGCACATCAAGTTCCATAGATAACTACCACACTCATTTAATTTAGCGAATAAAGACTGAAGTTATTATTTATTGGAGAGACTTCAGACTTTTTTGGTGAATGTGGATTGACAAAAGTTAAGAAAATTCCAATTAAAAAATATTCCATTGTTATTGTTCACAGTCAACAGTCAACAGTCAACCGTCAACAGTCAACCGTCAACAGTCAACAGTCAACCGTCAACAAAACAGAATAATTCATTTTTTGGAGTTACCTCAGACTTAATATCACAAAGACGCATAGACATCTTAAAGATATCTATGCGCGGAAATCATCACCTTTGCGCTAGCCAATCCACAATTTGGGAATTGACAATATCAGGAACTTCATCATGGGGACAATGACCAGCGTTGGGAATGGGGATAATTGTGATGGTTTTACCATTCTCCCGCGCTTCTTCGTAAATCTTTGCTCCCGTAATTGGTGTCCAAGGATCGTCAGCACCCCAAATTACTAATAAAGGACGTTCGACTTTGGGCAAAAGTTCCCCAGGAGTAGGCCCAGGAGGCGCTGTGAGAATTGATGCAAAGACTTGTTGCGCACCTGGATCACAAGCTGGGGTATAAAGTAAATCGACCAATTCATCGGTAACAGCTTCGCGGTTGCGGTACACCTGATAAAGAGTGCGGCGAATTTGGGATTTTTGACGGATGCGGTTAAAGACAAATTTGCCTGTAATTGGCGATCGCACTACTCTATTAAAAGCTGCCATCACCACCCGTAAAGGTGGGTTCAATTCATGGGGACGATGACTCAAACCCCCAGCCGAGTTAATTAAAACACCACCCGCAGCAATTTCTGGATGTTCTGCCAGTACCATTAAGCTAATTAATGCACCAATGGAATTACCGATAAATACGGCAGGTTGTTTGATGTGTGCTATCCAAAAATCTTTGAGAAGTTCTACCCAAACTTCCAGGGTGTAATTAATCGGTGCTTTCTCAGAACCGCCAAAACCCAACAAATCCACCGCAAAGACTTGATAACCTGCGTTTGCTAAAACGGGAATATTCTTGCGCCAGTGTCCAATAGAAGCGCCAAACCCATGAACCAACACCAAAGGTTGTCCTGAACCCATGACAGTGTACTGAATTTTATAGCCGCGCCAAGTCCAAAAGTATTTTTCCAAAGTCACAGAAGGCGACTGCTGGGTCGTTAAATTCATTATTAAGATTCCTAAAGTATTGTCTTTATAGTAATATCTCCCGCCTGCGAGAATTTTAAACAACATTCTAGTCTTCATTGCGATCGCTGAAATTAAGACTGCTGTTATCATCTGCCGATTTATGTATTAACCCATATGAGCAGATAAAATTCTGGTGATAATTGGCACTTAAGTTTAAATCAAATTATCTGGCAATATTTGTAGCTATAACTGGAACAATGTTATGCATTTTGCTTCTAAGTAGTAAGTATAAATCCTGTGCATAAAGTGTGTCTTTTTTAGGCTATCTTAATGGTGTCCTCAACAAGGGATAAGCATTAACAGCCTAATTTAGGCTTTTGTAACCTAGTAGCCATTGGTATGAACTGAGATGAAACACACAAATCGGAGTTATTTAGCTTACTGGAGTAAATTTGTTATAGCTGCTGTTGTAGTGACATTTTTACCGATATCGCCAACTTTTGCGACATCAGGTTTATCTAATTCTGGTGAGTCAAATGTCAGCAATTACGCAGAGAAACAATTGGTAGCTGATAATTCTCGCGATGATGACGACGATGACGATGATGACGACGACGACGATGACGACGATGACGACGACGACAAAAACCGCATTCACAAGAAAAATAAAGGTGTCACCCTGAAAATTTGGCAACCTGCGGGTAAAATGTCCGAAGTCATCACCCGCGTTTCTGTGAAGAGTAAACGTGGCAAAGGCTATTTAAAAGAAAGATTTTTAGGCGATTACAAGTACAAAATTCAGCAAAAAGCCAAATTTGTGAAGGGTTTAAAAGCAGGCGATCGCGTCGTCGTGCGGTTGTATGATAATCAAAACCGCTTTATTGGCTATAGCGAATTTGAATGTTTAGCAGCCAAAACCACAGTGAATTTAATTCTGGCTGCTAACCCCAGCGAATACAAAGTTGTGCGTACTATATATGGTGCTGATGCCAACTCCGATGGCAAAATTGATGCAGGTAGCACCACTTACGACTATTTCAGCCAAGTCAGCAATCAGCGCGTTACCTTCTTTAGAAGTTCGCGAAACATCAGCGTTAGCCAATTTAAAGTTCAAGGTTGGTCAACAATTCCCGCAAACTGTGTTTATCCTACCTCCTTTACTCAAGGTGAATACAGCGTTTTGCGTCAATCAAGTACTATCTTCAGTTCCTCTATGGCTTCTGCGTTGAAATCTACACCAGGGGAACTGGTAGAACTCATTGAAGTTGGCAATAATAACAATTCTGTTTATAATGTCAGCCAGATGATGTTGAAATATCGCGAAATTGGCTTAGACAACAGCGTTCAAGTTAGGTTTAACGATGTGCCACAAAGCCACTGGGCGAGAGAATTTATTGCTGAATTAGCCGCATTACAAATTATCCAAGGCTTTCCCGATGGTAATTTCCGTCCTGATGAACAGTTGACTCGCGCCCAATTTGCAGCGATGTTGAGTCAGGCTTTTGAGAAAGTTACAGTGCGCAATCCCGTTAGTTTCCGCGATGTTTCTACCAAGCACTGGGCTTATAGTGCTATCCGCGAAGCTTATTCTACAGGTTTTATTTCCGTTTCCGATAATCAATTCAATCCGGCGCAAAGTCTTTCTCGCTTAGAAGTACTGCTAGCCATAGCCAAAGGACTCAACTATACATTTACTGGTTCTAGCGAAACAATTTTGGCAGCCTATAGTGATGCTACTGCAATTCGTAGCGATGTACGAAATGCGATCGCAGCACTTACACAACGGGGTATTGTTGTGAACTATCCAGATGTTCAAACCCTGAATGCTGATAAAGTAGCAACCAGAGCGGAAGTGACTGCTTTGATATATAAATCATTAGTCAGCACTGGTGAAGTAGCCGATATCTCCTCTCAGTATGCAGTAGAAAGAGTGCAACGTTCTCAAGTTCTCAACCAAGGCGCAATTGAGGGAGACGATAAAAAACCACGCCCTAATTGTAACCAAGGTATAGGAAATGGTGCAGAAGGTTGCGACCCTGGTAATTCTCGTCCTCACGGCGGTAGTAATGATGAAGATGGACGCATCCCCGGTAAGAAATAATTATTAAAATCACGTGAAAGCCTTTGTCTCGCAAGGAACTGAAGTTCCTTGCTTATAGCCAAAGTCATCTCAAGATGACTAAAATATCCTCAAAATCTTGAGTCTACTTCAGTAGGGGCGGGTTCACAGATATGCTCCAATAATTCACGACTATCTCGCTTAACCCGCCCCTACTTGGACTATTAGCCTTGGAATGAATTCCAAGAGGGACAACAAAGCTAAGACAGAGGCTATTTTTACATAATGCGATCGCAAAAAACTAGAAAGCGTAGCTACTATGTAGCTTGTTCTTCAACGTTACACTTTTTGAGCAACTAATCAACCCAAACACTTGCGCAAAATACCAAAATGATTGCGTAATTTACCGAAATGAGTCAGCAATAAGGCTTTTTATCTGCGGAAAACACCAAAATGAGTGCGTGATTCACCGAAATGAGAAAGCAATAAAGCTTTTTGAGTAAGTGAAATGGCTTTTTGCTTGCGGAAAACACCAAAATTAGAAAGCAATAAGGCTTTTTGAGTAAGCGATAAGGCTTTTTAAGTAAGTGAAATGGCTTTTTGCCTACTTAAAACATCTAAATGAGCAAGTAATCAGCCTTTTCGTTTACTCAAAATTTAAAAATGAGTCCCTAATTTAAAGAAATCGTCAAGCGGTTGAGAAAGCAATCAGTTAGCCCAAAAACCCCGCACCAATACCACAAAATGGTGAAAATATTTCTTTAATCCTCATTAACCTTCAATTCTGGCAGAATTCTCTTGCATATATAATTCCCTAGCTGGAAAAGGTATTTTAATTCCTTCTTGTTGATAGCGTTTGTGTAACTTCTTAATAAATAAATGTCTGCCAATGCGCTGATCAAAAAATTCATTAACGCGCATATAAAGAGTAAAATCTATACTAAAATCACCAAATTTATGGAACCTAATATAAGGTTCATTAGCAATTAATTGTGGTGCAATCTCTTGCATTACTTCCTTAGCAACTTGCACAGTCACTTTTTCAACATGCTCCAAATCGCTCTCGTAATCAACCCCAACATTCAGCGTTAAAGTAATTTCCTTGACTGGTAAATGATAATTAATAAAAATTGCCGAACCTAATTTAGAATTAGGCACAATTATCACATTATTAGAAAGTTCTCTAATAGTCGTATTCCGCCAAGAAATATCTATCACATATCCTTCATGATTATCTGCTAGCTTGACGTAATCTCCAGTTCTCACTTGCTTAGAAATGATTAAATAAAACCCAGAAAATAAATTTTCTAAAGTATCCTTAAGCGCTAAACCAACCGCCAAACCGCTAATACCTAATGTAGTGACAATCGGTGTAATTTCCACACCGACAGTTTGCAATAAAATCAATGAACCGAGAACAATCACAGCAACCTTAGCAATATTAGAAAGTAGTGAAGCGGATACGCCTTCAGTTCTGTGGGTAAATACATTGACAAACCCAGCACTCAACCTTGCCAAAACTAACGTGACTGAGTAAAGTACAATTACAGTAATAGATTTTTGCAGTAAATTAGCAATATCTGGCTTAATTGGCGCACTCAGAATCGCTGCCGAAAATCCTGCAAGGGCAAACCAAATAAAAGTCATGCGATGCAGGGAGGAAAATATAATTTCACTTCCAGGAATCTTGGTATTGCTGACAAATACTTTCAATTTCTTGAAGATAAACTTTTCCCCAATTATTCCCGCTAGTAAGCCAGCAAGAAGAAATACAATCGGCAGAATCCATTGCATCATCATCATCAATTGAAAATTAGCTATTTAAGATTAGGGTACTTAGTTAGGGTAACTCACAATGGATAAATCAATTCAAAATTCAAAATTCAAAATTCAAAATTCAAAATTAAAGACAGCCACCCCTTGTGGATAGGGTTACAACCTAACTTGGTAAACAACGATTTTTCCGTGCCACTTGCGGGCTAGGTTTTCAACCTTTGTGAATATAGTCATTAGTCATTGTTAATGATTTTAAATTTATTTACGTTTCGTAATATATTTAGGTTGATTTCGACCAATTTACATAACCCTACCGTGATGACTAGTTTTCTAAGTGACTCGGCGATGAGGGACAGAAAATGGGACAAGTAAATGAATAACAACTAAATCATGCCCAATGCCCAATGCCCCATGCCCCACTACAATGTACTTACCAATTATTTATCACCCAGATTATATTGCGCCCTTACCTCCAGGACATCGCTTCCCGATGTTAAAGTTCCGCCAACTATACGAATTGTTACTAGCCGATGGAGTAGCGCAAATCGAACAATTTCACACACCGCAAGCACCACCAGCAGAATTGATAGAGTTAGTTCACAGTAGCGATTATGTCCAAGCTTACTGTCAGGGAACCTTAGATGCAAAAGCACAACGGCGGATTGGCTTACCTTGGAGTCCAGCATTAGCGAATCGTACCTGTGTAGCGGTTGGTGGTACAATACTCACTGCCCAATTAGCACTGACTCATGGTTTAGCTTGCAATACAGCCGGTGGAACACACCACGCCTTTCCTGATTATGGATCTGGTTTTTGTATTTTCAACGATTTAGCGATCGCATCTCGCGTATTACAAAAACTTGGACTAGCGCAAAAAATCTTAATAGTAGATTTAGATGTCCATCAAGGCGACGGTACAGCGTTTATATTCCAAGACGACGACAGCGTATTTACCTTTTCAATGCATTGCGAAGTCAACTTTCCCGGTACCAAACAGCAAAGCGATTTAGACGTACCCCTACCAGTGGGAATGGAAGATGACGCTTATTTACAAACCTTAGCCAATTACTTACCAGATTTATTATCCCAAGTCCAACCAGATATAGTATTTTATGATGCTGGTGTAGATCCTCATATAGGCGATCGCCTGGGAAAATTAGCATTAACCGACACTGGCATTTTCCGTCGCGAAATGCAAGTTTTAACCACCTGCGTCAGCGCCGGTTACCCCGTCGCCTGCGTCATCGGTGGCGGTTACGCCGATGACTTAAACTCCCTCGTCTGGCGACACTCCCTAATACATCGCGCCGCTAGCGAAGTGTACCAACAATACAAACTCTAAATTTTTCTTAGTCTCTTTGCGCCTTTGCGCCTTGGCGTGAGATTTTTATAAATACAACTTCCGCACAAGTAACCCAAGTTACTGGATGAACAAAACTAAAGTCAGAATCTACGAACTAGCAAGCGAACTAAAACTAGACAGCAAAAAGCTACTAGTAATTTGCGATCAACTCAACATTACCGCCAAAAGCCCCAGCAGCACCATCTCCGAATTCGAGGCGGAAAGAGTTCGCAAAGCCGCCAAACCACCAGCAGCAAAAGTTGCCTCCCTCCCTGCAAATTCCTCCCGGCTAAAAAAAGCCTCCGAAGATTGGGGTTACATATTCGTAGGTTCGACAGTTGATAACTTAATCCGCCATCTCGAAGACGCATCCACCCTCAAAGCATATCCCGAATTTGGGGAACGCCGAGAATACGCCCATGAATTATTGTATGAATGTGTCGGACAAAGACCTTGTTTATTTTACATCCGGCGTAAAGGTGCGGGGAAAGCGGCAAAAGAAGAAATTTGGGAATTAATCATCGCCACAGACTCCCCAGAAAGTAAATTACCAAGCAGACTGCAAAAACTCGGTAAAACTCTAGCATTTAAAGCTGCAGTTCAACAAAATAGCGACACCGGTTTAAAGCTACTCTCCGTCTACTTACTCCCCATCTCACGGGGACAATCTGATGCTTACGCCGTACCCTTTAACTTACGCCTGTTACCCAATCACGAGCATCATATCGGCATTCCTTCCTCAGTCTTTCCCCGCATAGCCGAAGCCCCGGTTTGTGGTGACTATATACCCACAGAAGAACAACTCAAAGCTTGGAAAGCGTTTCTACAAATTGAAGAAAAAATTGCGCAAGCACGCCAATTCTGTATTTCTTATACCAGATATCACTACAACTTTAAAAGACGCATCAGTTTTGAAATTGATATTACCTCAGCGACTCTAGACGGTTCCCCCGAAAATCCTTTAGATGAAGACAATTTTTGGGGAAGGGTAAGAAAAGCGAAAAACGACGATTTAAAACTATTTGAAACTGCACCTACTGGTAGAAATTGGCAAGAAGGGCGGTTAATAGGTTCCATTGAAGAAATTGACCAAAAACGCGGCACAATTAGCCTCAACCTAGAACGAGAGTTAGCTGATTATCTAACTAGCGGACGTTATCAACTTCCCACCACCGGCTTTTTATGTTTTGAAGCTTTGGGTGATATTAAACAAATTCAACGTAAGAAAAAAGCCTTAGACGATTTAAATAATGGACGTACCCAAAATCCTTATTTAGGTAATTTTTTATTCGATGCTTCCCAAGCTAGACCAATTCAAAAAACTGTAGAATTAGAACCAGAAGAATTATTATTATCTACTGCAAATCCCGGTCAAAAAGCAGCAGTAGAAACCGTACTTTCCGCCGAAGATTTAGTTTTAATTCAAGGGCCGCCAGGCACAGGTAAAACCACTGTCATTGCCGAAATTTGCTATCAAATTGCATTACGAGGTGGGCGGACTCTCATCGCCTCTCAAGCAAATTTAGCAGTAGATAACGCCCTCAGTCGTTTAGTCCATAATCCCGTAATTCGGGCGATACGTAAAGGACGCGCTGAAAAAGTAGGCGAAGAAGGACAGCCTTTTTTAGAAGATCAAGTAATCGGTACTTGGTTAGAAAATACCGCCAATGATTGTGAAACAAATCTCAGTAAACGCCGTGAAAATGTAGAATTTTACCGTCAATTACTCGCCTCAGTATCTAAATTTAATGCTTACTTTCAAGCAGAAGCAGAATTTCAACAGAGTCAACAGGATGTAAATCAACGTTTACCAAAATTAGAGACTAACGTTAACAAGCAAGAAGCACTTTATCAGGAAGCTGTAGCGAAAAAAAATCAAATTGAAACTCTCATATCTGGATTAGAAAATCTCCTCAAAGCCCCAAATATCGTTAATTGGGAAGCACCAGAAGTTACTAATTTTTTACCCCATCTTAAACCTTATACAGAAAATAATCATTTAGTTAAAACCTTTTTACTTAATGTCAGTAAAGCCATCAGCTTAACCGATGGACTCGGTTTACTTCGCCCTCAATGCGGTGCTTTTGGGTTAGCTGTATGGTTAAGAGAAACTGTAGTTTCAGGAATTCCAGACTTTAGAACCGCCTTAATTTACGCCCAAAGTGCAACTGTAGCGATGTTAGAAGTAGCAGCCGCAGTAGAAGTTTTTAAACAACATTCGCACAATTTACAGCAATTAGAAAAAAATCATCAACAATTCTTTAGTAAACAGCAAAGTCTACAACAAACAATTCAAACTTGGGAAACTCGCAAGCAAGAAATCGAAGCAATCATCAACGCTGTTAAAGAATGGAAATCTACAGCCAATCATCGCGTGGCGGAAATTTTAGCCAATTCTCGCCAAACTTCCCAATTATTAACAGTAGATTTGCTACAATTACCACCAGAATTACTGACGCTGGCTAATTCGCAAAAAATATCTTTGATGCCAGCTAACTATATAGTTAATCTACCAGATTGGGAGCTATTGACAAAAGCTATAGCTTATGAAATAGAAGGTAATTTTACCGATAGAAAAGGTAGACAGCATAGTTTTAGCTACTTTTTACAGCAAAATTTTAGCCAAATTCCGCTAGTATTAGAAAATAGCGATATCATTCAATGGCAAGCAATCCATACACAATTTAATAACTATCAATATCTCGAAATCAATCAGCGTAAAACTCTAGTCGAAACCACGCGGATTTTTATCCAGAGAATCCAACAAACTTATAGCAATGTCTGGGAAGCTAATAATAGCCAATCTACTCTGAATAAAATTACTCAAGAACTGATAGATATTATCTTAACTAATGCGCGTCAGTGCGTTTTCCAAGTCAAAACTGAAGCAGAAAAACAACTGCAACATCTGCAAGCACAGCTAAACGAACTGCATAACAATGAAGTCGCCCAAACTCAAATATTAAATACTCAAACCCAGATAGAAACAGCGAGACAAGATGCTAATCTAAAACTCGAAAGAGCAATTAATATCTTACAAGAACTAAATCAACAGTCAAACGTACCCAATCAATTGCGGACTTTAGCAGAAAAATATCTAGCAAATCAAGCTAAAATTTGGGAACATCCTCAAGAATTTTCCCAGCATGTACATACTTGGATAAATCATCTCAGCCAGTTAGAAAATTTAATTTCATCTATCGAACCTTTCGCTATATTAACGAATATTCAAATTTCTTTAGAAGAACAACTAGCAACCGTAGCAGCAGAAATTACAATTTTTCAGCAACAGCTTGAAACTTTAAAAATCAAAATAGCTGAATTAGCTGAAAGAAATCAACCCCAACCACCAGATACTTTATTATCCCAGCGCCAATGGTGGGAAAGAGAATGGCAAATTTTACAAGATAAATTTAAGCCTAAATCTCCCCAGCCTAACTTATACGATTTAGAATTTTTACGCAGCATCAAAAATCAGTTTGAGTCAGGAGAACAGCAACTCAATCAAGATGAAAACCATCTGCAAAAATATCAAGGCTTTATCCAAGATTGGATTGCAAAAGTCCGTAACCCTTCAGAACGCGATCGCAACGATTTAAGACAAATCTATTTAGACAATTGTAACGTCGTTGGTATCACTTGTGTGCAAGCAGCCGGACGAGATTTTTCCGAAGAATTTCAATCCTTCGATGTTGTCATCATCGATGAAGTTAGTAAATGTACCCCACCAGAATTACTCATTCCCGCTTTAAAAGGTAAAAAATTAGTTATGGTAGGCGATCATCGCCAACTACCACCGATGATGGATACTAATACTTTAGAGGAAGTCGTGCAAGAAATTGGCAGTAGCAGAGAAGAATTGCAATTTTTAGAAGAATCACTATTTAAAAGCCAATTTGAAGAAGCAGATTCTAGCATTAAACAAATGCTAACTACCCAATATCGAATGCACCCTCATATTATGGGCGCAATCAATCAATTTTATCAAGGTAAACTAGAATGCGGAATTCTACAACCAGATATTAAACGCGCTCATGATTTAGTGGGAGAACTTATTCAACCACAACATCATTTAATCTGGGTAAAAATGCCCAAAGAAACTGAATTTCAAGAACAGCGCGAAGGAACTTCTTTATATAATCTCCAAGAAATTGATGTAATTGAACGTATCTGTCAGCAATTTGAAAATACTTGGGCTGCAAAAGTCGCTTGTGGCGAACCAAAAAAAGAAATAGCTGTAATTACATTTTACGGCGCACAACTGCGAAAAATTGATGAACGTTTGCAATCAGAACTTTTCCCTTCCTTACAAATTCGTACTGGTACAGTTGATAGATTTCAAGGTATGGAACGCCCAGTAGTAATTGTGAGTATGGTACGCAATAATAATAAAGGCGATGTGGGATTTGCGAAAAAGTCAGAACGGGTGAATGTCGCCTTTTCTCGCGCCCAAGAATTACTAGTAATTGTCGGTTGTCACGATTTATTTACCCAACAATCAGGTAAAGTTGGCAGTATGTATTCCGAAGTTGCTAATATTGTCAGTCATCATGGAGGTTTCATAGATGTTTCTCGCATCTTCAGCTAAACCAATTGATGAGAGTCTGCAAAATCTAGTAGTAGAAATTGAAACGCAAAACCCTGATTTATTAGTTGTCGCCGCCCGTCAATTACGCTATAGTTTGCAGCAAACAAATATAGAACTAACAATTACCGAACCTCGTCCATTTAACGTACTCGAAGAATTTATTATTCGTGCAGGAATTGAATTTGAACCAGCACCAACACCCCAAGAATTAGCATCTTTATTAGGTTTAGATCCAGTATTTGTCCAAAGTACAATTAAAAACTTACAAAAATTACAAACACTCGCCCCAAAATCACCAATTACAGTTACCGAACAAGGGCGATTATTTTACGATAAAGGCGCAGTACCCCAGCCTCCCTATGCTGTGCAAATTTATGCGATCGCAGATTCTTTAGGCGAAACAGTAAACTTTCAAGCCGAACCATTAAATGAAGTAGTAATTAATCTCCCCAGTTTGACAAGTATTTTACAGCTTAATGAGTCAAATAATCTAATTTCTACTTTCAATTTAGAACAAGTCCAAAAAAATCTCCAAGCTTCAGGTTTAGGGCTTCATGTACCAGAAACAGGAAAGATTGTTACCGCTTTTAGAAGTATAGGTTCTACACAAACTATTTGGCGAAAAATCTCTCTATTTCTCATTTTTGATTCAACTACGGAGAAATTAACTATCCATCTGCGCAGAGGAAAGCAGATGTTAGATTCCCGCTCAAAATGGCTAGACTTACTGCTATCTGAAGGTAAAATATCCTTAGATACATTATGTAAATTACCCAATGAAAGCTTAAATTTTGAGCGTGAAGCCGCCAAAAAATATCAAAATGCTGAAACAGCAGCCAGATTAGAAAAGATTCACCAACAGGCTTTAGGTAATAGTCAGAAAAAAGAAGTAATTCAATTACGCGATCGCGAAATTAATCAAAAATTTTTAGAAATTATTAATACAGCCAAGCAACAAATTATTATTTATGCAACTTGGCTAAATCATTTAAATATAAACCCCGAATTTATCGCTGCTTTGGAAGCATTAGCAAAGCGTGGCGTTTCGATAATTATTAGCTATGGATTAGAATGGGAACCAGAAAATTTATTAGAAATCAAAGAAAAACTCCAAGCGATTAAAACACCCGAAGATTTACCATCAGTACAGCTTTTGGGCTTAGAAGAAGATGTTTATCTTCAAGAAATCATAATAGATCGAGAAATTTACCAATGTGGTTTTTATCACTGGCGCAATTCTCACGAATCACACATACCATTAGGTGAATTAGTTTATCAGGTAAAAAAATCCCAGATAATCCAAGAAGCCTACGAAATTTTATCTACTCGCTGCCAAAATTATGCCCAAAAACTATGGCAACAAGCTGTAGAAAAATGCGATATTCAATTAGCCAGAGAATGTTTATGTATTTGGGGTACGCTGGGTAAGCTAGAAACCTCACTGAACCAAATACAGAAAAATAATTGGTTAGAATTACTGCCAATATATCTAAACGTGGTAATTCATAATTTAAAATCCCATAATTTAGCAGATGATTCGCCAATTTTACAATCATCGCTATTATTACTGAGTCAGGTAGAAGCAGAAGCAGCTTTTATTGAGCAATTACGCCTAGCATACTGTCAATTGCTCAGTGCGATCGCGCAACAAAACCCCGATACTGCTCTCAATTTACTAAACAATGAAGTGTGGGCGCAGTTTCTCCGGCTTCATATAGCTGCTGAGACTGATTCACCTACCGAATTTATTTCCCAACAAACTTCACAGCCAAAAACAAAGCGCAAAGCCGCAGCACCTTCCACCAGAAACAAAAAGACAAAGGCTTAAGCAAACAAATCGCCAAGGTACAAAGTGAAAGAACCACAAAAAAATTCTTCTCTGTCAACCGTCAACAGTCAACCGTCAACAAATTGTTAAGTAAAAGTTTATAGAGAATGGGTATAAGTTTATGAGAATATGAAAAGAGAGGGAACTATTAACCTTTATCCGAAATTGGTCTTTAGCCCCTTGTAAGCAATCACTCAAGGAAATTAACAGCAATTAATACTGCTATTTTCTATCGGAAAATGCAGGTTATTTAATTAACAACAGTTAATGTTCAAAAACTCTAATTATCCTTGCTAGTTATGGGAAATAGGGAAGGAATTACCGATGTCTCATCTACCATGCAGCAGGTAACATCCTCTACCCAAAGAATTGGAGTTTGTACTACTTGTAATGAATTCCTAATACTAAGGGCATAAATTATTTATGCCTTTAGTATTCTTGATTGGTAAAAAAATCATTGAAATACTAATGGTGACTGGTTTTTTGGGAAAAATCGCCTATGAAAACTCAGTGTCTACATCCATGCAGAAAATCGTGTCATTGGCTACAATTTAGAGGCTAGGAGAGCCGAGGAGATTAAAGTGACCTTATCAAAAGGGTTTGAAATTGAGATGTACACTGGCACACCTCAAGGTGAAATTGTCGGACTCTCTGACAAAATTGTCGAGGCTTTAGACGGATTTGTGCGCGAGCCAGATAGCCGCAACGTAGAATACATAACTAAACCTTTACATAGTTATGAGCAGCTATTGTGTGCCTTGGTGCGCCCTCGGCAAAAGTTGCGCCAATATATCAAGCAATTAGGTGATTATACTTTAATTCCCGGCAGTACCCTATCTTTGGGTAGGAGCGATCGCTTCTTCCGTTCCGATCCCACCAATCCTTATCACGATTATATTGAGCGCAGCTACGGCACAAAAGTAGTCACAGCTAGCGTACATATCAACGTCGGTATTAGCGATCCTGAGCTATTAATGCGGGCTTGTCGCGTAATTCGGGCAGAAGCACCCTTATTCCTCGCCCTCAGCGCTTCCTCGCCTTTTTTAGATGGTAAAGCCACTGGCTATCACTCTACCCGGTGGGGGCTATTTCCCCATACCCCAGCCCGCGTACCTTTATTTGCCAGCCACGCCCATCATATCCAATGGGTAGAAGAGCAGCTAGCGGCGGGTACAATGCAAAATGTCCGCCATTTGTGGGCATCAGTACGCCCAAATGGCGATCGCCGTCCCCATGACTTAAATCGGCTAGAATTAAGAATTTGCGATTTAGTTACAGATCCCGTGGCTCTACTCGCCATTACAGCCTTGTTAGAAGCACGGTTGTTACAAATCTTAGAAAACCCAGAAATCGATCCCTTAACCCAAAGTCAACTTTCTCATGAAGAATTGCTCGATTTAATTGCCAGCAACGAAGCAGCAGCAGCAGCGAATAGTTTAGATGCACCGCTTCAGCATTGGCAAGATGGCAGAACCATCATCGCTAGAGATTGGATAGAACAAATGTATCAAGATGTTTGGGCGATCGCCAAACAACAAGGATTTAGTTGTTTCCTGTCTCCCTTGCACAAAATTCTCCGCGCAGGAAATGAAGCTCAACAATGGTTACAGCTACACGGCGTGGGATTTGATTCTCAGCGCGTGATTTCCCAAGCTATTGTTGCTATCCAAGAACGGGAACTGGAATTAGAAGATAAATTGTGTTCCCCCTCAGTGGTGTAGCACTACACCCCATAACATCTAGCAAATGGTAGATTTTTGTGGAGGTAGGAACAAACCCTCTAGTAAGCAGCATCTAGCTGTTATAGAAAAAAATTATTATTACCTTCAGCTGAGTTAATAAAACTCTCAAAATAATGTTTTGAGGGCTACATTTCTTTGTTTTAAAAATCTAATCATTTGCTAGAGCTTGATAATTATTAACAAAACCTATAGATAGTTGCTCTTCCTTTGGTAGAATGTTACATAGTGATACATTGTTTTTGAGAATACATTCTGACCACTGAATAATGCCCCAGGTAGTTTTAGTTAATCCCCTAATTCCCCCAAATACAGGCAATATCGCCCGTACTTGTGCAGCTACAGGTACGGAATTACATTTGGTAGGTCCTTTAGGGTTTGAAATTAGCGATCGCTACCTTAAAAGGGCAGGTTTAGATTATTGGCCTTACGTTAAACTCACCTATCACGAATCTATAGAAGCCTTTAAAGACGCGCATCAGCAACGTGGTGGGAGATTATTGGGTTTTTCCGTCAGAGGTACTGCTAATTATGCCCAATTTCAGTTTCAAGCAGATGATTGGCTGCTGTATGGTAGCGAAACTACAGGCTTACCACCAACAGTTATATCCGCTTGCGATCGCACTCTTTACATCCCCATGACAGAACCTCACGTGCGCAGCTTGAATCTTTCCGTGAGTGTCGCCGTCAGCTTATTTGAAGCCCGTCGCCAACTGGGTTATTTACAATAAACCTCTGCTCTAGAAAAATTTCAGTAGAAATACTTAAATAAAATCTATAATTCTCTGGCTCAATTTAAAGATTTAACTAAATTGGGCAAATATTAGCGATTGTTACAGCCAAATTCCAGTGAATGGTTATACTTGAGTCTGTAAGCTTTTACGAAGTTGAGTAAACAATACTTACAAACCTCGGCCAGCTTATATAAGAAATTTGTATCTAAAATCCAGGTCAATCCGCAAATTGAATGATAGATTTTGATGAATTTCAATTATCTCTAAACTTGGGAACAAAAGGACAAAAACCTAGTCTTATAGGGCATTTAGTCATTTTTGACTCAAGCTTGATTTACCAAAAGGAAAAAAGTAGCTGGGAGATAATACGGTTGTCTTTTAGGGAATAATCAACGTAAAGTCTCGTGTTGGGTAGACGGATTGGTTAAATATCTCTTGAAGATATCTACAGCAGGGAGATTGGCTTTTTCAGAAGTGATAGCGAATCGATTGCTGACAGCAAAAGTGGACATAACAAAGCTTATACTTTGGTTCAGTCCCAGCTACAACAGCAAAAACGTTAAAAACAACTGTAAACGGCAAAAAATCTTCAGGTGTGAGGAATGGAACGGACAAGTCAGCACAGCAAGTTAAGTTTTGCTAATGAGTGTGAACTTGTCTAAATCAGAGAAGCAGGTTAATCTTGCGTAAGTATCTCTGGTGGGTGTGATCTCGATCAATCTGCGGATGTGATCTAAATCATTGACTAGTATCAGACTGAAAAAACAATTGAGGTCAGTTAAGCGCTAGTGATCATAGGAGGTCGTCTTTGAAACGAGCATTGAAAAAGAGAGAGAAGGCTGTGCTGAACAATACCCCTAACAGTGATAGTGCCCCGGTAGAGCAGTCAAACACGAATAATTCTGGGGTAAATCACCGGGCAGGGACAAGAGCCGCCATGATTGGCTTGGCAATATCGATGGGAGCAACCAGTCTTTTGGTGACTCGACAAAGCGATCAAGCCCAAGCAGCAGCTCCTGTAGGCAGTCAAAAGGCAGCCTCAAGTACTCCGGCTGTTCCTGACACTGAAATGAAATTTGCCCCCACAAAGCTGGAGAACCAAACCGCCTCATTCGTGAGCGTGCCGGAAAATCCCGTTATCGTGGAACCTACAGCAATTTCACAACTGCCTGGGCTTGAAGCTAAATTACAAGTTGCAGCCAGTGGAGTGTCTGTACCAGTTCCGACAACAGATGCAACAGCTAAAGCCACAACAACTTATACAAGTTCTTTCTATCAGCAGCCTCAACTAATAGAGAGTTTGCAAGCAGCCAACAAAGTAAAACAATTACAGAAAGTTTCTATTGCTAACAGTGTAGTTAACTCGCCAACTACATCCCTGACACCACTAGCAACAGAAAATCAGGCTGCAGACAGCGAAGTAACTGCACAGTTGAAAGCGCAGCAAGAGTTTGCTCTCAACCGCTTACAAGAAAAATCGAACCGTTTAAAACAAAGTCTGGCGGAGTTGCGGTCTGAGGAGACCCAAAATTCATCACCAACTAACGCTGAGTTAGCTCCAAACCAATCTGTAGTTGAGAAAACGCCACAACTCAACGCAAGCAAGATTACAACAGAGCAAAAAGCAACCAATACCAATTCTAGTCAAGCTAGTCTGATATCCAAATTAAAACAGGCAAGACCTAGTACCACTAATAGTGCCACTACTGCGACTAATGTACCTGTAGTTACACCCGTAGCACCCACAATCAAAACAGCAGCACCATCAGCTGCTGTGGACTACGAAGTCAAACCAGGAGATACCCTAGCAGCGATCGCTAAAAAGTACGGTACTTCGGTTTCAGAATTAGCTCAAACAAATCATCTCAACAACCCCAACCAACTGCAAATCAGTCAAAAATTGGTAGTTCCTGCCGCTAAGGTTGACAGCAGCACAGCTAACCAATCGACTGAAGCTACTAACCCCATTGTAGAACAGCCTGATGTTACTGCCACAGTAGCACCATCCCCTGTCAACACTCCTGTTGTTACCCCGACCGTAGCTGCTACACCACAGTTACCAGTCGTCAACAACAACAGTGTGACCGTACCAACACCAGTCACTACTGAAAATCAGATTTCCACCAACACCGCAGTTTCTGAAACCGACTCCCAGCCTGATAACTCTTATGGTATGGGTGGCGATTCTCCAGTGCCCAAAGTGATTGTGGAAATGCAATCGAACAAAAAACCGCAGAAGCTAGCCAACGCTAAAAGTAATGAGCGTCTCCAAAGCTTACAAGCGGAAATTCAAAGATTGCGGGAAAAATATCGTGCCCAACAAGCAGGCGTAGTCACACCAGCTGTCAGCGAAAATAAAAATCCTGCGGCTGTATCAGTTCCTGTTCTCAATCCCAGTAATTTCGCGGTATCTAGCCCGACTACACCACGGAATTCTGTACAGATTCCTGTACCTGCGCCCATTGGAACTGGTAACTATTCCACCCAACCCATCAAGCCTGCATATCGGGCGACGCAGCCTACTGAGCCAGTAAACCCAGAGTTCTTCTCTAACCAAAATCCTGGACGTAACATCCCAGCTACAAGAGTTGCTACTCCTCCCAGAGGTGTTAATGCTTCTGATTCCTTAGGCAAAATGCGGGGAACTACAGTTTCTCCCAGTGGCTTACCAGCCTTATCAGCAGTAGACCGCTATCTACCTAAGCCAATTGACGAAGCTACACCCCCACCATCCACCTCAACTGCAGCTTATATTTGGCCGGCAAAAGGTGTGCTGACCTCTGGTTATGGTTGGCGCTGGGGAAGAATGCACAAAGGGATTGACGTTGCTAACTCCACCGGCACGCCGATTTACGCCTCAGCAGATGGTGTAGTCGAAAAAGCAGGCTGGAACAACGGCGGCTACGGTAATTTGGTAGACATCCGCCATCCTGATGGCAGCATGACTCGCTATGGTCACAACAGCAAGATATTTGTGCAGGTAGGTCAGCAAGTCAGACAAGGCGAAACAATTGCGGCAATGGGTAGCACCGGTTTCAGTACTGGGCCACACAGCCATTTTGAAATCCATCGTGCAGGTAAGGGAGCCGTTAACCCTATTGCCTTACTAGCAAGTCGGATTTAATTGCTGATTGTCTACAATTAAGCCATTGCTTGATGTTTGGAGGGAGTTTAACTCCCTCTTTTGCTTGCTTATTGCTCATTGGTCATTGGTCATTGGTCATTGGTCATTAGACTTCTTGCATAAATATTGTCGCTGTGTTGATTAGGAGTTTGAAAAGCTCACGCAGAGCCGCACCAGACGCAGAGAAGAATGAGAAAATTAGGACTTTTGCAAGAGGTCTATTGGTCATGTTATGGACTATGGACTATTGACCCTGGACTATTGACCGTTGACCTTTGACCATTGACTCAAAAAAATTATTTGTCAGATAGACTAGCAACGACGAAGTTTTTCTGTTATATTTAGAAATGTGAAAAAACACGGCTCAGTAGCTCAGTTGGTTAGAGCACGGGACTCATAAGCCTGGGGTCGTCTGTTCAAGTCAGACCTGAGCCATTGAAACAATAGTATATTTTTCAAAATTAAAAGCGATCGCACTCTGGGTTTTAGATAGTGCGATCGCTTAATTATCGCCACAGCAATTAAGAATTACTGCGATCTAATTCTAAAATACCTACCAAAATTTTCATTAAATCCTCCAAATCATCGGGAATTCGATATAGCGAAATATCCTGCAAAATCTGCTGCTTTGTTGTTTCTAAACAACCAAAACGCCAAGCATCACCAATTGTGACTGCACCATAAAAAATCTCGCCTGCTTCAACTTGAGAAATAGCGATTAACTCTACTGCAAGTTGTGTAAAACCTCTGGTTAAGTCATCATTTTTGGCTTCAACTACCAATAAACCTGGATGGAGTTTAAGAAAATAATCTAAATTACCCTTTAACCAGTTATTTACTATTAATGGGTACTCAATCCGCAGTTGACATTGACAATAACGAGCAACTTCCAGCAATGTAGGTGCAACCAGGGTTTCACGCCTTGCTGTTTCGCTGCTTAAACTCACCAGAGGTAAAGATTCATCAATTCGCTGGCGTAATTCTGCTAACCGTTCTAAATTGCGATCGCTCCTGGGTAACTCCATTCGTTTTTTTAACAAACCATAACCCAATTCCGCTAAAATTTCGTCTGCTTCATAAGGCATTTCAAAATAAGAGCGAAATGTGTAAGATTGTCCCTCTTGCAAAAGATGACGACGAGTCATGATTTTTGTTTTTGCAACTACACATTCAATTACTATTCAATTTTAGGGCGGACAATCAATCAATTGTTAATGCCTCTGCTAACACCTGACGGTGCATCAAAGCTTGGTTTACCAAAGACTGAAGTTTCTCAGACGACAACCGAGAACCATGATTGTAATGCTCAATCCAAGCCTGACTAATCACATGGGGATCGTCTGGTAAATTTGCTAAATCCCATCCTGGCATTTCTAATTCTTCCATCAGTCGATTTACCTTAGGATCGTAGCTAAGAGCAAAACAGCGACAACCTTCAGCAGCAGCCATAATTAAGCTGTGCAGGCGCATTCCAATGGTCATTTCTACACCGCGATATACGCCTTTTAAAAGCTGGGGATCTTCTAGACAGATAATTTGGCTCACATCTTGCAGATGGGGTTGAATCGCTTCAGCAATGGCTAAATCTTCACTTTTTTGAAACGGCAACAGTAAGATAAAAGCTTGGGTGGCTTTTTGGAAATCAACCACAGCGCTAGTTAAATTTGCCAAGCGCGTTTCTGTCAGTTGAGAATGCGATCGCAACGTCACCGCCACTCTAGGGGTTGGTAAATCGCTAAGTCCGGGTACAGGCTGAGATTCTAACGCCCAAACCGGATCGGGTGCCAGAATACAGGAAATTTGCCAATCAGATAACAAAGCCGCACTAGCGCGATCGCGTACACTAACCTTGGTACAACCTGCAAAATTCTGTCGCGCTAACCAACGAGTTTGTGGACGCTTTAGCGGCCCTATTCCTTGACCCCACGCTACAGTTTTTAAACCCATCTGCTGCGCCAAAGTCATCAATCCCCCATAATAAAAAGGATTAATGGCACTAGTAACATCTTGGATTAAAGAGCCACCGCCCCAAATAAAAGCATCGCAAGAACGCATAGCTTGGATTACAGGTAAAAAAGCCATACGATTAACAGTTTCTACACCATAGCGATCGCGCGTTTCCTGCGGATTACCAGAAAGCACCACAGGTGTCACATGGGGCGGTAACATTTGCAACAGCGTTGCCAATAAAGCTTCGTCACCACCATTACCTTTTCCGTAATACCCAGATAATAACGCCCGCATCGGTTTCATTTGTGATTTGAGATTTTGCTAATTTTTGCTAATTGACTTTCTTTGCACCTGATTATCTATTACTTATACAGAAGTTAGGTGAGGCGGCTGGCATACTTACCAAAAAATCCGATTTTTCTTATGGGAAGATGGGAAGAAGCAGGGGAGCAGGGAGCAGGGAGCAGGGGAGAAATAACTCATAAGTTTTGACCCTTAACTGTTGACTGTTGACTGTTGACTGTTGACTGTCCTCACTGAAACTTACTCGAACTCTTGACTTTTGACTTTTAACTTACTTATGCACGCCCTTTCAATTCCCACCTGGATAATTCATGTTTCTAGCGTCATTGAGTGGATGGCCGCCATTTGGTTAATCTGGACTTACGGCGAACTCACTGGTAACCGCACTTGGTGGGGATTATCCTTCGCCATGTTACCTGCTTTAGTCAGTGCTATGTGTGCTTGCACTTGGCATTATTTCGACAATCCAGAATCTTTAGAATGGCTGGTAACGCTTCAAGCTACCATGACCTTAGTTGGTAATTTTACCCTTTGGGCAGCTGCGGTATGGATTTGGCGTTCTGCCAAATCTGCCCATAAGGGAATAGATTCTGTTGCAGCCCAACCTATCAAATCAGAGCGATGATCTCAAAAGACGCCCTTTTTGCCCTGTCACTATTTCCTTACTTGGGTTTCTTGTGGTTTATCAGCCGCAGTCAACAAATGCCACGTTTGGCTTTGTATGGATTTTACGGCACTTTAGTGTTTGTCGGTGTTACCATCCCAGCTGGAATTTATGCCAAAGTACATTATGGTAAAGCTTTAGCCAATGTCGATTGGTTGCACGGTGGTGCAGAAGTGTTTTTGACTCTGGCGAATATTCTGATCGTGTTAGGTTTTTGGCAAGCTGTAAAGCAATTAAAACAGAAAATTGCCACAGAGAAAAACCACCTATAGCTAGCTTTGGATTGGATTGAGGACAAGGTAAATGGATGTAATTCCAGCAATTGATTTATTAGCAGGGCGTTGTGTACGACTTTATCAGGGAGACTACGATCGCTCGCAAGTTTTTAGCGAGAACCCTGCTGATGTTGCTAAACAATGGGTAGATAATGGTGCATCTAGGCTACATGTGGTGGATCTTGATGGAGCCAAAGCCGGTAAAATTGTCAATTTAGCCGCAATTGAGGCGATCGCGCAAGCTGTATCCGTACCCATTCAAGTTGGTGGGGGATTGCGCGATCGCACTAGCGTTCAGCAGCTATTCAATACAGGCGTACAACGGGCGATTCTCGGAACTGTCGCTGTAGAACAACCCCAGTTAGTCCAGCAACTCTGCCAAGAATTCCCCGGACAGATTATTATCGGCATTGACGCCCGTAACGGACTCGTAGCCACTCGCGGTTGGTTAGAAACCTCAGAAGTTTTAGCCACCCAACTAGCCGTCCAAATGCAAGAATTAGGAGCCGCAGCCATTATCTACACCGATATCCATCGTGATGGTACACTCTCCGGCCCCAATATAGAAGCATTGCGAGAACTAGCCAGCACAATCTCAATTCCAGTCATAGCTTCTGGTGGCGTCAGTTCTGTTACCGACTTGTTGAGCTTATTAGCCTTAGAACCCCAAGGTGTAAACGGTGTAATTGTCGGTCGTGCCTTGTATACTGGCGATGTTGACCTTAAAGAAGCATTACGCGCGATCGGGCCGGGAAGAATTCAAGATATTCCCCCCAATCTGGATTTATCCTCATTTGCTTAACATGTCCTCTCCTCTCTCAAAACAGATACAGCAGATTGCCAGTTGCTGAGATACAGATTGTCGTTGATTGTAGGGGCACTGGCACTGCCATGCCCCGACGCGCGTACCTCATTTACCTGAAATATGCTGTAAATGCATTTGTCAGGCCAGTAAAACCCGGACTGACGAGTGAATTAGACTTTAAATTTTCCGGATTCATAATTTATACCCTTGTAGTCCAATGTGTAGCGAGTTAACCATTAATCATTGTGTCCAATGAAACGTCCTCGTCCCAAACCTCCCAAAATTGGTAAGCCAAGCAAAACTGAACCTGGCGCTATCAGGTTTAACAGCAACCTCAAAAGCTTGATACAACAAACTAAGTTTCTATTTGTGAGAGTTTTTAAACATTAATTTTTAAATTTTTTAATTTTATTTTCAATTTTATTTTTAATAAGTAATGGGTTTCCTCTGTTCTAGAGACGTACAATAATCAGGCGTCTCTTTTTTTTGAATTTATTTTACAAAATTGCTTTTATTGCCTCATTTTGTGCTTTGCTCATAATTTCGCCAAAGCCTTAACTAAAAAAATTTTTATATAAACTAGTAGACCACGGCATAAACATATAATTCCAAATGGTGCAAAAGCCTAGTATATAAGTCTTTTGACTTTTGACTTTTGACTTTTGACTTCCGCGTAGCGGTACTAGCCAGATTGAGAATTAGCTATTTTTATTTGAGTAAATTATAAACCCTTAAAATATTTTGCGGAAATAACCTGACATATCATGTAGATTAAAAATGTAGACAAATTACACATTCTTCACAGGGTTAAAATCATGTCCAATAAATCAAACAAATCCCAGCAATCAGCCAATCAAAAAAACCAAGATCGTCAAACACCAGGTAGAAAAAAACCAATGGATAATGGAATTCCACCTAAAAGAGATCAATAAATCTGATTGTAGATAAATTATTTGTATTCCCAATTTTCTCTCTAGAGTTTGCAGCAATATAGTATTTACAGAAAAACCATCAAAATTAATGATGATGGGTCAGAAATGTTGAATCTCGATACAAAACTTTACATATTTGGTTAGAGTAATTCTAAAAAGCCTAAAATAGTCAACATAACATCATCTCCTCAAGCCAATGAACATAAC
>NZ_JACJQG010000079.1 GCF_014696435.1 Calothrix anomala FACHB-343 | reverse complement strand
ACAAAGGTACTACTAGATAGCGATCGCTCTGTATCAGTTGTGTAAGTCCATATCAATACAAATGTACTAAAATTTAGCGATCGCCTGTGCCAGTTGCGTAAGTCCTGTATATGTCACTCAAAGGTATTGCTAAAGAAACTCTACGCATAGTCGAAGAAGGAAAATATATTACAGATTCCGGAAAAACAGTTGAATTTCTGGCTGCTCAACAGATGGCGATCGCCAACACGGTGTTGTATACACCAATACAGTCATATTCGCTATTAGAAAAACAAATCTCTGGTGAAGGGAAGCAAGAACCTGTAATTGAGGTAACAAACGAAACTACTCAAGCAGCAGCCCATCGACTTGTCCAAGTTGAGGGATGTGAGGATTTGGTATTGTTAAACTTCGCATCAGCAAGGAATCCTGGAGGTGGATTTATAAATGGTGCAAAAGCGCAGGAAGAAGATTTGGCTCGGTGTTCGGGATTATACCCTTGCCTGCTAACTCAACCCACCTACTATGAATCCAATCGAAATCAAGAGTCTCTTTTATATACGGATCATGTTATATACTCGCCCAAAGTACCGTGGTTTCGGGTCAAAAATTATGACTTGCTAGATGACGTTTTTCTGGCATCAGTTATTACAGCACCTGCACCAAACGCCGGACAAGCTTTACGTCGCGATCCACAATGTAGCCCAGCCATCGCCTTGGCACTTCACCGACGCGCTGGTATTATCCTATCTATTGCACGAGATAACGGACATCGTTCCTTATTACTTGGAGCTTGGGGTTGTGGTGTATTTTGCAACGATCCTAACATGGTGGCAGATGTCTTTGGTAAGTGGCTTGCGGATCGATGTTTTGCGGGTTGCTTTGATCGAGTCACTTTTGCGATACATACTTCGAGCCGTAATTCAGAAACACTGAAAGCATTTCAGAGGCGGTTTCCATAAAGATTGGCAAGTAATTTAGAGTTTTGCCAAAATCAAATCAGATTCCTATAGTTAGTTTAGTTATCAAGCCTATCTATTTGGTTGGTTGTGAAAGTTATGAACTAGCTTGAGCATTATTAATAATTAAGTTGGTCATGGTATTAATTAGGCGATCGCTCTCCATTGGTAAAATATCTTTACCATGCAAGACATCTTGAACAATATGAAAATGCACTAATGAGCCTACAAGTATCCTAGCCAGTGCTTCTGGATCGTTGATTTTCAATTCGGGATGACTAGCGAGGTATTGAGTCAGAGTTTCTACCACTGGTTTAATCATGGCGCGGACACAAATCTGAGCTAGCTCAGGAAAACGACCAGATTCGCCAATTATCACGCGCATCAATGCTGAATGTTCTTGGTCTATAGCCATTAACTCTAATGCTTTGGTTGCTAATTGACGCAGAACAATTGTTGGATCTCCCTCTGGAGGTTGTGTACCAAATATAGAATTAAATTTCTTACCTGCCAGTTTTTCTACTAATACCTTAAACAGTCCTTCTTTATCTTGAAAGTGGCTGTAAACTGTGGCTTTAGACACACCCGCAGCGACAGCTACCTTATCCATACTTGTCCCAGCATAGCCATTTTTCAGGAACTCCTGCATCGCTCCTTGCAGAATTTGTTCCACTTTATCAAGGGAATTCTCTTTTTCTACTTCGTCAACTTTGATCCGTGCCATGTGTCTATCAATTTTGCTTATAACCATCTTACTGGGGATTGGGGGATGAGGGGGAAAAGGGAGACAAGGAGGTAGAGGAGGAAAATTGTACAGACGCGATTAATCGCGTCTCTGCCCCTTGACTAAACTACTCGGTTTAGTTTAGCATAATTTTGAACTGGACGGTTTAGTTTAACAATGCCGCCAACAAAAGGGGAATACTATGGCGCAAAACTGGAATTTATTAGGTTTTCGGGCTTCCCAAGGTATTTTTAAGTCACCTACCATCCTGGCAATAATTACAGCTTTAATTACAGCCGGGGCTAGTGTTTATACGGTTACCAAGTTCCAGACTGAGTCTGGGAAGAAGCCAGAACTAGCAACGCCTATGCAACCAGTTGTAAAAACTGTCACAGCGTTGGGCAGGTTAGAACCCAATGGAGAAGTAATTAAACTGTCAGCACCGACGGTGAACGAAGGAAATCGGGTAGAACAATTGTTGGTGAAAGAAGGCGATCGCGTGAAAGTTGGACAAGTAATTGCAATAATGGATAGTCGCGATCGCTTACAGGCGAGTTTGGGTGAAGCGCAAAGACAAGTACAAGTGGCTAAATCCCGACTGGCGCAAGTAAAAGCAGGTGCAAAGCAAGGCGAAATTGCAGCGCGTCAAGCGGCGATTAATCGTTTGCAAGTGGAATTGGAAGGAAGTATTAGAACCCAGCAAGCGACAATTAACCGTCTAGAAGCAGAATTACAAGGACAACAACAAAGTTTACAAGCAACCGTCGCCCGTGTCGCTGCTGAAAAGCGCAACGCCCAAGCTGATGTCCAACGTTACGAAAGTTTATACAAAGAAGGCGCAATTTCCAGCCAAGAAGTAGATCGTCGCAGATTAAGCGCTGAAACCAGCACCCAGCAATTTGTTGAAAGCCAAGCCACCAAAACTAGAACTGTCGCCACCCTAGAACAGCAAATTAACGAAGCTAAAGCCAACCGCGACAAAACTATCGCCACATTACAACAACAAATTAGCGAAGCCAAAGCCACCCTCAATCAAACTGCAGAAGTTCGCCCCACAGATATCGCCAACGCCCAAGCGGAAGTAGACAGCGCCCAAGCTACCGTTGATAAAATTCAAGCCCAACTTAACCAAGCATATATTCGCGCTCCCAAATCTGGACAAATTCTAAAGATTCATACCCGCGCGGGTGAAACCGTGGGGAATGATGGAATTGTTGAATTAGGTCAAACTGACCAGATGTATGCAGTGGCAGAAGTTTATCAAAGTGATATTCATAAAGTAAAGCCAGGACAGCTTGTCAAAGTTACCAGCGATTCTCTCCCCAACGAATTGCAGGGAACTGTCGATTGGATAGGGATGCAAGTACAACGACAAAATGTAATTAACGCCGATCCCTCTAGTAATATTGATGCCAGAATCGTTGAAGTACATATCAAGCTAGATTCTGCATCCAGCGCCAAAGCTGCCCAATTTACCAATTTGCAAGTCAAGGCGGTGATTGAACAATGATTGGTTTTATATCTCAACTTCAGCGACGTACACCTTTAGGATGGTTGCAATTAAGTCATCAAAGAAGCCGTTTATTAGTTGCATTATCAGGTATTGCTTTTGCAGATGTCCTCATGTTTATGCAGCTAGGGTTTCAGACTGCGTTGTATGACAGTAACACCAGAATACACCGCAGTCTGGAAGCTGATATTGTGCTGGTGAGTCCCCAAGCGCGTAACTTGGCGAATATGTCCAGCTTTACTAGACGGCGATTGTATCAAGCAATGGACTTACCAGGGATTAAGTCAGCGGAGGGAGTATATATTAACTTTGCAGATTGGAAGAATCCCCAAACCAAGAAAAAGACAGCAGTACTGGTGATGGGGTTCAATCCGGATAAACAGGTATTTGATTTACCGGAAGTGAACCGCCAAAAAGATATGGTTAAATTACCAGATACCATGCTTTTTGACCGCGCGGCGCGGGGAGATTATCAAGAAGCGATCGCGCAAATTAATGCAGGAAAACCTGTAACCACAGAACTCGATCGCCGTACCATCAGTATTAATGGTTTATTTTCTATCGGTGCATCCTTCATTGCCGATGGTACATTAATTACCAGCGACCAGAACTTTTTGCGGCTATTTCCTCGGCGCGATGCTAGTAGCCTCAGCCTTGGCTTGATTCAATTACAACCAGGTTATGACCCCAAACAAACAGCGAATACCTTAAAATCTCACTTAGGTGAAGATGTTAAAGTTTTAACCAAAGAAGAATTTATTGAATTTGAAAAATATTATTGGCAAACTAACACTGCGATCGGCTTTATTTTTAGCCTGGGTGTAGGAATGGGCTTTATGGTGGGCGTGATAATTGTGTATCAAGTTCTGTCTACAGATGTCAACGCCCACATGAAAGAATACGCCACCTTCAAAGCGATGGGATATAACAACCTCTATTTATTAGGGATTGTCTTTGAAGAAGCTGTAATTATGGCTATATTAGGCTTTCTTCCTGGCTTTGGCGTATCTATAGGACTTTATGCACTCACCAGAAACGCCACCAATTTACCACTATACATGACCTTAGCTCGAGCCATCCAAGTCCAAATCTTAACGCTAATCATGTGTATGATATCCGGCGCGATCGCTACTCGCAAAGTTCAATCAGCCGACCCCGCAGATATGTTTTAGAGACGCGATGAATCGCGTCTGTACAATTTTCCTCCTTGTCTCCTATTGAATATGAATCCAGTAATCTCTGTGCAAAATCTCGACCATTACTTTGGTCAAGGTCAACTGAAAAAGCAAGTTCTCTTTGATATCACCTTAGAAATTAACGCTGGTGAAATTATCATTATGACAGGGCCTTCGGGTTCTGGTAAAACTACATTGCTAACTTTGGTAGGCGGTTTACGTTCGGCGCAATCTGGGAGTTTGCAAGTATTAGGTCGAGAACTCTGTGGTGCGAATGCGGCGCAACTTACCGAAGCTAGGCGCAGTCATGGCTATATTTTCCAAGCACATAACTTGCATGGTAGTTTGACCGCACTGCAAAATGTGCGTATGGGTTTAGAACTACACAAGGATATTTCACCCCAAGAAATGAAAACTCGTTCTGCTGAAATGCTGGAACAAGTGGGATTAGGACATCGCCTCAATTACTATCCTGATGATTTATCAGGGGGACAAAAACAAAGAGTTGCGATCGCTCGTGCTTTAGTTAGTCGTCCGAGAATTGTCTTAGCAGATGAACCAACAGCAGCGCTTGATAGTAAATCCGGTCGAGATGTAGTTAACCTGATGCAAAAACTCGCTAAAGAACAAGGTTGTACTATTTTGATGGTGACTCATGACAACCGAATTTTAGATATTGCCGATCGCATTGTCCACATGGAAGATGGTAAATTAGCTCAGGATCGGGCTATAGTTTCTGCTCTATCGTAAATCGCTTTTTTTGACTGACAAAATTATGATTGTGATTTGTCAGAGAATGCTGATTTTTCTCCCTCAGTTGTGGGATAGTTTTGGGCGATCGCATTCAAGAAAAATCAGGACTATCCAAGCTATATTAAGCAATGTAAAAATTGAGAATTTATTGTGTAGTCAGGATTTTATCCCTGACTACAAACCTTTAATTATTTTTGCCGTTATACTTATTTCAGATTGTAAAATACTTGCCAGATATAGCTGTTTAATAATTAACAAAACTTGATATATTCAAAATAGCGATCGCGCTCATTCTCCCCAAACAGAAAATATTTTGCAAATTATTAATTCTTTTCCTCCTCACAAGTTCCTCACATTTATTACCTAAATTTAATTACATAAAAGCTTTGACTCTCGAAATCAGAACCTTCATTTCCTGGAAAGGTGATGAAGGTGAGATTTTTCTTAAATCTCGGTGCTGCTTATAGATCGAGAGAGTCTAAGTATTTCTGAACATTTAATCGACCACAAATTAACTCAACGACATCGGCGATGCGATCGCTACATAGCTCTAAAACAACGATACTTAAAAGCGATGTTTTAGCTGGTTGTGCTGTGGTTTTTTATATAGGTTTTATCTGAACTACACAGGGGTTATCTACTATGGTGTCGCTACTGAATCCACTCACCATTGATAAATATAAAAATCCATTACCAAATTTACTCCAGCCAGGACTTTTTATTGATGCTAGGCGTAAAGGTAAATATACAATCACCATGAGTCAAGGTACTCATGACTTTGGTTTAGGCGAGGGAATACCCCTAGCGCAAACATGGGGTTACCATAGTCCTTCAGCTCCAACTTGGGATGCAGCTGGTCTAAATTACCTGGGCCCTACTATTGTTGCGCAAAAAGGTAAGCCCATCACTATTAATTGGCAAAGCAAGCTGCCTAAAAAACATTTACTACCAGTAGATACAACCATACACTGGGCTTATACAGGCACCAATTATAGTATCAGCAAAGATGGTGTGCCTGTAGTTGCCCATTTACATGGTGGAAAAAGCAAATCTAAATATGATGGTCTTCCCGATGCTTGGTTTACCTCTACCGGTCAAGGCGGAAAGTTAGCTATTAATAAAGGTGCGACACAAGCCTATAAATATTACAACGATCAACAAGCTGCAACCATTTGGTATCATGACCACGCTTTAGGAATCACTCGCCTCAATGTCTATGCTGGGTTAGCAGGTTTTTATATCTTGCGAGATAACCATGATACGGGAAGACCAGATAATCCCAAAACCTCTCGCATTGAAAACGCACTTCCAGGTAATTACGTCAATTTTGATTACCAAGGCGATTCGCGAAAAGACCCAGATGTTTACTATGAATATCCCATAGTTATTCAAGACAAGATATTTACAGCTGATGGTCAGTTATTTTATCCAGCCTCCAACGCAGATTTAGCAGCAGCAGGGTTAGAAGCGATGCTTCCGCCATCCGCACCCAATCCCAGCGTGATTCCAGAGTTCGGTTCTGGTAATGTCATCCTCGTTAATGGTAAGGCCTGGCCTTTATTAGATGTTGAACCGCGCAAATACAGATTCCGGCTGCTGAATGGTTCTGACTCGCGTTTCTACAGCCTCCAACTGGAAAAAGGGTTAGACTTTTATCAAATTGGTACAGACTTAGGTTTACTCAACAAGCCAGTGAAACTTAGTCAGTTGGAACTAGCGCCAGGTCAACGAGCTGATGTAATTGTAGACTTTAAAGGATATCAGGGAGAGACTCTGATTCTGAATAATTTTGCTGGTGGTATTACTAGCGAACCAATTCCCAATAACCCAGATACTACAGGTCAAATCATGGCTTTTAAAGTTGGGAATCAGGTAACTGTTGCTGATACTCCTTTACCAACAACCTTGAGGGGAGGTAAAGGTCAACCTGATGCTTTGCCAACTTATACTGGCCTAGTAACCGATCAAAAAATTATTCAGAAATTTAACGATGGCATTGATTGGCTCGATCAGACTTTTGTTGCTAGTAGTAAAAATCCCAAAAAACCAGATTTCACCAAAATTGTTAAAGATCCTCTAACTGGATTACCAATTGCTAAACAGTTAGCCTTATTTGAAAATCCTAGCGATGATTTTGGGCGAATTACACCCATGTTAGGAACCATTCGAGATGGTGCTTTAATGTGGCACGATCCGATTACTGAGTATGTTCAGCTTGGTGATACGGAGATTTGGGAAATTTATAATACTACACGTGACTCCCATCCCATCCATTTACATGAAGCAGGTTTTCAACTACTCAGCCGACAAGATTTTACTGCAACTCAAATCGATCCATTAGCACCATTAACCAATATTCAATATCAGGGAGCAGCGACTCCAGCCGCGCCCCAAGAAGCGGGTATACTAGACACCGTTGTCATTGAGCCAGGCGAAGTGATTCGTGTTGCAGCTACCTTTGAGCTTCCCGGAGAGTACGTCTGGCATTGTCACATCCTCTCCCATGAAGATAATGAAATGATGCGACCTTATGAAATTTTAGCTCCAGGTGCAAATCCGTTAGCAGCAATGGATCATTTGCACACATCTGTACTCATCTAAATATCGCTAACACATTAACGCCCTCAGACTCCGGGAACTGCAAAAATTAAATTATGCCAAATTGTAGAGGTGGGGCGATCGCTAATTCGGGGATCTAATTTTTGCAACGCTCCAAGATTTCCTGTAATCTTGATGAGAAAGCTAGGGGCTAGGAAAGATTTCCATACTTGGTTATGAGATTTTCTCACGATTAGCTGACTTGAAATATTTATATCTCCCTTTCCTTGTCCCCCTTCTCCCCTTCCCTTTTATGCATAGTGTGATAAATCTGTCAACTATATGGTTTCTACATTGCAAACAAATCAACAAAAGATAGGCGTGGCGGTTGTTGGTACAGGATTTGGGCAAAAAGTCCACATCCCTGGATTGCAAGCACATCCGCAAACGGAGGTGGTGGCAGTTTATCATCGAGATATCAATAAAGCTAGAGCGATCGCTAAATCCAATAACATCCCCCATGCCTGCGATACAATTGCAGATATCGTCAAGTTACCCGCAGTTCAAGCAGTTACCATCGCTACCCCACCGTTTTTGCACTATGAAATGGCAAAAACAGTACTGCAAGCAGGGAAACATTTATTACTGGAAAAACCGACGGCTTTAAACGCAACTGAAGCGAAGGAACTTTATCAGTTAGCGCAAAAGCAACGTGTAATAGCAACTGTAGACTTTGAATTTCGCTTTGTTCCAGGATGGCAAAAGTTTGCTCAACTATTATCAGCAGATTATGTAGGAAACAAGCGGTTAATTAGAATTGATTGGTTAGGTTCTTCCCGTGCAGATGCTTCCCGCCCTTGGAATTGGTATTCTTCTCAAGATAAGGGAGGTGGTGCATTAGGTTCCTTAGGTTCCCACGCCTTTGATTATATATATTGGTTATTTGGCCCGGTACGCCGACTCAGCGCCCATTTAACCACCGCTATTCCCACACGCATCGATCCCGCTACTGGCGAAAGCAAGCCAGTGAATACAGATGATACCTGCGTGCTAACGTTAGAATTAGCCGATGGTACACCTTGCCAGCTTACCATTAGTGCAGTAGTTCATGCACCGAGAACTCATTGGGTAGAAGTATATGGCGATCGCGGTACTTTAGTTTTAGGTAGTGAAAATCAAAAAGATTACATCCACGGTTTTCGGGTTTGGGGTTCCGAACCAGGTAAAACCTTAAGTGAAATTGAAATTCCCTCTGATTTAATGTTTCCCCAAAACCACGCCGATGGACGCATTTCCGCATTTATCCGCGTAGTAGATCAATGGGTTCAAGGAATTTACAGCCAGCAACAAATAATTCCATCACTACGAGAAGGCGTTTACTCGCAATTATTAATGGATTTATGCCATGAATCCCATCAAGCAGCAAGCTGGGTAAATGTACCCAACTTGGACAGTTTTGTTGACGGTTGACGGTTGACGGTTGACGGTTGACTGTTGACTGTTGACTGTTGACTGTTGACTGTTGACTGTTGACCAAATCAACGATGACGAAATTCTACTTCTTTTTCCAGAATCTTGATATCATAATTCTCAAAAAAATCGTGACCTAATAATCCGATCGCGGCTTTAGGTGCGATCGCAACTTCAATATTACTAGCTACAGCCGATCCCACAGTAATATTTTGGACTTGGCTAGTAACAAATTGTACTTCTGTACCATCGGCTATTTGGGCGTTGATTTTCCCTGTAGGCTGAAGTTTCAGGGCATTCGCCATTTTTTGAGTAATCAAGGTACTGCTAGCACCAGTATCTAAAATCATCTCAAAAGTTTGTTGTTGATTGAAGGTGACATCAACAACCGGAGTTTTCCCCATCCGCCGCTTGATAGGAATGCGAAAAACCCTACTATCTACAGGTGTTGCACCGCAAAGGCTACCTAAACTAACAGTTTTCCCAGAGGATGTTACCATAAAACAGCTTCCGGGATCGTCAGCCGTAGCACGATGGAGAAATGCTAAAAATATTAACGTTGGCATTATTGCCACTACACCTAAGTTAAGAGTCATCCAACGCTTCTTAGCATTATTCATAGGATAATTTGCTCCGCAATTCCTAATACCCTTTGTTATTAGATTACCCAATAGTTAGTAGTCAGTCGTCAGTTGTCAGTGGTTAACCGTTAACAGTCAACAGTCAACCGTCAACAGTCAACCGTCAACAGTCAACAGTCAACCGTCAATCCTCATCTTCCGGCATTATCGCCTCTTGCAGATTAGCACCGTCAAGTTTTGCTCCCTGGAGTTTAGCGCCTCTGAGGTTTGCGCCGGCGAGGTTTGCGCCTTTAAGATTAGTCCAAGATAAGTTTGCACCCCGTAAATCGGCTTCGCTGAGGTTGGCGCGGAATAGATATGCACCGCTAAGGTGAGCTTTGGTGAGATTGGCTTTATAAAAGTTAGCTTTGTAAAGGTAAGCTTCTATTAATTCTGCTTCGTGTAAATAAGCTTCGCTTAAATCAGCTGCAATTAAGTTAGACTGCATCAGATTAGCAAAACAAAGATTAGCGCGAATGAGTTTAGCGCCATCTAAATCAGCCTCTCTTAAGTCAGCATTACTTAAATCTGCACCTATGAGATTAGCATTTGCGATCGCCGCATCGCTCAAATTTGCCCAACTCAAATCACAGCCAATCAGGTTAGCATGGCTAAGATTCGCTTGTTTTAAGTTAGTTCCGCTTAAATTAGCAACGCTGAAGTTAGCTGCACTCAAATTCGCTTCAATTAGCTTGGCGCTGTAAAGATTAGCACTACTTAAGTCAGCGCCGCTCAGGTTTGCTCGTACCAGCAAAGCATAACTTAAATCGGTTCTCGTTAAATTCGCCCCTTGCAGGTTAGCACCTCTAAGGTTATCTCCACAGAGATTTGCACCACTGATATCTGGTTCAATCTGGGGATTTTGATTTCTCCACTCAAGCCATTGAACCGCACCAGCTTTCAGCAAAGCTAGATGCTCTCGATTCGCCATTGTCTCTCCTTTACTCCTGACGACCACTTTGGGGATTTGTCCGACCTGTCACATTTTCAATCGCTGTTAATGCGCCAGCAGCACCGGCAAGAATATCTCGTTCTTGTCCGCCTAAATACAGCCGTCCAAAGCTACCTACAGCTTGTACCTCCAGAATATTAATCGAAGCTGCTTTTTCGGCTTCGTTTGCAGCTAATGCAGCATAAGCCGCAGGTTCAACTTCTAAAACATACAGAGTTTGTCCGGCTAATAATAACTGTCCCCGGCGGGTGCGATTGATTAATTGCGTCTGGTAAGCATCGATATTGCGGATAATTTGGCTAGAAACTACCCGTGGTTTGATACAATCTTCTCTTTTCACCCCTAAAGCTGCCAAAATCGCTTGACCAGCCGAGCGTGTTTCCCCTTGGGAGCTAGAATGAACTTCTAATAAACCATAAAGTCGTTCAACTACCTGTACACCAGGACGCACAGAGGCGGATTTTAAAGCAATATCTGTAATTTTATTAATTTCAATACCAGGAGAAATTTCAATCCATAGCGATGTATCCCCTGGTAATGGTAAGAAACCTTGAGCTACGGTTCCCATATATGCTGCATGTTGAGGTTGCAGATTGTCGAGAAATACGAAACTGCGTAGTTCTATTCCCAAGGTATTAATCTCCAGTCATGGGGCTAAATGCGATCGGTTGCAATATATGAGTGTAACCGATAGTCAGTCCTCATTAGTCATTTGTCAGAGACGCGATGAATCGCGTCTGTACAATGTGAGGTCATTTGATTGTATAAAAAGCAACTTTTTTAATTTTTATTGCTATAGGCGGTAAACGCAGCACTGAAAAAGAATGAAACACCAATAATTAAATACCACAGAGTCAGCAGCTTACTTTTACTCCAGCCTGGTTTCATCATGTCACCACTGTCGGCACCATGATACCAGTTATCGGGGAAAAAGAAATCAATATATGCATTTGACCAAACGCAAGCATAAATATTGTTGACGACTAAATGCTCCCACAGCACCGCAGAGAAAATCATGCAGCAGCAAAAGATAAATAAAAATTTGAGTACAAGGGACATTGGTATTGATGGTGATTCAGGTAGTTTTTTAACTTCTCGCCTTTAACATCAATGGCAATGTGTGGTTTTTCGGGATAATACTGGGTTAGATGAGGAATGCAGGCGATCGCTTTTTTTTAGTATAAATGTTCTATAAATCACCAATACCACTGAAGCCTTTTTTTATAACTTTTTTAGTAGTCCCCAAGCAAGATGTAGTTTCTGGTTATTACAGCAAACTTAGAGATAAGTAAGCGTAAATCATCATAGCCATGACTACTGAAAAAACCAAAAACCCCCGCAATATTACTTCGAGTAATTCTCAGGAAACCGAAAGCAAGAAAGAATTAAATCAGAAGACTTCGGTTGAATTTTCAGTTAGCGTTGTCTTAGGAGTTTTAATAATTATACTTGCGGCTGCGACTGCTTATTTTGGTGTGGTTCGCTAATTTATGAGCTAAAAGTAGCTAAAAGTAGGGTGTGTTGTCGCGTAGCGCAACGCACCGCTATAGCTTAACAATTCAAAATTCTCTCTTGGAAAGTTCTGATGCCTTCTCCTGTCGGAGACGCTACGCGAACGGCAACCCCTTCGGTGTACGGAGGAAACCTCCGCTCAGACTTTCCGCACAATTAAAGACTGTTTTGAATTTTGAATTTTGAATTGTTAACGATTGATTGCACGCTGAAATTTTTGCGCTGCATTATAGATTCTCTGATTGTTTTGTTGGCGAGATAAATAAGCTGCCCTTCTTGCATCTAAATAGGGAGCATCCCAAATGTGCAAAAACGCCCTCACCCTATAAGGGTGGGGCTAGAAATACGAAGCCTGCCTTCGCAGGCTAAAAGTTTGATAGCCTGCGAAGGCAGGCTTTGTTGGTATAGCAATACCCTTGAGGGTATTGCGTCAAAATTGGGATGCTCCCTCTAAATAAGCATTGTCTCTGTCTCCTAATTTGATAACGCCATAGAACGAGCAAGATAAGCAGCAGCATAACTAGGGTCGTTGGCGAGTGCTAAATTATAGGCTGCGATCGCACTCTGGTATTCCCCGTTTTGATAGTATTGGAAACCCTGTTTGAGATAGGAGATTGCAAGTAGAGGATTAATATTTGAATTGCGAACATTCGTATTGTTTGTTTGATTCATTGTCCCCAAAGAACCAAGTTTTTCCTAAATTCCTCGTGTAATCTTTTTAGATTGTCATTTGATGTTTTTGAGTTAAACACATTGCTGTGCTTTGCTCATAATAGGCGGCTTCATTTAGGAATATAGGGTATGCTGGAGATTCGCCTGCATAAGTTATTGTTTGACCATCAAATGTTAGAAACATTGGATCGCTAGGATTCAAAGCCTGATAGTCTTTATACTGAATGTGCGGATGAATCATGGCTGTAATTTCCCCGTGTTCATTGCGGGGATAATCAATTTTTTCCAGGTATTTATACAAAGTAAAACTCTGGGAAAATGTAGGTAGTTTATTCTGGTTGTAAAGTTCTAAATAGTCTAAAGTTGCGTAAACTATGGTTTGAGTTTTGAGAAATAAATCTGCATTTACAACACCTTGAGGTATTGCACCTACTTCAATACCTATAGCGAATTTAGCACGCGATCGCAGCCCATGTTTACCCCGCCCAGAGCTTCCTGAACTGTAAATTTTTATTTCAGGATGTAAAGAGCTTAAATAAGCAGCTAATTGCAAATTAAATTTTTGATCATCATCTAAAAGAACAGTTACACCCATGTTGGATGTTGTACTATGCAAATCTACTATGAAATCCACAGGATATTTACCATTTTGACCATATATATGATTGATATTTTTAGCTAACAAATCTTCATAATTAACTAGAGTTCCATCCTCTAAATTTTCCTCTAAAAAGGAGCGATTCAAATCTTTATCAATGTATCTTCTTCCAGCTTTAATGGCTTGTGGGTTAGCTAACAAAGTTAGGCTTTCAAAAGTAGCTCTGTGAATTAGTTCAGGATGTTGTTGAAACAATTTAACTAAATATACTCCAGTTAACTCATTCCCATGAGTTCCACCTACAATCAAAACACGATTGATAGAATGATTATTAAGTTTCATTACTAGTGTTTCCTCTGACGAGTTGCTTTGTTGTCATTAACATATCTGAAAAAACTGTCATCACATCACCTGTTTTAGACAACAGTTGATGACTATTTAGTTGAGGTAATTATTCAAAAACAATTTAGAGTTGCTATATAATGCTCAAAAAATAAACATTTTGCGTCACTGTATAGATGAGCAGATATGAAATAGACTTGCAACAATTGAAGTATGCGATCGCTTTATACGATCAACAGGGACTTACGAGAACTGCTGAATATTTGAACATTGATAAAGGGTTTTTGAGTAGAGAAATCACATCTCTAGAAAACCGCTTAGAGTTCCAAGTATTTAAAACTAGAAAAAGTCCAGTCAAATTAACAGATGCGGGTAATGAGTTTTTAACTGTAGCTCGTCAAATTATCAATCAATTTGAGCAAAAAATTGAATTATGTCAACAATTACATCGGGCTGAAAAAGAACAAATCAATATAGGAATTAATATATCTATGTCCAACAGTCTATTACCCAAAATCATCAAAAAATTTCAGCACCAGTTCCCAGCAGTAGAAATAATTTTATATGAAATGCCGTCTTACGAACAAATTGAGAAATTGCGACACCAAGAAATAGATTTAGGCTTCTTTCATCGACATAACTTAGAAAATACCCAGAGAAATAATGATATATTCGATTGCAAGAGTATTCTCAAAGAAAAACTAGTCATAGTTTTACCAGAAAACCATCGTTGTGCGAAACAAACCAGCATTTCATTAAAGACATTGGCAAATGAACAATTTATTTTGCCACCAGAACACCTATTAAATAGCTTACGCGAGCAGATTAAAAATCTTTGTCAAGAGGCAGGTTTTCAGCCTAAAGTTAGACAAGAAGCAGCTTGGATATCAACAATTTTGAGTTTAGTTGCAGGGGAAATGGGAATCTCACTACTACCAGCTAATGTGGAAAATTTGCGACGAAATGGAGTAGTCTATCGTGATATTCAAGAACAATCACCAATATTAGAAATCATTACTGTTTGGCGAAAAGATAATAAATCTATTGTTTTGCAAAATTTTTTGCAAGGGATTGAAGATGTGTGACTACAGCTATACTTTATAAATAACCTCTCATTGTTTTGCTAAAGCCAAATCACTTTCAATTACCTTGGCACCTTTTAAATTAGCGCCAGCCAAATTACAAGCATAAAAATTTGCCCCTCTTAAATCTGCTAATGCTAGATTGGCTCCTGTTAAATCTGCATCAGTAAGGTTAACTTCAGTTAAATTAGCACCACTTAGATTCGCTCCTTTCAATGAGGCTTGTTGCAAATTTGCACCTGTGAAATTAGCCCTCATCAGGGATGCTTTATTGAGCTTAGATTTACTTAAATTAGCTTGATTAAGGTTTGATGCGGTTAAATCAGCTTGACTTAAATCGGCTTGACTTAGATCTGCAAAATTTAGTTTGGCATAACTTAAATTAATTCCCACCAGTGTCACCGATTTTAGTACTGCACACCGCAAATTAGCATTCACAAAATATCTTTCGCCAATCGCGTAACGGCGTAAAATTTCATCCGTTGTGACTCTATTTAAAACAACTTGTGATGCGCCTTGATAACACCATTTTGCTTCTAATAGTTTGGCAGCAGTGTTAACAGCTATCTCATCACATTGAGCTATCATCACACCATTACAGCCATCCCACTCACCATTAAGCATTAAGGCTATCTCATTAGCTGTAGAAATGGAGTCAAATAGCAAAACAGATTCTTGATGCGGTTTGAACCAATTATGCCAAACTTTAGCGATAGTATTTGTCATGGTGATAATTTTTGGTAAATTAAGTGACCAAGCACTGCACAAAAACCTACAAAATGGATGCAGCTTCGTACAGCGCCCAGTCACTAATTAGTTACATTCAACTCAACTACAAACCACGGATAGAAATAAATTCTACGCAGCTGTATCAGAACGTTCAATTTGCTGACGAATGGTATCAATAGAAGCATTAACGGCAGCTAGTCTAGATTCTAAATCATCTCTGATCCAAGTCAGGAATTTTAATTTCCGCTCTAAGTTAGCTTTGTGGGAAATGGGTTCGCTGCCACAACAGGAATTACCCCAGAAAGGAAACATAGGAAACATAGTTAACCTCTGTATTTAGCTGTTTTAACAGTGCAATTGATTGCCTAACTATATTCTGACGAAATTGCAATGAGCTTGGGGTGAGTAATAACCGACCATTTTTGTACGTATCTGGCAGGCGATCGCAATTCCAAAGTCGCCTCGAAAATATGCTATAATATCTACTCACATCACCTATGGAACCAGAAAAAGCTGAGGTTGGTACTTGCTGAGAAATATTGTTAGTCAAAAACATACTTTTCTGCTACTTTCCAATAGCGAGAGAAGCGCTTGAGGTCAATATATCCGTCGTAATCAAAAAACGGTTCTACTTCAAACACTTCTAATTTTAAAGAACGCTCAATGTCATCACAGATATTATGAAAACGCGGGCTAGGGCTATCAGTTGTTACTACTAAATCAGCCTTGTTTTCTTGAGCAAAAGCTAAAATTTCTTTTGCTACATTACCGCGACGAATTTCTACAGGTAACTCTAGCAAGCACTCGTAAATAAACGTTATTCGCTTGAGACTCAGTTGCCATTCTTCTATCAAAGTATCATCCCAAACCCAAATTGCAGGTGCATTTGGGTATTCTTGTAAAGCCGGGTTTTCCGGACTCAAACAGTCGCCATGTATCCAAATTATTGGGTTAGAGACGCGATTAATCGCGTCTGTACAATTATTATTTATCATTTGTTATTCTCACTATGCCCAATGCCCCATGCCCAATGCCCAATTCCTATTTCTTCTTACCTTTTTGCCAGCTTTGACTGTTGGGTTTTTTGGTAAATTCGCCTCTGGGAAATAGGCGTTTTTCTAATTGTTCGTAGCTACCTTCAAAATCACAATTACCGTAGAGAGGACATTGTTGACAATACACACTTTTTGTGTATTTTTCTAAATTCTCGCGGTTGAAAAAATAAGGTTTATGACTGAAAGTGCTGGCTACCCATTGCCATGACATATTATTACTGGCAGGATCGCCGTCTAATAAATGTTGTAAAAACCATTTTGCACCTGCTTGCCAGCGAATCCGCCGCCAATGGACAATATAGGCGGCTAACCACATGCGGCTATGGTTATGTAAATAGCCAGTTTCGCGTAATTGTTGACTAAATTTATCGATGCAAACTAAGCCTGTATTCCCATCTTTGATATCTTGGGGTAATTCTGGGGCGTATTCTGCTATGGTGTAGCCTGTTTTATATTCTTCTTGGTCTTGCCAAATGTTATTTCCTAGTTTGGCATATAATCTTTGCCAGTAATCCCGCCAACCTAATTCGTTAATTAGTTTTGTTGCATCATCGCGGTTTTGGACTTTATGTAAGACGTAATCGCGGATTTCTCGCAGGCTCAAAACTCCATAACGGATATATGGTGAAAGTTTAGTGACATCACCTGTTAAAAAATTGCGTGTTTTTGCATATAAGGCTGGTTTAACCTTTTTTAAGGCTGTTTGGGCGGCTTTTCTGCCCCCAACTATCTCGCTGACACTATCGTCGCGTTCTGCGGCTTGGGGGAATTGTTCTTTGAGATAAGCGATTAATTCGTCCCGACTGGCAAATTCACGCTGCATAAGTTATGTGTTTACAAAATTTAACAGTTGACGCTACATAATAAGATAGCGTTGAAAGTCAGCCAGTGGAGTTTGAGAGCAAAATAGCAATCCTTTTACGGTTCAGTTAGGAGTCGTGTGAAAATAAGTTGAACAATTTAATATTTGTAGTGCGGGCATTTTGCCCGCGCGAGCAAGATGCTCGCACTACTTATTTTTACTTGATGCCTTAGCGTCAAAAACCTGAAAAGATGTAGGTTGGGTTGAGGAACGAAACCCAACAAAGCCGCTTTAATGTTGGGTTTCGCTATCGCTCTACCCAACCTACAATTATTCTTAACTGAACCGTATTGGATTATATGCCAATACGGTTCAGTTAGCGTCAAAAACCTGAAAAGATGTAGGTTGGGTTGAGGAACGAAACCCAACAAAGCCGCTTTAATGTTGGGTTTCGCTATCGCTCTACCCAACCTACAATTATTCTTAACTGAACCGTATTGGATTATATGCATCTTCATCTTGAATCGCTATTAGCCAAGAATTTTTCTTAGCTACCAGTTGAGCGCCGCAGCGATTTGTGCAGGTAATTTCATCGCTTTAAAAGGCTTGGTGATAATGGCTTTAACTGCGAGTTCTGCAAATCGCCGTTTTTCGGTGGCTTGAGCTTTCGCCGTCAGCAATATTACGGGTATTGACTGGGTGACTGGATTGGCTTGTAAGGCTTGAAAGGTAGCGATACCATCCATATCTGGCATCATCACATCCAAGAGAATAGCATCTGGCTGTTCGGCTACTGCTTTGGCTATTCCCTCACTACCAGAGGCGGCGGTGGAAACTTGCCAAGCGCCTACTGTTTTCAAGGCGAGTTCAGCTACTGCCCTGATGTCATATTCATCATCAATAATAAGAATCCGTTTTGTAGTCATGGAAAATTTGCCTAGAAAGAATGAATTATTCCAAAAACTGCACGGCTGAGACTCTTGCCTTGATTGGGGTTGATGAATTACAGCATATTTCAGGTAAATGAGGTACGCGCTTTGGGGCATGGCAGTGCCACTGCCCCTACAATCAAAGATAATCTGTACCTCACCCACCGGCTGTATGTAGGGAACAGGGAATCAAAAAAGATGAGTCTTATCAATCTCTTATTGACGAAAGAAATAAGATTCAACTTTGCTAAAATCCAAGTTGATTAAATCACAGTCTTCCACAAAAAAGTAGAAGTTGTCATCAACCTCAGAGGGGTGATTCAGTTCTAATAGTAATCTTCCCTTTGCGCCTTCGATGGTTTCGTCAACGTAAGAATGCAGCTCTACATACCCGCCTAACTTATTACCGCGTTGTTCTACAAGGTTGTTTTCCTGTTCATAGTTCCAAATCCATTCATCAAATTCCTGACTGAGTGCTGTGAGTTCTTCAGGAATATTCAGGGGAGCGTATAGAGAGCGAGCTTGCCAAAACACATCCTGCTGTAAGACAAATCTTAAAGCATAAATATCTCTATACCATTCTAATTGCTCGCTGGTACTGGCTAAAAAGCTAAAGTCAGTGACTAAGTTATTTTTATCTTGGGAGATTTCTGGGAAATAGAGGATGTGGTGTTGTTGGGGACTTAGCTCACACATGGGGACATTTAAGCCGGAGTAAAATTGTAAAATTCCCTGGCGAGGTAGCGCAAATCCGTCAATTATGGGTAAATCGGCGCAGTTTATCTGCATTAAAAACATCATCATCTCACCAGTTTCGCCATCGATAGGATAGCTTATACCTTTGGGAAGATAGGGATGACCGCCAATTTTACTTTGCCAAGGTTCTAAGGGATCTGCGTCTTCAGCAGAATTAAGGTATCCAAATTCGTCGGTAATGATTTTGATGTAAGGTATTAAGTTTGCTTCTAGGAGCGATCGCAGTGGTGCAAACTGCGGCGGTAAATCATGTATTATGTTATATACCATACTTATTTATTCTAAAAATATCAGTAATTATATTGGGTTTTGGCTGACTTCGCTGCGATCGCCAATCATGCGGTTAAGTAAATTGATCACTCGCTGCTCAAATTCTTGGGGAGTAATCCGTCCTTTGGTGAAAAATAGGGTTTGTCCTAACTTTAAGCGATCGCGATCGCGATCGTCTAAATCCCGCGCTGTGTACACCACTAATGGTACTTGGCACAAGCGTTGATGTTGACGCAGCCAATCAACCACCGCAAAACCGTCGTTTTCTGGCAATCCTAAATCTAGTACCAATAAGTCAGGTAAAATATTCTGACTAATTTGGATTGCTTGTGTGCCTGTTTGGGCGTAAAAGCTAGTAATACCGTGACGATTGAATAAAGCAATGAGTACCTGGGCTAAATCCAGGTCATCTTCGATAATTAATACTTTAATACATTGATTTTGAGTTACTGTAGCTTTTTCTAAAGCTTGACACAACAACTTAGCATTGGGCGGTTTGACAATCCAATCGCTAATACTGTTGGGTAAAATTTTATTCGCATCGGGTAACAAACCACTGAGAATAATCACGGGGATATTTTGGGTGTGTGGCTGTTGTTTAAGAATCGCCAAAGTTTCCCAACCATCCATTCCCGGCATCATTAAGTTAAGAATAATCGCATCGGGATGGTATAGTTTGGCTTGCTCGACAGCTTCTTGTCCTGATGCGGCGACTATGACGCGGTAACCTTGGCGTTCTAGCATGGTTTGCACGACAACCCGCACGCCAGCATCGTCATCGCACTCTAGTACTAAAGGCGAATGGGGAGAACTAGCGATTAGTAAAGATAAAGCAGGATTTTTCAGATTTTCTCGCTCTTTTTCTCTGGTTTCTGCAAGAATTGGCAGGGTAAAGAAAAAAGTGCTACCTTCGCCTAAGGTACTTTCCACCCAGATTTGCCCGTGATGATGCTGTAAAATACTGCGACAAATCGCTAAACCTAAGCCTGTTCCTCCCTTTTGGCGCGAGTCGGAAGCGTCAACTTGTCCAAAGCGCTCAAAGATAGATTCTAGTTTCTCCGGGGGAATACCTCGACCTTGGTCTTTAACTTGGAATTGGATTTTTTCGGCTATAATTTCGGCACTTAGCCAAATCGTTGCACCTGGAGAAGAGAATTTAATGGCATTGCTGAGTAAGTTGGTGAAAACTTGAATTATCCGGTCGGGATCTGCCCAAAGTGGTGCAGATAAGGGTGAAACTGATAATATCACCCCGGCTTGTTCTGCCATTTCCTCCACAGTTTCGATAGATTGCGTCATTAACTCCCCAGCGTCGCAGAGTTCCTGCGTCATTTGCACTTTACCTGACTCGATGCGCTCGATATCTAAAATGTCGTTAATTAGCCGTACCAAGCGTTCTGTGTTACTAGCCGCAATATCTAACATTCGTTGCGCTTCTTCTGGTTCGGCTTGGAGAACGCCACCAGCTAATAAATCTAAAGCGCCAGCAATGGAAGTTAGTGGTGTGCGCAATTCATGACTGACGACGGAAACAAATTCATCTTTGAGGCGTTCAATTTCTCGGCGATCGCTGATATCTTTCATAAAGCAATAATGGCCGATGAATTGACGCTGGCGGTTGTAGGCTTTCACCATTACCACTTGCTTGTCAAATATCGATTGATCTTTACGCACACCTCTGGCTTCTACTTCCACTTTGCCGTTGGTGAGCATGAATTGATAGGCTGCATTCAATTTTTCTAAATCTTCTGGGTGAACAGTTAACACCCATTCCATACCAATCATATCTTCTGGTTGATAACCAACGGTGTTAGCGTAGGCGGGATTTATCTTCAGATAACGTCCTTGAGTATCTAACTGGGAAATACCTTCAACTGCACATTCTAAAGCTTGGCTGAGATAACGCAGCTCTTCTTCGGCGCGTTTGCGCTCGCTAATATCTTCGACTAAATAACAAAATTGCGATCGCCGATTGCGATCGCTATTAATTGCGGACACTGTAGCTGATAGCCATTTTGTTTCTGTAGGTGTTTCATGAGCATATTCAAAGCGAACTGGAGCATGGCTGCGTTCGGCGGCGCGATAATTTTCAATCCACTGGTTAATATAATCTTGTGGCGCACCCATGTCGCTAGCTCGGCGATTTTGCATGGTAGCTGGTGTCATTCCATAAAATTTTGCGGCGGTGGCATTATCAGAAATATGGAGAATATCATTATCTAGCACCTCCACAACTCCCATCAGCATCGGCGCGCTGTCAAAGAAACTGCGCAAGGTGGCTTCGCTTTGGTTGAGTGCTGCTTCTGCTAAGGCGCGATCGCTAATATCTATGATGGTACCAATTGAGCCTATAACCTCTCCTTGGTTTCCTCTTTCCACTACCGCCTGTGCAAAAATCCAAGTGATTTTGCCATTGCGATCGCATACCCGATGCTCTGATTTAAATGGCAAATCATTATGTATACTTGCAGACCATGTATCTATTACGCGCTGACGGTCTTCCGGATGCAAAAATGTTGTCCAGCCTTCTCCCAGTAACTCTTCCAAACTTCCACCGATAATCTCACAGCCTTGTTTGTTCATAAAAACGCAGTGCCCAAAAGCATCAGTACGGAAAATTCCTACTGGTACAGCTTGGGCTAAAGTTGCATAGCGATTTTCACTTTGACGCAAAGCCTTTTCAGTCGCTTTGCGATCGCTAATATCGCTGCCAATGCCAAGAAAGCCTGTAATTTGATTGTCAGCATCGCGCAAAGCTGTGATTGATAGCAACACCGGAAAGCGCGAACCATCTTTGCGGATATAAGTCCATTCCCGCTCATCTATTTGTCCCCGTCGCGCCTTCGCCACAAATACCTCAAAACCTGGCTCAATATTCACACCCAATTCTTGAGACAGTTCTTGGGCAACTTTGACAATTTCATCTTGGTCATGAATAATGGCTGGAGTTGTTTTCCCAATTACCTCATGGGCTGCATATCCTAGCCATCGTTCCGCCGTTGCATTAAAGGTGAGGATAATACCTTCGGGTGTGGTGGAAATAATTGTGTAGTTTGCACTATCTAAAATTGCCCGTTGCAGTTCTTGGTTAGCTGCTTCTACCTGTTTCGGCAATAATCTTACTACCACAAATGCTACCAGCACTGAAATTACTACTGTAATTGAATTCCATAGATAGCAATGGTTTTGAGATATAAATGGGCTGGAAATAAAAAATGCATGTAATAATTCTAACATTTAGCCTCCGATTAGATATGGGGCATTGGGCATTGGGCATTGGGCATTAGGCATTGCTCAAGAGTCATTTATCAATGGTTTTCTTTGTCCCCCCTGCTCCCTGCCTTTCATTCCTTGTCCCCCTGCTCCCTGCTCCCTGCCCCCTGCCTTTCATTCCTTGTCCCCCTACCCCCTGCTCCCTGCCCCCTGCCTTTCTAGAACTGCATCCGCCGCTTGATAGAGTGCTTGTAAATTCGCACCGTCTTGGGGATAGTCAACAACGGCTGTACTTAAGGAGACATGGAAATTATCGCCATTGGTAGCGGTAAATTCTATTTGACGTAGGCTTTTGAGCAGATCTAACAGCCGTTGCTCGCCATCTGTTTTAGTCATACCTGCCATCCCAACAACAAATTCTGTACCGCCCCAGCGCCCGACTACATCTTGAGTGTGAAATGTCTGGCGTAATAGTTCACCGAGTCGCGATAAGACGCGATCGCCTATTGCATGTCCGTATTTTTGATTAATTTCTTTGAGGTTGTCTAGCTCTAAAATAGCGAAGCAAAATGGTTGTTGGTGGCGTTCGCTGGATTGCAAATAGCGGTTTAAATCTTCTGTGGATTTGCGCCGATTAGCAACGAGTGTTAATCCATCCAGTTCGGCTAAATTACGCAGCCAGCGCGATCGCTCTAGGCGATTGAGTATCCTTGTCATCAGTTCTGGTTCGACAATCGGCTTGCTGATGTAGTCGTCAGCACCTGCAAGAAATACCTGATGTCTGGTTTTAGTATCGTTGTGAGCCGTGAGAAATAAAATTGGCAAACCACTCCATTGCGGATCGTTTCTAATAACTTGGCATAACTCTATACCGCTTACCTCCGGTAATTCCACATCTAAAATTAGTAAGTCGGGTTGCGCCACTGCCATTGCTTCTAAAAACCGCAGGGGATTTTCTAGGGTGTAAACTTTTAATCCCCAAGGTATGAGTAAAGTTTGGAGCGCAGCTAAAATGTGGGGATCGTCGTCTACTACCATTACCTTGGCTTGGGTGGAGTGAGTGCGCTGTAATATTTGCGTCACAGTATCTAAAACTTGGTGGGGAGATACAGGCTTTTGTAAAATCCCGCTACCACCTAAACGAGCGACTTTCACCCGGTCGAGTAAACTGTCTTTATCGGTTAAAACTATTACAGGTATGGGAGATTGGCAAGCGTTGAGTTCGCCAAGGAAAGCGAGAGTATTTTCTGTGCTGTCGCTAGCACTCAAATCTAATAAGACAACATCAGGGGAATTTTCCGCCATGAATTCCCTAGCCGCGATCGCATCGGGTACAATTTGCGATCGCATCGCCCAACTATTAGTTTCTGTCGCCAATGCTGTTGCTAATTCTCTATCTTGGTTCACAATCAACAGCAAAGGAAGTTCATCCACTAGTTGATTTTCTGGAAGTAAATCCTGCTGATACTCAGAGTTTAACTGTTGCAATTCTTGACGCAACGCTTCAACTAATTGATAAATCTGCTGTTTTATCTGTGACTTAAATTTAGTACCTGTTTCCCACAAAGATTCTAATTCTTGCGCTAAACGCGAACCTTCATCAGAACCGAACATTCCCAGAGAACCGGCTAATTTATGCGCCTCCATCTTAGCTTTTGACCACATTTCCTGAGAAAGTTTACCCTGTCGTAACATAGTAGAAGCTTGCTCAATCGTGGCTACTCGTTCTTCGAGTTTCTGGGATACCTCTTGCCAAACTTTACTAATTCCCGTTGCTACTTGATTTTGCGCCGTAGCTGGCGATTTTTTCCCATTATTATCGGGGTTATAATGTTGCAGCCACTTGGGTGTAAAGTTCTCTTGCTGAGTGGGTTGTGGCTCTTTGCTTTCCCGTATCGAAGACTGGGATTTTCCCTTAACTACAGTTGCTCTATCGGCTGGCTTGAGTTTATAGCCAATTCCATAAACCGTCTCAATGGGATCGTCTGCAACTCCTGCGGCTTTGAGTTTTTGGCGTAAGCCTTTCATGTGCGATCGCACTGTATCATCTGTTGGTGGTTCTTCCAATGACCACAAATGATCGATTAAAGCGCTACAACTAAAGATGCGGTGATTGTTGCGCAGAAATAGCTCCAGTAAACCGTATTCTTTAGGAGTTAAATGCAATAGTTTACCCTCACAGGTAACTTCACAATTGCTGGGATCGAGTTGTAAGTTTTTCCACTCCAATAGCGGTGGTAAACTCGAACCACCTCGACGTAATAAAGCCCGAACCCGCGCCAATAACTCTTGAAAATCAAAGGGCTTGGCAACATAATCATCCGCGCCAGCATCCAAACCCATAATTTTATTTGTGCTATTGTCTTGAGCCGTTAATAAAAGCACAGGTGTTTGATTACCATTAGCGCGCAATCGCTGACAGAAGTGAATCCCGTTTAGCTTAGGCAACATCACATCCAGCAGAATTAAATCATAAGTAAATAACTCTGCTAAATCCCAACCTTCTTGCCCATCCTTGGCGATATCAACAGCATAATGCTGATTTCTCAAGGATTTAGCCAGAGATTCTGCAATAATTTCATCATCTTCAACTAATAGAATTCTCATGGCGGTTACTGACCGCAAATTAATAGTTATTAGTGTAAAAGTGAAGCAGGAAATAGATAAAATATTTACAGCATATTGTCAGTTTTTGAGATACAGATTATCGTTGATTGTAGGGGCACTGGCACCGCCATGCCCAGAAGCGCGTACCTTGATTATCAATCCCTGTAATTTTAAATTTACAAATTCAATATTGGCAGAGGTTTTAAATCTGTTTATATTGAGTTTAAAACGCTTATGTGAAAACATTTTCTTTTCTTTTGCCTTACTTTAACTAAAGATAAAAATAAATACAAAATTTTTTTTAAACATCATCTTTAGGTTAGCTCAGATTAAGCTTTGGGTTAAACTGTGTTTGTAAATGTCAACATTGAACCCCAAACAAGGGCGGGGAAACCCCTACAATTACGTATCAAAATGCGGATTGGGATTAACTCTCACTAATGCCCTATGCCTCAAGCGCTTGTTATTACCCACATATCTAGAAGCCTTATTGCGTCCCCAGGATGAGCAATTTAAGCCCCCAGATAGTGTGTAACTAGCAACCAGAAAATTTAAGCTTGGCGTATAAATTGGGGTAAATAGTCATGAATAAAGAAACTGTTCCTAGTCAAGCCGAAAAGATGAATCCTGAAGGTGATGCATCGCAATTAAGCCCAGAAACCCTGGATAAAATCAAACATCCAGCGAAAATGGATGATGTCATCCGCGAACAATCAGCCGAAGAACGTCGCTCCAACCCAGCTTTAGTCCCAGAAATGCTAGATGAACCCACCGACGAGATGATTGGCTTTACCAAAGAGTAGAATAATTGACAATTGTAGAGACGCGATTAATCGCGTCTATGATTAATCGCGTCTATGATTAATCGCGTCTCTGACTAATTTGGTAACTTTGGCGGTTTAGTACCCATCCATTTTTGATAAATTTGCTCATAAGTTCCATTAGCCAACAAAGTGCCTATACCTTTGTTGATTGTCTCTAAATAAGGAGAATTATGGGGTGTAGCAATCCCATAAAATTCTTCTGTGAGCAGATTACTCACAACTTTAATACCTTTGAGTTGACCAGTTTTAATGGCATACAATGTAGCAAAGGCATCGCTAATTGCTGCATCAACGTTACCATTTTGCAAGTCTTGAAAGAAATCAGGGCCGGAATTAAAGGTAATAATTTGGGCGTTGGGGATGGTTTTGGCGAAATCTGCACCTGTTGAGCCGATTTGCACGCCTATTTTTCTACCTTTGAGGCTGTTTACGTCTTGAATATCTTGGTTGTTGGCGCGAACTGCGATCGCAAGTCCAGCTTTAAAATAAGGTCGAGAAAAGGAAATTGTTTTCTGGCGTTCGGGGGTAATGGTAATCCCATTAATCGCTGCATCTACTCTTTTGGCTTGTAATGTGGATATCATGCCATCAAAGGGTAGACTTTCCCATTGCACTTGTAAACCTGCTACCTGAGCGATCGCATTCATCAAATCGATATCAAACCCCTCAAGATTACCATTAGCATCTTTCATCTCAAAGGGTACAAAGGTGGGATCTGTAGCTACTTTCAGCGTTTTCCATCCAGAGTTTGAGCTAATGCTATTCGTTTGCAGCAACCCATGACAAGCAACCGTTAATAGCAGACAGCTTAAGCCCAAAATTAGTTGATGCCATTTCCACTTAATTACTTTCACTGTCATCAAATATAAATGTTACAGAGTGTAGTTACACAATTATTGATATTGTTTCCCCATTAATACTGATGTGAATTGTGAATATAAATATCTAATTTTTCGCTAATATATTAGCTAAAATAATTAGTTTTGTAAAAACTTCTTGTCAGTTCTCGGTTTTTTGTGAATCGCTCTCTAGGTCAAAAATGGGCATGGGGCATGGCACATGGGGGAGCCAGTGCGTTCGGTCGCCAGACTTGAAGCAACTGGCGTCATGGGGCATGAAAAAAACAGCTATTCATGTTTGGTTGTGAGATTTTCTCGTGAGGGACTAACTTGAAAATAAGCGAGGGCAACAGATACCTAACTACGCCTATAATTTATCCGCATCAAATCGGATTGCTATAGAAAAAATTTCACTGAATGATAGATAAAGTAGTATTATGTTTCCAAGAAAATTTTTGCTTTCATCATAAAGTTTAAAGCATAAACATAATTACCTGGTGTCGGTGAAAGCCTCTCAGGAATAATGCAATTTCAAAATCGGAAATCCCCAGATTAGTGAATGGGGAACAGTAAATAATATGTCTAATTCTGCAATTACTATAACCGTCAAGCTATTTGCCGCATATCAAGAAGCCTGTGGAAAATCAGAACTGGTGTTAGAATTCCCTGACGAAACACCGGTGAGTGCAGTCTGCGATCGCTTAATTGCCGAACATCCAGAATTGAGCAAATGGCGAGATGTTACCCGCTATGGAATTAATCTGATATTTGTGAAACCAGATACTATTTTACAAAATGGTGATGAAGTAGTGTTAATTCCACCGGTAAGCGGAGGTTAAATCATTCCGGTGAATCGCCAGGAACCAGGGAAATTCCTTAGACTAGTAATTGAGTAGCAGATATTGCTCGAATATTTGCACCCTAATTGCAGTTGGTCATGGTTCATGGTTACTACCTACGAAATGCCGAACAAACTTGCTGATGTCCAAAATTTGCTTGCTGATTTAATTTCCCGCTACTCATCTCGTGTAGATTACTTGATGATTCGCTTAGAACAAGCAGAAGGTACAGATATCTTGTTGCGGGGAGACAAGGTAGAAACCTTGAGCGAAGGGATTTCAATGGGCGGACATATTCGCGCTTGTTATAAAGGTGGCTGGGGACTCAGCTGTTTTAATCGACTTTCAACAATTCAAGAACGGATCGAAGAAGCGATCGCTGCTGCGCGCATGGTAGGCGATGAAGAAACTGTACTCGCACCGATAGATCCAGTTCAAACAATATGTCAGCTTCCCCTCACGGGGACAGATCCGCGCAAAATTTCTTTAAGTCAGAAGAAAGAATTATGCGATCGCTATTCTGATGTCCTCAAAAGCGTCGATCCGCGAATCACTACAACTTCAGTCCGCTACGCTGATAGCGCCCAAAAAATTATCCTCGCCACTTCCGAAGGAACATTAATTGAGCAATCTTGGGTGGATATGGAAATGCGCTTTGCAGCGACAGCGAGAAACGGCGAAACAGTACAAACCGGGAGAGAAACCACCGGTTCCCGCAAAGGTTACGAAGATTTAACCAATTTAGACACACAAGTTAAAAGTGCAGCTCAAAGAGCGATCGCAGCCTTAGCTCTACCACCAGTCAAAGGTAAAACTTATACCGTCGTCATCGACCCCATACTTACTGGGTTATTTGTCCACGAAGCCTTTGGACATCTTTCGGAAGCAGACATGGCTTACGAAAACCCAGATTTATTAGAGGTTATGACCATCGGTAGAAGATTTGGCCCCGAAGAATTGCAAATCTTTGATGGTGCTGCACCAGCAGGACATCGTGGTAGTTATTTTTACGATGACGAAGGTACGCCAGCCACCACCACCCAACTAATTAAAGATGGTGTATTAGTTGGACGTTTGCATTCTCGTGAAACCGCCGGCAAATTAGATGAAACACCCACAGGTAATGCACGGTGTTTAAATTATCATTTTATGCCCATAGTCAGGATGACAAATACCTGGATTGAACGCGGTAAAACACCAGTTGCAGACTTATTTACTAACATTAAAGAAGGGGTATATGCGCGTAATTGGTTAGGTGGAATGACTAATGGCGAAATGTTTACCTTTAGTGCTGGCGAAGCCTGGATGATTAGAAACGGTAAAATAGCCGAACCTGTGCGAGATGTCACCCTTTCCGGTAACGTTTTTCAAACATTAGCTGATATTGAAGCCATTGGTGATGACTTTTACTGGGATGAATCCGGTGGTTGTGGTAAAGGCGGACAAAATGGTTTACCTGTAGGTTGTGGCGGCCCCAGTTTACGAATTCGTGACGTAGTAGTTGGTGGCGAAAGTTAAAAAAAATTGTAATTCGTAATTATTAATCATTAATTACGAATTACGAATTACGAATTACGAATCTGTAGGCTATGCTGTTAAGAATAGGGCAAACACATCCCATGTTTGACTTGTTCATGCTCTGCGTAAATCCTGTTGTATTTGTATCAGCAATTAACTAACAGAGGGAAAACTGCTCATCAAAATTTTCCCCTCTGTTAACAGGATTTAGTGTGAGAGGTAGTTGAGTCATGAATAAAACTTCCCAGACGCAAAGCAGCGCCATTCATTCCCTATTGAGCAGATTTAATTTCAGACTTACTAAAAAGACAATCGGCTTTACTTCCTTAATTGTATTTTTTGCTTTACTAGCTTTAGGTGGTTTCTGGTTTACTGGTAGGTATAAATTTACTAATAAAATGCCAGTTAAAATCACAGAATTTTCTAACGCTGATTATCCGGCTAATCCGGCTTTACTCAGCAAAAATTACCAAAGATATGCTAATCGTAAATTAACTATTCTCAAAAAAGATGCTAACCGCTTTGATTTTGTCCTAGAACCAACAAACAGCAAAACAGCAAAGATAATTATCAAAAATGTTGACTTGCAATTACTAGTACCTAAAGTCCCAGAATGGGTAAAAAAAGATAAAAATTTAGAATTAATAGCTTTAATTGAGCGAGAATGGAACCGACAGCAGGTAAGTTTTCCCGCTAATTCCGAAAATATCGAAATTACTGGCGGCGATGGTTTTGAAACAGAAAATCTCACCGAAATTGCCTTAAGTAACAATTGCTTAAATGCTGGTTATTGGGAAGTAGCACTATTTACGAAAGAGGATAACAATAAATCTTTGTATTACCAAGGTTGGTTTACTTTCCCCTTAGGATATTACAAAAATCTCTTTGAAAGTAATAATAAAATTTCCTATTGGGATTATTGGTGGCAATTAGAACATTGGCAAGAACCAAGCCATGCTTTAATTAAAAATAATCTCCTGCGAACTGTAATTGATGAAAAATCAGCTAATATCACCTTTCCTTTAGATGAAAGAATCATTTCTGCTGGAGAACAGACGAGAAAAATTAGAACTACACTTACCAAAAACCTGACAATTTGGCGAGATTTTTACAACAATCAACGCGAAATCCAATTTGCAACCTTTCGTGCGCCAGGATTTTATCAACCCACCCAACCTTGGAATACTCAATATTGGCGAATCGGTAAATTTGAGAAAGGTATTTTACGTAACGTGAAGCCTGTGAATAATCAAGCCAATTTACAGGAAATTGAGTTGTTATTTACCGATACCAAAACAGGGGAAAAGAATAAATTATTAATTAGCGGGTTTAACTTACAAGAGTTACCAAAATTACCAATTGCTGATTATGCTAAAGGCTTATCTATGCCATTAGGTATAGGATTACCGCCATTTATCCAAAGCTACACAGACTTAAACAAAAAACATCCCGATGAAAATCCATATTTTAGCCTGTTGCTAGATTCTCAAAATCGTTGGCTTAATCATCACCAATTAGGCGTTGATGGGACAATTATGCATTTAGATAAAGATAACCCAAATCTGTTGCATCTTTACTTACTTTCCTATGAAAGAAATAGCTTAATTGCCCATTTTTTAGTCAATATTCAATAAATAGCATTTTGTCGGGTGGGCAATGCTCACCCGATAAAATTATATATTAATGATCGAAGAAAGGCAGAGAGCAGGAGGCAGCTATGCTGAAGGAAGAAAATATAATTTTTACCCTCTGCCAAAAGGGTTTAAAGTAGGGGCGGGTTCACCGATATCCCCATTTATTAACAAAGATCCAAATAAACCCGCCCCTACTAAATTTATTTATAGGGGTTTCCCTTCTGCCCTCTGCCTCCTGCCTTCTCAATCAAATCTAACTTTCTTGAGTAACGCCATCCACATATCGGATGGATCTGTATAGTAATCTATTGACTCAACTTTATAGCGATAATTTTGAGAATTTGATTGTAAAATAATGTAATCTTCGGGTTTAATATCTTTACCTGTTGCGGTCATGTAAGCTTTCATACCTTCGTCAATAATTTCTAAGATGTAATCTTTTCCCGCAACTAATTGGCTATAGTCATGTACTTTATGATTGAGTTTTAATTCCTTGCCAAAAGAACGTAGGGGTAAGAACACACTGAATAAAATAAAGGTGAAATTAATACCTGTTTTAATTAAAGACATAAGTGAGTTCTCCAATTATTTTTAAGCGCCAGTTGTTAATAGCATTAACAATTGAAAATTAGAAGTTAAAAGATTCGCTTTTGATAATATCTAATTTAATCAGATATTTCCTCCGATAGTAAAAAATTATTTTTTACAACGAAACTCTGATCTAGATGATTAGTCAAAGGCAGAAAATTTTTAATTGATTTATGCCTACCAAGTAAGTATATTTATGTCTAGTAAAACCTGATGATATTTGGTAATAACTGCTTTAATTAGCAAAAATCACATCTGCAAAAATTCAATTAGATACCGATAAAATCAAGATATGATTTTATGTATCAGTAAACAAGTAACTGCGGATATATTAGGTAAAACTTCACCAAATATAGTCCGGTTATTTTTATTGCGTATTTGAAAAAGTCAGTACCCGAAAAAATCAATCTTGGGTTAATGAAGCTATATTTTAACCATTGCTTTGCTTGCCTCTGACCCCTATATCATGTCTAATACTAGGGTTAATTTGGTTATATTTAGCTTGATACCCTCAATATAGATGCTCAATTATCCAACAGTTTACAACCTAGTTAATATCTTCGTCTACTGTGAAAATACCAAGATTTATATCAATCTAATCAAAAAATCAGTATATTGCTGGTAAATGTGGTAAAGTAACAGATTTACAATTAATTTTGTATTTTAAGTGACAGTAATTGGACTGTCACATGAAAGAAAAAATGGGAGCATCCCACTTTTTTAATCAATACCCTAGAAGGGTATTGCTACACAAACAAAGCCTGCCTCCGCAGGCTTCAAAAACTTATAGCCTGCGGAGGCAGGCTTCGTCTTTATAGCCCCAGGCTTCCAGCCTGCGGGCGTTTTCAAAACTGGAATGTACCCGTAAAAATCAAATTGAATTATTAAATCAGGTACCTTTTATCAGAGCATTATCTACCTGTTGCAGTAATATTTCTAGTGTAGAGGAATTATCTAACACCACATCTGCGAGAGCGGCTTTTTCTGCAAGAGACATTTGGCTATTGATTCGCGCCTGTGCTTGTTCTTGAGTTAAGTGATTGCGCTGCATTAATCTTTGCAACTGCTGAGATGGAGAACAAGATACTACCCAGATTTCCGTCATTAAATGAGTTAGCTTGGCTTCAAACAGTAGGGGGATGACTAAGACTAATGTGGGTGCAGAAGATTGGGCAATTCCTTGACGAAAGCGATCGCCTACGTAAGGATGAATTATACCCTCTACCCAATTACGTTCTTCTGGACGGGAAAAAATAATTTCCCCCAATTTAGGACGGTTGAGGCTGCCATCTGGGAGTAGAATATCTGTACCATAACGTAGAGCGATCGCATTTAAGATTGGCGAACCTACCGTTACTGCATCTCTAGCATAAATATCTGCGTCAAAAATCGGCAGATTATAAGCATTAGCCAAATAATCAGCGACAGTAGTTTTACCTGTGGCGATACCTCCAGTTAAGCCGATAATGCGTTTATTCATGGGGCATGGGGCATGGGGCATTGGTTAAGAGTCAATAGTCAACAGTCAACAGTCAACAGTCAACAGTTAACAGTTAACAGTTAACAGTCAACAGTCAACAGTCAACATTGTTATTGTGCCCAGATAATTAATGCTTGGGTTAAGCCATCTAGAGTATATTCCTCGGCTTCTACATCGACTCTTCCTAGTAAATCATGGCAGGTTTTTGAGGTTTGGGGGCCGATGGAGGCGATACAAACTCCGGCTAAGACATCTGCAATACTGGGGAATCTGCTATTAATTAATTGGCAGAAAAATTGCACTGTTTTAGAACTGGCAAAGGTAATTATATCTACTTCGTGATTTTTTAGGGCTAATTCCGCAGTTGCGGGAATATTACTCGGGCAACAAGATTGATAAGCGGGAACTTCGATGACTTGTGCTTGCTTTGCTGTTAATTCCTTGACTAAAACTTCTCTGCCGCCACTTTCAACTCTGGGAAATAATACTTTTTTACCTAATAATTGTTCGGGAAAGTGTTCTACTAAAGAATCAGCAACAAAATTAGGGGGAATAAAATCGGGTTGTAAACCGCGTTTTTTTAAACTTTGGGCTGTTTTCTCGCCAACTACGGCTATTTTCACATTAGCTAGGTGACGGCTATCTTTACCAATTGCGGTTAATCTGTCAAAAAAGTAGTCTACGCCGTTGGTAGAGGTGAGAATTAACCAATCAAAGTCAGTTAAATTTGCGATCGCATTATCTAAGGCTTGCCAACTTGCAGGGGGGCCGATTTCTAAAGTCGGCATTTCAATTACTTTAGCACCTGCGGCTGTCAGGCGATCGCAAAATTGGCTAGATTGTCCCGCCGCACGGGTGACTAAGATTGTTTTACCATTGAGGGGAAGTTGGGAATTAGCTGTCATGGTTGGAAGGATTAACTGCTCTGAGGTTATTTTCTCAGGTTGGAGGTAATTCCGTAGCCCAACTACCTCGCCAATGACGATTACCACGGGTGAAAGCGATAAACCAGCGGTTATTTCTAAAATATTTCCCAGTTCCCCTGTCCAAATTTGTTGATTAACTGTTCCTGCCCAGCGGATAATGGCTATAGGTGTGAGACGCGATCGCCCTTGACGAATTAGGCGATGTATAATCTCAGCTAGATGTTGTCCGCCCATCAAAATTACTAATGTTTCTAGCCTAGATAAAGCTTCCCAGTCTAAAGCTTCTGGTTCGTGAGCGGTTAAAACTGCAAAACAACGGCTGAAAACTGGATCTGTGAGGGGAATTCCTGCGAGTAACGGTGCGGCTAAGGCGGAGGAAATACCCGGTACTACTTCAAATACACAGCCAGCAGCTTTTAAAGCCTGAATTTCCGCAGTACACCGCCCAAAAATAAACGGATCGCCTGATTTCAGTCTCACAACTTGTTTACCCTGCTGACAGTAGTTGACTAATAACTGATTAATCTCTGCTTGGGGTGTGCTGGGTTTACCGCCACGTTTCCCGACATCTAACTTGAGACAATCAGTCGCGACGCGCTGCAATAATTGCTCATCTACCAGGGCATCGTATACCAATACCTGCGCTTGTTGTAAGAGATAATCGGCTTTTACTGTTAAATATGCTACATCTCCTGGCCCCGCACCCAGGAGGTAAACTTTGCCCGTTGTGTTAGTCATACTAATTCAAAATTCAAAATTCAAAATTCAAAATTAAGAAATCCATATACAACCAGGGTTTATGAGTTTGGATCTGTTGCTGAATTTTGGCGAATTGGTATCATTTGTCAGAGACGCGATTCATCGCGTCTGTACAATTGTCATTTGTCATTTGTGGTGGTTACGCCAACTTTTGATAACAACTCGTAGGGGCGGGGTCACCCCCATTGGTGTCAACTTAACGTGAAACCCTTTTGGTTGACAAGGTTTTGTCTTCATCCCCAACCCCTCGCTTACCCAATAAACCGCCGTCACCCTCGAAGGGTGCGGCTAATTGAACATGAGCTTACCTGTGTGGGCTGAATTTTCTTAGCCCACAAAGGTGGGCTTTGTAGCGTTAGCCCCAGGCTTACAGCCTGTGGGCGGTCTATTGGGTAAGCCAGAGATACTTAAGTTGACACCAATGCACCCCGCCCCTACAATTTGGCATAATTTATTTTTTGGAGTTTCCTAAGCGCCTAACATTTGTAATTGATGTAATGTAGCGTACATACCCCCTTGATGAACTAATTCTTCATGGCTTCCTTGCTCAATAAGTTCGCCACGTTTCAACACAAAAATCCGATCGACGTTGCGAATTGTTGATAAACGGTGAGCGATAATAATCGCGGTACGTCTTACCAAAAGTTTATTTAATGCTTGCTGAATTAAGGCTTCTGTACCCACATCTAAACTAGCGGTGGCTTCATCTAATACTAAAATTTGCGGATTGCGAATGGCAGCACGAGCAAAGGCTAAAAGCTGCTTTTGTCCGCTCGAAAGATTTGTCCCTCTTTCTCTTAATTGCGTATCATATCCTTGGGGTAATAGTTCAATAAATTGATCGATATTTGTTTGTTGTGCTGCTGTTTGAATTTCATCAAAACTGTAGTTATCGCCCAGGGTAATATTACTTTTAACATCACCAGCAAAGAGAAATCCTTCTTGTAAAATTACGGCTAAATAACGACGTAATTCTGCTTGCGGTAAGTCGCGAATATCGACACCATCAACGAGAATTCGTCCTTGGGTGGGTTCGTAAAGACGACATAAAAGACGAATAATCGAACTTTTACCTGCACCTGTAGGGCCGACTAAGGCAATTTTTTCGCCGGGACGAATGGTAAAATCTAAGTTTTTAATGACGTAATCATCATCTTTATAAGCAAACCAGACATTTTCAAAGCGGATTTCGCCTAATTCTGGTGTAGGGTTAGGATTGGGGGATTCTAGATTCGCTACTACTTCATCTATGTAACCGAATTTGGCATCATAAATGGAAATGCGAGAATTATAGCGATCGCGGATTTCTATCGGTTCGTCTAAAATATTCGTAACTCGCTCAATCGCCGTAAAACCTGCTTGAATTACGGTGAATTTTTCCGCAAAGTTGCGCAAGGGGTCAAATAATTGCTGGGCATATAACACAAATGATGATAAAATTCCAAAGGTAATTGTCTTACCCAGCAACAACGAACCACCTAATACTAAAACGCCAGCGATCGCGACTAAGCTAATCCATTCTAAAATAGCGGAAACTGCGGAATCATAAAAAATTGTTCTATCGATTTGATGTTTGTAACGTTCGTTAGTTTTACGAAACAATTGTCCATTAAATCTTTCGCGGCGGAATAGTTGAACTACATTAATTCCAACAATATTTTCCTGTAGCTGAGAATTCAGCATTGATAGTTCTTCTCTGGCTTTGTAGTTAGCTTGGCGATACTGTTTTTGTAAATAAACAATTACCAAGCTAATGGGTAATAGAATTACCAACAATAAACTTGCTAATTCCCATTGCAGAGAAAACATTAAACCAATAATCACCAGCATGGAAAATAAATCGGAGACAATCCCGACTGCGCCGGTAGAAAACACATCTCCCAAAGCTTCTACATCGCTGGTGAGTCTGGTAATTAATTTACCAACAGGCGTGCGATCAAAGAAACGTACAGATAAAGATGTTACGTGATGGAATAAATCGTCACGAATGACTGCTGTGATATTTTGTCCTAGTTTCTGTACGAGATACCCTTGATAACCAGTTAATATCAATCTGATAATAATCGCTACCAGTAATAAACCTTCTAAAATGTTTAACCCTTGCATCAAAGGACGATTTTTCAGAAATTCGTAAACGCTAGGTTCTTGACGAATTAAAGAAATTGCTTGTCCAATGATGAGTGGTTGTACCGCGTTAGCTATAGCGATGGGTACGAGTAAAAGCATTGACAGCGCTAGTAATTTTCCATGACGACGGGCGTATGGTACTAAGCGTAAAAATAACCGCCAGTCATTGTCACGCCGACGGTATTGTGTGTCAGATTTTTTGAGGGATGGGTAGGTGCTCATAGTACAAGCATTATATGAAATACCTACGCCTTTTGCTACTGTCCTGGAGGGGAAGAGTCAATAGTCATTTGTCATTTGTCATTTGTCATTTGTTGGAGACGCGATAACCCTTGTCTGTACATGGTGATTAATCGCGTCTGTTGTTATCAATCAAAATTTGCTTTGTTTAATGGGCGAATACTTCGAGTGAGCTTCAGTACAAGTTTTGAATTTTGAATTGAATCAAAATTGCAGCTTATATAAATTAAACAATTCTCCTGACTGACGGGAGAGAATTTTAGCGCCAGTGGCTTTAATTGTTTTTTCCCACTCAGCTAGGGGTTCTAAAAATACTTCTGCACCTAAATAAGTTTCCAGCACCGCCCAATCTTCTGCTAGTGGCTGTTCGGGGTTGAGGATGTCAAAGACGAAGATTCCGCCGGGTTTGAGGACTCGCTTGGCTTCTAGCAATACAGCCTTCCAGTATTCTAGGGGAAAATAACAGCTAAATCCTGTAGCGATCGCTAAATCAAATTGATCAGCAGCATACTTTAACTGATGCGCTGCGCCTAACTCCACTCCCTTAAATAGCTTAGAGTTTAACTGCGAACCGCGAGAATTGAGGGTATCTCTGGCAATGATACTAATTTCTTGACCGTAAAAGTATGCTTGCCAATCGCGCCAAGGATAAATTAAAAAGCTGACACCACAGCCAATATCTAAACATTGCTGATTTTTTTGCGGTTTGGCGATTTCCCAAAAGCCAGAAGCAATCCTTCCAGGTAAAGTACCAGCAATCCAATCTCGATAGATTGGCATTTCTTGGACTTCGGCTGGTAAGTCAAAGGGTTGATTTTGATATTCCTTGTTAAACCTTAATGCAACTTGGGCGATTCTTTCTTGCCATCTGTCTGGGTTATGGTTAGGGAGGTTGAAAGGTGTCGGCGAAGGCTTTTTAGACATTAGGACTGTACTAATTTTCTCTCATTTTAGTCAAGTTTTAGTTTAGACAAAGATGCGTAGTAGCGTGACAAGCTTAAAATATTGGGTTAAAACAATCTAGAAAATCCACAAACAATAAACATAGTCTCTGATTAGTCAACCCAACATTTTAGACTTGCAGCGCTAGTAGGTTGGGTTGAACGGAGTGAAACCCAACAATTACAGAGCTTGGGGGTGTTGGGTTTCGTTCCTCAACCCAACCTACATCTGCTCCCTGCCCCCTGCCCCCTACCCCATGCCCCCTGCCTTTCTTCTGATCAAGCCATGACTTGCTGTAACATCAGCAATAATTCGTTGATGGTGTAGGGTTTGGGTAGAAATGTGGTGACGCCAGTACTGGCTAAGGCGGCAATTTTTTGCTTAGAAATCAAGCCACTGGTAGCAATAATTTTGACGTTGGGGTTGATTTTCTTTAAGGTGCGGATGGCTGTGACGCCATCGAGGGAAGGTAGCATTAAGTCTATGAGGACAACGCTAACGCAATCTATATGTTTAGCATAAACTGCGATCGCCTCAATGCCATCACTGGCTAAAATGGTTTTGTAGTTATGGGTTTCTAGGGATGTTTGCGTAATTTCTTGAATTGCCGGTTCATCATCTACAATCAAAATTGTCTCCCCTTGGGCGTTTACCACTTGCGGCTCATCTATTTGATGGGTTTCTATCCCTTCAATGGCTGGTAAATAAATTTTAAACCGCGTTCCCGCATTTTTTTCGCTATATACAGTCACAAAACCACCGTGGCTTTTGACAATTCCTAAGGCTGTGGAAAGTCCTAACCCGGTACCTTGTCCGACTTCTTTGGTGGTAAAAAATGGCTCAAAAATTCTATCGAGATTTTCATCAGGAATACCTACGCCTGTATCGCTGACTGTAATCACAATATAAGGGCCGACTTTGGCTTCTAAGTTCATCTGGGCATAGTTTTCGTCAATAAACAAATTTTTGCCAGAGATTGTTAAATTACCACCATTTGGCATAGCATCGCGGGCGTTAACACAGAGATTCATTAACACTTGATGGATTTGCGTACTATCGCCGGAAACTATCCACAAGTCGTGGGGAACATCAACGGAGACTTGAATTGTTTTTGGTAATGTTTCTTTTAAGACTTTAGAAATTTCCACAATCAGATGTCTGATTTGCAGATTAATTCGTTTACCTTCTACACCCCTAGCAAAGGATAATACCTGCTTGACTAAATCAGCGCCCCGTTTGGCGTTAATTTCCAGAATTTCTAATAAATGGTGAGTGCGTTCGTCAGCATCGGGAAATTTGAGGGGTAGTAGTTGCGCTCCGGCTAAAATTGGTGTGAGAATATTATTTAAATCGTGGGCAATTCCACTCGCTAAAGTGCCAATACTTTCTAATCTTTGAGCGCGGAATAATTGGGCTTCTAAGCGTTTTTTATCTGTAATATCTGTGTCTACGGTGAGGATTGATTTGGGTTTACCTTGTTCATCACAAACTAAACTCCAACGACTAGAAACTAAAACATCTTTCCCGGTTTTGGTAAATTTAGTTAACTCGCCTTCCCACTTACCTTGACTGATCGCAGTTAACAGTGCGGTTTCAATTTCTGATGCTTGTTCGTCAATATACAACACTTCGCTAGCTTTTTTACCTATAACCTGGGCTGCTGACCAACCGTAAAGTTTTTCTGCGCCTTTGTTCCAGAATAAAATTTTATTTTGTAAATCGCGGACAAGAATAGCGTCGGTAGCAATATCTAATAATGCGGCTTGTTCGCGAATGGTTTCATTATCTAATTTGCGCTGTTCTAGGGCGGCTTGTTGTTCGCTAATATCAATACAAGCACCGGTGATGCCAATTACTTGTTGGGCTTCGTTGCGCAATGGTTCTATGGTGCAGTCGTAATATTTAGTTCCTTGGGCTGTTGTCAGCGATACTTCTTTTCTAATCCCGACATTTGTGACTAATACGCCGAGTTTTAATGCTGTTAAATATTGGGCGGTTTCTAAGGGAATTAATTCTGAATCTCTTTTACCTAACATTTGTTCGGAGGTTAAACCAAAGGCGGGGTTATAAACCCAGGTATAACGTAATTCTTGGTCTTGGTTAAAGACAAAAATTGGAGAATTTTTTAAGGCGACGCGGAAACGTTCTTCACTATGTCTTAAAGCATCTTCAATGCGTTGGCGTTCGATAGCATAACGCATGGAACGAACTAATAAATCGCCTGTAACTTGTCCTTTAACTAAATAATCTTGTGCGCCTTCTTGCATGGCTCTCAAGGCTAAATTTTCATCAGCCATTCCCGTTAAGACAATAATCGGTATTGATTTGACTTGATGATGGGCGCGAATAAAGGTTTCTAATCCTTGACTATCTGGGAGAGATAAATCTAAGAGCATGACATCAAAATGTTCTTGCAGTAAATAATTTAATGCTTCGTCTAGCTGCTCAACTGGTTTTAATTCGACTAAGGTCGGGGTGACATCCTCTAAAAATTCTTGTAATAATAGGACATCACCGGGGTTATCTTCCACTAAGAGAACTTTGATAATTTCTCCTGTCATTGCTATTACTCCGGTGGGAGTTTGACGATCGCAAACCAAAAGTTTTCTATAGTCCGGATAATTCTCACAAATTGATCGAAGTCAACAGGTTTGGTAATGTAACAGTTGGCTGCTAAATTATAGGCTTTAACAATATCTTCTTCGGCTTGAGAGGTTGTTAGCACAACTACAGGAATTCTTTTGAGATGTTGGTCGCTTTTAATTTCTGCTAAAACTTGACGACCATCTTTTTTAGGTAGGTTTAAATCCAGTAGCACAATATCGGGATGTGGTACTGTAGCATATTTATCTTGTTTGCGTAAGAACGCCATTGCTTCTACCCCATCTTCTACAACACTGAGATTCACGGAAATTTTGCTATCTTCTAAGGCGATGCGTGTTAGTTGCGCATCGCCTGGATTGTCTTCGACTAACAAAACCTCGATAGGCATAAGTAGAGAGCGATCGTTCACGGTTGCTTTCCTGTTTGCTCTGGAATGGTAAAGTAGAAAATCGAGCCTTTCCCCGGTTTCGACTCCATCCAGATGCGGCCACCGTGGCGTTCTACGATTTTCTTACAAATAGCCAGACCAATTCCAGTACCCGGATACTTACTTCGACTATGTAACCGTTGAAAGATGACAAAAATCTTTTCAGCATACTGAGATTCTAAACCAATTCCGTTATCCTGGAATGAGAATAACCATTCTGCTTCTAAGGAATGGCGGTGAGAATTTGCGGGATTTGATTCTCTAGTGTTTCTGGTAGCTGTGATGTAAATTTGCGGGGGTTCCTCTTGGCGGAATTTAATGGCATTGGCTAGCAAGTTTTGAAATACTTGAATTAATTGGCTGTTATCGGCAACTACTTGGGGGAGAGGTTCGGCTGTAATTGTGGCTTGACTTTCTTGAATGGCGATTTGCAAATTAGCGATCGCTTTTGCTAACACCGTATTACAATCAACTAATTTAAAGGGTTGGGCCCTGGTACTGACGCGGGAATAATTCAATAAATCGTTGATTAAGGTTTGCATCCGTTGGGCACCATCTACAGCATAGTTGATAAACTCATCGGCACGAGCATCTAATTGATTTTTGTACCGCCGTTCTAGGAGTTGTAAATAACTCGTCACCATGCGCAATGGTTCTTGTAAGTCATGGGATGCAATATAAGCAAACTGTTCTAATTCGCTATTAGAACGCCCTAATTCTTGAGCGTGGCGGGTTTCTTGTTCTAAAAGTTGGGCTTGAGCTAAAGCAATGCCGATTTGGTTGGCTAGTTGTTGGAGTAAATCTAGTTCAGAACTTTGCCATTCTCGCGGACTATGACATTGATGGGCGATTAACAAACCCCAGACGCCATCTCTAATTAATATGGGTACAACTAGGTTAGCTTGGACACTATATCGCTGCAAAAATTCCCGGTGACAGTCGCTAATATTTGCTTTAGCTACATCTGTAATCGTGCTGACTCTGCCTTGACGATATTTTTCTAGGTAATTTTCCTTAAAGCAATGGTCGTCAATAGTTTGTCCCAAGGTGACAGTTAAGCCAGGTAACACCGCTTCTTGTACTACTGTACCCGAACCATCTGAGGACAGGCGAAAGATTAAGACTCTGTCAGCATGGAGGAGTTTTTGAATTTCCGTGACTGTTGTTTGCAGGATATCATTTAATTGTAAGGATTCGCGGATTTTTAGGGTAATTTCTGAGAATAATTGCGATCGCCGATTTTGGCGTTTAATTTCTTCTTCGGCGCGTTTGCGATCGTCAACATCGGTATGGGAACCTACCATCCGCACGACATTACCCGCATTATCCCAGAGTGCTTGTCCCCGATCTAAAATCCATTTATAACTGCCATCTTTGCATTGGACGCGATGCTCGGTGACGTAATAAGGTGTTTTTTTAGCAAAATGATCCTGAATCGCTTGTAATACCCAATCTAAATCGTCAGGATGCACTCGTTTAGACCATTCCTCTATATTATTGACGATTTCATGGTCTTGATAACCGAGCATTTCTTTCCAGCGAGGAGAAAAGAATACCTCATTAGTTTGCACATTCCAATCCCAAATGCCATCATTATTACCTTGTAGAGCTAATTGCCAACGTTGCTCGCTTTCTTGTAACGCCTGTTCTGCTCGCTTACGGGCGGTGAGGTCGAGGGTAACGCCAATCATCCGCGTAGGAATACCAGTATTGTCGTATATACCGACACCTCTAGCCAATACCCAGTGAACGCTACCATCCGGCCAAATATTGCGGTATTCTGCCTCATAATCGCCATGCTTGACAAGCGCTTGTTGCACAGACTCTTGCATGTAAGTGCGATCTTCAGGATGAATGCTTTCTAATAATAGCTCATAGGTAAATTCATAGGATTCTGGCAAACCAAAGTTAGCTTTGCACTGCTTCGATGTATTTAACTTGCCTGTAGCTAAGTTTAACTCCCAAGAACCCAATTTAGCTGCCTCTAATGCTAATCTTAAACGGCGATCGCTTTCTTTGAGAGCAGCTTCTATCTTTTTCCTGGTGGTAATATCTCTGGTAAAACACCGCGTATGGATAAACTTGCCATTTTCCCACAACACGTTAGAGTGAATTAATACATAACGAATTGAGCCATCTTTGCAACGCAATCGGGCTTCATAGTTTTGTAGAGTTTCATTTCTGCCCAATCTTGCCATAATATCTTCAATTACATGGCGATCCACATGAAACTCAGTGATAGAATGCCCAATATACTCAAAGCGACTGTAGCCTAAAAGGTCAAGTTCTGCCTGATTTGCCCAAATAATTGTGCCATCAGCCTTTACCCAGTGCATTCCAACAGCAGCATTCTCCACAAAATCTGTCAACTTTTGCTGACTACGGCGCAAAGCAACTTCTACCTGCTGTTGTTCTGCAGTCTTACGAGATAATTCCGCTACATGGCGTCTTAGCTCTAATTGGTCAATTACCTGACGGCTAAGAGCCTGAAGTGCTTCTATTTGTTGCTGGTTGAGTTCTCGCGGTACATTATCAATCACGCAGAGAGTACCGAGAATATCACCTTTAGGAGTAACTAAAGGCACACCCGCATAAAACCGCACAAAGGGATAGTCAACCACCACCGGATTTTTTGCCAACTCTGCATCAGTCAAAACATCTGGTATCACTACCATTTCTTGTCTTTCTAAGCAAAGGTAAGATAAACCCACACTTCGGGGCATTTCCGGTACATCTATACCTAGTTTGGCTTTAAACCACTGACGAGTTTCGGCAATAAAATTAACTAAAGCTATGGGAGTACCACAAATAAATGCAGCTAACTTAGCAATATCATCGTAGGCTGTTTCCGCTTCTGTATCGAGAATTTGATACTGATGTAAGGCTTCCAGTCTTGCTACTTCGCTGTTAGAAAACACAGGCCTGATAAATTTTTGATGAATCTATCTTTAAGTATATCTTTGGGCATGGGGCATGGGGCATGGGGCATTGGGCATGGGGCATTGGGCAG
>NZ_JACJQG010000078.1 GCF_014696435.1 Calothrix anomala FACHB-343 | reverse complement strand
TGGGATATGCTTTACTCATGTTGCTCTCTCGGTGCTGTCTACTATCTATTCACAGCGTATACCGAGAGAGCTTTTTTACAATCTGTCCGACTTTTCAAACATCCTCTAAGGCAGTAATCGGAAAATCCAGAACTTCTTTTGTCGGCAACATTGCTATCTCTCGCATAAATTCCTCCTGTGTCAAAGACAAAATTATCAACATCAACTAGTACATTTCCTACGGGAACAATTAGGTGGTACTATTGCTGATTTTCTTCCTAAGCTTATGGCATGGCCTGGCACACATACATGGAGATGCAATAGCTTTATCAGTAAATTCTGGTAACCCTGGTATTTTAAAATAAATTACCACCGTATATAAGCTTACACGCTGATATCAGGATTTTCCCAATACTCATCACAAACTTTATAGTTACTTTATAATTGATTCATGTGGTCTTGATGTAAACTTCATATTTTTGATAAATTAAATTTCATGATTTATTTTGTTTAATTACTTATTGGTTATTTAGCGAATTAATATTGAATTTTTTAAGCCAAGTGTGTTAAATCTGTAAATTTAGTTAAGCCATATACCTTATAACAGAGAATAGGAAATTAGGTTAAATTTTGGTTAATGGAAATAGCGATCGCTAAATATTTTTGATTAGGATTAAGGCTATTTGTTGACTGATTTATGAGTACAGATGGCAATAATCTAGTTAGTAAAAGTTTTAATTACAACCAAGAAAATATATTTACTGGGAGAATTCACCTATATCCAGAGATTTCTGCACCTGAACTCGATCATTAATTAGAATATTTAATATCTACAATTTTTGACATCTGTTGATTATCTAATCTACAAAGCCTTATATATCAAGGATTACAGCGCATAATTGCAAATTATAAAACCTAAATTTTCCGGTTTTTACAATCAGATAATACTTCTGTACAATATCTAACTAAATATCGGCATCTATCCTAAAGGGGATAAATTCAAGTAATCAAAAATTCGATTTATTAACAGCAAAATAATAATATTAAGTTATATTAACCGCTTATTTGTTACTTATGTAACAGGGCAAGAATTTATATTTAAAATAAATATTTTTCTTCTTGAATAAGAATAAAAAAAGAGAAGATTGATTTATCTTCTCTCTTACCATTATTTTTTGTATCGTCTGCTTTATTTTCTTGCTTAAGTTTTTGCCGCAACATCTGCCTTTGTTTTTTCAGTTGCCGTTTTCTCGCCGATCCGCCTTTACCCTTATCGTTTCTTCCTTCTCTGCGAGGAGATTCCCACCTTTTTAATCTCATAGGTTCACCTTTTATGATTAATTACGATTATACATTGTTCATATCTTGATTAGCAAATTTGAACACATAACCCATTCTTAATACGGAAAGAATACAAGTGTTAATACGCATCTATTGTGTAAATTTTATACACAAATATTCGCTGGGCGCAAAAATAATAGTATAAAATTTGACCAAAATTATTATCTAAGTGCTAGATAAAGCACCTCAATAAAACTCATGGCACATTTTGCAAGTTGTGATGATTTACTGGTTAAATCTTCCATTTGCTCAACCATAACTGGAATTTTGTCAAATTACTGAATATTAAAAGTTACAGTTTGAGCTTTGGATATTGACTCATGTTATTTCATACAAGACAATAGACACGTTTCCCGGAAATTAAGTTCCTTTTGAGGAAAAAATATTTAGCAACTGCCAAAACTGCATCAAGGAACCTAGGTTTATATGTGTATACCTTAGGTCTGTACTATATGCAGAATGCTAGAGTTAGTGGAAAATCCTTTGCGCTAATAACTTAGCTTGTTAACAGTGGGCAGGAGGAGAATCGAACTCCTATGACCGCAAGGTCGCCACATTTTGAGTGTGGTGCGTCTACCAGTTTCGCCACCCGCCCTTGGATGCAACTTTCCTATCATAATATATTCATTTGGTTTCTGACAAGTACTTTTCTAATTATTTAGAGCCATGAGGAAGAGTAATTAAAGAAGAATCGATATCCTGTAGCTTTTGACAGCCGCTCAAAGCCATAGCTAGGCTGAACTCATTTTCTAACATTGTGAGGATACGAGATACACCAACTTCTCCAGCCACAGCTAGTCCCCATAAAATTGGGCGGCCGATGAGTACTGCTTTTGCGCCTAATGCTAAGGCTTTGAGAATATCTGTACCCCGGCGAATACCCCCATCTACTAGTATTTCAGCTCGATTATCTACAGCAGTGACAATCTCTGCTAAGGCATCTAAAGATGCGATCGCACTATCTAATTGTCTGCCACCATGATTAGAGACAATAATTGCCTTGACTCCGCACTCTACTGCACGTATAGCATCATCTCCGCGTAAGATACCTTTTATTACCAAGGGTAGAGGACAAATTGATTGCAACCATGCTAAATCTTTCCAAGTCAAGGCGGGGTTGAGTTGTTCGGCAAAGTAAGTAAATAAGCCAGATTCCCCTTGGGCATGGGGAATATCTAAGTCTTTGATAGTTGCAATATTGGCAGCTTGTAAACCTAATGGTAAAGAAAATTCGTTACGGCGATCGCGTTCTCTTTGTCCGAGTAAAGGTGCATCTACCGTCAGACATAATGCTTTGTAACCTGCGGTGTAGGCTCTTTCGACTAAAGCGCGAGTTAAACCTCTATCTTTATGTATATACAACTGAAACCATTGCAGAGCGTTGGGAAAATTTTGCCCCACGGCTGCGACTTCTTCAATAGTTTTCGTGGCTAAAGTACTCAAAACCATCCCAACACCTGCGGAAGCGGCTGCTTTGGCTGTGGCGATTTCTCCATCAGGATGGGCTAGACATTGAAAAGCCATCGGTGCGATGAGTAAAGGTAGTGCTAGGGGCTGTCCTAATATAGATGTAGTTAAATTGCGATCGCTTACATCAACTAACATACGCGGGCGTAATTTCCAGCGTTCAAAAGCGGCGCGGTTATCTCGTAATGTAATTTCATCCCACGCGCCGCTACTGTAATAATCCAGCGCCATTTGTGAGAGGTGCTGTGTTGCTAGCTGTTCGTATTCAAAAAGGTTAATTGGTTGCAAGTGATTTTCGCCTAGATGTGAAATATTTTTAGAATCTCACAAAAAGGCAAGCCAGTGCGTTGGGCGGCTCCGCCGACTTGTAGCAACTGGCGCGCAAAGACGCAAAGAAGAATGGAAGAGTTTGTTTGCTGCTATTGACTATTGACTATGGACTATTGACCATTGACTATTAACTTACCAATTCCGCCATCCCCCTTTAGAGGTAATTTCTTGGGACTTCTGCCCGTGATTGTGCAATAAATTTTGATATTCTTTACTACTCGCCCAACGGTCGATTTCTCTGGCGCGTAATACTGGTACGGGGTGAGATAATTGGGCGGTGCGAGCTGCTTTGACCATTTCGCCTAGTTCTGTTTTACTAATATCATCGTAGGCGCGGGCTTGAGCTACGAAAGCATCAAGGTTGAGTTGGGGTGCTAAGGTGGGGGAACCACCTGCCAGCTTCATCAATACTGACATGACGACTTTGGGATTTTGGGTAGCTAGTAAAGCGGCGCGATCGCAGGTAAACTCAGCACAGCGTACCCATTCTAAAAGCTGTGTCTGGATAGCTTGGGCAATGACTGCACCTACATTGGGAACAATGGTGGCGGCTAAGATTAATAAATTTACTGGAGTTAGGTAAACGCTGTGGTCACATTTGAGGTGTCCTAACTCATGGGCAATGACTGCTTGAATTTCCTCTGGTGTCAGCATATCAATTAATGAGGTATGCAATACCACAAACGGTTGCTGACCCCGCATGGCAAAGGTGTAGGCGTTAGGGGCTGGATGTTGCCTAACGTACAACTGGGGAGGCTCGATATCTAATACTTTGCAAGCTTCTACCAACAATTTGTGTAAATCTGGCAGTTGATTTTCACCCACAAGCACGCTGGAGGCAATATTTTCTACATAGAAAACCTGCTCTGCCATTGGCCCTAGCCAATTCCGTACCATCATATCCAAACCTGGTATTTGCTTGAGAGTTTTGGTAGCTTCCAAGTCTAAGGGATGACGAAAGGAGTCAGCTTTTAAACCAATGAGCGGCGTTTTGAAGAATGACATGGTGTAACGAGCTTGAAAATAATAGCATTATGGAACGCTGTTAATTAGATAAACAGCCTCCCTAAAGCTAGTATAACGATTTAGTAAGGGTGGGCATTGCCCACCTACCAAACTATGTCGTTATCGATGCAGCCGAGTTGTTAGGGCTGGGAGTCAGTTCTGCATTGGTAGTTGGTTCATTGACTCGCAAGATTTTTGCGCCCAATTGCTGCAACTTCAGATCCAGTTGATCGTAGCCGCGATCGAGGTGGTGCAATCCCTGTATTATTGTTGTGCCTTCTGCTGCTAAACCAGCTAAAACTAAAGCTGCGGATGCCCGCAAATCTGTAGCTAATACTGGTGCGCCTGATAACATCGGCACTCCTCGAACAAAGGCTGTATTGCCTTTGACGCGAATATCTGCGCCTAAGCGGTTCAGCTCAGAAGCATGACGCAAGCGATTTTCAAACACAGATTCGTTGATTAGGCTGTCACCTTCTGCCAAAGTCAGCAAGGCCATAAACGGCGCTTGCATATCTGTGGGAAAGCCGGGATGGGGTAGAGTTTCGATATCGGTAGCTTTGAGGCTAGTGGCGGGGAGAACCCGTAAGGAATTTGCTCCTTCCTCGATAATAGTCACGCCAATATCGCGTAATTTGGCAATTACGGGAATTAAATGATCGGCACACACGCTAGAGAGAGCCAGTTCTGAGCGTGTAATTGCACCGGCGACTAAAAAAGTACCAGCTTCAATGCGATCGGGAATAATGCTGTATTCGACTGAATGCAACTTATTCACACCGACGATGGTAATGGTACTGCTACCAGCACCTTGGATTTTGGCTCCCATTGCGTTACAGAAATTAGCCAAATCGACTACTTCCGGTTCCCGCGCAGCATTTTCGATGATGGTTTCGCCATCCGCTAGGGTAGCAGCCATCATCAATGTTTCTGTTGCTCCCACACTGGGAGTATCCAGGTAAATTCTGGCTCCTTTTAATCTGCCATTGCTGCCAGGAACATAGGCATTACAAATACCATGTTCAATTTGGACTTCGGCTCCCATTGCTTGCAGTCCGCGAACATGCAAATCTACAGGCCTAGCGCCAATGGCACAACCGCCTGGTAATGGCATTTGGGCTACTCCCAGCCTTGCCAAAATTGGGCCGATGGCAAAAAAGCTCGCCCGCAGTTGGGTAACTAATTCGTAGGGGGCTTTAGATGTGGTAATTTCCCTGGCATTGATGTCTAGAATGTCACCATTCCGACTTAAGCCCACGCCCAAAGCTGATAAAACTTGACCCATGCGTTCCACATCCGCTAATAATGGGACATTACGGATGCGACAATCGCCTGAACATAGCAAGGTTCCAGCCATGATTACCAAGGCTGAATTTTTTGCCCCACTAATTTTTACATGACCTCGCAAAGGATGCCCTCCCCAAATTTGCAAGACTGCGGAGTCTGCTTCAAGGGGGGACTTGGCATCTGGTAAGCTGCTAGAAGGATTAATAAGCCTACCTCCAGAATAAATACGTCAATTTTAAAGGGTTGAAGTTGGTTTTGATTCTACAGTAAAGATTTGATTTGTCTACATTTTGTAGGGGAATCGGGGGTCAATAAAAGGTGGTTTTGCCTGGGTAGTAAAGGCTCAAAACTATTCAGGGTAAGCTTTTGGGGAATTCAAAAATTATTCTGACAAGATCGCTACGAAATTTTGTCTGGGGCAAAACTCTATACTCCGTAACAGATGGAGCAATGACTTGACAAATAGAGATAAATGAGTAATAGTTAGGAATTGTCGATTGTAAATAATTGCCAGCGGAACTGGCGGAATTGGCAGACGCGCTAGATTCAGGTTCTAGTGCCGCAAGGCTTCCGGGTTCAAGTCCCGGGTTCCGCATATGAATTTTGGATTTTGCGAAAAGTCGAGCTAGCGCTTTGGGCGGCTTTGGCGACTTGAGCCGACTGGCGTCGGAGCGTCGGCTTCCGGCAATCTGAACTTTTCAAGACGGATTGTCGATTTTGGATTAATCTAAGATATCGCCAGTTGCAAACCCAGGGAAGCTGACTGCAGATGATTAAAGTCAGGCGACTGAAGGCAATGGCTGCAAAATTTAAAATCTAAAATCGTGTTGACCAGTTTACAAAATTCCTTAGTCAAGCAAATTCGCAAATTGCACTCCGCAAAGGAGCGACACAAGCAGCAGCTATTTTTATTAGAAGGGACGCATTTGCTGGAAGAAGCTTGTGCTGTGAATTATCCGTTGCAGGCGGTGTGTTGTACCCCAGAATGGCAAGCAGATCATTTTGGACTGTGGGAGGAGGCTTGTAGGCGCTGCGATCGCGCGGAAATTGTCAGTCCGGAAGTTCTCGCCGCGATCGCTACGACAGTCCAACCAGATGGTGTAGTCGCCACAGCCAAAAAGAGCGATCGCACTTCCCAATTACCCATGAATGGTATTGTCCTAGCCGTGGAAACTTTGCAAGATCCCGGTAATTTGGGGACGATTATTCGCACTGCGGCGGCGGCTGGAGCTTCAGGATTATGGCTGAGTGGGGATAGTGTCGATTTAGATAACCCAAAAGTTTTACGCGCTTCTGCTGGACAATGGTTTCGTCTAGCAATGGCAGTGACAGAAAATTTACCACAGACAATTCACACAAGTCAGCAAGCGGGTATGCAAGTCATCGCCACCTTACCCAGTGCAACTTTAACTTACTGGGAAGTAGACTGGCGCAAACCTAGTTTGATTTTATTGGGCAATGAAGGTGCTGGTTTATCAGCAGAAATCGCCGCAATGGCAGATCGGCAAGTAAAAATTCCTCTAAGTCCAGGCGTAGAGTCTTTGAATGTGGCGATCGCAGCTGCTTTAATGTTATACGAAGCCCAACGGCAAAAAAATGCATGAATAGCGCATTTATCGGTAGCGTTCGGCTAAATATTGCTCAATATCTGCCACTGCATCTTCAAAGGCGGCGATATCAATAGATGCTAAATCTTGTTCTTCTTGTGCTAGTTGGGCATCACTAACGCTGCCATCATAGAAACTGCCCTTGGTTTTAGCTTCAGGAAACTTGTCTTGTAAAATCTCCTCCAATTCATCCAAGGCTGCTTCAAACTCTTGCGCCGCAGTTTCTCTTTCTTCTTGTTGGTTTTGCTCCATCATCTTGACCTGGAAATCTGAATTTACTGGCATAATCTTGAGTGGTGTGACTACAGCTTGATATGTTGTATATTTCACATCATTATCTCGACTATCGGGATTGATTTTACTAACTGTATCAAATTTACATAGTAAAGGCGAAAAAGTCTAATATTTTTTCCAGAAATATAATTAAATTATCCCGGAAATGTAGGGCTAAACTCCTGATTGCGAGATTGTTGAAATTTATCTAATATCAGACTGGGAATTGGTCTTGGACGCATTGTTTTCCCATCTACCCACACCCAAAGTGCTTCGGCTGTAACTAACAAATCTGCTTGGTCTTGTTTACGAATTTCGTATTTGCGGAAAGCACGCGTACCCCGTATTTCCCGCAACCATGTTGTAACTTCTAAAGTATCACCTGCAACGGCTGGACGCAGATAATCAATTTCTACTCGGCGCATCACAAATACACCACCTGATTCGCGGTAGACATCGAAGGTTAAACCCAAATTTTCTGAATGTTCAATCGCTGCTTGTTCTAGGTAATTTTGGTAGACAGCGTTGTTGACATGTCCAAGGGCATCCATTTCGTAGTGACGAACCCGGAGGAGAGTTTTAAATATTTGCATGATGGCGAAAAACTCACAATTTTCGTGAAAGTGTGGGAGAACAAGCTCAACAATTTTATCCTCAAGTTTAAACTTAAGCGATCGCTTTTCGAGTTGAGTATCAGGGACTTCCAGAAAATAAAATATCCAATTTAGGAGATGATATTTTCTTTCTCTCCCTGCTCCCTGCCCCCTGGACAAAAAAGCGATAGTATATTTAGTTGGAACTACCTAATTCATCTTGTGTTGGTTGAGTTGGCGTACACCAGGGAGTAATCAGTTCAATTTTTGCTAGCAACATCAATTCCTGAACTTGTGCAGAATTACAACCATAGGTAGATGCTAATAATTGTTCAGCTTTTCTTTTAACTTTATGCTGAGATACACCAAAAGTCATAATTTCTTCTTCTTGGTTACCTGTTAGGCTCTCAATCGGAATCATGCAAACGTATTGTGGTTGATTAGATCTAATTTGTTGCACCATAATTTATTTACTTAGCTCATAGTTTAGAATTAGCTTATAGTTAAGCTATTGTTCATCTAGTTTAAGAACGATATTTTCTAACCAATAGGCATATAGTAAAGCTTGGTACAATTAATAGAGTTTTAATAATGATTTGCCTGGAATAACCTTGATATTACTCTATGTTAACTCTGTTAATTTTGGAGTTTCGCAGCCAAAACTTATCAATTTAAGTTAGATAAACAAGCAGATTTATTCTAAATTTATTTAGGCTTTATATGATGCATAAAAAAATTTTGGTGTCAGTTTTATTAGTTGCTAATATTGGTTTTTTTAAACCTGTACAAGCTCAAGAATCGATTAATAATGAAGCGGCTAAATCCAATCCAGTAATTAATGCTTGCATTGAAAATAAGGCAGAAACTTTACCCAATCCTTTTAGCGATGTACCCTCAGATCATTGGGCTTTTAAAGCAGTGATGACTATGCACTATTGTGGAGCGTTTCGTCAAGCTACACCACCTGCTTTATTTCCCCGATTTAAACCCACGGAAGATCCGCAGCAATTACCCAAACAACAGCAGACTCAATAATAATATATTGCTGTAGGGTAGGCATTGCCCACCCTAATATTCTAGAGGGCATGGCAATGCCATGCCCCTACCATCTGTCCCATTATTTTTTCAAATTGGTATCATAACCAAACTTGAAAATCTCTCTTTCCCATGCTCACAAAAAGGGAGCATCCCAATTTTGACGCAATACCCTAGAAGGGTATTGCTATACCAACAAAGCCTGCCTTCGCAGGCTAAAAGTTTGATAGCCTGCGAAGGCAGGCTTCATATTTCTAGCCCCACCCTTATAGGGTGAGGGCGTTTTTGCACATTTGGGATGCTCCCCACAAAAAGGACAAGGAGGATAAGGGGGACAACGAAGATAGGTGTTTGTAACTCGTCAACGGATTGCTATATTCTGCTTTGAAGTTGCACAATCCATCATGAGGGTTGTTGATTGTTGATTGTTGACTGTTGACTGTTGACTGTTGACTGCCTTTATTAGTAGTTATGCAATTTAAATGGGCATTAGCATGAACTAAATTAAAATTTAGCTCCTAATTTGTGGAGAAATTGCCACATTTGTGCTGCTTGGATTTCGTCTCCTAAAGACTTATAAAGTCTATAGGATTGATAGCCATAATAAATTGCTTCTTGATAACGGTTTAACTGTTGCAGATTTGCACTGAGCATCAGGGATATTTGCGCTTCTTCATAATTATTTTTTCTAGCTTGAGCAATCACAAGCGCAGATTGTAAATAATCCCTAGATTCATAGAATTTACTGTCATAATAATAGATAAGACCGATTTTAAATAGTAATTTCTGCTGACTGTGTTTAACTCCCAGAGCCTGCACAATTTCTAAAGATTGTTGATAGTAGATTAAAGCGCGATCGTTTCTCTCTAACTTTTGATATATAGCACCTATCTTAGCTAGTGCAGAGGCTTCGCCTAATTTATTTTTTGTTTGGCGAGTAACGCTTAAAGCTTCTATATTGTATTCAATTGCTTGCTGTAGTAAATTTAGTTGACTACAGACATCACTTAAACCTTGCAAAATTGCACTGCGGACTCGTTGATCGCCAATCTTTGCAGAAATCTCTAGAGATGTTCGCAAAAATTCCATTGCTTTTTCATAGTCTCCAATCTCTTTATGTGCTTGACCGAGAATGTGGAGACTAATCATTACAAGATTTTGATGGGAAATTTCTCTAGCAATCAAAAGTGATTGATGACAATAAATAATAGCTTTTTGCCAATTTTCTAAGTGAAGATAAATTCCGCCAATATTAGCAAGCGAATCCCCTATTGCTTGCATATCTTCTATTTCTTGAGCAATCAGGAGCGCCTTTTGTCCATAATCCAGTGCTTGTTGATAATCTCCAAGACACTGATAAACATTGGCTAAAGAACCTAAAGCACTTTTTTCATAAATCCGTTCATCAATTTCACAACTAATTACCAACTGCTGTTGAAAATATTCAATCGCTTGAGGATACTTACCAAGATTTTGATAATTAGTTCCTAATCCCCAGATAGCTGATATTTGTAGGACTCTATTTCCTGTTTTGTAAGTAATTTTTTGTAGTTGTGTAAAATATTTAATTGCATCCTGATATTGGCAGAGTTGTAGGTAACAATTGCCGATGTTGTAGAGAGCAACTTCTTGCCAATCACTAGCATCTATTTGCTGAGATAGAGCAAATAAAAGCTTATAATATTGTAAAGCTTGAGAAAACTCAAATAATTGTTCATATATGGCTGCTAACTGGCTTAAGCTAGTCAGTTCTTCTTGCTGATTTTGGCTTTGTCGGCTCAGGGATAACTTCTCCAGGTAATGTGTGAGTTTTTGCTGGAGAATATTTTTAAGATTTTGTTCATTTTCCTCTATCATGTTAAGTATTACAGAATATTAACTATCTTAAACATGACTGTATTGGGATGCAGCCAAGATGATTTACAGTAATACCTAGCATTTTCTAGGTATAAAGTTCTGTGTTAATTTGATAAAGATTTTGCGTTTTTAATTTAAAGCTGATTTTTATAAGTATAAAACAGCGTAATTAATTGTATTAATAAATACATTTTCGCCGCTTAGATAGTTCTAGTTTAGGGCTGAACAGAAATAGAGTATTGAGCGATCGCTTGTTGTAATATCTTCTTGATGTAGCTTCAGATATGGTCGTCGGTGCGTTATGGCGGAATGCCTAACACACCCTACGTTAAAGACTATATTTGGGGAATTTTAAACCTTTGCGACTGCTGGTGTGGGTAAATTTACTTTCAACCGCTTAAACATAGCTTCCCGTGCTTGCATTGCTAAGGTATCATCCAAGGGTTCTAGGGTAATTGGCTGTTGATACTTCAGCCGCAACGCTGTTTGAATTAACCAATCTGCAACAAAGGGATTTTTGGGTAACAAGGGGCCGTGGGAATAGGTAGCGATCGCATTCTGATAAAATGCTCCCTCGGTACCATCTTCACCATTATTGCCCAAACCGTAAACGACTTTTCCTAACGCTTCTACTTTCCCCAACTTAGTGCGTCCGCCGTGATTTTCAAAGCCGACTAAATAAGGCGTGCTACCTGTCATTGCTTTTAAATCTTGGGCTAGGCGTGAGGCTGTAACTTCAATTACCAAATTTCCGATGCAGCGTTTAGTATTTTCACCAGGATGAACTGAGACTAAATCTAAGATTCCTAAACCTTCAATCCGTTGTCCTAATCCTGGTTCGTAATAATGTCCGAGTAACTGAGGCGAACCGCAGGTAAAGACTCCTGGCGTACCATTTTCTATTTTGTCACGCATAGCATCGGCTTTAGCACCTTGCAAATCGCGCATGACAATTTCCTGCTGTCTATCTTGCGCACCACCACCGACAATCAAGTCTACAGATTTAATCTCATCGGCAGTAGCATTTTGATCCAACGGTAAAACTTTCACGCTGTATCCCCGCCATTGAGCGCGGCGTTCTATAGTAATTACATTACCGCGATCGCCATAGGTACTCATCAGCGTTGGATATAACCAACCAATTGTAATTTCAAATTTTGGAGAAGTCATATAATGTTGGAAATAGGGCATGGGGCATTGGGCATTGGGCATTGGGCATTGATTTTAATACCCTGGTTGTGTGATGTAGCACATAACCATCTAACTAAAAAGTTTTTATGCTGAGTTATGTTTCTTGAATAAATGAATCATTCATATATTTTTCAATTTACGATTGGCGAATCCGGTGTATATCTAGATTTTGGGTAAGCATATCGCACATTGGTTTTAAATGCTATGTTTATTCGTAGTTTATGTAACAGTTTTGCAGTAACATTTTGCCGATAATCCCAAGAGAGTTATCAGGGAATACAAAAATTCAGTTTCACTTTTCCTGTTGAGTCGTAAGATTACAGATTGTCAAAGGTTTGTGTCACAAACTGAAATATTACTATATGGATTGTAAAACTGCTACATTAGTCTACCAAACAGAGAATCATCTCGAAAAAATTCGGGAGATTTTCCCAGAAGCTTGGCATTTTTTGGAAGAACAAGCTTTTGCTTATGTTCAAGGTAAAAAAGATAATTTTGATTCTGCTGTTAAAGATTTAGTCGGTGAAACCAATTTTAAATATAGAATGGTACACCGCGATGATAAAGACCAACTCACCAAAGATTTGGGCGAATTATTAGGAGATATTACCTCTCGTTTACTTTTACAACAGTATTTTTCAGAATTAGTTGGTCAAAAAGTTTTCTTTAGTACAATTTGCTGTAGTAGTCATCTCACAGCTGACCATGAGATGACTTTAGAAGAAGTGTTACCAATTCAGCGCGCAGCTGTGAAGTTGCAGTAATTTAGGGGCTAAGGGCTAGAGGGGACAGGACAAGGGAGACAAGGAGGACAAGGGGGACAAGCAATTTTAGATTTTAGATTTGCGATTTTGGATTTCAATCTAAAATCTAAAATCCAAAATTTTTCCAATGCCCAATGCCCTATGCCCCATGCCCTATGCCCAATTACAAAATCTTCCGCCCAGTTAAAACTTCACGTACACTCAACATGGCTGTATATGTGGGTAATATATGCAGCGTTTCGTTGTTGGGTGTACGGTCTAATGCTGTGTTAATGGCATTGCGTAAATCTTCTTCCACAATTAGGTTAAAATTATTATTAGGCTGAGGATCGCTGTAACGCAGACGTAAAGCCATGTCATAAGCGCGATCGCCACTCACAACTAAAGTACCTCCACGCTGGACTAGTTTCTCTGTATCGACATCCCATATCCAAGATACATCTTCACCATCTTGCACTCTGTCGTTTAACACCAGCAATGTAGTTTTATCTGTGCTTTGAGTAACGACGCGAATTGTTTCATTCGTCCCCACAGGATTTTTTGATAATAAAATCCGTACCTTTTTCCCGTTAATTTCCAATTCTTCCGCACGCCCAAAAGCTGCGTGGAAGTTGGGAATAGTCTCGCGGATAGTCGCCGCATCAACTCCTAATTCTTGGGCGGCTGTGGCAGCAGCTAAGGTATTGTATTTGTTATATAACCCCACCAAAATTTGCGGCCATTCGCTGCTGTTGAGGCTGGGTTGACTGCGACTAAAGCCGCAATTACCACAACTATATTCGCCCATGTGGGACAAATAAACGCCTTCGTAGTTGAGAGCTTGTCCGCATCTGGGACAATAGATAGAATCAACAGCATGGGGAATCGCTTCTAAATAATGTTCTGGTTCGCTCAAACCGAAAAACGAGACGCGCTGTTGAGTTAATTGTTGACCGAGATAGCAAATGGTAGGATCGTCAGCATTAGCAACTACAATAGTTTGGGGTGATAAAGTTGCGATCGCACTTCCCCAGCGTTTACTAATAGTATCGACTTCCCCGTACCTATCGAGTTGATCGCGGAACAAATTTAAACACAGAATCAGCTTTGGTTGAATCGGTGCTAATACCTTGGGTAGGATATTCTCATCAACTTCTAAAATCGCATAGTCCACATCCAAGCTACCCGTTAAGCTGGCGTTATCCATCAGCGCCGTCATCAACCCATTTTCCAAATTCGCGCCTGTGGAATTATGCGCCACACGGTAGCCCTTGCGCTCTAAAATTTCTCGTAAAAGTAGGGACGTAGTAGTTTTACCATTAGTACCAGCAATGAGAATCGCCCCTTGTTTTACCTGCTGACTCAACAATTGCAACAACTTCGGTTCAATTTTACGCGCAATCGACCCTGGTAATACACTAGCAGCACCGAGGCGGAGCGATCGCACCATCAAAGTCACGCTTTTCGCCACCGATACCGCCAAACCTAGTTTGATTCTATCTATAAGATGTAATTTGTTTGCCACAGTAATTAATAGCTTAAATTAATTTTGTCAATAGTTAATAGTCAATGGTCAATGGTCAATAGTCAATAGTCAATAGTCAGTTGTCATTGGGCATGGGGCATGGGGCATTGGGCATTGGGCATTAAGTATTTATTTACCCCCTCTGCCTCCTCTGCTTCCTCTGCCTCCTCTGCTTCCTCTGCACCCTAGCCCCTAGCCCCTAGCCCCTAGTCCCCATAGGCGTTATCTTAAAAAATGGTGCAAGGACGTAATCATATATCCAGCGCTACTTGCTGAATTCAGCAAAAACTCACAAAATAGTAGCTCACAAGGTTTCTTTTGATGAATGGCTTAAAGTTTCCTTTTTTACAGAAAAAAACTCATTGGCAAAAATTGATTTCTAAAGCTTTGGTGCTGCTTGCGTGCTTGTTGATTCTCAATATCCAACCAGCATCTGCTGGTATTAAGGAAGACAATTATGAAGGCAACATTTTCGTAGTTTATGCTGGTAATGGTTCGCTAATTCCTCCCAGACAGACATTAGCACAGTCTCTACAAGAGCATAAACCAGTGTTTTTGGCTTTTTATGTCGATGACAGCAAAGATTGTAAGGAATATGCCATTACAATTTCGCGAGTACAGGAATTTTACGGTAAAGTTGCAGAAATTATCCCCATTAGTGTAGATACCTTCTCATCTCAAAAAACTAATGACCCTACCGATCCAAGATATTATTATTCTGGGGCAGTACCTCAAGTTGTAGTCTTCGATCAATCCGGTAAAGTAGTTTTAAATAAACAAGGTCAAGTACCTTTTGAAGAAATCGACGATCGCTTTCGTGAAGTGTTTGATTTATTACCTCGTTCCGAGTCAGTACAGTTAAAGCGGCGTTCCTTCAATGAATTCAGTAGTGAGTTAAGTAAGTAACCTTGAGGGTAGACCAAATTGGTCTGCCCTAATTTTTAGTCATATCTGATACTACATTGTCAATTTCGTCAAGAGATAATCTGTAAATAATCTGATTTAACAAAAAAAACTTACTTCATAGTCTATAGTCCATATTAGAAGACTAATGACCAATGACCAATTAGAGCGTGTTCTGATGTCAAAGGTTTATACTACCGAAGAACTCATCCAAATTTTAGCAGCCGAACGTCAAGCTTGCTTGAAGGGAGAACGCCTAAAATTAGAAGTAACAGTTTCTGGCAATCCAATAATTGACCAGTTTATCAGAACTGATGGACTGCAAAAGTTTACTGCCTATCAAGATTTTAAAGCTGCTATTCACGACTATCAAAGAGAAAATCACGTGTCAGGCATCATTTGGCATGAAGTGAATGTCAAAGGGAAAACTGTACATTATCCGAAAATAGATAGTGAATTAATTGCTTTAAATCAGGATTTAGAGATATTACAATCCGCCAAAGATTCAATCTTACAATTTTGGTATGAAGTTACTTCGGATATGGATTTATATCTGAGTTTTAATAATAGCAAACAACACGAACGCATTCATAAAATTGATGTCGAAAGAATTGCCCAAAGAACAGAATGGGCTAGTTTATGGAAATGGGAAAATTCTAACTTTTTAGAAATTATTTTACAGTTAGGCTGGGGACAACCACAAGAAGCTTATTATAAACGCGGAAGACCGCATTCTGGTAGCGAGTATATTCATGCGGTAAACCCTGGTAATCATCCGATTGGCTAATGAATATGCATTATTTAGTGGTGTTGGTGAAACCCTAGAAGAAGTCAAGCAGATGATAGCCAAAGGTTTTTACCTCATTTAAGAACAAAATTTCGCGATCGCTGTATTTGTGAATTAAAATCCAGAAATAGACCATACATCATCATTAACGGTTCCTGGGAAGAACGCTTTCATCAAGCTTGTGTTGCAGTAGATAAAATCATGGATTCTCAATAGCAACGACGGGATTCGCACCCGCATCTCCTGGTATACTCCAAGGAATTCTGCTGTTTGAACTACGTTGCTGGTGGCAGTGAACCGAATCAAACGGTCGTCTCCTACTTGAAGAGTAGGCACTTTGCCACTAAGCTACACTGCCTAGTTATTGACTTTAGTTAATTATTGTGTCCGGTTAAAACTTACTATTAGGGATGACGCGGGGGACTCGGGAACCGCACAGATTGGGGATTAGGGGCGGCGGGGAAGCGAGGACGCGGGGAGAATTAATAATAAGTAATTACCCGGACTTAATACATATATTATCGCATTTGCACAAAAATAGCAACGGCAGGATTTACACCCGCATCTCCTGGTCTACTCCAAGGAATTCTGTTATTTGAACTACGTTACTGTGGCAGTGAACCGAATCAAACGGTTGTCTTCGTGTTTGGCAGACACGTGCTTTACCATTAAGCTACACTGCCGTGATGGGTATGGGGCATTGGGCATTGGGCATTGGGCATTGGGCATTGGGCATTGGGCATTGAAACAATTTTGGATTTTGGATTTGCGATTTTGGATTGGGTTTGAATCTAAAATCTAAAATCTAAAATCTAAAATCTAATATTCCTTGTCTCCCTTGTCCTCCCTGTCCTCCTTGTCTCCCTTGTCCTTTTTCCTCTACCAGTCTGTTTCTATGTAATCTTTAAATAATTTACCAAAAGGGGTCTTTCCTTGATTGATTCCCAAATAAATTAAATCGCAGATTCGCGCGGCTGCGTCAATAATATCAAAAGGGGGACTTACGCCGCGTTCTTGCATGGATTTGGCTTGGTGATAAGGATGTTGAAAGCTAATCCAACCGGGGTCTACTGCATTCATAAAAATTCGGTGTTTGGCATATTCTTTGGCACAGGTGCGAGTCATTTGGTTAAGTGCAGCTTTTGCCATGTTGGTGTGGGGATGTCGCCAAGGTTTATCAACGTCGTTAAATCGTCCTTCCATTGAGGAAACGTTGATGATGTATTTGGCGGTTTCTTTTTGGTTGCTCATTAACGGCTTGAGTCTGCTATTAATGACAAAAGGTGCGATCGCATTAATGATATGCACTTCCAGTAATTCCAAAATGCTGACTTCATCATCTTTCATCAGCCAGCTATTAAACGGACGCAAATCAAGCTGTTGTCCATCATCGCCATACATTCCCGGTGGAAATAAAGCGGAATTATCTAAATTATCTTCAGGAATTAGGGGAATTTGTGAGAGAAAAGCTGATTTTTCTGGTTTAATATCTTCACTAGCTACCTTTGGCAGCAAATTCTCACTTTCTGCGGCGTTTAAACTATGAGTCTGACTTAGCAAACTTGGCAATTCTGGCGGTAAATCTTGCACGGGTAATGATTCAAACTCAATTAAATGCTGATAAAACGCTGGCGGACGGCGTACTGTTTGTGCGGCGTTGTTAATAATAATGTCGAGTCGCGGATAAAATTTGAGGATATGTTGAGTAAATTGCTCAACACTGTGGAGATGTCGCAAATCTAGCCCATAAATCTGCAACCGATTGCGCCATTTTTCAAAGTCAGGTTCAGCAGCGTATCGTTTTGCAGCGTCATGAGGAAAGCGCGTTGTAACTATGACAGCAGCACCATCTCGTAACAATTTCAACGCTACAGCATAGCCAATTTTTACCCTAGCCCCGGTGACAACAGCCGTCATCCCCTGCAAATCAGCGCTTTGATGACGTTTGCTGTAGTTAATGTTTCCGCAATTAACACAAACGCCATTGTAAAAATTATGCTCTTGTAAAAAAGTTGCTTTGCAGACGATGCAACGTTGTTGTTTGGGCATTGGGCATTGGGCATTGGGCATTGGGCATGGGGCATTGGGCATGGGGCATTGGGCAATAGTCAACAGTCAACAGTCAACAGTCAACAGTCAACAGTCAACAGTCAACAGTCAACTGTGTTCTAATTTATTTATACTTTGTCCCGTTGGGCATAATTGCACCTGACAATTTAGCACTACTTAAGTCAGCACCTAAAATATTTGCACCAGATAAATCAGCACCATATAGATAGGCTTGGCTGAAGTCTACGCCTAAGAGGTTTGCTTCTTGAAAATTTGCACTTTGGAGGCTAGCGTTGCTGAAATCAGCACCAATGAGATTTGTTTTGTGGAAGTTTGCTTGTCTTAAGTTTGTACCACTGAAGTTAATACCACTAAGATTAAATCCACTAAAATTAAATCCCCAAATATGAGAGTTTTTCCAATTAGCTCCGCTTAAATCAGCTTCATTGAGGTCAACGGCTTGCACAATAATATTACATAAATTAGCTTTGTGAAATTTTGCACCACTAATTTTTGCTTCATGCAAATTTGCGCCACTCAAATTTGCTGCTGTTAAATTTGTTTTACTAAGGTTAGCTGCTTTTAAATCGGCTCTTATTAAGTTTAATCCAGCCAAATTTAATTCACTCAAATCTGCTTTGACTAATTTAGCTCCGCCCAGTTTTACGCCAGTCATATCAGCTTCGCGGAAATCTGCTGCTTCTAAATTTGCACCTGTAAATTTACATTTACTTAAATTAGCTTTTCTAAAGTTAGCTTGGCTGAGATTGGCTCGGAAAAAATTTACTTTATTTAAAGTTGCTTGACTAAAATCAAATTCACTTAAATCTGTGCGGCTAAGGTTTGCACCGCTCAGATTTGCTCCTTGTAAAATCGCTGCCGTTAAGTTAGCACCATTGAGATTTGCATTACTTAAATTTGCATTACTCAAATTTGCGCCGCTTAGATTAGCTTTATAAAGTTTAGCTCCACTCAAATCGGCTCCGCTTAAATCTGCCCAACTTAAATCTACTTGGCGAAAGTTGAATTTTTTTAAGTTAGCTCCACTGAGGTTAACTTCACTTAAATTCAACACCAAATATTCGCTGAATTCTGCTTCAGATATATACTCTAATAGTTCTAAATTTTTTGCTCTCCATTCATTCCAAAAACCTGCACCTTTTTGTATTAGGGACAGCATTTCAGTTTGAGTTAAAGAATAAGAAATATCTGACATAGCAAGATTCATCTAAGAAGGCAGGGGGTAGGGGAAGGGGGACAATTGTAGAGACGCGATTCATCGCGTCTCTGACTATTGACCATTTGACAACAGCCTTACAGCTTCACCAAAGGGGAATTGATTTAAGTTTAGTCCACCGGGAGTAACTACCCACAATACGGGGAGATTTGGCAATTGTTCAGGAAATGTACCATAGCCATCTGTGAGGTATACACAAACACTATTACTGTACCAGTCAATTTGCTCGTTAACTTTATCAAAGAAAGGAACGAAGGATGTACCACCGCCGCCTACTGGTTTGGGTAAGGGACTATTTGTGGTGAGTTCGTAAGGGCCGTAAGCTTCAGCATCGGCGTAATAAAGTTGACATTTAATATGGGGGTAAGAATTGAGAATTCCGATAACTTCGCTGAAAAATAGCCGCAGTTCAGCTTCGCCTACAGAACCACTAGTGTCAACTGCCACAAATACTTTGACGCTTTCGCCTTCGAGTGCTTCTAGGTAAAGTCGCTGGCTGATAAAGCGACGGTCAAAGCCTGTAAAATCTGTAGGTGTTCGCACTAAGTAGCGCCAGAGATAAGAACGCCAATCTAATTGCCCTTCTGTGAGGGCTGTGAGTTCTCGCTGAATTCCTGCGGGAATACTACCTTGATTATTGCAGCTGTGAGCAACTGCGATCGCCTGTTGCATGGCATTGCGCCAATGATTTTCTAAAGTTTTCTGGCGTGCTGCATCTAAACTACCATCAGATTTCCCGTCTTTTGGCTCGTATAATAAATCAGCTTGGCATTTTGGACAATTTTTAGCATCTTTTAGCAATATTTCATAAATTTCTTCCACACTCAAATGCTCTAGCTCTAAGTTGCGCACGCCACCAGCAGGTAATTCAAAACTTTGTTGCTGGGCAATCATGCCATTAACCACAATATCAGCCGCTACATTCCAAAGATTGCGTTCTCTTGCACCACGGCGGGGAACGTGCAAAAGTGCGGCGTGTAAGACTTCGTGTAATAATAAGCCATCAAGTTGGGAAGAAGAGAGCGATCGCAAAAAATCTGCATTAATAAAAATATCCTCTCCATCCGTCGCTGCAGTGGGAACGCTTTCGGTAATTAACACTCGTGCAAACAAAGCCAAAGTTGCAAAAAACGGCGATTTCATCCGCAACCGCAACATCGAAGCACTGATAAGTTTGTTTAATTGGTCATTTGTCATTTGTCATTTGTCATTTGTCATTGGGCATTGGGCATTGGGCATGGGAAATTTTTCTTCCTTGTCCTCCTTGTCCCCCTTGTCCTCCTTGTCTCCCCTGCTCCCTGCTCCCTGCCCCTTTTCCTCTTAAACTCCCATCAATTCCTGAAATTCCTGCATAAATTTCTGAAGTTTTGGGTCTTTTTGCACTAGCTGGGCTAATGCGCCAATTTGCTTTTTACTGCGCATACTGCGAAATAAATCTGTGGCAAATAACTGTACCCATTCCATTGCGGCTGTTTGGGATATCCAATTGAAGGCGTTATGTGCTTGGTTTGCAGATTGAGCGTTAATGGCTAAACCTATGGTTACTGCATAGCGAACTGATGGTTCTGTGGGAAATTTAATTCGCTCGCCTTTACCCAAGAGAATCTCAGTTAAATCTGGTAAGTTTTGATACAGCTTAATAAACGCATTGAATTCTGCGGTGGTTCCTACTCCAACGGCGGGGGTAATATCTAATCCGGTGGCGTGTAATTGACTCGCCATCACCCAAGAACGGGGCGAAGGCCATGATGGCTGTTGCGGGTCGAGTTTATGTAATAAGCTGGGACGGAAGGAGAGAAAGGCGATAATTTGCTCGTGAACTCCCGTAGATAAAGCGTATGCTTTAAAACTATCAAAATCAGTTTCTACTTGTAGGTGTAAAAAGCGGTTGGCTAGGGGCGAAGGCATATCAAAGACTGCTGCACGGTCTTCTTTACGGTTCCCAGCTGCCCAGACAAACCAACCTTCGGGTACTACGTATGAGCCGACGCGACGGTCAAGAATTAACTGCTGGGCTACACCTTGCATGGCTGGGGGAGCCATGTTTAATTCATCGAGGAAGAGAATACCCTTACCTTCACGGGGTAAAAATTCTGGGGGATACCATTTAGAAGTACCGTCTTCAGCTACAGGTAAACCGCGTAAGTCGGTAGGCGCAAGTTGAGACAGGCGCACATCGACAAAATCAATTTGATGTTTGCGCGCTAGTTGGGCAACGATGCTAGATTTACCAATTCCCGGCGGGCCCCAAATCATCGTACTGAGAGAGATATTTTTACTCAACAGGTTATCGAGGTAGGCTTTGAGGTCTGCTGGTGTCATGGTTCGGGGAAAATGTCCGTATTTTTATGTAGTATTCCATAGCTTGGCTGGAGTTTGTTAAACCCCAAAACCAAGCAAAATTTAGATATTAGCTGAAATACTACAATTATATTACAGACAGATATGAACTGTCATTAGTTAGACTAGGGGATGCAGTTTTGCAGATAAAATAGCGATCGCACTACATTTGATCTGATACCAATTGAAAAAAAGAATGGGATAACGGCACTGCTGTGCCCTCTAGAATATATTGATGTGTCGCCAACATCATTAGGACTTACGCACTGAACACAAAAACCCTCACAAGGGTGGTCAAAAGTCAAAAGTCAATGGTCAAAATTTAGGTTTTTGGACTATGGACTATTGACCATTGACAAAAAGCATGAAAAATATCTGACACTGCGTAAGTCCTAATCATGTGATTTGGTTATGTTGCAAAGCCAAAATTAAGTTTTGCGACTTGTGAATCAAGTATACAAGTTGTAAATCAAGTTTTGCGACTTGTGAATCAAGTATACAAGTTGTAAATCAAGTTTTCTAATTCGTAAATCAAGTACACAAGTTGTAAATCAAGTTTTCTAATTCGTGAATCAAGTATACAAGTTGTAAATCAAGTATACAAATCTTGTATTAACTCCACGATTGATAAACCTGCTAATTAAGCTAAATACTGGCAAAAATATAATTAATGCGCCTGCTGACTTATGCCCAGGCGCTAATACTTATTCTCTCTTGTATTCCCCTAACCCCTAACTTTCACGCCGCACGGGTAAAGGCGCAGGTTTAACGGCTACTTGAGTAGTTTGTCCATTGCGTTCTACCTGCATTTGTAAAGGCTCGCCGATTTTGCTATTTTCTACTAGTTTTTGTACGTCTTCGATTTTGGTAACAGGTTGATTATTAATACTGCGAATGACATCGCCGCTTTTTAAACCAGCAATGGCGGCGGGAGAACGAGGTACAATATTGACTAATAATACGCCGTCGTTGGTTGTTAAGGTAATGCGATCGCCTAATTCATTGTTAATTCTTTCTTTCAATTCTGGCGTCAGTGTCACCATTTGCACCCCTAAATAAGGATGATCGACTTTACCGTTAGCAATTAATTCTTGGGCGATTCTTTGGGCGGTGTTGATGGGAATTGCAAAGCCCAAGCCTTGCGCACCGCGAATAATCGCTGTATTCATCCCAATTACTTGACCCCTCACATTTAATAATGGCCCCCCAGAGTTACCGGGGTTAATTGCTGCATCAGTTTGAATATAATCTACGCGCTTGTCGCTAGCACCAATATCGCTGCTAGAACGTCCTGTGGCGCTAATAATGCCAGATGTTACAGTATTGTTTAAACCTAAAGGATTACCAATAGCAATCACAGCTTCTCCTGGTTGCAAAGCATCGGAGTTGCCGATTCCTAACGTTGGTAAATTATTAGCATCTATTTTAATCACGGCGACATCGGTAACTGGATCTTCACCCAGCACCTTACCGTTAAAAGTGCGACCATCTTTGAGGGTGACGGTGACATCATCAGCGCCGTCTACTACGTGGGAATTAGTCAAAATTTGCCCAGTGGAGTTAATAATAAACCCAGAACCGCTACCCCGTTCTACCCGTTGTCTAGGCTGTGATGGTACAGTATCGCCAAAAAATCGCCGAAAAAATGGATCTTCAAATTCTTCTGACTGGGAAGATACGGTTCTGGAAGAATCAATCCGCACCACAGCCCCACCTACCTTTTGTACCACTCCCACCACAAAATTAGGATCGCCATTAGAGGAAGAAAAAATTGGTGCGGGAACAATGGGGTTTTGGGAGACTACCGGAGACTGAGTTGAATTATTTTGTTGTCTTTCCAGAGTTTTTCCCGGTAGCAAAGAGCAGCCACCAAGGTATATTAAAAAACTTATCTTCAATAGCAGCGACATCACATTGGTTTTACCCTGTTGCTGGAGTAAACCTTGAGTAACAGTACTTTGGGCTGCACAAATCCAGGTGTTTATCTTCATGTGTCGTTGCGTCTCCGTGTTAGTCGGTGGGTGGTAGGATATTGCCTACCGGGTATGTCCCAAAATGATTACAACTTAAAAGCTGCTTCCAGGGCTAGGGTTTATGAATACTAACTTGGTGCTGGCTTATAACTTCTATTGTGACTATTAGCTGCAAAGGTGGTAAAAAATGGAAATTCTCTTAGAAAATTTGTGGAGTCAGGTACTAGAGCGATTGCAAAAAGAATTATCCCGTCCCACCTTTGAAACTTGGATTAAAACTGCAACTGCAGAACGATTAGAGAATAATTGCTTGGTGGTATGCACTCCCGATCCTTTAGCTCGCAATTGGTTACAGAAATATTACATCAATACTATTGCTGATGTTGTGCATGATATTGTAGGTCATCCTGTAGAAATTTACATTACAGTGGCTAAAGGTGATGAGGTTGGACAATTCCATGAGTCACAAGTTAATGGGAAATTACCAGCCCAAAGTGATGTCAAACAGACAATTGCACCCAATCAACAAAGCACTAATGAATTAAATCTAGATTATGTATTTTCTAAATTTGTTGTTGGTGCTAACAATCGCATGGCTCATGCGGCGTCTTTGGCTGTAGCGGAATCGCCAGGAAGAGAGTTTAACCCATTATTTTTATGTGGCGGTGTCGGTTTAGGTAAAACTCACTTGATGCGGGCGATTGGACATTATCGGCGAGAAATTTGTCCAGATTCTAAAGTCTTTTATGTTTCTACTGAGCAGTTTACTAATGATTTAATTACAGCTATCCGCCAGGATAGTATGCAAAGTTTCCGCCAGCATTATCGAGCTGCTGATGTGTTGTTAGTTGATGATATTCAGTTTTTGGAAGGTAAAGAGTACACTCAAGAAGAATTTTTTCATACTTTTAATACTTTACATGAAGCTGGTAAGCAAGTGGTAATTGCTTCCGACCGTCCGCCAAACCAAATCCCTAGTTTGCAAGCTAGATTATGTTCGCGGTTTTCGATGGGGTTAATTGCTGATATTCAACCGCCTGATTTAGAAACGCGGATGGCGATTCTGCAAAAGAAAGCTGAGGATAAAAAAATTCAGCTGTCTTTAGATGTGATTGAATATATTGCTGCTAACTACACTTCTAATATTCGCGAATTGGAAGGAGCCTTAACGAAGGCGATCGCTTATATTTCTTATTGTGGTTTACCGATGTCTGTTGCTAGTCTCGCCCCACTGTTAGAAACTCCCAACCAGCATGTAGCAGCGACTCCAGAATTGATTTTAAAGGCGATCGCAGATTTTTATCAAGTTTCCATTGAAGACCTCAAAAGTAATTCTCGCCGGCGAGAGATTAGCTGGGCGCGACAAATCGGGATGTATCTGATGCGTCAACATACCGATTTGAGTTTACCGAGAATTGGTGAAGAGTTCGGCGGGAAAGACCATACAACGGTGATTTACAGCTGTGATAAGATTACCCAATTGCGAGATAGCGATCGCACTTTAGCAAATACCCTGCGTCAATTAAGCGATCGTATCAATATGAATAGCCGATCCTCGCCAGCAACTTGATGGTGACTCAAAGTTTTCCACAGCCTTGACTATGAATCATCAGCTTTATCAGCCATCAGTTTGCGAAAAATATTAAGCCCAGTATAAAAATATATTAAAAATTTATTCGCCTGTGGAAAAAAATGATTATTTGGGGAAAATTTTGGGGAAAACTTGATAGTTTTTCGTAAAAAATTCATATAAGTATATTTACCTTGTGGAAAACTTATAGGGTTTTTCCACAAGTTTTCCACAGAAAGCAAATTATGAAACTATCCAAAAAATCAATTAGCAATTATTTATCCACAATTTCCACAGCCCAAACTGCAATGTATCCTTAACTCCAGGGTATTGCCACAGATAAGTGAGTCTGCGTAGCGGTAAGCTAATAGTTATTTAAATTCCATCATTGTTTATGCTGGGAAAAGCTGCAAACCTTTTCCCTTGCGCCCTCAATGTGCATATTAAATGCTTAACAGCTTACTAGTTAGGGCGAAACGATTGTTCTACAAATTTAGCCGTCATTTTTCTGGGTAACAATCTCGGTATATTAACGATAATCTGATTGACAAAGTTACCAGGTACTGAATACGAATTTCCTTGTTCAATAGCTTTCAGGGCTATTTTTACTACAGTCAATGGTTCATCAGCATTTTGATATGCTGAACTATTTGTAGAGTATTGTCCCCAGCCAGCTTCCTGAAAAAATTCAGTTTTTGTGGAACCAGGGCATAAAGCGAGAATGTTCACGCCTGTATTTTGATTTTCCGCCCAGAGTGCTTCCGTAAAACTCAGTACAAATGCTTTTGTCGCCCCATACACAGATACATAGGGCATAGGTTGAAAAGCAGCTATAGAAGCAACATTAATTATTCTTCCATAATTATTACGGATCATGCTTGGGAGAAACTTGTAAGTCAACTCTACTAAAGCCAAGATATTTAATTGAATCATTTTTTGGTTACGTTCCCATTGGGTTTGAGTGAATGCTCCATATTCCCCAAACCCAGCATTGTTAACTAAAAAATCTATATTTATTTGTTGTGATTCTAATTTAGAAAATATTTGATTAACTGCATCAGCTTCAGTTAAATCTTGTTTAATAATTTGAATTGAGATGGGATATTGTGCTTGTAATGTTGCAGCAATTTGCTGTAGTTTTTCTTCAGAACGAGCCACCAAAACTAAATTTTTATTTTGTTTAGCTAGTTCTTGAGCAAAAACAGCACCTATTCCTGAAGATGCACCTGTAATTAAAGCTGCCGACATAATTGACTCTTGATTAATTGTTTGTTTACTAAGTAATACCTTAAATTTGGCATTTATCCACTTAAAAACAGATGAATAAACTATTTTTGCTAAAATACCAATGTATACTAATAAAGTTTTAATATTCTGTCAACTATCTTGATTAAGTAAGCGAATCAGCATTTTAGTGACATTATCATATCACGATGCTTAGGGGCACGGCAGTGCGTGCCCCTACAGACATGCCTCACTCAAATGAAATCTGCTATATAGATAGAAGCAAAAACATTGTTGTGCCGCTACATTTGTAGATAAAATGCTGTTATCAATCCAGGTTTATCTTTATGCATTGGTGATTTTTTATCTTACTCAAATACGGACAAATCAAACCAAAAAGTTGTGCCAATTCCTACTTCACTCACCAAATTAACTTTACTATGATGGCGTTCCATAATATTGCGGACAATTGATAACCCTAAACCCGTACCTTCTAGGGTATGCACGCGATTTTCTACGCGAAAGAAGCGATCGAAAATTGCTTGTTGATCTTCGCTGGCAATGCCAATACCAGTATCAGATATTTCTACGCGCACTGGTGGCGATGATTTTTGCTCTGCGGATTTAGGATTTAATTGATAGGCGCGGATCGCAACTTTACCACCGGCGGGGGTAAATTTAAGAGCGTTACCGACTAAATTAGCTAATACTTGCAGTAACAAATCGTAGTTACCCAAAACTAAAGGTACAGGTACGCTGACTTCTTGAATTAATTCAATACCTTTATCTTTAGCATTGAGTTGGTAAGTCCGCAGGGTTTGTTCAATTGCTTGACTTAAATCTACACCATCAAAATTGTAAGTCCGCCCAGATTCCAGTTTCGATAAATCTAAAACATCGTTGACTAGGCGTGTCAGGCGATCGGTTTCATGGTTAACTGTTTGGAGAAACTCTTGGCGTTGTTCTGTACTCAAGTCTTCGCCGTAGTCGTGCAAAGTTTCGATAAAAGATTTGATATTGAACAAAGGCGTGCGCAGTTCGTGAGATACGTTGCTGATAAATTGGCTTTTGGCTTCGTTGAGTTCAACTTCCCTGGTAATATCTTGGACGGTAATGGCGATACCTTTGACACTTTCCCGTTGTAAATCCAAAACTGTGGTTAACAGAATGCGGATAGTACGTTGGGTAGGTTGATTTAAAGCGATGCGAAATTCCGCACTTTCCGATTCACCAGCAGCCATTTCATACAAAGTACGACTAATTTCCATTTGCACGGCTGGCGGTAAGTGATGTAGCACATTACAACCGACTACTTCATCACTTTCCCAAGCAAAAATTCGCTTGGCTGTGGGATTGACTAAGATTACCTGCATGTTATTGTCAATCAACACCGCACCGTCGGCAATGGTGGAAACGAGAGTTTCTAGCTTGGCTTTTTCGGCTGTGAGTTCTTCAATATTCTGTTCTTCATAGCTTTCTAATCGCTTTGCCATATCATTAAAGCTGAGAATTAACTCTCCTAGTTCGCCGCCTAGTGGTAAGTCAATTCGCTGCTTAAAGTTCCCGGCGGCGATTTGCTTGACACCTACTAACAGTTCTTTAATTGGCTTGGTAATGGTGAGCGCATTTACCACCCCTGCCAAAATTACCATGACCCAGATAGTAATAAATACGGCAATGGTGACATCGCGGGTAAAATTGGTAGAGATAACAGCAGTTTGGTTAGGATTAATGCCAATTGCTAAGACACCCAAATATTTGCGATCGGCAATTAGGGGGACAAACACATCAGTCACCGAACCATCGGGAGTCATGTGTTGGCGTACCATTGGCTTATCGCTTTCTTTAGCGTAATCCTCTGGTAGTTCGATACGCCGTTCAATGGTTAAAGAGGTTTCTACCTCGGTTTCCCAAAAAGGAATCCCATAATAGATTTCCCCAGTTTCATCAGCGTAGAGCATATAACGCACGCTTGAGGTGCTGCTGTAGAAGCGTTGGGAAAATTGGGCAACTTCTTGGCGTTTATCTTCAGCAATTAACGGCGTCACATTGGCAGCTAGCAGCAGTCCAAGGTCACGACCGAAGCGGGTATCATTTACTTGTGCATCCTGCTGAATCGTATTCACCGCCCAGAAGGTTAATCCACTCATGGCTAAAGACACTACTAATGTAGCCGCAGCCAATAGCTTAGTCTGGAGGGTGAAATCTGACCACCAATTTGCGATCGTTTCTCGGATTGTTTTCAAAAGAGCCAGCATTTTAAATATAAGTTGTTAGTAGTTCTTGTTTTAAACCCCAACAACTAAAAAATTAACAGTTAATTCAACAAATATGTGAAGAAGTTAAGCAAGAGTCAAGGAGGAGGCAGGGGGGCGGGGGGCAGGGGGACAAGGAGGACAAGGAGGACAAGGGGGACAAGGAGAACAAGGGAGTATTAATAATACCCATGCCCAATGCCCCATGCCCAATGCCCTAATCCTTCACTCTATGCCCAATGTCCCTACGGTAATATATGCCTGTAAAGTGAATTGATTCTAAACCTTTGTAGGCTTGGGCGATCGCTTCTGCAAAATTTGCGCCTGTACCAGTGACGTTTAATACGCGCCCGCCATTGGTGACAATTTCTTGTTGCTGGTTTAATGTTGTCCCTGCATGAAATACGGTGACTCCGGTGGCGGTGGCTTGAGTAATTCCCGTAATTACATATCCTTTTTCATACTCTCCAGGATAACCGCCAGCAGCAGCAACAACGGTGGCTGCTGCTCCGGGTTTCCAAGCGATTGGTGTTTGGGCTAAACGCTGTTCTACACAGGCTAAAATTAACTCTTCTAAGGGGGTTTCTAGCAGGGGGAGGATGACTTGAGTTTCCGGATCGCCAAAGCGACAGTTAAATTCCAACACCTTAAAGTCGCCGTTGGGAGCAATCATTAAGCCGGCGTAGAGTACACCCCGGTAATCTATACCTTTAGCTTTTAAAGTCGCGATCGCTCTTTCTAAAACTTCAGTTTGCACCCGCGCCATAATCTCTGGTGTGGCAATGGGCGCAGGGGCGTAAGCTCCCATTCCCCCGGTATTATCGCCTGTATCGCCTTCGCCTATACGTTTATGATCCTGGGCGGGTAATAAGGGGCGAATTGTTAAGCCATCAGTTAAGGCTAACACCGAAACTTCTTGCCCAATTAAACATTCTTCAATAACAACAAATTCCCCAGCACTGCCAAATTGTCCTTGAAATATCGCCTCAATGGCACTGTGAGCCTGTTCTACAGTTTCCGCCACTGTGACGCCTTTACCAGCCGCCAAGCCATCAGCTTTAACTACAATTGGTGCGCCCTGGGCGGTGACATAAGATTTAGCAGCTGCGGCTTCGGTAAATACGGCGGCTTTCGCTGTAGGAATACCAGCTTCTTGCATTAAAGCCTTCGACCAAGCCTTACTTGCTTCAATTTGTGCCCCGGCTCTAGTAGGTCCGAATACCTTTAATCCTTGATTATGAAGAAAATCTGTAATTCCTTTCGCTAAGGGTACTTCCGGCCCCACTACGACAAGATTTATCCCATTATGATGACAATAATTACCAATGCCCGGAAAATCATCTACCGCCAGAGGTATATTTTGGCAATTTGCCATACTTGCCGTACCGCCATTACCCGGTACACAAAAAACTTGCTCAACTTGGTTAGATTGCAGCAGTTTCCAAGCCAGAGCGTGTTCGCGCCCCCCATTTCCAACAACTAAAACTTTCACGGATATCCTCTTACTTCCCTTGGCAACAGCGAAGCTACTCGCGGATCAATTTTTTCATCAATGCTTGTGTTAATGCAAGGGGCATGGGGCATTGGGCATTGGGCATTGGGCATGGGGCATTGAAACAATTTTGGATTTGAGATTGAAATTCACGCATCGTAAATCTAAAGTTTCTTGTCCTCCTTATCTCTTACAACTATTTTCAAGACAGCTAATCACGAGAAAATCTCACAACCAAACATAAAAATATCTCTTCCCAGTCAACAGTCAACGCTTATTTTCAAGTTAGCCATTCACGCCAGGTTTTGGCACAACCAAGCATGAAAATTTGTCTTTCCCATGCCCAATGCCCAATGCCCCATGCCCATTTTCAAGTTAGTCAATCACGAAAAAATTTTACAACCAAATATGAAAATATCTCTTTCCCATGCCCAATGCCCAATGCCCCATACCCATTTTCCCACTAGTACTTACCAGTCATAGATAAGATTAAAGAAGTAAGGCCGTTTTTCACCTCACCACTCACTACTACCAATGACCTCAACCCTGATAAAATTTCCTCGTCTCAATGCTCCAAAACTGCACCAGTTACCGAACGGCTTAACCATAGTCGCGGAGCAAATGCCGATTGATGCTGTAAACCTCAGCTTGTGGATTAACGTAGGCTCGGCGGTAGAATCGGATACTATTAACGGCATGGCTCATTTTTTAGAGCACATGATTTTTAAGGGCACAAAACGCCTAGCTAGTGGCGAATTTGAACGTCGCATTGAAGAAAGAGGTGCGGTAACTAATGCCGCTACTAGCCAAGATTATACTCATTACTATATAACTACTGCTCCCAAGGATTTTGCCGAACTTGCGCCGCTACAAATGGATGTGGTGTTTAATCCTAGTATTGAGGATGATGCTTTTGAACGGGAACGCTTGGTAGTGTTGGAAGAAATTCGCCGTTCTGAAGATAATCCCCAACGGCGGACTTTTCGGCGGGCGATGGAAATGGCTTTTGAACGCTTACCTTATCGTCGTCCGGTATTGGGGCCGGAATCGGTGATTTCTCAACTTAAACCGCAGCAAATGCGCGATTTTCACGGGAGTTTGTATCAACCCCCATCGATTACGGCTGTGGCTGTGGGGAATTTGCCGACGGAAGAATTAATTGATATTGTGGCTCAAGGTATTAATGAAACGATTACCAGCAAAAATGCCCAATTGTGGGTAGAATCGGTAATCCATCCCGAACCAGCGTTTACAGAAGTTGTGCGCCAAGAATTTGTGGATGAAAGTCTTCAACAAGCGCGACTGGTGATAGTGTGGCGAGTTCCGGGGTTGAAATATATTGAGGAAACCTACGCCCTGGATGTATTAGCGGGAATTTTAGGCCATGGGCGTACATCCAGACTGGTACATGATTTGCGGGAAGAAAGAAATTTAGTTTCTTCGATTGCTGTGAGCAATATGAGCAATCAGCTACAAGGGACATTTTATATTTCTGCTAAGTGCCCAGTGGAAAATGTCGCCGCAGTAGAAGAGGCGATCGCGCAACATATCCGCATGTTACAAACAGAATTGGTAAAATCCTCAGAAATTGCGCGAGTACGCCGCCGAGTCGCCAACCGATTTATTTTTGGCAATGAAACCCCAAGCGATCGCGCTGGGTTGTATGGTTATTATCAGTCCATGCTGGGAGATTTAGAACCAGCCTTCAACTACCCCGCCAATATCCAAGCCCAAGAAGCCAGCGACTTAATGCAAGCCGCTCAAAAATATCTTTCTCCCGATGCTTATGGTGTAGTTGTAATTAAACCAGAATAGGGCATTGGGCATGGGGCATTGGGCATTGGGCATGGAAGGGGGATAATTGTACAGACAAGGGTTCATCGCGTCTCTAGCAAATGACTCTTGTACAGACAAGGGTTCATCGCGTCTCTAGCAAAGCAAATAAACACAATGTGGACAGATATTGATGCCCATATTAGCCGGGTGACGGGGGAAAAATTTCAGAGTCAGCAAAGGCGCTCGGTGAGTGGTGGGTGCATTAACCAAGGCTATGCTGTCTCTGATAATGAACGTACCTATTTTGTCAAACTCAATCAAGCATCCCAGGTGGCGATGTTTGAAGCTGAGGCGCTGGGGTTGGCGGAAATGCTGAATACGGCTAGTATTCGCGTTCCTCAACCTTTGTGCTGGGGAACTGTGGGGAATTCTGGCTACATTGTGTTGGAATGGTTAGAGATGGGGGGTAATAACACCAAATCTTCTCAAGAAATGGGGCGAAAGCTAGCGCAAATGCATAAAGCGACTAGTAGTCAAGGTTTTGGTTGGAAAATTAACAATACTATTGGTTCCACGCCCCAAATTAATAATTGGACGGCAGATTGGGCAGAATTTTATGCAAAACATCGCTTAGGTTATCAATTTCAGTTAGCTAGGCGACGCGGAGGGAGTTTTCCTAAGGAAGAGAAGTTATTAGCAGCTATCCCGGAATTATTAGCGGATCGTGATGTAGAACCTTCTTTGGTACATGGCGATTTATGGGGTGGGAATGCGGGGTGTACGGTGTCTGGCGAACCAGTGATATTTGATCCGGCGACTTATTTTGGCGATCGCGAAGTTGATATCGCTATGACAGAATTATTTGGTGGTTTCCCCGCCGCATTTTATCAAGGTTATAACGAAGTCTTTCCTTTAGATGTCGGTTACGAGCAAAGAAAGGCGCTTTATAACCTGTATCACATCCTGAATCACTTCAATTTATTTGGCGGTGGTTACGCTTCTCAAGCAAATCGCACGATCGATCAGATTTTGCGTTAAACGCCACACCCAAAAATTGAGTATTAAACCACATTTATTTTGAGAACCATAGTTTTAAAAGTAGTGGGAGCATCTTGCTCCCTGCGCTTCTTAGCGGGCAAGACTTCGGTGTGAGCGCTCAGTCGAACCCTGCCCGCACTACTCCAGGTTTCAAAATGGACGATGTTTAAAGCTAATGAATGATAACAGCAATCTGAGAGCGTATCCAATTTTAAACAAAATAAATATAGCTATTGTTGTGGTTATTTTCTTTTTTTAGTCTTTATATAATCCGTGAAGTTAAAATACGATTCAGAAAGTTAGTTTGCGAGTCAGAAAGTTAGTTTGCGAATCGTAAGTGTTAGTTTGCGAGTCAGAAAGTTAGTTTCTGAGTCAGAAAGTTAGTTTGCGAATCGCAAAAGCTAAAATAATAGTCGCAAAAGTTAAAATACAATTCACAAACTTAATTTACGAGAGAAATTATGAATTTAGGCGATGTAGTGAAGAATAAAGTCCTGACTACGAATGCTTTCCCTGCATACACAGCAATGGCATAATTGATTTCTTGGTCATCGTTCTTCCCGATTCAACAGAGTTATTCGCGTCACAGTGAAACACTATCAATTACAACCCAATGCTTTCCCCAGCAATTATCTCAACGACTTATGGGGAGAAATCCACGCTTGTCCTTATTTTGCGGTTAACAATCTCAACCGCGATTTTGTGGGGACGAAGGGATTTTCTGTAGTGTTTCAAAAATCACATATAGCCAAAGTAGAACAAAAATTTCCCTACTTTAAGCCTTATATGGATTTGGCGCTGAAAGAGAACTGTAACGCTTTTTACCTCAATCCTTTGTTGCTCAAGGAAGGTTCTCGTGTCGATCCGCACATCGATCGCTCTTTGCGTTCCTATTGTAAAACTATTGAGCCGCCATTATTTGTCAGCGTTCTGTACGTGCGCGTACCAGAGAATATGCAAGGGGGAGAATTGGTATTGCGATCGCAAAAACGCCAACTTGGGCAAATTAAACCGCAAATGAATACTTTACTCTACTTTCAAGGCGATTTAACCCATTCTGTTAACGCTGTGCAAACCCCCGGTTATCGCTTGAGTCTGGTATGCGAGCAGTATAGCTTGAGTGATGTAGAATTGGCAGAAATCCCAGAATTTACCATTGAGTCAAGAGTTGCTAATTCATCAGCAAAAAAGCGCAAGTAGGACTAATTTGTAATTTGCAATGACAACAATTAGATATTTAGATTTAGGTTTTGCTGAGTAATGCGCACCCTACATGTATTTTAAAAATCAGATATTAAGTTTTACACAGCCAATACTAGCAATATGACGCAAGTTTCCTTCGCAGAACTAATAGATGGCGCACGCGCTGGGTTATTGGTGAGTTTTCCTACGGATACTGTACCAGCACTAGCATCTTTACCAGAAAAGGCAGAATTAATTTTTGCGGCTAAACAACGCAGTCAGGATAAACCGTTGATTTTAATGGGTGCGAAAGCTGAAGATTTATGGCCTTATGTGCAAGGTCAAACAGATGAGTATAAAATCTGGCAGGAAATTACAAATAAATATTGGCCGGGTGGACTGACTTTAGTTTTACCCGCTTCTGATTTAGTGCCAAAGGTGATGAATCCTACCGATCCAACGACAATTGGAATTAGAGTACCAGATAGCGCGATCGCTCAACGCATTTTATCCCAAACAGGCCCTTTAGCTACCACTAGCGCCAATCTTTCTGGTCAACCGCCTTTACAAACTATGGCGGAAATTGAGTCTCAATTCTCCCAAGCTTTGACTTTGAGCGTCACAGAAGTTTCCCAAGATACATCTACAGGGGGTGTACCTTCAACTGTCGCTAAATGGACAGGAAATAATTGGCAAATTTTACGCCAAGGCAATATCAAGTTAAATAAGTAGTCGTGCAAAATAAATTATACATTTAGGCAAGGGAACAGGGAACAGGGAAGGAATACAGCGATTTTATCTGTATTGAAAAAATGTCTAAATAATTATGCGTAGGTACTTATTTAACTTATAATCTGCCAATAATCTACTAAATAGCGATCGTGAACTGCGTACAGCAGAACAGATGAAAAATTCATTAATCCCCCTTGCTCCCTGCTCCCTGCTCCCCTGCTTTTTTCAGTCGGAATCTGCTATTGCAGTAAGTAAATAGAATTTAAAGAACGCTTCAGGGAATAATAAAATTGCTGCATTGTCAATATCTAGGTCTGAGACTAAGAATTAGGAACTTAATTTTGACTATTTTTGGTCAAAGAATCTAATTATATAATTGCCGAATACTATGAATTGGAGTAACTGGGTATATTTAGGATTGGGACTAGCTTTAGGATTGAGTTTTCGTTGGTTCTGGGGACGTTCTAGCCAGGGTATAACTAGCTCATCCCTGGTAGCAACTACAGAATCAAAGTCTGTGGATGATACTGTAATTGAGACTACCCAGAAACCAGAAATAGCGCCGGAATCTTTAACACAATTGCGCCAAAGCTTACAAGAAACTCAGCTAGCATACGCAATGGCTAAGGAGATGAGCCAGTTTAAAGCGGGTTTTTTAGCACGAACTACCCATGAATTGCGATCGCCTCTGAATGGTTTAATTGGTTTACATCAGTTAATTTTGTCGGATTTGTGTGAAAATCCCGAAGAAGAGCGGGAATTTGTGGCGCAAGCTCACGAACGAGCATTAAAGCTACTCAAGCTGATTGATGAAATTCTCAATGTTGCTAGGGTAGAGCATGGCACTAATAAGTTAGATATTCAACCTCTGTCATTAGCGGAGATTTTGCAAGAGGTTGATAAATTAACTCACATGCTGGCGGCGAATCGCAATTATCCCTTGCAAATTTCCCCACCCGATCCAGAAACTTATGTTTTAGCCGATCCGCGTTGGTTGCGGCAAATATTGGTAACTTTAATAGATACAGCGATCGCGCAGATGGAAGAAGGAAGTATTTCTCTGACTACTGCAACTGCGGGTAATATTGCATACATTTGGTTAGATGTCCCAGTTCACGCGCTACCGGGAAGTGAATCTATTGATTTCATTAAATCCATAGAGTTTATTGATACAGAAGACAAATCTGTATTAATGCAAAATCAGCCGAGTTTGTCACCAGGGATGAAGTTGTTACTCAATCAAACACTATTAGAAGCGATGGGAGGAAAATTAGAAATTGTTCCTCCTAGCACTGAGTTAGAAACCGCAGAATTTACCAGATTACAACTATCTATACCCCTCGCGATCGCTGAAGTTGAATTTCTCCCGTCGTTAGAGAATTAAACTCAGATTGGTTGTGTAATACCATAGTCGTGGTTTTGTTACATTCAAAGCCAATCTTTTCATAAAATTCTTGTTGATGAGTTGTCATCAAATATACACGCTCAACCGACCTCACGCGGGGATGGCTGAGGACTGTTTCCACTAATTTGCTACCCAATCCCCGACCGCGATATTCTGGATGAATCACCACATCCCAAATTGTCGCGCGATAGATAACATCGGAAGTTGCTCGCGCAAAGCCCACGAGCCTTTGCTCATCCCACAGAGAAATTACAGGTTCGCTATTGGCTATAGCTATACTCAAATCTTCTATACTCCGTTCTCTCGCCCAAAAAGCCGAGAGATTAAATAGCTGTTGTAGTTGGTGAAGATCAATTTCAGATTTGCGATCGCTAAATTGAATTTGAGAATAGTTCATTGACAACACCCAGAGCAGTATTTTTACTACCTTCAACCTTATTTTTACAGATTTTGCTAAATATGCAGCGCTTATTTTGGCTCTGGTTATAGGGCAATACGGTTCAGTTAAGGATAATCGTAGGTTGGGTTGAACGAAGTGAAACCCAACAAAAGCTCGGAAATGTTGGGTTTCGTTCCTCAACCCAACCTACACAGTTTAAGGTTTTCAAGGCTAACTGAACTGTATTGCTCTAAAAAATGTATTCATATTTACTCTAATTATCTTTAATTTCTTTTACTGGCTGACATACCCACTTCCACAGAGGATGACTAGAACCTTGCTGGCGGATGCGAAATACTTGCTTTTCTAATTGTTGCTTTTCCTTGGCTGGTAGTCCCATCAAAATATTGCGACTTTGCCAAATTAAAACAGAAGTTGTCATTCCAATACACAAGGCTAAACCAAAGGTAGACAGTGGATGGTATACAAGTCCATATCGCACTGCTACCCAAGTAAAGTATTGTCGCCATAGAGCAATTTCTGCTTTGAGGTTCCACAAGCAAATAGGCGCGATGGTTAGCCACAAGCAACCGACAAACAACCATCGACCGTAGACTGTCAGCTGATGTAGCCTTTGCACTTGTTGGGCAAAAGTTGGGTCAGGATTGTGCAAGTTATTGCCATTAAGTGACGGTTGTTCCGATTGATCCATAGAGCTGAAGAAGGCAGAATATGAGTGCTATTAATGGGAATTGCGGATTTGCGATTTTTGATTGGGGATACTGTTGTTTAAGATATGCCACCAATCGCAAATCATCCAATCTATCGCAAATTTACCCAACTAGGAAATAGCGGCAAGTTTAAGTATCTTGGGAACCAGCAGAGGTATCGAGCATCTCAGGACTAGCTCCTGCACTAGATTTACCAGTACGTTCTCGCCAGAGAGTTAGCAAAGTACTAGCGATAAAAATACTCGAATAAGCCCCCGCAATAAAGCCAATTAGTAGAGCTAAAGCAAAGTTTTTCAGGGTTTCTCCCCCAAAAAACAAGATAGCCAATAAAGGCAGCATGGTTGTTAAGGTTGTGTTGATGGATCGGCCTAAGGTTTGGTTAACCGCATCATCCACAATCTCAGCTATGGGACGGTTGGGATTAATTTTCAGGGTTTCACGAATGCGATCGTAAATTACTACGGTATCGTTGACGGAAAATCCTGTAATTGTTAACAGGGCGACAATAAACAAGCTGTCTACTTCTGTACCTAGTGTTAAACCAAATATCGAAAAAATCCCGGCTGTAATTAAAACATCATGAAATAGCGCCACAATGGCAAATACAGCATAGTCCAACTGAAAGCGGACTGTTAAGTAAAGAATGATGCCCACAAAGGACACAATCAGGGCGATAATGCCGGATGTAAACAACTCTCGTCCTAAAGATGGCCCTACGGTGTCAATTTGGTTTTTTGTTTCGTCAAAAGCACCGATTTTTTCGCTTAAAGCAGTTTGCAGCTGAGTACGCTGTTTGAGATCTAAGGTTTTTGTCCGGATTAAGATGCCATTTTCGGCTTTAGTTTCTCTGTCAGCAACAATTTGGATACTGCTATCACCCAGTCCTTTGTCTTTAGCTACATCTCGGACGACATTAATATCAATTGGCTGATCGCAGTTACCAGGTTTATTGCAGTCCCGTTCTAGGAGCAATCTTGTACCACCGACAAAATCTAAACTGGGACGCAGGGGTGCTTTAATGTTGGGATTTTGCCAAGAAATCACCATTGCGGCGATACCAGCGAGGATAACGGCAGACGAAATAACCCACCAAAGCGATCGCGATTTGTTAATACTTAGTTTCATTGCGCTACCTCTGCCTTGTTCGATGTTGGCAGGTTCGGACAGTATAATTCTGGTTTACGTAGTGAGGAAATGGAAATAGCGACAAACATGAAGGTGCGGCTACAAGTAATGGCACTAAACATACTCATGGCTACCCCTAAAGCCAAGGTGACGGCAAAACCTTTGACCAAGCCAGATCCTAACCAGAATAGTGCGGCACAGGCAATCACTGTGGTGACGTTACCATCGAGAATACTAGAAAAGGCGCGATAAAAGCCAGATTCTACAGAACGATACAAGCTTTTACCTGCTTGCAATTCTTCTCTTGTGCGTTCAAAAATTAGTACATTGGCATCCACTGCCATGCCAATACTCAGAATAAATCCGGCAATCCCTGGTAAAGTCAGGGTGATACCCAACAAAGCAAAGCTAGCCCAGGTTAACAAAGCGTAGATAATCAAGGCGAAATTGGCAATTAAACCGGGTAGGCGGTAATAGACCACCATAAAGATTAAGACTAAAATTAGACCGCCAATCCCCGCATAGATACTGCTTTGAATACTGTCTTTACCTAAGGTAGCGCCAACTGTGCGGATTTCGGCAATTTCTACGGGAACAGGTAATGCACCACCGCGTAGCTGTACGCCTAAATCATTGGCTTCTTGGGGGGTAAAAGTACCTGTAATTACAGCTGAACCACCAGTAATCCCGGTAGCTGCAAATTCTGGGCCGACGCTAGGAGAACTGATTAATTCATTATCGAGAAAAATGCCAATCGCCCGTCCAGTACCGGCGAGGTTTTTTGTCAGTTCGGCAAACAGTTCGCCACCTTTGGGTTTAAAGCGAATGGCCACATTCCAGTTATTACCTTGTTGGGTGGGTTCACCGTAGGCATTTTCTAGATATTTACCAATGAGGGGCGGATTGGTACTTTCAAATAATTCCGCGATCGCTTGATTATTTTTCTGCAACTCTTCTTGATTTTTAGCGATCGCTGCTGCATCGTTGCTATTTCTCAATTCGTCTTGCTTTTTCTTCAATTCAAATCGCGAAGCTCTAAAAGCAAATAGTTGAGGTTCTGTACTCGGTTTTTGTTTACGAAATTCTAATTCTGCTGTACCGCCAAGAATTCTTTCAGCTTGTTCTGGATCGTTTACCCCTGGAAGTTGCACCAGGATTTTATCTGTACCCACAGTTTGAATTACCGGTTCAGAAACGCCGAGTCCGTTAATCCGGCCTTCGACAACTTTCTTCACACCTTCTAATTCGTTTTCGGTGATTTGCTTAATTTCTGCTGTTGGTTTCACCTGAATTGTTAACTGTGAACCACCGCGCAAATCCAATCCTAAGGGAATGGGAATTGTGAGAATCACTGCAATAGCAGCAATAATCAAAACGACAATTAACGCTAATAGCGATCGCTGTTTTTGCATACCATAACCATCACTCGCAACTGACAAACGCTATAATAGCGTTCTTTTCCATCGTTATGAGTTATTGGTTAAGAGTGGTAACTTTTATTGTAAAAGAAGGCAGATGGCAGAGGGCAGAGGGCAGAAGGTTTGGTTCACGTGGAAATTTCACCTCACATCTGAATTAGAGCCAGCAAATTTCCCATTGGCGATCGCACAAAACAGAGGAGACTAAATAATCTGTCCAATTTCATCCCTGCATCTTTCTGAGGCTAGGGATGATGCAAATTGAATGCTGATTAACTTCATTCCTTCTGCCATCTGCCTCCTGCCCTCTGCCTTGATTATTAAACGCGCATAGCCACCATTTTTTGTACGGCTTCTACGATTTGTTCTGGTTGAACAATTGTCAGACGCTCGAGGTTGCCGTTATATGGTGTGGGAATATCTTGAGATGAAAGACGCAATACAGGCGCATCTAACTCATCAAATAAGCGGTCATTAATGGAAGCGATAACTTCTGCGCCAATACCTGCTGTACGCATAGCTTCTTCCACAACAATGACGCGATGAGTTTTGCGAATCGAAGCACCGATGGTATCAAAATCTAAAGGTTTCAGTGATATTAAATCAATGACTTCGGGGTCGTAACCTTGTTTTTCTAAAGTTTTCACAGCTTGCATCACGTGATGACGCATCCGTGAATATGTAAGAATTGTGACATCTTTACCGCGACGCACAACTTCTGCTTTATCTAAAGGTAATACATATTCTTCTTCTGGCAGGTCTTCTTTTAAGTTGTAAAGTAAAACATGTTCAAAGAACAATACGGGGTTGTCATCGCGGATTGCCGCTTTCAATAAACCTTTAGCATTGTAAGGTGTAGAGCAAGCGACAATTTTTAACCCAGGAACCGCTTGGAAGTAAGTTTCTAAGCGTTGGGAATGTTCTGCACCTAGCTGTCTACCTACACCACCAGGGCCGCGAATCACCATCGGGATTTTAAAGTTACCGCCGGAAGTATAACGCAGCATTCCCGCGTTGTTGGAGATTTGGTTAAATGCCAACAGCAAGAAACCCATATTCATACCTTCGATGATTGGTCTTAAGCCAGTCATCGCTGCACCCACAGCCAAGCCTGTAAAACTATTTTCGGCGATGGGGGTATCGAGAACTCTCAAATCGCCATACTTTTTATACAGGTCTTTGGTAACCTTGTAGGAACCGCCATAATGTCCTACGTCTTCACCTAGCACAAATACACTAGAATCACGCGCCATTTCTTCATCAATGGCTTCACGGAGGGCGTTAAAGAAAAGAGTCTCTGCCATTTAAATCTTAAATACAACTGTTGCTATAGAATCTTATCGCGCCGCCGTGGCAAATACCGTCAGCGATCGCACTAGTTGAAAAAGTCATTTGTAATTGGGCATTGGGCATCCCTTCTCTGCGAGACGCTACGCGAACGACTTCGCTCAGGGCGAGTGGGCATTGGGCATTTGTTCAGAGACGCGATGAATCGCGTCTGTACAATTATCTTCCTTGTCTCCCTTGTCTCCCTTGTCTCCCTTGTCCCTTCTAACCCCTAGCCCCTAGCCCCTAGCCCCTAGCCCCTAAGTACAAACTGGCGAATCAGCTACTTGCGTGACAACTTCTGGGAAGCGTTTTGGTCTACCTGGTTTGCGTTTATGGCGTTGGTTAATTGATTTTTCGCTAGCTGCTGCTAACTCTTCTGGCGTGCATTTAAATAGACGCAACGCATCTAAATATTTTTTCGGTGTCATTGTCGGTTCAGTACGCCCAGCTTCCCAGTTGCGCACACTAGTTTCACTGATTGCAAGCCTGAAGGCAACCTCTGCACGGCTAAGGCCAGCGCGTTCTCTCAGGACTTGCATATCCATATCTCATGCTCCCTAGAAAAACTTAGATTGTATTTATTAAATCGGCTGACATTAAATGTCGATTACGGAAATTTTATTAACTATATTCTTTTATAAGCGATCGCCCGCGAATCTGGCAAACGAAACCACCCCATATTTATGTACTATCGCGGATATATTTGACTTGTTTTCATGTCCGCGATTGCTCATCTCCGTAAATATTCTAGTAGTGAGAAATGTTCTGTGGGTAAGGATTTCAGTCAGTTAATTTCTATTAACCGATCTCCAGTCATCACCTAAACATTTTAATTGTTGAGATTTATTGCTTAATGCATCTGGAATCGCTTATGGAAGTGCGGTAGTTCAGTGATGCCAGTAAAAGTTTTACTAGCCCCTCAAGCTGTATAGTAAATGGGGCTTTTTTAGTTTTTTCCGCCTGACGCAGGTTTGACCAAGAATTTAAGTTTATTCTTCAACAAAAACTTTGCGAAATTCCCACAATAATCTCACGCTGAGATACCAAGATACTCAATCTAATTAGCACCTTGATACCTATGCGTGAGATTAGTTAACAAAAGAGCGATCGCTCTCTTTAATTTACCTGCTAGACTCTAACCAACGGGCTGCGTCTTTGGCGTGGTAAGTCAAAATTAAATCTGCGCCAGCACGTTTAAAGCCGGTTAAAGTTTCCATGACTATGCGCTGTTCGTCAACCCAGCCGTTGAGGGCAGCAGCTTTCACCATAGAATATTCGCCAGAAACGTTATAAGCCGCTACTGGTAGGTTGCTGGCTTCTTTCACCCGCCAAATGACATCCATGTAGGCTAAAGCTGGCTTCACCATCAACATATCAGCGCCTTCAGCGATATCCAATTCAATTTCTTTAATCGCTTCGCGGGCGTTACCTGGATCCATTTGGTAAGTTCTGCGATCGCCAAATTGTGGTGTTGATTCCGCCGCATCTCTAAATGGGCCATAATAAGCTGAGGCATATTTAGCCGCATAAGATAAAATCGGCGTATCTTGGAAACCAGCTTCATCTAAACCAGCACGAATAGCTTGCACAAAACCGTCCATCATTCCCGAAGGTGCAATAATATCCGCGCCAGCTTTCGCTTGAGAAACTGCTGTTTTCTTGAGTAATTCTAAAGTTGGATCGTTTAATACTCTGCCTGTTAAATCGCCTACTTCTAAGTAGCCGCAATGACCGTGACTAGTATATTCACACAGACAAGTATCAGCAATCACAATTAAATCGGGTACTGCTTCCTTCACCGCAGTAGCTGCTTTTTGTACAATCCCGCAATCATGCCAAGCACCAGTAGCATCTACATCTTTATCAGCAGGAATACCAAACAAAATGATCGCTGGAATTCCTAAGTCATAAACTTCCTTCGCCTCTTCGACAATTTTATCTACCGAAAGTTGATAAACTCCAGGCATTGATTTAACTTCATTGGCAATTCCCTCACCAGGTACTGCAAATAAGGGGTAAATTAAATCACTTGTCGATAAACTGTTTTCTCGTACCATCCGGCGCAGTTGGGGATGGGTACGCAGACGGCGGGGGCGGTGAGTTGGAAACATAAAGTTTTATGAAGAATTACAACGCAAATGGACACAAAATAAAGCGTCACAAAAGCAAGGAAAAACCTTACTCAGCTAGGACAGACTACGAGCAGTGCTTAACTGTCCTTTGCCCTACTGTTGATGAAGCTGTGGGGCAATTTCGTATTGTACAGCGTGGCAGACATCTGTTAGACAAGCTACAAAAAAAAGATTACAAATCCCCTCAAATATCTGCCATGAACTTGTCGTTGGTCATTAGTCATTGGTCAGAGACGCGATGAACCCTTGTCTGTACAATTGTTATTTGTCAATATTAATGACTAAGGAATGAAGAAGAGGGAGAAATAAGAATTATTTGCCTTACAGATAAGCAAACAATTGTCAATTACCAAACGAAAATTAATCACTTATAATTACCACTATTGACGTTAAAAGATTCTGAAACAAAACGTAATAATGGTATGGTTCATTTAGCGATCCAGTTTGTAGTCAAGACTTCAAGCAATCAATTTTGTATCTTTGAAGTACTTACTAGGGCTAATTACCACAAAAATGAGCCAAATAGTCAGCCTTTGGTTAAGTAGATCCCTGATAACTGTTAGGGGAGTTATAAATCCAAAGTGTAGCTAAAGCAATGCTGCCATATATTCTTCCATAAACCTCTACATTTAACTGTAAGTTAATAGATTCTTTAGGTGATGGGCATTGGGCATTGGGCATTGGGCATTGGATAATATTTTTTGTCTCCCTTGTCCCCCTTGTCTCCCTTGTCCCCCTTGTCCCCCTTGTCCCCCTTGTCCCCCTTGTCCCCCTTGTCTCCCTTGTCTCCCTTGCCTCCCCAATCGACCCGATCGCGTGCGTCCTTGTTCTAAGATTAAAAGACTTACCAAGTTAAAGAAAAATTACATTAAGTTCACAGGAAGCAGATAAATACAAATATGTCAACTGAACTACAGGTAGATTTGCAACAAGCAGTTGAACTTCGCCGCAACTTTGCAATTATTTCTCACCCAGACGCAGGGAAAACGACGCTGACAGAAAAGTTACTGTTATACGGAGGAGCAATTCATGAGGCTGGGGCGGTGAAGGCGCGACGGGCGCAGCGTAAAGCTACCTCTGACTGGATGGCAATGGAACAGCAACGGGGTATTTCCATTACATCTACAGTACTGCAATTTGCCTATCGTAACTGTCAGGTAAATTTATTAGATACCCCCGGACACCAAGATTTTAGTGAAGATACCTATCGCACCCTCGCCGCCGCCGATAATGCGGTGATGCTGATTGATGTGGCGAAAGGTTTGGAACCGCAAACCCGCAAGTTATTTGAAGTTTGTAAGTTACGCGGTATTCCGATTTTTACCTTTGTGAATAAACTCGACCGTCCGGGGCGAGAACCTTTAGAATTATTGGACGAAATCGAGCAAGAATTAGGATTACAGACCTATGCGGTAAATTGGCCGATTGGGATGGGCGATCGCTTTAAAGGTGTATTTGACCGCGATAAACAACAAATTCACTTGTTTGAGCGTAGCGCCCACGGTAGCCGCGAAGCTAGAGATACCATAGTCGATTTAGGCGATGCGAGAATTGAAGAACTCCTAGAACAGGATCTTTACTACCAACTGAAAAACGACTTAGAACTGTTAGAAGGTGTCGGCCCAGAACTTGATTTAGATTTGGTACATCAAGGCAAAATGACGCCAGTGTTCTTTGGTAGTGCTATGACTAACTTCGGGGTGGAGCTATTCTTAAATTCCTTCTTGGAATACGCTCTCAAACCCGGTAGCCACAATAGCAGCGTCGGTGAAGTTCCCCCTACCTACCCAGAGTTTTCTGGCTTTGTCTTCAAACTCCAAGCTAACATGGACCCGAAACACCGCGATCGCGTGGCGTTTATTCGCGTCTGTACTGGTCGGTTTGAAAAGGATATGACGGTAACTCACGCCCGTACTGGTAAAGTAGTTCGCCTGTCCCGCCCGCAAAAATTATTTGCCCAAGAACGAGAATCCATTGATGAAGCTTATCCTGGGGATGTAATTGGTTTAAATAATCCTGGTGTATTTGCGATTGGGGATACAATTTACACCGGGCAAAAGTTGGAATATGAAGGCATTCCCTACTTCTCCCCAGAATTGTTTGCTACCCTGAGAAATCCTAACCCTTCTAAATTTAAGCAATTTCAAAAAGGCATTTCCGAATTGCGAGAAGAAGGTGCAGTACAAATTATGTACTCCACCGATGAAGCTAAACGCGACCCTATTTTAGCGGCTGTCGGTCAATTGCAGTTTGAAGTCGTACAATTTCGCTTACAAAATGAGTATGGGGTGGAAACCATCCTCGATTTGCTGCCCTATAGCGTCGCTCGTTGGGTAGAAGGTGGCTGGGAAGCTTTGAATAAGGTGGGACGTATTTTTAATACCACTACCGTTAAAGACAGCATGGGACGCCCAGTATTGCTATTCCGCAACGAGTGGAATTGTCAACAATTACAAGGCGATCATCCAGAGTTGGCATTAAGTGCGATCGCCCCAGTTTATTCTGGTCAACAAGAGGAAAAGGGGCAGGGGGCAGGTTAAAGGGGAGCATCCCAATTTTGACGCAATACCCTCAAGGGTATTGCTATACCAACAAAGCCTGCCTTCGCAGGCTAAAAGTTTGATAGCCTGCGAAGGCAGGCTTCGTATTTCTAGCCCCACCCTTATAGGGTGAGGGCGTT
>NZ_JACJQG010000077.1 GCF_014696435.1 Calothrix anomala FACHB-343 | reverse complement strand
CCCCATTGTTCAACTGCCCAAGTTTGGAGGTCTGTGAAATTTTCTAATTTCATACTCTGACTCTAATACACCCCATTTCCACTTTAAAAGATGTTGGTAATGACAAGCCTTTTAGGGGTGGGATGAGCTTAAAAGTCGTTTTAGTCCTAGCTTTAACTAACTCTATAGAAAGAGCTAATTCTTTTGACAGGTAATCAAGTTGTAACCTCTGTCTCAGGTGCGTTTTAGCTGATGAGTCTGATGCAGTAAAAATAGAATGCTAAATCTAAAGGAGATTGTATTCTATGCAACTAAATTATTTTACCAAAAAGCTCTCTACTGTAGGTCGTTGGCTAGCTACAACTCTATTTTGCTTGTCAGCATTCGCTGTTGTTTGGCATGGTGGATTTTTGGCGAATACCGCAGCAATGGCTAATCCGATTGTAATTGCATCAGCAGATGCAGGCGATCGCATTCAAGGCAAAGCTAGTGAAGATGCTGGACGCGCGAAGAATTTTATCCGCGACGCAGCAGATAAAGTAGAGGAAACTGCAAATAAAAATGCTCGTAAAGTTGAGCGCGCCACCGATAACGATGGTAGTTTTGTAGAGCGCAAAGCCAAAAGAGACAGAGCGACAATTGAACGCAGAGCAGAAGAAGACGCAGCACGCACTCAAAAAGCTGTAGACAACACTAAGAATGCTGTTGAACGCGCTGTAGATAGCGTTAAGGATGCTTTTGGTCAATAGAGAATAAATACTAAGTATTTTTTTCTTAATTTCACATCAATTTTTCTCCCACAAACTTATTTAGGTTTAGTGGGAGATTTGATTGTTTATATACAATTAATCGATTTATTTGACTGCGATCGCCATATTTATGAAAGCGTAATGACTACGCTAACACCTTGGGGATCGCTTTTTGGGTAGAGCGATCGCACAATCTGCAAAACTAGAGTTATGATTGTTTATCTATGAATAAATGGGCACACTAAAACTAAGTATAGCCATAAAAATTGTCCATGAAACCTGTTTTCAGCAAAGGTCAAATAATTAGATGGATAGATAACCGGGGGTTTGGTTTCATACAACCTAGTGATGGTGGTGAAGAAGTCTTTATTCACATCAGTGCGTTTAAGAATGTTAACCATCGTCCCCAAGTTGGAGATTTAATTCAATATCAACTCCTAGTTGATAAAAACGGTAAACTAAGTGCGTCTAAGGCTTCCATTCAAGGGGGAAAACCAGCACCCATACTTCAGTCCTCATCTTCTCGGAAACCAGCACAGTCTAAAACTAAGCTACTAAAGAAGCTGGTGAAGAAATTTTCACCATTAGTTTTCAAGACGTTGCTGTTATCTTTACTGCCTGTTTTCGGTTCTATTTTTCTTGTAATGAAAACTAGCAACCCAATTGGGCTAATTCTTTATCCTCTAATGAGTGTAATTACCTTTGCACTCTACGCCAATGATAAATCTCGCGCAAAACAAGGTAAATGGCGGGTGCCAGAAAATACTTTGCATCTATGTGAATTTGCATGTGGCTGGTTAGGCGGGTTTGTGGCACAACAGATACTACGTCATAAGACAAGCAAAGTTTCCTATCAAGTTGTGTTTTGGCTGATAGCAACTGTTCATATTGTATTTTGGTTATATTGGCTGTTGAATATGACAATGTAATGCGATCGCTGTTTGGTGATATCGACAAGGCAAAATTATCCCAACACAGTTGATTAGCAAATGAATTATGCAATTTTCCTTTTGGTTTTCTCGACTTTTTCCCCTGCCATTTATTCTTGTAGGCGGACTGGTACTGTGGATAGGTGGGCAAAATCTCTACAATGGCAAAAGTAGTGAAACCTGGCCACAAGTTTCCGGTCAAATTATGGAATCATCTGTAACTAGCAGCAAAGGTTCAGGTAGTCAGAGAACTTATCGCGCTGCGGTGCGCTATCGGTTTAGAGTTAAGGATAAAGCATATATAGGCGATCGCATCACCTATAAAGGAAATGATTCCGGTGGCTCATCTGTTGCCGAGGCATTAGTCAAGCGTTATCCTCAAGGTAAGCTGGTGACTGTTTACTACAAGCCAGATAATCCCAGTCAAAGCGTTTTAGAACCAGGCTTAACCCTAGATGCATTTTGGGTACCGGGTATCGGATTTTTATTTTTTGGTGTGGGTTGTGTCATGGCTGTGATGCTACCTAAAATGATGCAGGATGTGTAAATTTGCATCAACAGCAATTTTTTTGCGATCGCTCTCAGCAGATGAGCGAAGAAATTCCTATTCAAAAAATACCCTAATGCCAGAGACACGGCATCAATGAGATATTTCCTTGAAAGAAAATCTATTTTTGCCGTGCTCCTACTTGCATGATAATTGATTATTTAGAATTTTATAATTAGTCCTAAATGCACTAAATATTCAGTATTATTGCCATTTAAGGCTTTAAATGTAAAAAACAAATAATATTTGAATAATCAATTCTGTCCAAGAGTTATACCTCATATATCCTGGGGAATACTATGATCATCCATCACATTTTTGATGGTGTCGGATACAGCAGTAAGGTATTTATGAATGACGCTCAAGAGTCTCCATTAGTTACTTCAATTCGAGAAGCAGCTTACTCAGAGATAGACCATATTTTTGATTTATATGCAAGAACAGAAGATATTAGCGATTGTCTACCACTAATGCACCCACATAGTTTACGTCAAATATTTATCAATGCTGGACAAAAGCTTTCAGAAGTCTGTTTAGAAGCTTGTGAAGAAATTTATGAGGAGTTCATAGAAGAAAATCCTAGCGCCCAAGTGTTTACTCTCAGACCGTCATTTCGTATGATGAAGAATGTTAAACATTCAATTTTAGGTAACACAGCATTTTTACAAAGTGAGATAAATCATTACGAATCTTGCTATGAAAGTTTCATTCAGGAGGTAGGAGAATATAAAGAAAAATATAGTGATAACGCTCACAATGCCGAGACTATGGGTAGTATAATTGGTGCTGTCTTGTTTGGGAAGATTGGTGAATTAGTTGGTGGAATGGCTGCTGGTGCAATTGCTGGTGGATTGTCAGAGAATGAACTTGACGATGAAATACAAGAATTATGTGCTAATTTCTCAGAAATTGTTAGTAAAGTCGAGGCTCACCTTCAAGATATGGCGGAACGTTCGATTCAGTTGATAGTTTCATATAGCGAACGTTTAGAGCATTGTCAGAGCGGACAGAAATTTAATCATTTAGAGGTTTAGTAAGATAATTTATGGAAGAGGTTTAAGTACTTTTCTTCTAATACAAAATCCATGCCTAAAAATATTATTTTTAGGCATGGTATATGAAGTCTAAATCTCTATTAAGTTTCAGCTTATCTCAGTCAATAATCAAAATAATAAGTAATTTTGTAATTTTTTGAATATACATATAAAATAATTTTTTTAAGTTATACACAGCTTTGGCTAATGACTAATTGAAGAATAATCAGCCATTAGCTATTAACTGAATCTAAGCAGTGCGAAAACGTGCCAGTTCTTCGCCAGTCTTCGCATCGTGGGCGTGAACTGTACACACCAAACAAGAGTCAAACGATCGCGCTACGTGCCCTACTTCTACTGGATCTCTCGGATCGTAAATCGGCGTACCAATTAAAGCTTCCTCAATTGGGCCTCTTGCACCTTCACCATCACGGGGGCCGACGTTCCAAGTAGTTGGCGCAATCACTTGGTAGTTCTTAATCTTACCACCTTCTACTTCTACCCAGTGGCTTAAACAACCTCTGGCAGCTTCCGTTGCACCCCAACCTCTACCATCTTTCTCTTTCGGTCTAATATACCAGGGGTCGTTTAATTTGAATTCCCTTAAGCAATGTTCAGCTTGGCGATATAGCTTCACCAGTTCGTGAACTCTCGCTAATTGACGCACATGGATACTAGCACCACCCATTTGTTTGAATACATCGAGGATAAACCCATCTTGATGTTGCCAAGGTTCGCCATGCTTACCACCTGCAACTAATTGACGTGATAAAGCACCAACTTCTAAACGTCCAAAGTCTTGGTGACGGACAGAAGTAGACCAAGAATAAGCATTATCAAAGTCTTTGGTATTCTTCTGAATCGGATTCGTAGTGCGATCGAAGGGGTGAATATCTGCTGTACCCTCATCATACCAAGAGTGAGTAGTATTCTCACGGGTAAAGGTATGATCCATCAAGGTGTGAGTGTTAGTAAAACTGTCATACACTCCACTTTTCATAATCATCGCAGCATTGCGCCCTTCAATTGTCGGGTTTTGGTATTTGTCCTCGTGAGGTAAATATCCCCATGTGACATATTTACCCACACCTGCACCATATCGATCCAGACCGATATCCAAACCCATGCGCCAATATAAACCCAAATCCGAATCCCGATGCTTCCGGTCTTCGTCTAGCCAGTTCATAAAGTCATCATAAGTCTGAATTTCTTCATAGCGTTCTAGAGAACAACCTAACCATACAGGTTCTAACCAGTTGGTGCGGAAATATTCTAACAACGACCAAGCGCGAGTAATATCGGTCAGGGTGGGGGCGCACATCACACCACCAGGCACCATATAACTGCTGTGGTTACTGGTGATATGCTAAAAATGTTCATGAGTAACTTGTTGTGTAAAGTGATTTTGCTCGGCAAGAACATTTTATTTTCACCATTTCAGTTTATAAATAAGGGAATATTTAGGGAATGAACGAGCAAAATCAAAATCAGGGTAATTGCAGTCGCCAAAATTTAAAATCAAAGACATATCCCATATCTACAGATGAGTATGGAAATGCAGACTCAAGGGATTTGTTCGCCGATATGTTTGTAGATTTTGAGCCGCACAGCACCACAGACGGTAGCTACAGGGGAACAATGGCGAAAATTAAAGCAACAGAACTACAGTATCAAGCAGTTTTTGAGCAGAAGTTAGTCGAAGCTAATAGTAATTTAAAAAGGGATAGAATTAGAGTTAGCATTAAACAAACTGGCAATTCTCTTCAGTTACGAGCTACCCTACCGTTAAAACCAGGCGATCGCAGTTTAGGTAAAGAAAAAAAGCAGTATGACTTGTCTTTAGGGATACCAGCAAATTTAGAGGGATTAAAAACTGCAATTGAAGAAAGTTACGAGTTGGGTAAATTAATCGCCCGTCATACTTTCCAGTGGAATGAGAAGTATTTAGGAATTAAGTCAAGAGAGAAACAAGAGATAAAAACTATTGGGGAATTATTAGAACAATTTTCTGAAAAATATTATCAAAACCGTCAGCAAACTATCACCAGTCAAAATACTTTTGCCAACTATATATCTGTAATTAAAAGAAACTTTCCTTTAAGCACTTTAGCCACAAAAAATAATTTTGAGGAAATTATCAATTCATTTCAGGGAAATAAAAAAAATGAACTAATAGCCGTAACTTCTGTTTTTATTAAAACCTTTCAGTTGGGATTTACACTCGATGTCACACGGGATAATGTCACCCCAGCCCATCGAGAAATACCCGAAGATGATAAAATAATATCTTCTTTTGACCTATTTGAAAAATTCGCCCTCAACCGCAAAAATACAAACATCAGTGATGAAATCGACACTTGGGAAATGTGGCGTTGGGTGTATGGAATGTTAGCGACATTTGGGTTAAGACCAAGGGAATTATTTGTAGAACCTGATATTAATTGGTGGATATCTCCCCAAAATATAGACCATACTTGGAAAGTGAATAAAAATACAAAAACTGGATATCGAGAAGTTATACCTTTTGTACCTGAATGGATAGAATTATTTGATTTACATAATCCCAAACCATTAAATATTTTAGAAAAAAAAGTGACAAAAATCGCCTCTGTGCAAAATATTAATTGGATGCGCAGAGATATATCCAGATGGTTTAGAAAAGTGGGAATTGAGTTTCAACCCTACGATTTACGCCATGCTTGCGCGATTCGAGCGCATCTTCAGGGAATACCCATCAAAGCCGCAGCAGACAATTTAGGTCATACTGTTGATGAACATACAAAAACCTATCAAAGATGGTTTGGGATTGAAAACCGTAAAAAAGCCTTTGGTGAGGTAATTAGTCAAAAGTCGTTAATTGAATTGCAGAAAAATGAAATATTGGCGCTCAGGATGGAGAATGAAAGGTTGAGGTTAGAGGTGGAAAAGTTGAAATTCTTAAAGAATGTCTAACAATCCAGAAGACTGCGAACAGCTTTACCTCCACGGTTAAGAACATGGGTATAAATCATGGTGGCATGGTGGTTTTGACATCCTTTTGAAGGATTGCAAAAACTTCATTTTTCGTAAGAATGGTTGGTAAATATTTAAATTTCTTCGCACTCACCGCATCAACTTTTAAATCTAAATCTTGTTTTAATACCTCTTTGTAGAGAAATAAAACGGCATGAAGTGCTTGATTTTGCGTTGATGCAGCGACATTTTCATTAACGGCGAGATGTGTTAAAAATTCTTCTATTTCCTTTCCTCCCATATCTTTGAGATGGCGCTTATGATGAAAAAATATATAGCGTCGAATCCAGTAAATGTAAGTCTTTTCTATTTGATAATAATAGTGCTTAAGCCTAATAACATCTTGCACCTGTTCTAGTAGCTTTTTGAGGCGTTGTTCCATATAATGTTTGGCAGGAAAATTCCGTATAATACTCTAAATAAGGATGTTATACGGAAAAATTCCATATAATCCTCCCGTAAAGGGTGGTTATACGGAAAAATTCGGTATAATAGCCGAATAAGGACATAAAAAAGAAGTTTTCCGTATAATCCGAACGGAGGTGGCTATGATGCTTAATATATGTAGATTTAGAAAAAGATTATACGGAAAGTTTCCATATAATAAATAGTTATGCCGCTTGTTTTAGTTGCTGAGACATAGTTTAGAAACTTTCCATTGGCGTTCAAGATTAGCAATTTGTTAAGGATTAGTGAGATTTTGTTTTCGGCGGTTGAGTAAAAATAGCGATGTTTGATGTAAGGTCGAAAGATTCAAGTGTTGAACTTACGAACAGATAGCGTGGGCAAAGAATGCGGAGAATTCAACGATTCATAAATCAATACCCACCGAGAGAACTACTACGATCTCTCTTTGATTTGCTGGGCGACATTATAATAAATGCTAAAAGCATTAGTCAAATTGCAATTGCGTTAGTAGTAGTTCCTCTTGCTTTTTTACTAATTATTTTTCTGTATTTAGTAGTTTCAATTAAATGGATTTCAACTAACTTATTCAATCTTATAAGATCGCTTTTGACAGTGTGCATCGTAGAAGTGCGATTTTACTGGAGAATTATGCGGGAAATGGGAGAGGCTCTTGCTGAAGATTTATCTAATTTAATCGCAGAAATGTTGGAATTCATATCATATCTTTTTGAAAAAATCTTCGATGATGAAGCCCTATATACCAATTCCGGCAATCAAAAATCACTATTGGGAATTCTTTTTAGATTTATCATATGGTTGTTTCTTGTATTACTATCTATATCAATGAGTATTCTACTCGTGGCAACTTTCATTATAGGCTTTCCGTTATTACATCAATACTTACGAAGACTTTTAATAACTGAAGCTGATATCGAAAACGAGGTTATGAATGCTCACTTCCCACAATCAAAGCATCGGAGAAATCGATACAATTACGTAGCGTTGGGAGTGGCTGTGATAGTAATAGGCGTGGGAGTTCTCTACGTAACCAACTTATTTCCTCAAATTAAATCTCAATTGGAGCAACTGTTCAATGAAAAAGTAACTATTGAATCAATTAAATTTAAGGGTGACAATGATTCTGGTCAGAATGGCATGAAAATTGATTTTTATGTTCAAGGTTCTGCTCTTAAAGATTGCAAATGTCGTATTATAGCATATTTTTCTGATAACTCAGATAAACCACTCAAAACTCAGAATAGGAATTATTCTGATATGGATGGTAATGTTGCTGTTGGCAAAGATTTAACTTCGGGTTCAACAAATCAAAGTATTTCACTCTTCTTACCTTATAATGCAATAAGTACAATTCCAGGTAAGTATAGCCTTAAGTTTGAAGTCAAAGTATTTGATGAAAAAAAGAAAGAATTTATATCAGAATCATATGAGCAATTCTTTCAGCTAACTATACCTTAAGAGGATATTTTAAGAATCAGACGAAGCTGGTGAATGCTCTTGGCATGACCTATCAACAGATACTAAGAATACGACTCGGAAATGAATTGCCTCTGATATGGCTGTCCGTAAAACAGGATTGTTGATTAAACAAGTTCAGAAATTTCAACAACGACCCAACGGCTTCGCACAAAGCTGAAGTCGATAGATGTATGGAAAGTTGATCGCAAAAAACTGCATAACAATCCAGTTGGAGCGGACAGTTGAGAGTCTTCTCGTCTATCGTTGTGGTCGATTTGCTGCCGCTCAACCGGAACGTTAAACATCTTTGAGAAAAGCGATCGCTCAATATTCAAACAAAGTGCGATCGCCACTTCCACTGCTCAGGTAAATTGAACGTTGTGAAGATAAGCTGGAGGAGGATCAATTATGAATCTCAATGAGTTGCCAGGATCTGAGATAATCTTACCTGGACTAAGTGATCTTAACAATGGTGAGTGCAATACAATTGGGGCATTGTTAGTTGCGATCGCAGCAACGCGCTTAACTGAAGCAGGTTTAGATATCCCTAAATATAGCTTAACCCCAGAGCCAGAGCTAACCTTATATGCCCTTCTCCAAGATGAACGAGACGATGCTTACGCTTATTATAATGCTTTGTTAAATCTCCTCAATAGCTTTTGCAATGCACTCGAACTCAGTTATAAATATAAGCCGTCTAACTTCATTGTTAAACATCTTTGAGAAATGCGATCGCTCAATATCCAAACAAACAAATCAATCAATCAAAATACTCACGCCCGAATCACAGTAATCCGACGCTGATTTTCCGTCAGCACAACCTGAGTCGATAAGCGTTCTTCCATTGGTAGGGCATTTTTACGCCTGTCAAACACAAATAACCAACCAAAATCCAACCCCAAACGCCCTAAATAAGATTCTAATTGCTCAATCCCCTCAGTCAGGGGGTCACGCTTTTTCTCCCGCCATACCTTTAACTCGATACCTAAAGTTACATCCTTGTAACGCAGACATAAATCCATTCTGTCACTACCAATTGCATATTCCCTCTCCAGGGTTCCACCACCATTCACAACACGATGTAAGAAAGCCATTAAGACGATGTGGGGGGCGATTTCATGGTAAACAGCGCTACCAAGTAATGGTTCCCCATGCTGTCGCCAAAACTTGAGAAATGCTTGTAGCAATGCATCTATATTTAACTCTCCTTTTGGGGTTAACCAACTGGGACTAATATGAGGTAAACTATCCTGGGTTCCTTGCACTAAAACGCGGGGAATAACTTCGCGATAAATTGGGTTAGCAATAACTAGTCCCCCCGCAGGATCGCGTCGCAATAACCCTAAATCGATTAAATATTGGCGATCGTCGGCTGGAGTATCGGGTAATGCTTGTCCTGATAAAATGGGTTCAATAATATCTTTAACTCGTTTCTCCCTGAGTTTTTCAGCTAAAGAATCAAGATGAGTATCTTGACGAGCAATTAATATTTCCTTAGCTTGTAAAATATGCTCTTTTGTAATAGCAATACTTCTATCTTTAACCATTTTTTCCACAACTTCTTTAGCCAGCGCATTCACTAACCAAGGTTGTCCCTGAGTTAAATCAAACGCTGTTGCTGCGGCTTCTAAAGTAAAAATTTGTCCTGTATCTTCTGTATGTTGTTGATATAGTTCTTGCACCTCTGTAGCGTTAAAGTTTCTCAGGGTGATGGAACTGACTTTAATGTTAAAAGGACTGGATGTATTTAATCTGTCACTACCACCAGATGCAACTTTGTAATCTCGCACATCGCGTAAACCAATTAATCCCACGGATGAAGGGAAATTTTCTGGACGATTGGGAAAACCATCTCTTAACTGTCGTAAAACTGAAATTAGTGTTTGGTCTTGTAAAGAGTCAATTTCATCAATAAATACTACCAAAGGTCGGGGGCAAGACTGTGCCCAAGCCTGGAAAAAAGTCCTAATTCTGCGTCCTGGTTCTTCTTTTTGCCCTTGTGTGAGAACTGGTGGTTGCAATTCATTGGGTAATCGGATTGCAATTGTATCGTACCAAGTTCCCAAAATCGCTAATTCTGCTGCACTGGGGTCATGATTAAATGCGCTTCCCACCTCTACCGATACCATTACTGCTGCATAACGTCCTGTTGCGGTTAGTTGCTGCGCTAGAGCTAACATTGCTGTGGTTTTCCCCGTTTGTCGCGGTGCATGAACAACAAAATAACTTTCTTGTTGAATCAGAATTTCCCAGTCGGGGAGACGACTGGTAGGGGATAGCATATAGTTTTTGTCAGCTTGACAAGGGCCTGCAATGTTGAACCAGCGAGACATGGGATTTTGGCAGTTGGCGGACACTTTGAGTTTAGACGATTTTCGGGTTGGGGATGGCAGGAAGGGCTAATTGGGGATTTTTGTTTGTTTAAACATCGGGTAGATATACCGAATCATTCCGTCTATTACTCGGAAAAAGATGATAGCCAGAAAAGTTCTTGCTATCTACCACTATTTAAGTAGTTATCTGGGAATTTTCTGTATAATATGTGGATATTGACGATATCCGCCAAAGTTCTTAATTTTATGACTAAATTAGCTGTAATGCTTTATATCACTGGATTGTTTGGTGTGATGGATAAACGGAAATTTTCCGTCTAATAAATAGTTAGGTAGCTTAAGTTATTGATATAGAGGTAAGAGTAAGCTGTTCGTCATTTAGATCGGTTAAGGCTAAATCACTAAATCCTTATGCTGGAACTGTGACAGCAGATTGGAGTACCCAATTTAAATGCATGACAGCTTAGTCTGTACGATGTGTATTTGTTCATGAGTGAGGTGATCGATGACTGTGTTTCTTGTGCATGACTTTTAATGAGGTTATATTTAAAAAAATAAAATTTATCGCTGTATGTCTTACTATGTTGCTCCGCATCAACCAGAACGTTTGTTTTCTAGAAAGAGCAAGAATGAAAGAGATGCAAGATATATAGCAGCTCAAGAACTAGCTTGTTTGGTTAATGACAAATCATTAAGATTGAAAATGCCTAATGGTTTCAGCACTAGACAGTTGGTTGAAATTCAAGAAGAAACTTTGATGCCAAAAAATAAAGAAGAAATTTTTACTGCGGTGGAAACTCTTGCAAAGCTTTCTGATTCAAAGCAAAAAGCTCAAAATCTGTATAAGCAATCTTTGGAAGTACACAAAAATATGGACTTATTGTTTGAGGAGAGATTATTGCCTGAAAGTGATTTTAATGAGATTAAAAAAAGCCTGAAGATTATTAGAGATTATGCTGTAGCACTTTCATCTTATAAAGAAGCTTTACCTGAAGCTGCAAAAGCGAGAAAGTACCTAGAAGAAATTTTAGAACTACCTGAGTAACTTTTATGAAACAAGAAAGCGTTCTTTTCTCTGAAGTTTACAATATTGAGGCATCAGAACAAGATGACTGGTTTAATCCTCGTCTTGATAGAGATACCCATTTATGTATAGATCCATTCCAAGTTTTTAAGTCTAAAGATCCATTTTTTAGTAATTGCCGTCAGAAGTTTATGAATTTTTTTAGATGTGCTTTTGATGTAGCTTCTAAAATTGGTGAAGTTCCTTCTGAAGAAAATAAAAAATCAGGAAATTTGCCGTCAAAATATAAGAGATTAATATATGATACACTTCGTTTTCCAGAAGTAGAAGAAGTGTGTTTGGGTTTTTCTAAACACACCACTGGTGGAGCAGGTATGGGTAAGGATTTTGCAATAAAACTATCTGATGCTCTTATAAACCTTTCAAAGCAATCTAGTTCGCCTCCTAAGCATTTTGAACAAATTGAAATTTTTACTCCAGGTATCGGTAAAGATAAAATTAGTGATGCAACAGGTAATCTGATCAAAAAAGAATTAGTGCATTATACGAGGGATATTTGTAAGAGGCTTTCTATAAGAGATGAACATCTTAAATGGAACGCTGTTAAAAATTATGATTTTGACTTTGAACGTAACGAGTGGGATGATCAAGGCTTTTACTTACCTTTTAATCCTTTCAATAACAAGCCTATACTTTTAGTTCCAAAGGCTTTTTTACGTGAAATACCATCTATTAGTTCTGAGCAATTTTATCGCTTTATCAAGAGTAAAGAAAATGAACAATTAAGAGCTAAACTAAACTCTGAACTGCATGATGATCTTGAAAAATATGATTTAGAAAATGAAGAAGAGGAAAAAGAAGATGACAGCAGCATTTCTGTAAAAAGATATGTTTTAAACTACATTGAACAAGATCCAGAAATTTTGAATGAATTTATAAATGATGTTGAAACTCATCCAGATTCATACACCCAGTATAACTTTGAAAAAGATACCAAGAATATTATCAAGCTTCCTAGAGCTATCAAAGAGTTTGTTGACAAAAATCCCCTTCCACGCTCAACATATTCCAACTCAGAGGAATTTCGTGAGTTTCTGATTTCATTGATTCTAAAACTAAAACAGTTTGTTGAAGATGAGCAATTCAACGGATACAAGCATTTATGGGAGATTCACGAAGTTGATAGTGATACAGACAATTTAGCTGAACACAATCTTAGATTTCGTAGCCAATTAATTGTAAAAAATCTTGTTGAAGAGCTAATTGGTGAATATTGCTATCAATCCAAGGTAAAACTTAAAAGTGAAAGTGGTCTCGGAAAAAATCCTGTAGACTTCAAATGCTCACTTTATAAAGAAAAAGCTTTATTTATAGCTAAAACTATTGGCAATGTAAATTTTGATGAGGATGCTTTAAAGAAGCTGACCTCAGATTTAAGGAAAGGAAAAGTAAGATTTTGTTATTATATTGTGTTTGTGCATAGTTCAGAGGCTTTTGAAAAGCTTAAGGAAGCTATTCAAGAAATTGAAAAATTTGACCTTCAAGACCTTTTCTTTAAACTAGTTATTATAAACTCTGCACAAGAAAGAGATTTGGACATATTATCATTGGAGTGCCGACATATGACTACACAAAAAGAGGTCTGTATTAGCTACGCTCGTGGAGGAGCTAGCGGTGAAATTGTAGATAAGCTATGTAAAATTCTTAAGGAAAAAAATATTGATATTGTTCGTGATTCAGAAGAGTTGGAGTATAAAGACTCATTAAAAAACTTTATGCAAAGATTGGGAAAGGGTAAATGTGTAGTTACAGTCATAAGTGATAAATATCTCAAATCTAGATACTGTATGTTTGAGCTAACTGAGTTTATTGAAAACGGAAGGTTTAAAGAAAGAATTGTCCCCCTTGTTTTGGAAGATGCGAAGATTTATGAGCCAGTTGAGATCATTGAGTATATTAGATTTTGGGAAGAGAAACTTGAGGCTGTGGACGAAGCGATGAAGTCTGTTAAACTTGCCAATTTAGCACCAAATATAAGAGAAGATATCGACTTATACTCAAAAATAACACGAACGATAAGTGAATTTATTGGTCATCTGAGAGATTTTCTAATTCCGCCAATTGATATACACGAGAACTCAAATTTTGAAGATGTTGTGAATGAAATCAATAAGATTCTTTCAAGATGAATTTCTTTTATTTTTTCAAGTTAGTTCCCCATAATACTCCTGATGAATCTGCTGATAAATTCCTCTTAACGTACCAAGATTGTGGACTTTAAGCAAGTGCGATCGCAGTCTAGAGGAGTTAGATTTGCCGTTAAACATTTTTGAAAAAAGCGATCGCCTAGCTATTTCCTGTTAAAATACTCACGCCCGAATCACAGTAATCGCACGTTGATTTTGTGTCAATACAACCTCAGTCGATAAACGTTCTTCCATTGGTAGGGCATTTTTCCGCCTATCAAACACAAATAACCAACCAAAATCCAACCCCAAACGCCCTAAATAGGATTCTAATTGCTCTATACCCTCAGTTAAGGGATCGCGCTTTTTATCCCGCCATACCTTTAACTCGATACCTAAAGTTACATCTTTGTAACGCAGACATAAATCCATTCTGTCGCTACCAATTGCATATTCCCTCTCTAGGGTTCCACCACCATTCACAACACGATGCAAAAAAGCCATTAATACAATGTGAGGGGCGATTTCATGGTATCCAGTACTACCTAATAACGGTTCCCCATGCTGTCGCCAAAACTTGAGAAATGCTGCTAGCAATGCATCTATATTTAACTCCCCTTCTGGGGTTAACCAAGTCGGTGCAATCATTGGTAGAGATGCCATTGGTGTCACCGTTAATACCCTGGGTAAAACTTCGCGATAAATGGGATTAGCAATGGTTAATCCACCCTGGGGATGCATTTTACACAACCCCAAATCAATCACAAATTGAATATCATCATTGGGTATATCCCCCAATTCCAAACCTGCTAACATCGGTTCGAGAATCGCTTTTATTCTTGGTTCACGTAGGCGTTCGGCTAAAGAATCAAGATGAGTATCTTGACGGGCAATTAATATTTCCTTGGCTTGTAAAATATGCTCTTTTGTAATAGAAATACTTCTATCTTTAACCATTTTTTCTACAACTTCTTTAGCCAGCGCATTCACTAACCAAGGTTGTCCCTGAGTCAAATCAAAGGCTGTTGCTGTGGCTTCTAGAGTAAAAATTTGTCCTGTATCTTCTGTATGTTGTTGATATAGTTCTTGCACCTCTGTAGCGTTAAAGTTTCTCAGGGTAATTGAACTGACTTTAATGTTAAAAGGACTGGATGTATTTAATCTGTTACTACCACCGGATGCAACTTTGTAATCTCGGACATCCCGCAAACCAATTAATCCCACGGATGAAGGGAAATTTTCTGGACGATTGGGAAAACCATCTCGTAATTGTCGTAAAACTGAAATTAGTGTTTGGTCTTGTAGGGAGTCAATTTCATCAATAAATACTACCAAAGGTCGGGGGCAAGACTGTGCCCAAGCTTGGAAAAAAGACCTGATTCTGCGTCCTGGTTCTTCTTTTTGCCCTTGTGTGAGAACTGGTGGTTGCAATTCATTGGGTAATCGAATCGCAATTGTATCGTACCAAGTTCCCAAAATCGCTAATTCTGCTGCACTGGGGTCATGATTAAATGCGCTTCCCACCTCTACCGATACCATTACTGCTGCATAACGTCCAGTTGCGGTAAGTTGCTGTGCTAGAGCTAACATTGCTGTGGTTTTCCCCGTTTGTCGCGGTGCATGAACCACAAAATAACTACGCTGTTGGATTAGCTCTTCCAAATCTGGTAATCGTGTTGTTGCAGATAGCATGTAGTGGATATCGGCTTGACAAGGGCCTGCAATGTTGAACCAGCGAGACATGGGATTTTGGCAGTTAGCGGACACTTTGAGTTTAGACGATTTTTGGGTTGGGGCGAGGCAGGAAGGGCTAACTGATTTCCGTATAATTTTCAAAGGAAGTGGTTATGATGCTTGATATATTGGGATTTGAGAAAAGCGATCGCTTAATTGACAAACAAAGTAATTAATACTTGTATACTTAAATTATACTGTCGATATTGAGACTAAAATAATAGTATTTACGTATTTATATTGAGAAAAATCCGGCTTTTTACTTCAAGGTAAAGAAAATAATTATACTTACAGCATATTTCAGGTCAATGAGGTACGCGCTTCGGGGCATGGCAGTGCCAGTGCCCCTACAATCAACGATAATCTGTACCTCACTAACTGGTAATGTGCTGTAACTAATTCTTTTGGACTGCCTTAACTGCGTAGACGCGGTAGACGAGCGGCGCGAGGCTTCTCGGAGAGTACGGCTTGTCGCTAGACATCGCTAATCTAGGAATAGGGAAAAATTAGGTAATATCTGAAGAAGATTAAATAACTTTTAGCAGAGAAAAATAAATTGATTTGCTGCTGGCGATCTTTACTTATGGCGTAGCTGATAGCCTAATTTAAGGAAAAGCCAGGGAATGATTACACCTATCTTGGCAAATCCTGACTATATAAGCAATTCTCCAATTTATTTCCATATAACTGCTGTGGGGCCATTGACCGCCCAATAATGCATAAATTTCTACAGGTTTAGCGGCAATAGTCACGCCAAGTTCGTAAGATGTGCCAGTAAACGCCCCAAAGCGTCTAGTGGCTTCTTCATAGAAGCGACTGCTGCGATACTTTCTATGGGTTAAGTCAATAGCATATAGAGCGTAAAAATGGCGAGGGATACTTTGAATTGTTTCGACAATTTGCCCTAAATTCCTTGCCAAAATCGCATTGCGCGGGACTTCTGTACCCCATGCGGTATCTAATGCCCATGATGCACAAGTCAAGTGGGAACCACCGCAGATACCACAGATCCGAGGTGTGACGATTAATCCTGCTTGGGGGTCTTTACCGCGTAGGATCACTTCAAATCCCCGGAAAAGTTCCGCATGAGTCCAAGCATTGACTACATACCCATCCTCTATGTCTACCCGGACATCTAAATCGCCCTCGACTCTACCGACAGGCGATATATCTAATGTTTGAATTGTCATTTGTCATTTGTCCTTTGTCAATAGTCAAGGGTCAATGGTCAATGGTCAATAGTCAATAGTCGCTTGACTGTGGACTTTTGACTTTGGACTATTGACTAAATCGTGAAAATATCTTCGTCTGCCCAAGATGGTGCTATGTCTTTGGCTACCATCGTGAGTAAGGCATAGTCTTTGGGTTTGACTCCTGGTGGTAATTCTTTGGGAACCCCCATGATTGTTTGTGTTTTAAATACGATGTGGTACTATGATTTTCAACCCGATCAAAACCCCAAAACCCCAAAATGCGTATAGGCTATGCCCGTGTTTCAACTCGTCAGCAAGCAGATACAGAAGCACTTGACCAACAAATCAGCCGCCTGGAAAAAGCTGGATCTGAGAAAGTCTTATATGATATCGAATCTGGTAGAAAGGACACCAGGAAAAACTTTAACCAAATAATTTCCCTAGCCAAGAATGGGGTAGCAACAGAAATAATTGTGACGCGACTAGATCGACTTGGGCGTAACGTAATTAGCATTCATAAAACATTAGAATTACTCCAACAAACGGGGGTTAAGTTAACTATCCTTGATTCTCCTTTAGGCGATACAAATTCTGCTTTCGGGTGGCTAACTATTAATAATATTGCTGGGTTGGCAGAGTTTGAGAGTCGCTTATTATCTGAACGTATCTCCCACGGAACTGATTACTACCGCTCCAATCTCAAATACTTTGGGAGTCCGCCATTTGGCTACACAAAGGACGAAAATACTAAGTGCATTCCTCATCCTTCTAACTGGTTGATTGCCAAAGAAATTATTCACAGGCTTTACACTAATTCCTACGGTTCTATTTCTCGTTGGCTTCTCGAAAGTTTTGCAATCAAAATGTACCCTTCTAGCATCCGGAATTGGTTACATAACCCGGCGCTGCGAGGGCACACATTTTATAAGCTCAAATCAGGAGAAATTGAACGGCATTACGGAACCCATGAGGCGTTAATATCCGAGCAAGAGTATGAGGATTTAGCAAAAATAACTGCTCACGTCAATAAAAAAGACCCAGCTAAGTTTAAACCACACATTCTTGCTGGAATATTCAAATGTGGCGTTTGTGGACGCGCAATGACAAAAACCAAGGCGGGGAAACAGTTTCAATGCTCCCAGTACAAGCGGCTAGGTAAAACTGCTTGTCCAAACGGAAAAATAATCGCAAAATCGATAGTTAAAAAAAAGGTAATCACGGTTCTCTCACAACATGCTCAGGATGTGGTTAGGGAGGTAAACAGCAGGACGCAAAAGCAAGTAAAAACTGATGAAACAGTTATTACCCTGACTCACCAACTGCAAACACTCCAAACTTTACCCCGAAACCCTGCTATTGATTTAGCTATTACCGATTTGCAGCAGCAATTGAAAAATCACGAGCAACAAAAAAACGCTCTTCATACCACGACGGAAGAAGATTATCTCATGTTGAAGTCTTTTGCTCAAGCCGATTTTTGGGAGTCGTTATCTGATACCGAATTTAAGGTAATTTGCCTACGATTTGTGGAAACAGTTGTATTTAAAGGAGGGAGAGATATATCTGTTTGTTTGCGAACCATTTCTCTTCCGTAAGCGATCGCTTTTTCTCGAATACTCTGCCAAATATCTTTATCTTTCTCTGACATTCTGTCTGTCCTGAAGCGTTGACTGATTTTAGATTAGTTTGTCGGCAGAAAATTTCTGTTACGTGCGATGCCTAAGGCTGGCTACGCCTACGCATTTAGCAAATGGTGGGTTGATCGCAATTGCTGAAAAGATACGCACGCTTGTTGAAGACAGATAGATTTTATCTGTCTTTTGCGTTATTCAATGAGTTGCAATTCGCCCTGGCTGGTTGGTTATTTAGGGCGATCGCAACTTCCATTCCTGCACTCGTTTGCTTCAGCTGATCCCAGAAAGTTCGGGTGTTTGGTGCATCCTCACAATTGTACCCTTCCAGTTCTAGGAAGCTTGTTCGCAGTCAGCGCAAGAGATGCGATCGCTTATTTTGATTCGTCAACGAAGAGGACAAGGGGCAGGGGGCAGGGGGCAGAGGGGAGAACCCCATACATAAATTCCGGTGGCTCTGAAATAAAGACGCAGTATTTCTTGCACTACGTGTCTCGAAATACATATTTTTTCTTTTTTCATAAATAAATTTAGTTGCTCTGTATCCCTTTTGGCAGTGGAATTTACTCAACTTTCCCCCCTGCTCCCTGCTCCCCTGCCTCTTTGGTCATTACTTCAACCCACAACGACTTTGCTCCCGGAAAACTGTGCATTTGCAACAATGAAATACGGTAGCCTGTCTCAAATTGTGTGCGATCGCGGAGCAATGTAGCGGGGGAGGAGGTCAAGGCATCTCAAGCTAGCGAAGCCCACCGCTGATGTACAGCGTTTCGCCAGTAATCCAGGCGGAATCAGAGGAAGCAAGGAAGACAACAGCAGGGGCGATGTCCTGTGGCTGTCCAATGCGACCTAGTGGTGTTTGCGCTTCAATTTGTTGGCGACCTTCGCTTTCGGTAATTCCTGCTGTGTGCGTACCTTCTGTTTCCACCATGCCAGGATTGATGGAGTTGACACGGATGCGGCGGGGGCCTAACTCTTTAGCTAGGGACTTCGTGATGACATCAACAGCTGCTTTGGTAGCGCTATAGATTGAAGCATTCGGGGGCGCGAGGGTGCTGACAATGGAACTGATATTGATAATGCTGCCGCCTGCCGAGTCGAAGTGTTTTACGGCTTGTTGCGAGGTGAGGATCAATCCCAGAACATTGATATCGAATTGCTGATGGAAGTGCGCTTCGGTGATGTCTTCGATTGGGGAAAATTCATAAATTCCCGCATTGTTGACCAAAATATCAACCCTGCCGAATGCTTGCTGTGTTTCTGTAAACAGATGTTCAATCTCTGCTTTTTTGGCAACATTTGCCTGAACTGAGATCGCCTTTCCACCGGCGCTAATAATCTCATCCACTACGCGATCAGCCCCTTGTTTGCTAGAGGCGTAATTGACAACCACTGCTGCACCTTCAGCTGCCAGGTGTTTGGCAATCGACGCACCGATGCCTTTAGACGCACCTGTAACAACTGCGACTTTCCCCTCTAGTTTTGTCATGCCTGCGATCCCTGTAGTTATTGGGTTGAAAATATTTGTCTGAAACAGGTGCATTCTTGCAAGAATGCAAGTTTTTTATTTAAGATAGCAGTTAACTGAGAGCTTACACACTTGGTTATATCAACGGGTAAGGATAAAAGCAGCTAAAGCGATCGCTACAACATCTATTAAAAGCATAAAGTTAAAAAAACCGAATTCTCATTTCAGCGATCGCCCCTGCGCCCAATTTCCCAGATAACTAATCCGTAAATGTGCGATCGCATCTATCCTCTATTTCCTCTAAGAAAAATTTACGATTAAGAACAATCCAGCAAAAATTTTCTCCCAGTATAGCAATTATTTATCGCACTTCCCAATAGTTATAATTGCTGTTTATAAAAATACTCAGTTATTAAATAGTTTTCAATACACATTGTCAGAATAAAGATTATTTATATTATTTTTATCGGCAATCTCCATTTAAGCAATTATTATTATAATCTCCTTATCACCCGAATTTTACCTCTAGCAATCCCATTATTTTTTTGTTTTTCTTGGCATGATTCCATCGTCATTGTCCCATCATAACGAGCAAAAAACTGAGCGCAAAGTTTGCCTTCATGGAGATTAATTAAATTGAGAATTTCATGAGGAGACTTGCTTAAAAAGTTGTAAACATTTAATTGACAATAATGACATTTTCTCACATCATTATCACCTTCCATATCTGCCCAACGAACCTGACATGGCTCCTGAATAATAATTTCCACATCATCAAGAGAACTAACTGCCTTAAATCTTCTTTCTTTCTTTGACATATTTAAATTTTCCTCTAGGGTTTTATGTTGCTAAAGGATGGAGTGCGATACCTGCGATAAATGTTTACCTATGGACAACTACCAATTAAACTACTTTCGCTACCACTTTACCTCATGCTATCTCCAAACAACTAGTAAATGCAACAGGAGCGTAGGCGTAGCCCACTGCAGGTATCGCCTACATACGCTATTTTTCCTTGCTTGAATTTTAGTCCTCAAGAGTCGAGTTTAATTTGCATAAAATATCTGCACAAGTTTGCTCAAGTCACTTTTTGCAGGTTCACCTTTATTTAACCATTCTATTAAATCAGAAGGAGATAACCAAAAACTTTCAATAAAATCATTCTGATTGTAATCTGGTTCATAATCTAATGTGATTTCATAAACTTTCATAAAAGCAGAAACTTGATATTCATGTGGTGTTAAATAACCCAATAACTGCGGATTAAGCATGTTTAAATCTAGGTTTAATTCTTCTTTGAGTTCACGTTGCAGAGCATCTTCGTAAGTTTCTCCACTTTCCACATGACCACCCATACTGACATCAAGACAAAGGGGAAAAATCCGTTTTTGTGCAGAACGGCGAGGTATCCAAAGTTGTCCTAGTGAATTAACGACAAAAGCATTGACAACTCTAAAATTGCACAACCCTTGACTATATATTTCTGAGCGTTTCTTTTGTGCGATAACGCAATCATTTTCATCTACAATGTCAAGTATCTCTAAATCTTGCATCATACAGATAAAATAAGCACTGATATAAGATGACAATCCAAAGTTAACCAATATTGGTAATTCTCTCTCATTATTCAAGCTGTTGTCTCAGGGATGGTGTCAAAATCATGATTCCCCTGACAATTTCTTCAGGGGTTGCTGTGCCATCAATTACCTTTGGTGTAATAGTCATAACTTCTAAAGCTAAATGGGTAGGAATTCCCCTTGCTTCTAAGCGCTTCAATTCTAAAATATCAATCCCTGCTGTTAATCCATCTAAATACTCTTCTACAGTAACTCCCAAGTCTTCAATTTCCGACATAAGTATCATTTGCTAATTTTTCAGGTGATTACACTTCAATTATCTGGTAAAACTTCAGTTCTATCCTCATAGCTGGTGAGGATAGTAGTGGTAATCTGTTTTGGCTAGGTAGTGTAACAACTACAGGGTGATGGTTGTCTTGTAGCTTTTATAGAATTGGTAACACCAAAGCAGATGCTTTGAGAAATTGGTGGACAATTTGATATTCCTACTGAAGACCTGTTTAAGAGTTATGCCTTTTGAGAGATAAATATCAAGTGGCTGTAGAGCGCAAAATACCAAAGGTAGTTCATACTTTTTTCGCTTTACAGTACAATCCTACTATTTGGATGCTTTTTCTCTGTAAATGAAAAATGTGCTGATGATTACTATTAGGGTTGCACAAGAGCGATCGCATGCAAACAGTAGAGGAGAAAACGATGGCTTGGATTTACCTGCTGATAGCTGGTTTACTGGAGATGGGATGGGCAATTGGTCTGAAGTATACACAAGGATTTACCAAGCTTGTTCCTAGCATCGCTACTGTTAGTTGCATGGTAGTGAGTTTTGTTTTCCTGTCAATAGCACTCCGCACACTACCAGTAGGTACTGCCTATGCAGTCTGGACTGGTATAGGAGCAGCAGGTACTGCTTTGCTAGGTGTAATTCTGTTGGGAGAATCTGCTGAATTCAGGCGCTTTTTCTGCATTGGCTTAATTATCGCAGGCGTGCTGGGTCTGAGACTTCTCTCCTCACACTAGTTGCAGCATCAAAATAATATTGTGTCCGCTATCAGAACTTAGAAATGAAAAACTCCACCCACAAGGGGATGGAGTTTTTGGGTATGCGTTTCCACGCTGGTGGTAATCGTGAAGAAACAAATCAACAGCGTTGGATGTGGAGTACTATCAAGTCAAGAGAAGGAGATTCGCTAGGAACAATTGTCACAATTACTTTTCACGACCACAACCAGTTTCGCATCCCTCAACAGCCCGGAATTATCGCTTTAGCCCAAACTGATACAGATGCTGTTGTAGAAGTGCTTTCGCAGTTTTCTACTGATTTCAAGAATGCACACGAATTCAAGATTGAATATGCAGAATATTTGCAAAGTCAAAATTAAAGTTCTCAAAAATACGCGTACCGCACCAATTAATAATATTAAAAGAGAACTATCTGCCGTGTTATTAAGCGCTACGAATAAATCCTGTCTCTTTGAGCAGCCGCTCTAGTTCTGCGTGTGGAAATTTCGTATCCTTGTTTTTGTTATCCCACATGGCAGCAAAGAAGTTTTGCATGAGCGTAATGATGCTACGGTATTTAACAATGCTGGCAACGTAGAAATCATTTAACTTAATATCGCCGTCAGCATATATTTGTTCGATGTTGTCGAGTAATATTGAGCGCTGTTCATAAGGTTTTAAACTTTCTTGAATGCTATATTTTTCTCTGATTCTGCGTTGGTCGTTTTCTGAACATGAATCATAAGGTGCGCGAATCAAAAGACCCAGATTTCGCATAACTTCGCCGTAATCGTAAAATTTGTTCCGCTCAAAAAAAGATTTTTCTTCTGTTGTTAATGCAAAACTTTTGTCCAGTACCAAGCCAAAATCGCTTAAATAAATCTGCTCGCCATCAGTGAGAACATTACGAAAATGTGCGTCAAAGTGGATGATTTCCTTCATTCTCAAAAAGTCAATCGTTGTGCGTAACTCATCCAAGGGTTGCTGAAGTTTGTCGGGGTTTAAGAGTAGCCATGTTTCCAAAATATGGGGAATGTATTCTAGGAACAGAACTAATTCATAGTTGGCATTTGCTCTATCTAATAAATATTTCCCGGCGTTCTCACTATTACCCCAGTATTCTATGTAACTTTTGTAATGCTCTCTATCAACATCAGTACGCTGCCCAGAGAAGGGAATAATCCGATAATGGTACATCAAGGGGAAAGTGGCAATTTCACCTGCTAATACCCAGTTAGTTGTCTTGATATGGGTTACGAGTTCCCGGAAGACTCCAAAACCAGTGGAACCTAAGCCGTAATTACAGTAAGTCGGTAAGTTATAGAGGTTTTTGGTAGAAAAGAGGTTGTCAAATTCGATGTCCGTCACAGGAACAAGTTTCACAAAAACCTGGTATTCTTCCAGAGTTATGGTGTAATTTCTCCCCCAACCTGTACTTGAATCATTCGATTCACTATTGTTAAACAAAGAAAGCAATTGTGCATTATCTAACTGAGCAATTTGTGAACTAAGGTGGAAATATTTCTTGGTTCTAATTTCTATAGGATTCTTAGCCATTTTCCTCCGTCTAGCTACAGCGCATAGAGTGTCAGCAGTTAACGAATCTAGATGGAGTGGCTTTTCCCGCTGACTTTCCGTAATATCTAAATTTTCATTGTAGCCAATCTCAGGAATCGAAAATGGGAGTACTTCCCTAGTTAGAATTTGGCAACAAACTCTATTGAGTGTATTACAATTATATTACAGGTAGACATTGAGAATTTTATGATGCACGACTGAGACCTATAAAGCCGGATCAAAGAGATCCGATCAACTCTATTCCACCTTCTTTTACTTACGATCACCGTGCAATCGAAGCTCGATGGCAATCCATCTGGCAGCAAACCCAACTGCATGAGGTCGATTTAGCAACAACTGCTCAACCTTTTTACAATTTGATGATGTTCCCCTATCCCTCAGCAGAGGGTTTGCACGTTGGGAATGTCTATGCTTTTACCGGAGCAGACATATACGGTCGTTTCATGGCGATGCAAGGCAAAGCGGTATTTGAGCCAATGGGCTTTGATGCTTTTGGTATTCACAGCGAAAATTTTGCCATTAAGCAAGGCGTTCATCCCCGTGAATTGACGGCGCGTAATGTGAAGCGATTTCGAGAAACGCAGTTGCAAAGAATTGGCAATCGTTTCTGTTGGAATCACGAAATTCAGACTACCGAGCCCGCGTATTATAAATGGACGCAGTGGATTTTCTTGCAGTTGTTCAAAGCTGGGTTAGCCGTTCGCAAAAAAGCGGCAGTGAATTGGTGTCCTTCATGCAAGACAGTACTTGCTGATGAGCAGGTGATAGGGGGCGAATGCGAACGCTGCAATACCATTGTCATACAACGAGAATTGGAACAGTGGTTTTTCAAAATCACTCAGTATGCTCAAAGGTTGTTAGACAATTTGGAGCGATTGGACTGGTCAGAAAAAGTCAAAACGGCTCAACGCAACTGGATTGGGCGTGACGAAATAGATGGCACAGTGCAGTATCACTTGCGAGATTGGTTAATTTCACGACAACGCTATTGGGGCCCGCCGATTCCGATTATTTACTGCTCCCGCTGCGGTACAGTGCCCGTTCCGGAGGAGCAATTGCCAGTGCAGTTACCAGAAACTGAGAATTGGTTGCCTCAAGGAACTGGGAATTCACCTTTGGCAGACATTCCAGAATTCGTCAATACAATCTGTCCTGGCTGTGGTGGTGCAGCACGACGAGAAACGGATGTGTCTGATAACTTTTTGGATTCTGCCTGGTATTTTTTGCGCTATCCATCAAGCGATCGCTCTGATGTTCCATTTGATGGAGCAATTACAGCTAAATGGTTACCTGTGGATATGTATATTGGTGGCGCAGAACATTCTGTGCTGCATCTGTTGTACAGTCGATTCATCACAATGGTGTTGCATGATTTGGGGCATATCCCTTTTGAGGAACCCTTTGAGCGATTCCGCGCCCACGGATTGCTGACTAAGCAGGGTGCCAAAATGAGCAAATCCAAGGGCAATGTGGTGAATCCCGATGGCTACATTGAGGAATATGGTGCAGATACATTGCGGACTTACTTGATGTTTTTGGGGCCATACGACCAAGGTGGCGATTTTTGCGATCGCGGGATTGCTGGTATGCGGCGATTCTTGGATCGAGTGTATCAATGGGTGAGCAAACACAAAACTAGTTTGCAACCAAATCCACCAGATTTGGCATCACAGCGACGTTTACATCAAACAATCCACAAGATTTCTGAGGATATGCAATCGCTGAAATACAATACAGCGATCGCTGCTTTGATGAGTTATTTCAATGTGTTGCAGTCAAAGTCGAGTATTGCAGAGGTGGAATTGAAGTCATATCTGTTGATGTTGGCTCCCTTTGCACCCCATGTGACGGAAGAACTCTGGCAGCAATTAGGTGAATCAGGCTCGATTCATCAGCAGACTTTTCCCCAGTTCGAGCCAGAATTGTTGATTATCGAACAGGTAACAGTCGCAGTACAAATTAATGGACGTACTCGTACTACAATTACCGTTTCACCGGAGGCTTCACAGCAGGAAGCGATGGCGATCGCCAAACAAACAAAAGCAGTTCAATGGTATCTCAAAAATCAGGAGGTTCAGCGTGTGGTTTACGTTCCCGGTCGAGTTATTAACTTCGTCATTTGAACACAACTGACTGTAGAAAGCGATCGCGCATTTCGGTTCCTGGAATCAATTTGCGGTTTAGCAATTAAAATCGAACCGCAGATTCCGTAAAAATTCAGTGCTGTTCGCGACACATAAATTATGGGTAAGGGTACAGCAATACTTGTGCCCTTACCTATCTGTCACATTCTTTTATATTTCCCTAGCTAGGTTTTATGCCTACAGCGATCGCGGGAAAACTCATGCAGCAGGGTTGTTCAAAATGCTATCCCTTGTAGCATTGTCATCCTATGGATTTCAGGAGTTCTTCGAGACGGTTGAGAGTTTCGCTCAGTCCCTCTTCCATACCAGATTGGAGATGTCCATCGCGTTGTTCTGTTGACTGGTGTTGGATGTATATATGGAGAGTTGTTTTTCCCTCAAGCTCAGTCAGGGTGAGAATATTGACATGGTCGCTATTGGGAACAGGTTCATATATTTCAGTAGTTACCAATCTTTCTGGCGGCACAATCTCACGATATTCTCCTGAAAATGCGTGTTCAGTGCTGTTCTTGGAGTCTTGCAAGACATAGCGCCAAGCACCTCCCACGCGCAGGTCGATTTCACAAACAGTCATTGTCATACTGCTACAACCCCCAAACCAGCGCTTAACATGTTCGGGCTGAGTCCATGCCTCAAATACAAGTCTGCGTGGGGCATTAAATATGCGAGTAATCAGGATTTCCGTATCTGATGGCAACGTGACAGCAAAACCATTCTGCTGCTTTTTAACTTGCTTGGCCAAGAATTCGTCGAGACAATCAAAACTGGAATTCCACCCAGCAACCACACCCATCTGTTCGTGCTTGCGGCGATCGCTTTCGGTTGCATGACGAATTTGCAGAGTTAGTTTAGTCTTGCCTTCCAAATCTTCAAACATCACTGTCATGACGATTCCCTGCGGCAAATCTGCGTTGATGACTTTTTCAAAGCCTTCATCAAATTCATCGCTGCTGACAATCCGTTCAGGAGGCACGATTTCAAAGAAAACACCTTTGACCGGGTACTCTGTGCCATCGGGGCCAACCATGACATACCGCGATTGACCGCCTGGACGCAAATCTAGTTCAGTTACACGAGTTGTAAAGCCTTTTGGCCCCCACCATTGGACAATGTGTTTTGGGTCTGTCCATGCCTGAAATACAAGTTCTCGCGGCGCATTGAAGATACGGGTAATGATAATCTCGCGTTCGGACTGAGTGGATGTGGAGTCATTTTGTTTCAACATCTTGTTTCTCCTGAAGAAGGGAACGCAGTTTATGATTCGCGATCGCGTTTGTTGTCCTCTGCTTGCAATTGTTGTAAATACTCGTCTAGACGATCCAAATTCTGTTCCCAGAATTGGCGATATTGCTCAATCCAATCTGCTGCATCCTTGAGCGCTTGTGCCTCTAGTCGGCAGGGTCGCCACTGAGCCTCTCGACCCCGTGCGATTAATCCCGCACGTTCCAGCACTTTGAGGTGTTTAGAAATGGCAGGTAGGCTCATCTCAAAGGGTTGGGCTAGCTCAGTTACCGATGCTTCGCCCTTAGCAAGATGAGCCAGGATTGCCCGCCGAGTCGGATCGGCAAGGGCGGCAAAGGTGACGCTCAATTGATCGGTGGACATTTAGATTGGAAGTATTTAACCGCGCAGTTAATTAACTACTAGGTTAAATGTACTAGTCCACAATGTCAACCCCTCCAAGGAATTTAAAATTCAAAATACCCAGTGGATTTGCTGTAGTGCTTTGCAGTGTCCGTATCCCTACGTTTAAGCGAGCTATGGCTTATGCAAAGATGGAATATTTTTGGGCGAATTTCGGACTCGCCATCCGCAAATTGAAGCGATCGCTGTTCGATTTAAGTAAAAAAACAGCTTTACTGTAAAAAAAGGCGCAAATCGAGATAAAGTTGAAAAAACAGATATTTATCTCTATCAAATCCCCTTTAAAGTAGTTCTATTTTCTTAATATATGCGCTCTCGTTTAGAAATCACCGAAATGTTTTCTACTTTCGCTCAGTTCAATAACGACAGTAGCGGTCAATGGGTGACGGATATAAAACTGCGTCGCAGTATCGAAAATTGTCTCAAGCAATTTACCGACGCACCTGCATCAGAAAATTTTTGGGCAATATATTGGTATAAAATTTGGCATAGAGAATATACAGTTTTGGCAGCGAAGCATTTGTCAGCTTACTTACAAGAACCTTGTTATTACGCAGCAAAATATACAATCAACAGATATACGAGTAATCAATATGGGTTAGCTGACTACTTTCAAATGGCGATCGCAGAAGTCAACAAAATTTTAACAAAGTTCGACCCCGAAAAAAACTCCAATTTAAAAGCCTATGCCATGATGGTGTTTCCCAGTTTGCTCAAAGATATATTGCGCCAACGTCAAGACGCTGATATCTGTACAAACTGGGCTTTGTTACGCAAAGTGGGTAAAAAACGCCTGGTAGCAGCTTTACAAAATGTTGGACTATCTCCGGATGAAGTGGCTCGGTATAAATTGGCTTGGATGTGCTTTAAAGCGTTATACGTGCAGACTCAAATTGGTGGTACCCAGAGATTACCAGAACCAGACCAAAAATTATGGGAAGCGATCGCTAATCTTTACAACACTGAACGTTCAAGCCAATTACTATCTCCGGGTACAGAACTTAAGGTAGAAACTATCCAAAAGTGGTTGACAAATGCTGCAACTTGGGTGCGTAAATATCTTTATCCGCCAGTCGATTCTCTGGATGTACCCAAGCCAGGAAATGAGTCAACCGGAAGTTGGGATTTACCGCAATTGGCTTGTGAGTCGCTGCTAGCTGAACTGATAGCTGAAGATGAAAAACGCGATCGCCAAAATCAAATCAGCCAAATACATAATGTGTTACTAGCAGCTTTGAGAGAACTGGCTCCTGAGTTACAGCAAATACTGCAAATGTACTACAAACAAAACCTCACCCAAACTGAAATTGCTAAACAATTTGATCGGCCTCAAGCTTGGGTATCTCGTCGCCTAAATAAAGCCAGAGAATTGCTGTTAGGCGCATTAATTCAATCATTTCTAGAATCGCCAAAAAATCAACAACAACTGTATATTCCTTCAAACTCAAACCAATTAGAACATGGAAGCGTTGCTTTAGAAGAATGGCTTCAAGTTCGCAGTTGGTGAACTTGAAATCGGTTTATCCGTGATTGTAGGAGCCATCCCCTACGAATGGAAGAAACCATTTCCTAGACCCTAGACCCTTGAGAGACAAAACTATGAGTTTTAAATTTGCACAACCCCAGGAATGGTGGTTAGATGTACCACCGCTAACACGAACAGAATCGTGGGAACAAAGCCAACAGCACGCGACACCCAATAGTCGCTGGAATGCATACATCAATCAAATTTGCCTAAAAGCAGTTTTAGCCAGAATACAAGCTAATAATACCCCTGAAGCTAGTATTTGGCTGAATGATGCTCAAATGCCTGCTTTATGGGAAGTTGTCAATGGTAGCGCCATCACCATAGGCGCAACAAGGTTAGTATTAATTCCTACTGAAGCCATAGATGATGGTGAATTAGAAGTTCCGCAAGAGTGGGTGGATATTCCCAATTGGGTTGGAGATTATTATATTGCCGTACAGATCAGACCAGAATCTGAATGGCTGAGGGTTTGGGGTTATACAACCCATCATCAATTAAAAACTACAGGTACTTATGATGCAAGCGATCGCACTTACTGCATCGATGCAGAAGATTTAACTGACGATATGGATTCTCTGTGGGTAAGGTGTCAATTTTATCCAGATCTGCAAACACGAGTGGATATTTCTCCATTAACAGAATTATCAACTATCCAAACAGAAAATTTGATCCAGCGTTTAGGAAATCCAGAGATGATCTTTCCACGTTTGCAAGTACCATTTTCTACTTGGGGCGCATTACTATCAAACAATAATTCGCGGCAAAAATTGTATGCCATGCGACTAGGAATTACCAATAAAGTAACCGAATTGACTAGATTAAGTGAATGGTTGCGCGGAAATTTTGCACCTGTTTGGCAAACAATCCAAGATACATTGACAGATCAACAAATCGCTACAGCTTGGAGAGGAAGTAACACCAGAAGTTTAACTAATCAAAACTCGGTATTTGATGTTAACCGAGTTAAGGTTTTAGATTTTGGTTCTCCAGTAAATCAAGAACAAGTAGCTTTATTGATTGGTGTATCTGCAACCAATGATACCGAAGTCACAATTGGAGTAAATATTTGTCCTACAGATAATGCTGATTTACCTCATGAAGTTCAGGTGCGGTTACTGGACGAAGATGGTAATGAAATTGCCCAAGCTAGTGCAAATGTCACTCAAACAATTCAACTGCAATTTGCTGGACAACAAGGTGAGAAATTTAGTATAGAAATAACTTGCGGTGACAAAAGCATGACTGAGTATTTTGTGATTTAATTTACTTTCCCGCCTGCAATAGTCACTATTTTATCTATAGATTAATTTCTATTCTATATAACTAGATAGCTGATGTGGATATTTTACTAAGTATAATAAAATACTAAAAATCAGAGAAATTGAGAACCAAACTATATTTAGTGCTGGCTGGATGTGGAGTGTTAGCTAGCCTCTATGTAGTTTGCTGTTGGATTTTTCTCGCTGGTGGATGGATACCGTTAATTCCCGCGATAGCAGGTTTGACAGTGACAGGATTGAGCGTGATTTTCATAGCCTCTAAAATTCAAATTGCACAAAAAAGAAACTGAACTAGTACCTCTGCGCGGAAGTCAAAAGTCAAAAGTCAAAAGGTTAATACATCAAGGCTTGTGACTGTTTGAAATGGTAGCTTTATTTACACAGTTTTGTACTAGTGCGCTCAAAAACAAGATTATGTATTTTATATTACTTGTTTTTCCCACTGCAAGCTTGTAATGTTACATACTAAAAATTCTGTATGATTGTCAGTAATTTTGCGTTAAAATACTGTTCATGGGTGCTTTATCAGCTTTAATCAAGATTTTTGCCTAGAAAAACCGAGCAACAACCCAAATTCATTGATATAAGTCAATTCAATACTATTGAAACTAACGATCCGGGAGTAAATTTTTGCTCTCCAAATTTTGCTAATTTCCTTACTTAGTATCAAAACAGTTATCAAAAATACTAAATTTTCAGAATCCGAATCATGACTCAGATGCAAAAATATCGTCGTAAGGTGCTGCTTACAAATGCGATCGCTTTAATATTAACCAGCTTTCTTGGTTCATATTTACAAGTCCTAGCACAAGAGAAAGCAAAAAAAGAACCAAATTTTAGCGGTGACGGTCGGCCTCGCAAGACAGCATCTACAGGAAGTCGTGGAGATATTTGCTATTTTACAAACAAACCTCTGAAACTATTAGTACACCAAAATCCCAACAACGGAGCAACTACCGCATCCGAACGCCCGACTTTTTGGATTTACGTTCCTTATAAAAAGGTACCTGAAAACGCATTTAAATTTAACTTAAAAGACCCAAGTGGTAAAGATTATCCACTCAAAGTTGCAGGTGGGATTAACTCTCCCGGAATTATTAGTATTACTCTGCCGAAAGAAATACCTGCATTAGAAATTAACAAAGATTACCAGTGGACTTTCTCTGTAGATTGCAGCATTGTTACGGGAGTCTCCAGCAAAGTACCCGATGAAATCATCGGTTGGGTGAAACGAGTACCCCTTGACTCTAGTATTGTGACAAAAATTGAGCAAGCATCACCAAGCGATCGCAGCAAAATTTACGCAGACCAAGGTATTTGGTACGACACACTCAACACCCTTGCAGAAGCATTACGCAATGACCCCAAAAATCCCCAACTTCTAGCGAGTTGGAAAGAACTATTGGGATATTCCACTGTGAATTTAAAGGATTTTGACTCAGAACCAATCACCCCTTGCTGTACCGCACAGCAATAATCTCCAACTGAACCACCATTTTCCACACATCCCTGGAATCATTAATTTCTACAGTTTTTATGATGAAAAAAGCCTGGATTATCTCGTTAACAAAGAATATAAGCGGAATTCTATTATCCCTATCTTTACCGATAATTTTCGCTCTTCACACCATTACAGCCGCAAAAGCTCAATCAATTACCCCTGCTGCTGATGGTACAGGAACAAATATTACAACAGAGGGAAACCGCATCAATATTCAAGGGGGAACTCTTTCAGGAGATAAAGCAAACCTCTTCCACAGTTTACAGAAATTTGGTCTTAACCCCAACGAAATCGCCAACTTTGTCTCTAACCCACAAATTCAAAATATTTTAGGGCGTGTCACTGGTGGTAATGCTTCAATAATTAATGGCTTAATTCAAGTAACAGGCGGTAATTCCAACCTGTATTTAATGAATCCCGCAGGTATAATTTTTGGTGCAAATGCTCGTTTAGATGTTCCAGCAGCTTTTACCGCAACAACCGCCAATGGTATTGGTTTTGGTACAGATTGGTTTAACGCCATTGGTAGCAACAATTATCAAGCTTTGGTGGGAAATCCCAACAGTTTTGCGTTTACTATGTCCCAACCAGGAAGCATTTTCAATGCAGGGAATTTAACGCTGAAGGAAGGACAAAATTTAATGTTGCTGGGTGGAACTGTAGTTAATACAGGAACCATCAAAACACCATCTGGAAATATTACCGTTAGCGCCATACCGGGAAGCAACTTAGTCAAAATTAGTCAGCAAGGTAACGTGTTAAGTTTGGCACTAGAAAAACCAACCAGCAATGCGCCAAATCCTTTACCATTCTCACCTTTATCCTTGCCACAATTGTTAACTGTCGGAAAAATTACTAGTGGGGAAGCAGGGTTAACAGTTGATAACAACAGCAAAGTTAGGTTATCAGCTACCGGGACAGAAATTCCCACAGAACCAGGAACTAATATTACCTCCGGCAACATAGATGTATCTGGTAACACAGGAGGTAATGTAAATATACTAGGGGAGAAAGTAGGGGTAGTTAGCGCCAATATTAACGCTTCTGGGACAAATGGCGGTGGAACAGTGCGGGTTGGTGGCGATTATCAAGGAAAAGGTAATGTAGCAAATGCTTTGCAGACATTGGTAAGTCAAGATTCAACCATCAACGCTGATGGAGTCAGCACCGGCAATGGTGGTAATATTTTTGTTTGGGCAGATAAAGCAACCCGCTTTGATGGCAATGCCAGCGCTAGGGGTGGTAACCTATTTGGCAATGGTGGGTTTATTGAAATTTCCGGCAAAGAAAACCTGGGGTTTGCGGGTAATGCTAATGTAGGCGCATCTTTTGGTACGCCTGGAACAGTTTTGTTTGATCCAAGAGATATTAACATTGTGGCTGGTACCGGTACTGATGCTCAAGTTGCCGATGGCTCAATTTTCTTTGCAGATGGGGATACAACAACTGATTTTGAAATTAATAACACAGCATTCTCAGGAATTACAGGTAATATCACCCTGCAAGCAACTAGAGATATTAACTTCAATGCACCAATTGACATCACCACTGCTGGTGTAGGATTGACTGCTCAGGCAGGTAACAATATTAACGTTAATGCCAACATCACAACCAACGGCGGAAACGTTAATCTGATCGCTAATGGTGCCCTGACGATGTTGGGAAATCCTCTAGTTATTACTACAAAAGGTGGTAACTTTACAGGTACTGGTAATGGCAATAATACCGTTAACTATGGCATTAGCCTGAATACCACCATTATTGATACAGGTAGCGGTAACATTAACCTCACAGGTATAGGAGGAACAACTGCTAATAGCAATGCAGGTATTCTTTTAGTTGGGAGTGAGTTACGAACCACTGGTACTGGAACCATCACCTTGAAAGGTACAGGTGGTAACGGTGGTGGTGGAATCGGAATGGCTTTTGGCTCGAAAGTCAGTGCAGTAGATGGAGATATTAGCATAACTGGCGTTGGTAATGGTACGGGAGAAGGAAATGATGGGATTGTCCTGATTAATAACGCAGTTGTAGAATCGACTGGCAAAGGAAATATTATCTTAGATGGTACTGGTAGTCAGGACGGAACTGCCAGGTATAATCGAGGTATTGCGATCGCTAATCTTGATATTGTCCGCTCAACTGGATCGGGAAATATTACCATCATCGGTAATGGAGGGAAAGGAACAAACGAAGTTCTCGGAGTAGAGATTCAAGGAAATGTTACCTCAGTAGATGGGAACATCAGCGTCAAAGGTACTGCGGGAAACGGTTCGGGAAGCGGACAGATTGGAATTCGCCTAAACGATGCTGCTGCTGTGAAATCGCAAGGAAGCGGAAATATTACCTTAGAAGGAATTGGTGGTACTGGTAATATTAGTGGCAATGGTAATAGTAGCTGGGGAATACAGATTGGTGGAACAGCTGGTGCAACAATCACCTCAGTGGATGGAGATATTACTCTCAAAGGTCAAGGTGGTGATGGTTCTAATGAAGGTATAGTTCTTGGTACTGGTTCTGTTGAAGGTAATGGTAGCTTAATCGAATCCACTGGTAAGGGAAATATTACTCTAGAAGGAACAGGTGGAAATGGGACAGTAGGAAGTAGTGGTATACAGCTGGGTTCCTATGCAGCAAAATCGGGAGTCTCGACAATTAGATCGAACGATGGCAATATCAATTTGACAGGTATTGCTGGTAATGGATCTGGGCAAAATTACGGTATTAAAAACGATGTTAATAGCGTAGTGGAATCTGTTGGCAAGGGAAATATTTCTTTAACTGGTACTGGAACTAACGGTGCAGAGGGAATTTTCTACGCTAGCGGTTCAATTAACTCCAATAGCAATGGCAATATTGTTCTCACAGGTGATGCTAGGTTTAACACTCCGCTCACCCTTCGTGCTAATACGATTAACCATAGCGGGGGTACTCTGTTTGGTACTGGTGATTTCCCCTTTACCTTAGAAGCTAACGAGATTACCGTTGGTAATATCGTCAATCCAGGACAAGCAATTACTATCACCAGTCAAGGTAATATCAACGCCGGAAATCTTGACTCTAACTCCACAACTGGTAATGGTGGTGCAATTAATCTCAACGCTAATGGCAACATCACCGCAGAAACAATCAACTCTAATTCTACAGTTGGTAATGGTGGTGCCATTAATCTCAACGCCAATGGTAATATTACTACACAAACCCTTAACTCTAGCTCGACCACAGGCTTTGGTGGTGCGATCGCTAATGGTGGTAACATTAACCTGACCGCCAATGGCAACATTACTATTGGTAGTAGTCTTATATCTCCTGTGAATGGGATTGCTGTTAGTCTACTATCAGCATCGGAAACAGGTAATGCTGGAAACATTACTATTACCAGTACCACTGGATCTATTAATACTACTGCTGGATCTTTGGAATCTACCGCCGTGACTCCCGGAAATGATGTTAGTGGGAATGGAGGTGCAATTACTCTGACGGCTGCTAGTAATATCTCTACTAATGCTTTGTTTTCTTTCTCTTATGGCACTGGTAGCAATGGCGGCAATATTAATATAAATAGTACTGGCGGCTCAGTTAACGTTATCAGTGCAGAATCTTTCTCCAACTTTGCTAATGGAGGGGCGATAACTTTAGCTGCGGCTGGTGACATTATTATTACTGACAATTTGTCCTCTTCCGCTTACGCTGGCTCATTTCTTGAACGTGGCGATGGCGGGGCGATTACTTTGACCGCAGGTGGTAACATCACTACTAAAATTTTGGACTCTTCCTCCTTCCCTCTTGGAATTGGTAATGGTGGAGCAATTGCTGTGACGGCATCTGGTAATATCACTACTGGCAGCTTAGTATCCAGGTCTGATGGTACTGGCAGTGGAGGAAACATTAACCTCAATAGTATTACAGGATTAATTGACACTAGTGCTGGATCGTTGGAGTCTGTTTCTTTAAATGGCAATGGGGGTGCAATTAATCTTAATGCTGCTGGTAATATTGTTTCTGGTTCAATATTATATGGTTCCGGTTCTGGATTAGGTGGCGGTTCGCTGACGGCTAATACTGCCAATACTATCGACTTTTCTGCGGGATTTGTGCCCTCTGGATCTGATACCATCCTGGGTAATGTCACAGCCCCAAACAGGGTTTTGCTACCAAATAGCATTAATACTGGCGGTGGCAATTTTAACTTAAATGTCAGTAGCGACTTTAATTTATTGAGTTCTGTGGTTACCGGTGGTGGTAATTTCAGCCTTAGCAGTATCGCAACAGTGACAGTTTCCAATCCGATAACCACTACTGGGGGCAATATTACTCTTAGAGGAACAACAATTAACGCCCCAGCAACCCTAGACTCTAGTAACGCTACTGGAAACGGCGGTTTAATTTCCCTCCTAGCCAGAGACAGTATCACTGCGGGTACTATCAACTCCAGTTCCGTAGTTAGCGATGGCGGTAACGTTATCCTCGATCCGATTGGTGACGTTCAGGTAAACTCAATCAATGCTCAAGGCGGTGTCAATGGCAGAGGTGGTACAGTAGATATTACCGCCGGACGCTTTTTTCGTGCTTTAGGAAGATTTAGCGATCGCAATGGTAAATTAGCCAGTATCTCTACTGCTGGTGGACAGGGAGGCGGCGATATTATCATTCGTACTGGGTCAAAAAACGCTCCTTTGATTGTCGGTAATGCCAATCGCAATGGTACAGTAGGAGCAATTACCAGTGGACAAAGCACTATTGCACCCACAAGAGTAGTTTTTGAGAACTCAACTCAAGGTAATATCCAAATCCAAACTGGGACAGAGTCACCACCTAAAACTGCGGAAGAACAACCAACAAAAAAAGAATCTGATCCAGGAAAAAAACCACAACTTACTCCTACCCGTTTTGTTGCAAATCCCCCAGTTTTAGACCTTGGTGTCGTTGAAATCGACAAGAAATTTACTGAAAAATTTACCAATAATCTTCAGATAAAAATTAATACGACAGCAGGTGAGTTATCTAAAAACTCAAATACTAACACCTTAGTTGCTAGCGATATTCAAAACATAACAACTGCTGATAATCCTAGACCTACCCTTCCTAATGATTCAAATCCCAATCCGCAGTCTCCAAGTATTGAAACCCCAAAAAATCCAACGATTGTGGATGAGCAAAATCCTGTAAATTCACCTTTTTCCTCTCATTCTAATTCATCTGAAACCACTTCAAAAGCACCAGGTAATTCAGCACAAGAAAATACTAGTCCACAAAATAGATCTGGCAAAAATAGCGGTGCAAATACTCTAGGAGAAACTAGAGAACAATTAAGAAGAATCGAATCAGAAACAGGTGTTAAACCAGCAGTAATTTACGCGGTTTTTCAAAACAATCAATTAAATCTTTTTTTAGTGACAGCTAATGATGCCGTTGTTTTTCGTCATGTAGGAGTTTCATCACAAGACGTAAAACATCAAGTTGAAAGATTTGGAACTTTGATGGCAGATTACCAAAAAGCTTTAAAAAACCAAAATGAAGACGCTCAAAAAGTTTTGAAAAGTGAAGACCACTTAAAAATATCTCAAGATATGTATCAATGGCTTTTTAAACCTTTAGAAGAAGAAGTCAAAAACAGAAGAATAAACGGCTTAGTTTTCATTCTTGATGACGGATTGCGTAGCTTTCCTTTAGCCGCCCTTCATGATGGCAAACAATACATTATAGAAAAGGAGGAAAATTATAGCATTGGCTTGATGCCAAGTTTAAGTTTAACTGATACTCGATATGTAAATATTAAAGATACCGAAATGTTAGCAATGAGTACATCAGAGTTTTCTGGTTCGTTGAGAGATAAACCATTACCAGGAGCCAAGCTAGAAGCAGAAATACTTTCAAAACAAGTTTGGGGTAGAGGTCGTTCAATTCCAGATAATTTAACGTTGAATACTCTTAAAGAACGCCAAAATCAAGGGATTATTCACCTAGCAACTCATGCAGGTTTTTCAGATTATAACTCTTATATAGCACTTCGAGATGGAATTTTAAATTTAAACCAAATTCGTGAGTTGGGATGGAATAACCCACCAGCAGAATTAGTTGTATTAAGTGCTTGTCAAACTGCACTTGGAAATAAACAAGCTGAATTAGGTTTTGCTGGGTTTGCTGTGAAAGCAGGAGTAAAATCAACTCTGGCGACACTTTGGCAAGTTAATGATGCTGCTAGTTTAAGAATGATGGTTGAATTTTACGAACAATTAAAAAATGCTCCGGGTAAACCCCTCAAAGCTAAGGCTTTAAGAGAAGCACAATTGGCGATGCTCAACAGTAAAGTGAATAGTGGAAAAAATAAATTCAATTGGACAAATATTAATTTACCAAACGAGTTAAAAGACCTTCCCAATCAAGATTTATCCCATCCTTATTACTGGGCTGGTTATACAATGATTGGTAGTCCTTGGTAAAATTTTCACTCAATTATACCATTTTGAAAAAAGAATGCGACAGATGGGTAGGGGCACGGCACCAGTAAGATAATTTGAGATACCGAAAGATTGTGGATGTTCCCTACAAAGAATTTATTTGTCGCAAATATTATTTGAATTAGTATTAAAACATGTTTTAAAAATTTAAAGATGATTTTGTACCGATAAACCGATCGCAAAAAACCCTCACCTGGGTAGATGTGAGAGCTATATTTAGGACTTACGCACCGAACACAAAAACCCTCACAAGGGTGGTCAAAATTCAGGTATTTGGACTATGGACTATTGACCATTGACAAAAAGCATGAAAAATATCTGACACTGCGTAAGTCCTAATATGTTGTTGATTCCTAAACTTTTCAATTGAGGTAACTAATGGCTTGGGAATATATTACAAATGTTCTGGCTATTGCAGAGCAAGATATCAATGACTCAAATTTGGCTGATTCTTCACTTCATACAGTTTTGAATGATTGGGGTAAAGAAGGGTGGGAGGTAGTTAGCGTAGTACCTGTTTTAACTAGGGTTTATGCTGGTTTCGAGTATACTTCAAAAGTAATGGTAGTTTTAAAACGTTCCTATTCTCCAAAATAAAGCAACACATAGAAAGTAGGGGAGCGGGGGAGAAATATCTGTAGCTAGGATTTAGAGAAATGGTATTATTTTACAACCCAGCATCAAGGAATTGGAATAATTTTATCAATAGAGTCAAAAGTCTAATATTACGGTCGATAACGAAGACTAAAATATAAACCATCGTCTTGTAAATTATTCCCCTTATCGCTCAAATTAATAAATGGCAAACCATAATCAATTCGCAAGCTTAAACCATCAATTCCTAAAGGTTGATTCCATAATAATCCTAAACCTCCACTGGCAATAAATGTTTGTTCAGGTAGCTTATTCGGATTATCAGATTTATTCCAAACAGCCCCTAAGTCAACAAAGGGAATGAGTTGGATTGTTGGAGCGGCAGAAGCATCGCGTTGTAAGGTGATTCTATCTTCTATACTCAAGCGAAATCCATTGTCACCGAAGCGAGAATTTTGTCGATAACCTCGTACAGATTGGCTACCTCCCATCACAAATTGCTGAGATGGTAATAAACTGTCTGGTGTTAATTGTAAATCTGCTAATATTAACAATAAATGATTTTCACTGAGTCGTTGTACCCTCTGTACCTGTCCGATCCAACTAAAGAAATTTCCATCAGGAATCGGAGATTCATTGATAGTAGCATTGAATAAGCCAATCCCAAAATTAAATTGCGATCGCACTGACCAAGCTCCTTGAGGATCGCGTTTGGTATAATCTTGGCTAAACTTAATTACACTAGTACGACTCACCCCATCCGCATCAGGGCCAATACCAAAAGGGTTGGGGAGTTCGTTAAAAATAAAAGTTTGTCCTTCCTGGAAAGCAAAACCTAAAGATAAAGCGAATTCTTCTGTAGGATTTCTCACCAATGGCTGACGATAGCTAATTTCGTAAGCTTGTTGGTTTCCGCGAATTCCTAATTCATCAAATGGTGACTGGGTAATATTATTTTGATCAAATGTTGTTCTTAAGGTTAAAGTCCCATTTTTGGCATTTATTGCTACTTGATAAGTAAAACTTAATACTTCCGAACCTCCAGTCAGAGAACGATAATAAGAACCTGTGATTTCATCCCCAATTCCCGTCAAATTACGATAGTTTAAATCAACACCAATTCTTTCGGAACCGACACTAGGAGGTGAGTTATTATCAATAGTAAAACTACTGTTAAAAGAATTTGCTTCTTGAACTACGATTTGCAAATTACTTAAACCATCTTCACCTGATGGTATCAGCGTTGCTTCCACGTTTTTAAATAGTGGGTCGGTTCTCAGTATCTTTAACTGGTCTTCAAGTTGATTTGTATTGAGTGGAATACCGATACCCAGAAGAATGCGATTACAAATATAGGATTTACTTAGCCGTTGATTCCCATCAACTGTAATTTCTTTAATCTGACCTTCAATTACTTTAATTTCGTCTTTTTTCTCAGGATTAACAACTGCAGTCGAGGTTATATAACCTTTATCTAAATAGAGTTTAATAATTGCTTCCGCCAGTTGTTTAGGGAATGCTAAATTTTGTGAATCAAGCTTTTTTGCTGCTTCTGCAAAATCTTTTTGATCAAAAATACTGCTACCCCTAATTGTGACATTACCAACAATTGGGGGTATGCGATTTACAACTGAATTTTTAGCTATTGGACACAGTTGCTTTGGCTTGCTTTCCGGTTCTTGTTTGGGCGTTTCTGCTAAAGAAGTTTCCGAAACATTTGTCTTACTGGGAATTTGATTAGATACATAATTTTTTTTAAAAGTCAAGTCTAATGTTTGATTTTTAACTTGATGCAAAATTTGCAGAATGCGATCGCTTTTATTCTCAGAGTTCGCTTTTGCTTTGACAATACTTCCATCGACAATACTGATGCTATATATGAGTAGCAAGCTTTGTAACAACCGCCAATATTTCATATAGGGATAAAGTACAGAAAGATAGTGAATGTACTACTGTAGTGACACCAGATCTAGAATTAACCGTCAGTAAATGTAGTCAATATTGCACAGATATACCATAACTATGAGTGAATTGCACAGTATTAAATTTTACTTTTGTTTGAAAACGCACCTTCCTGAATGCGATCGCTATATACAAGCTTTATCAATAAAATAAGTATTTTTGCTTATGGAATAAGGTGCGATCGCAGAAAATTTTAATTCAAGTTTCATCAGTTTTTCTCCAAATTACTAAGTTAATTTATTGCAGCTTTTTCTGGAATTATTTTGGTATGCTCTTAAATTAAAAGTAGGACATATAAATGTCCTACCCGTTCAGCTATGACAAACTAGTTTGTGTTACTAACAGCCTTGTTTGCTCCAAGATTGCATTAGCCAGATTGCTTGTGTTGAATGCGATCGCAGACTTCTCTAATTAATACAATCTTGGTGAAGATATTGCTATTTAGACAAAGTTGAAGTCTCGAGCAAAGTTCACGTTAGTTGAGTCTTGTACAACACCAATCAAATCATTACCGAAGTAAATCGCCGTATCGAGAGCAGAACCACCAGACCAGTTTTCTGAGCGGAGAGAATATTGACTAGCACTACCTTTAACTTCGATATAATCTAGCTGCCAATCCCAGTCATTAATAGTAGCAAAACCAAGCCCTTGATATGAAACTCCCCAGCCACCACCAAGGATGAAAGTATCAGATCCAGCACCACCAGTGAGGGTATCGTACTCTATACCGCTAGTAGCATAGCCATCAAGGCGATCGCTACCATCTCCACCATACAGAATATCGTTGCCACTCATACCTCGGAGGGTGTCATTACCTCCATTACCATACAGGGTATCGTTACCAGAGCCACCATCAAGAATGTCATTGGCATAACCTCCAAGGAGGGTGTCATTACCGCTTCCACCGTAGAGATAATCAGGACTAGTATCATAGGCAGTTGGTGTGCCACCATCAAGATAATCGTTACCAGCGTCACCATATAAGTAGTCGCTTCCGTAACCGCCGTAAATCCTGTCATTGTCATTCCCGCCGTACAAAGTATCATTGCCGTCGTAGCCATACAAAGTATCATTGCCATTGTAGCCGTAGATAATATTGTTACTGTTGGTGCCATATATTGTCTCGCTATACGAGCTACCGTTGATTACCATTTGCGTTTCTCCTTCTAGTTAATGTTGTTGATTGTTAGAAACTAAATTTGTAGTTCAGCCAGCAGTAATTTATTCTGCCTGATGAGCGAATTTATCGTTTCTATTTACTTATTGGTTGACCTTTTTCTTTTTATTCACTTTGGCGATTTATGGTGAATAAAGTTCGTGTACTCGGGGTTGATATCAGTGCATTAACCCCTCTATTTAGTTATAGGTTTAGATTTTTAGCTTTATACAATCAGGTAGAAATATTTTTTCGAGAGATTTGATTCAAGTAATATACAATTAGTTCTAGCAATGGTTGAGCGATCGCAATCAAACAAGCAAGAAGAATACAAGTGGTGGAAATGAATCTATACTCAAGTAAATTACCCTCCACCTTACCCATTGATTCACAGCATCGACCACCTAAAGCATCAACGCCAAACTCTTCAGTAACCATTCTTGAGAGTTTGGAGTTAATCTATTAGTTGATGAATTCTGCTGTTATCTTTCTTGTAAAATATAGTTACTACTGCCACTGTTGTCATGAGAACCACCAGCAGCACAAGCTCCAAGAGAATCTCCACCAGCAAAAGCGATCGCCTGACATTTACGACACCATCGCCATTCAGCTTGACCAAAATAATCTGGGGAATCTTCTTTCGACTTCAACAAATAATCTGAGCTTCCTGTAGGATCGTGTTGTCCACCAGCAGGACAAACTCCTCTAGAACCATCTCCAGCAAAAAACAATTCTTGGCATTTACGACACCAACGCCATCCATATTGACCGCGCAGATTAGGTGTATTTAATATCAGAGAATAGTTACCACTACCTTCAGAATTATGCGAACCACCAGCAGCGCAAGCCCCAAGAGAATCTCCACCAGCAAAATGTAGTACTTGACACTTATTACACCAACGCCATTGATCCTGGCGATTAACCGCTTGGGCTAAAGTTGGATAAAACAAGTTTGTTGCACTGAAGCCAACTGCTCCTAATCCAGCGATTTTCATCGACTTCAAAAAATTCCGCCTTGTCCTGTGATAATGGAAGACACGATTGTAGAAGTTTAATTTCTTCATAGAATTCTTTCAGGAAAAATCCCAGAAATTGATAAATTACATAGCTCTTAGGTGAAAGATTAAAGAATGTAGGTCTTCACCATCTTTGAACCTTCTATCGATTAATTGGTTGATATCTTCCTGCTTATACACCTACTCCCAAAAATTTTTACAAAAACTTATCGCAAAAACTCTAAACTCTTCGTCTTCAAGATTGCGAGATTGACAATTTAATCAGAATACAGGTTCTAATTTCCATTTAACATTGTCATGATTCACACAATCCCACTGAGTAATTGCAGCACCATTGTTCTGTGAAAGCTCAACTACCTGGGCGCATTTATTACTATGTTTAGCTTTAATGAAGTAGTAGCCATTACCTGGTTTATCTAGCGACCATTTAACATTGTCCTGATTCACACAATCCCACTGGGTAATTGCAGCACCATTTTGCTGTACAAGTTCAACGACTTGGGCGCATCTACCACTCCACCTCGACCTAATAAAGTAGTATCCAGGTTCTCCTGATGCTTTTTCTAGTTTCCACTGTAAGTTAGGTTGATCGACACACTCATATTGAGTAATAGGAACACCATTTCCAGTTCCTCTATCACCAACAACATGGAAGCATTTATCACTGTGCTTTGCTCTCAAAATGTAGTATTCTGAACTTTGTGCTTCAGCAGTAATAGGAAGCATAGCCGCTACAATTGAAACCAAAGAAATAATCTTTGCACAAGCTTTCGTGTTAATTTTCATTACTTGTATTTAACTACTGGTGAACTTGAGTAAGTTGGAAATTTATTACTGACATTGATTAGCTGGATAGACATAGCCTTCAGTGCGCACAAAATTGTAACCAGCATCCTTTGCAGCCTGTATTCCTGCTGCTGATGCTGTTGTCATGTTGTCTCCTCGTCCAGCATTCCAATAAAGATTTAACGGAACTGTGCCAGGTTTTTGGGTAGTGAAAACATATCCATCAATTCCTACGTATCTGTAACCAGCATCGACAGCACTCTTCTGTCCTACTGTTGTTGCTGTACTAAAGTTATCTTGTCGTTCTTCGCTCCAATACAGCTTTAATGCAGACGTATCAGGTTGTGAACTAGAGAGAACACAAGCTTCGTTTTGTGCATATTCATAACCCATATCTGCTGCTGTTCCACCTCGGTTCGGCTCTGCTGCTCGTTCCTTTGTTGTAATGAAATTGTCTTCTCTTCCTGAGTGCCAATAAAGAAGTAATGCCTTCAGGCTTGATTGTCCAAAAGCTTCTTGGGCAATAGGAGAAAACAACAAAGCACTGAATATGGAAATAGAACAAGTAAGACTCAATAAAATTTGCTTTTTCATTTTGATTCCACACTATATTGAAGTTATAAACAGTGTTGGTACTGCTCAGATTTACTGAAATTGATGTATTGCAAACAAGCAGAGAATTTTTTGGTTCTTCTACTTAAGGTGTAATTGCAACTTTCTGTATATCTAGACCAAGAAGTTTGATATTTTGGGCTATATTGTGCGAAGGCAGGCTCAATAATTTCAGAACCTTAGTTACTTTCCTTACATATTTGAAACTTCCCCTTCATGCCTCTATATAGTTATTGGTTTGCTTTCCTGCGTTTATACACTTAACAGACAAACGAGAGCTAACGAGATAGATCCTCATAAAGATCAATGTTCCGAAGCAAAAGTCAAACACATCAAGTAAGAAATTCTCGTGTTGAGTTTCTTACTTTGATGTTTCTGAGAGCATTTTGACAATCTCCTGCAAAAAGCGATCGCCCTCCAAATCACAATTCCTGAATAAATGTTTCATGCTTGCAATTAATTGCAATATTCCGTAACGTATCGGTTTTTGATTCCCTGATACTTGATTAACTGCTGATGGATGCAGTAGGATAATTAAAATTCGGTTCTTACACGTATTTACCGTAGTATTGAGTATTTCTTCTCTAAACAAGTTTTTTAACTGCTACAAGCCTTTGGCAAGCAGCAATCAAATATAAATCGGTGATGTAGATCTATTCAGTTCATTACCCAGGACATTCACTCAGATGACGCAGAAACTTGCTCCTACGGAATACCCTGTTCATGACTTCATTCGCAGTCGTTGGAGTCCGAGAGCTTTTAGCGATCGCGCTGTTGAACCAGAGAAACTACTTTCTTTGTTAGAAGCGGCGCGTTGGGCACCTTCTTCCTTTAATCATCAGCCTTGGAGCTTTATTGTTGCAACCAAAGAGGATGTAACAGAATACAATCGCTTATTTAGTACCTTGGTGGAGTTTAATCAAGGATGGGCGAAAAATGCGCCGGTATTGATCCTCTCGGTGGCAAAAATTCGTACTGACGATGGCAAGACAAACAGACACGCATTTCATGATGTGGGACTGGCTATAGAAAACCTGATTCTCCAGGCGACATCTCTGGGTTTATTTGCTCATCAAATCGGGGGATTTAACGCAGATACCGCCAGAGAAACATACCAAATTCCCGCAGATTATGAACCTGCAACTGTGTTGACAATTGGCTATCCAGGCGATCCAGAGAATCTCCCTGATGGATTACGCGATCGCGAATTAGCACCCCGTACCCGCAAACCTTTAAGCGAATTTGTGTTTACGGGACAGTGGGGAAATACTTCACCTTTGTTGAAAGGCTAAGACAATTTTGGATTTTGAATTAATAATTCATCCCAAAAATTTTGAGATTTTTGAGATAGAAAATCTCTATCACAATGCCAAGCAACCAACCCTATTTATAGAGGAACATTAACATGGCGGACATTAAGATTTATAGTGCAGTTGTTTGTCCTTATGCTCACCGTACACGCCTAGTTTTGCAAGAAAAGGGCATTGATTTTGATTTGATTGAAATTGATTTGCAGAATAAGCCAGAGGGTTTTACAAAAGTTTCTCCCTATGGCAAAGTACCTGCAATTACACATGGTGAAAATCGAGTGTGGGAATCGGCGGTAATTAATGAATATTTAGATGAGGTATTCCCTAATCCACCACTTTTACCTAGCGATCCCATTGCTAAAGCACAAGCTCGAATTTGGATTGATTTTGCTAATACAAGATTAGTACCAGCTTTTTCTACTCTGTTACGCAGTACAGATACTCAAAAGTAAGAAGAAGCCAAACAAGAACTGTACAAACATCTAGAATTTATTGAAACTGAAGCTTTAGGGAAACTCTCTCAAAATGGCCCCTATTGGTTTGGTGAATCTATTAGTTTGGTTGATTTCACATTTTTCCCTTGGTTTGAACGCTGGCCTGCACTTAAGGAGTATCGTGGTTTTGGTATACCTGCGGAATTTGCTCGTGTAAAACAGTGGAAACACGCTCTAAAAGAACGTCCATCTGTGAAGGCGATCGCTCATTCTAAAGAGTTCTATATCGAGCGATATGCAAGGTTTGCTAAACCTACTCCTGTTGCTGCTTAGTAATTGGTAATTCGTAATTTTTATTATGAATTATGAATTACGAATTACAGCGAATTGCAAGTTGGTGAGTTACAGATAATCGTTGATTGTAGGGGCATTGGCACTGCCATGCCCCGAAGCGCTTACCTCATTTACCTGAAATATGCTGTATTTGCTCCTGAATTCCTGAACTAAAGAGGTAATATCTTGACTTTTCCTTTTTCTGCTACGCGCCGAAGATTGCTATTTTTTGCAGCCAGTTTTGCTTCTACTTTCGGTACTGCGATCGCCGCTTTTGGACAACAATCTAATAACTCTATCAAGCAAGCTAAACCCAGAACTGATGGTTTTGAGCCTGTTGTCGGCCCTACCAGTATTTTAGATGAACATGGGAAAGTATTGACTGATAAGCTTCTTATTGTCAGAAATAGCGCTAATAAAAAATTAGTCGCTGTCAGCCCTCTATGTGCTCATAGAAATTGTGTAGTTGATTGGAAACAAGAAAAGCAGCGTTTTGTCTGTCCTTGTCATGGTTCTGAATTTGCTACTAATGGGAAAGTGGTTAAAGGCCCAGCAGAACGAGGGCTAAAACCTTTTGAAGCTAAAATCGAGAACAATCGTTTCTTAGTCAAACCTCTCTAAGAGGATGTTTGAAAAGTCGGACAGATTGTAAAAAAGCTCTCTCGGTATACGCTGTGAATAGATAGTAGACAGCACCGAGAGAGCAACATGAGTAAAGCATATCCCA
>NZ_JACJQG010000076.1 GCF_014696435.1 Calothrix anomala FACHB-343 | reverse complement strand
GTTATTACCCGAAACTTCAGAAACCTTTATCTACCTTGCTATGATCCGTATTATGGTGAGGCGGCTAGCATAAAATTTGACCCCTAAAAACTTTTCAAACACCCTCTAATCTTCAAGATAAGATAGTTGACCAAGTTTTACTTCAGGCTGGTGGTGTTGGTTTAGGCGTTATAATCTCCATAGTAGGGGCACTTTTATTAGCTAATTGGATGGGTGTAAAGCCCGCCATTCAAGAATGGGTTAATAAACAAAAGATAGAATCAGAAACATTAAAGACTATCTCAGATACCTTGGCTGAATTATTAAAAGATAATCAGTTACATAATAATAGATGTACTGAAGAGAACGCTAAAATTATTAGCACTCTTGGATCTGTTGATAATAAAGTTGATGGGCTGAGAGAAGATATTAGATTCTTAGCTAGAGACTTCAGGGATAGAAGTACTCCCCCTAGCAATAGTTCGAGACACCTAGAGAATATTCATACCAGACCTATTAGGAATAAGCTAGATGAATCTCAGGAATTTACTGATAGATAAATATCCCTTAGAGCATCATGCATAGCTTTCAGTTCTATCTTATCTTTAGGTGCTAAATCATCTGAAGTATAAGCGTCTATTTTATAGAAAATTTTCTTTAAGTGGTAGGGCAGACTAATTACCATATCTAATCAATATTTGATATTTACACCCTACAGCTTAATTAATAAATTAACTTAATTAGTGGGCACGTTAGTTCTCACTCACCTTAGTTTGCAAGAACCAAGTGAGGTAGCATCTTTATATGCTTAGTTTATTTACAGCTTCTCAATATACAGAGTTCTATTTAGATAAAAAGAACTACCTGATTCCAATTTCATTCTATCTTTACGGAGAATATTATATTGAATATAAATATATTAATGCTCTAGACGTTATTACCTGCTTAGGTTATGTTTACCCTGATAGGCAATGGGAAGTAATTAAAACTATCTTAGGAAAGCGATTAGGGGTAATCGAATGTACCTTGACAGGAGAAATTATTGACGGCAATCAGTCAATTATATTAACAGAAGATTATCTAACGTATCCTCAGGTTGAGCTAGTAGTTGAGTCTACTACTAAGATTAGTAAGCGAGAGAAGAATAGATTATTAAACTTTATAAGAAATTCTATATAATGAAATATCCCCCATCTCTTGTTAGAGTGGGGGACTTTTATTTTGTCTATTTAATTGATTAAGCGACCTTTTTACCGTTTAGAGGAATTATATTCTTAGATGGTAGAGACGGTAGGGTTAATAATTTCTTAATTATATCCATCTCACAGAGAATATTGTCCACGAAATATTTATCTTTAGGATGGTATGCTTTAACTTTCTCTTTCAAGAATAAAGCCATCTTTTGTACAGTCCATATTTCTACTTCAGGGTACTCTTGAGCTTTCTCTAAAGCTGCTCCAGTGCCTCCAAATGGGGCTACAAGGTACATCTTAATCTCTTTAGTTGTGAATCTATCTTTTAATAATTGAACATATCTCTTGGCTTCTATAGCGTCTATTAAATCATAGTAATCAATAATATCTTTCTTTAATTCAAAGCAGTATATAATACTTCTTTTAGTTTTATGTGGCTGCACTCTAAATAAATCAAAGCGTCTAACTTCTGTTTTGCTATCAGAATAATCTTCAACGGGGAATTCAGAGGTTAGTTTAAATGGAGTGTATGAGGCTAAATAACTTAATGCTATTTGTAGGTCAGCTTCTTTCTTCCATCCAGAATTATATAGTAATTTTCTATCTACATTATCAATAGGTGGTAACTCTCTATCTACTCCTTTCTTAATAGCTTCAGCTCCTAGAGATTGGAAATCTTTAGCGGCCTCACTATTACCTTGTACTAGATATGCATAACCGTGAAGCCAATCACCTACCCAAAGGGAATTAATTCTCCCTAATGATTCACCAGTAACCTGGAAGTAATTATCCTTGAAATTTCTTAGCTCTTCACCTTCCAGTTTGAAAGCCTTACCAGCTAAGGATTCTGACGACCTCTGTAAAAGAGAGGTCGTGGATTCTGACGAGTTGTTTTCTACACTACCCGTCAAATTAGCCCAATTCTTTAAATAATCTTCTTTATCCAATCCCTTAGCTTCACTAAGTTGGCTCATAATAAAATAAGCCCCATTACCTTGGTTAGATGGAACCCACTTCAGATTATATTTATCAACCAGGTGCATTAACTCAGAAAGAGTTGATAGATTTGCTTCTGGTTCTCTAGATAAGATTGATTCTTTAATGTTTAACATTATATTTCTCTATATGAGATTTACAGTTTATAAGACTTGAATAAGTCTATTTACTCAAATATAGAGAAATATAAATAGCAAATAGTGGGCGCTTGGTTCTAAAGGTTTATTTAATTTATAACTTTAGGCTGTAGGATCTTCTACAATCATGTGGTAACCCCAGAAGAACAGTAATTCAATTGAACAGGCAAAGATAGCTCCTCCCCATTGTCCTTTACTTATCAACTCCCAACAAACTGACCCCCAAAAAGTAACCAGAAATAAGTAGATTGACAATCTAACTGGCTTGGGTATTATTAATAAAATTTTCTCTCCTAACCAAGCTAAAAGACACAAACCAACTACAAATAAAATTATAACTACCCTTCCTATTAAACCAGCCAATAAAGTCTCCATAAGCGCTTAAAAGTAGTTATTTAACGTTTATATTAATCCTAAATAATCAATTTTGTCGATGTCATCCTAAAAATTACGGTTATTATTGGATTATTGATATCAGAATAATCTGATTAGGCTATAGATAGCTCTGTCTAGTTATGAGGCAAATCTGCAAGAGCTACATCCTTTAAAAAATAAATAATAAGATTGACTTATATTAAATGTTCTGAGTTTATTGAGGTTAAATAGCTACTCAAATTACCTAAATAAATAATTATTTACAAAAGACCATAGTAAAGCAAATCATACAAAATAGTATTAAATGTTTAAGTCCATAATTATCTAGTGGGATTTGTCTAATTAAAAGATACCCACCTACCCATACAAAGATAAGAATAGGCCAATAGAACCAATCTTGGGGATTTTTAGAGTTAGACATATAACAGTATAAGTAGGGAATAATAGGCTATATCTGTCCTAACCTAGACTAAGAAATTATGTTAACCGCGTATTTACCTACTTAGCCATTTAATTAAATGAGTATTACTATGCTTTCTCTTAGGCGAATCTTATAAATTATTTTGTTAGACTAAGCTCGAATCTGGGTAATTTAAGCTTAGGTATCTCAGTAGGCTGATATAAATGAAACTTAATAAATTATCCCTAAATTCTAGATTACGAACCTTTATATATCAGCATGGCTACATAAGCAGCAGCATGAGGGGTATAACCCTTCGGTAAACACTAATACAAATGGGTGAATACCGTACCTGAATTACTGATGGGTAGAGTATATATTATGAGAAATCTGCTAACTGATTAGCCTCAATGCACATACTCAGTTCCAGATTGCTCATAGAAGATCTATCAGTAGATAATCGAGTGCAATTAGTTAGAGAATCCTCTGATTACTTACTGAAATTTGTATTATTTAGATATTTGATCATGAATACTAATCAAACGCCTCAAAGTTCAAGTGATTTAAATTACAGAAAGTTTATACAACTCTCCTCAGACAAAAAGTCTTCTTGTTTCATTAAATCTAAAGAATTGCCAGATGTAGATTTAAATATTGAAGGAGACGATAAAGAGAGTTTTACTAAAAATTATCAAGAGCTTTATACTTCAATACCGGGATCAAAGTCTTATACATTGAGAGAAATTCTGACAAAAGCCTTACCTAATAGTGAGGGAAAGTTTAAGCAATATGAGATTAAAACAGAACGGGTTAAAGAACTTGCCCGTTCAATTTTTATAGAACACCAATGGTTAATCATTGATATTGTAGTGGGAGTTTTAGAAAAAGAAATTTATTTGATTGGCGGTAGACATAGAATATTTGCTATTGCTCATGTATTCGCCCTCTTAGCTAAAAGTAAATCCAAGGATGAAGCGCAAATACAAAAATTATTTGATAATTATTTGGAGCAGTCAGTAAGAACCATTTATATAGATATAAAAAGGGATGATTATCTACTACCATTGTTGATTCAATATAATGATTCTAGGCGTATGAGAGGAGCAGAGATAGCCCACCTAGAAGCACAGAAATTTGGTGCTAATTCGGAAGGTATAACTTCTATATCTAAAGCATCACTGAATGCTGAGGATTATAATAAAACTATTAGAATTGTTGCTCAGAATTTTGCTAGGAGAGAACATTATACCACAAGGGAAACACGCCAGAGATATGGAGAGTACATAGGTAAATGGATTATCTTTGGAGTTAAACCAGGTGAAACATTAAAGAAAAATCTCCAACCTAAAGTAAAAGGAATTGAAGAATTAGATAAAACATTGGATAGAGCATGGAAGATATTCTTAGAGGAGACTAAGGCTGAGACCATGATATATCGAAAAGTATCTGAAATATCTAAGCGAATCATTGAAAGGTTAGAACAGGAGAATAATCAACATTCCAATGAAGAGAGTAAAGAACTTGTAGCTGCTAAATAAATTAAAAGGACTAATGCTGCTTAAATCAGGCGCACAGATAACTTCGATTGATTGCCTAGTGATTGTAGCTATTTCTTTAAATACCTAGACCTTCAGCCGATTTAAGTGCTAGAGTGGTATGAAATTGGTACGGAATTGAAATAAGCTTTTAAATTCTTGGCTAGGATCGCTGCTGGATGGGGCTAAAAGGCTTGCATAGAGCCACTTTGGGGTAGTGGAGGTCGTGGGTTCGAATCCCGCCGCTCCGATTATTAAAATCCCTAGCCTGCCTTCCTTTTCAGGATTCGGCAGGCTTTCCCATTTGAACCTTAACGCGAACCGTACCCATTTCGTACCAAACCGAATATAACACCCTTCATTCAGCTTGTAGGTGATGTTTTGCTAAGTTGTGTAACAAAACCGATCGCCCTTCGGGGGTTATTCTCTCTCCATTGGGGATAGATCTTACCAGCTGACAAAAAAGATATCAGGACACAATATTGTTGTGTCCCTACTAATTATCTGCAATTGGCTGTATTTTCACGCCATGAAAGTAAAGTTACTAGCAGTGAGGGTATTTGCGGTAATTCCGCGTAAGGAAGCTAACTCCGAATTTCCAATTTTCACTAAAGTATCACTACACTGTTGTATTAAATTTAGGTCATTGAATTGAGTTAATCCAAGACCACCAAGGCCAATGATGTCAATTCCTGGAGTAAAATCAGTAACAATGTTTTTACTAATTGGAATACTAGCATTAGCAATCCAAAATTGATCGCTACCAGCACCACCAGTTAGGCGATTACCACCGCCTTGTCCAGCAAATAAGATATCATCGCCATTACCACCTAGTAAGGTGTCATTGGTGTTAGCGAAAAGTGTGTCATCATCGGAACCACCATTAAGTCGGTTATTGTTACCGTTACTGGTGAGGATGTCGTTACCAGAACCACCGAAGAGGAATTGATGAGAACCTTCAATTACTTTCAGGGTATCAGAACCAGCACCCCCAGATAGACGATTGCTACCACTAGCTTCAACTACGGTGAGTTCATCGTTACCTGCATCACCATTAACAGTAGTATTTTTAGCAGGGCTATTCACACCCACAAAAACGCGATCGCTTCCATTACCTGTGGAGACTAAAGAGTCGCTACCAGCAAATACTGTGTCATCACCGTTACCGGTTTTAATATTATTGTCTTGGCTACCCTCGATAGTATCCGCACCGTTACTTGTGGATATAGTTTGACCAGGCTGGAGATTGTAGGTAGAACCTGGAATCTCTGATGTTTTGGCGGGATCTACTTCAAACTGGCTGACAATTTGCGGTTGACGGTTGGTAACTGCGCTGGGGTTAGCGGCTAATTCCTCACGGGTGTATGGTTCTATACCATAGGTGGTAACAGTTAGCTTTTGAGTTTGGGGGTCAATATTAAACTCAGTCCAGCCGTAAGTTTGAGTGGCGATGTAATCTCCTTGTAATAGTTTGGCGTTAATTAAGCCGTTGGCTTGGAGGAGATTGTTATTTAAGCCTACAGGATCGTAACCCAGAGGAGTTAAACCAGCGTTGATCGCCTGTTTGATGAAATCGTCTTTGTCATTGACTAGACTATCGGCATCATTGGCGACAGGCAGAGAATTGTATAAGGCTTTTTGGGCAGGGGTGAGAAAGTCTGCTAATGTGGGGCCTAACGGTGCATCGAAAGCTACGGAACCGGTGCTGATTTCAAAGGCACTGGTAGCAATTTGTGGTTGACCTGGCGCTAATTGGTAAGTGAGGTTGTTGACTACTGTACCGTGAATATCAGCCGTGACAAAAACAACATTACTGATGTTGTTATCGTTGATGAATTTAAGAATTTCCGTGCGTTCGGCGGCGTAACCTTCAAAGCGATCGCTTGCTGCCAGCACCCCTAAATTCTGAATTGGCTCTGGCACCATGATAAACTTCCAGGTGATGCCATTTTTCTGAGCTTGTTTGAGGTCGTGTTTGAGGTCTTTTAGTTGTTGCTTTCCTAATAAAGTGCGATCGCCTTGAAAAGACTTACTCAGAAAATCAGCAACTTGCGCCGGATCGTTGGGATTAGTAACATCTGGTAATTCTGGATCTCGGAAAGAACGGGCATCGAGAACGAAGGTGGCAGCATCACTGCCGTATGTATTATAACGGTAAAGTTTGCGTTCTCCATCAGTGCGGGCATCACCTGTTTGACCGTAGAAGCGATCGCGGATGGGGTTGTATTCTTGGAAGGCTTGCAGACCGTTTTCGTAGAGGGGCGAGTCGTTGACTAAGCCGGAAGTCGCACCGAATAAGGCTTGTTCGGCGGCGGAGGCGGTTGCTAAATTCTTACCGCCGGGGAAGTCGTTGACTACTTCATGGTCGTCAATGGTTGCCAAAATAGAGGTGGAAGCCCGTAAATCTTGCCAAGTATTTTTACCATAGCGATCGCTGTAGACTTCTGCTTGTTTGGCGCGGTAATCTTCTAAAGTTGTAGCTTGGGCTTTTTCTGTCCCGTCTGGGTTTCTCAGTCCCGGTGAAGGATAGTCTGCATAGATGGTATCGCCAAATTCAAAGAAGAATTTCAGATTCGCCTCATCTGCATTGCTAATAGCTGGATAGGGTGCTAATTCGCCGCGCCAGTCGCCAGAGACACCGAATTTTAACCCTGCTTTTGTACCAAGATTTGCAGCCGTACTAAATTTACCTGTGGCGGTTGCGCCTGCTGCATCGGTGACTCTGTAATAATACTGGGTTCCCGCTTGCAAACCACCAACATTAACTTTCACTGGCTGGTTGATATTGGTAACATTGATGGTTTTTGTGCCGGTGATCGCGCTAAAGTTGGCATCAGTGGAATATTCAAATTTTACTTTTCCGGGGAAGATACTCCGCGCCCACAGAACTGTAGAGTTGTGGGTGGTGTCACCGCTAGCGATTCCATTTACCGAGATGGGTGTAGCAGCGTTGGCGACTTGTTCACGGCTGGTTGGGGTTGCACTCCAATTACCATCGATGGGGGTAATTGTAATATTTCGCTCTAAGAATCTACCCCCTTCCGATGATAAATCCCCTGTGCCTGTATTGCTGGAAGCGCCTAAAGTTAAGCCAGGAACTCCCGGCTGAATTTCACCAACCTTTAAACCGAGGCTGCTAGCTTGGTCAAATTTGGTAACTGCTACCCCCGTAATTGTGCTGAATTTGGGTATATCCGGGTTATAAGCGGGGATATTGATATTTAAACCCACACCTTTGGGAAGTAAATCTGCGTTACTACCTTGAGTGGCTTGGAGTTGGTTAATTGCTTCAACAACCAGCCTCGCACCGATTTCATAGGCTTTTTCGGTGCTGGATTTGTCGCCTGTTTGTAATCCAGCAAGGTCAATTCCGGCGCTAACTGCGATCGCGGGAATACCATTTTGTAATGCAGTCACCGCCGCACTGATTGTACCAGAAGAAATGGCATCTAAACCGATGTTTTCACCTTCGTTAATCCCGGAAATGACCAAATCTGGTTTAGCAATTTTCTCTTTGTTGGGTAGAATGTAATCTAATCCCGCCCAAGTGGTAACAACCGGAGTACCATCGACATACCATTTGTTTTTGCTGGTATCAAATTCTGCAACTTCGGTATTCTGAAAGATTTTGTTGGTGTTGATGGAAGTACCTTTCCCGCTTTGTTGGTCTTTGGGTGCGACTAAGATAACATTGTGACCAGCAGCAGTTAAAGCTTTGTAGATGACATCAATACCTTTTGCTTGATAACCATCATCATTCACCAGCAAAATATTTAACGCCTTGCTAGCAGGTTTGATTTCATCCGTTAAACCAGGGACTTCTAAGTTAACAAGAGAACTCAGTGCTTGGCGTTTATCTGGAGTTGTACCCCAATCGCCATCAAAAGGAGTGACTGTCACCTTACCTGCTAAGAATTGTTCGCCTTCTGAGAATGGCTTTGGCTTAGTTCCCTTGGGTAAAGAATTTTGGGTATAAAGTATACCTTGACCTGTCCCAAAGTTAGATGGTAATTCCCCAAATTTGAAATCAAAACTACCTGCACTATCAAACTCTGTAAAGGCTATACCTTTAATTTTGTCAGTTGCGGGGATATTGACATTTAAACCGATGCCTTTTGGTAAGATAGCTGAATTATTGCCTTGTTTTGCTTGTAATTGGGCAATTAAATCGACAACATAATTAGCGCCAACATCGTAGGCTTTATCAGTACTGGGGTAACCTTTGCTACGTTCTGCTAGTTTAACACCCGCACTGACTGCGATCGCAGGTACACCGCGATTTAATGCAGATACAGCAGCACTCAGTGTCCCGGAAATAATCCCTTCTAAACCGAGATTTTCTCCTTCATTAATTCCAGAAATCACTAAATCTGGGGGATTATCTCTTAAGATATAATCGATTCCTGCCCAGGTAGTAACAACAGGTTTACCATCCACATACCATTTATTTGGTTCATAATTGACAACCTCCAAAGGTCTACCAAATTTATCAGTATCCAGGGCTGTACCTTGACCGCTTTGTTGTTGCTTTGGTGCAACTAATGTGACTTTATGACCAGCTGCAACTAATTTATTGTAGAGAACATTGATACCCTTCGCCTGATAACCATCATCATTTACTAAGAGGATGTTTAGGGATGTTTTGGGTTTAGTAACTGCGATGTTATTTGGTAATTCTAAAATTCCCAATCTTTCCGCAGGAGTTTTCCCGGTAACGTTGAAATCGTTATCATTAATTAATGCCAGAGTGTTGGGTGCGACTAATGCTAAACCCTCTAATTTTTCCACCCCGGTGTAACCCAACTGTGCAGCATTAGCTATTAAGTTTTTGCTGACAGGGGTAATTTTTGCTGTAGCTAATTCCGCCGGAGTTAGTTGTTCAATAGTTTTACCAGATGGTAAGCTAAATTTAGCAGGATTATTGATATTGGTCGCGCCTTTTAAATCAATTTGGAAGATTAATTTATTCCCCGCCGACGTTCCATTATCATCACGTTCGACAACTGCGAATTTACCTTTACCTAGAGAAACTGCATCGCCAATTTTATCAGTCGCGGGTAAACCTTCGAGAAGATATAAATATTCGCCTGTCACCTGTTTGCTGATGATATCAAATTCTAAAATTCTCAGGTTGCGAGAGGCTTTAGAAGTTCCGTCATTGGCGACATCAGGGTTATCAATTGGACTTTGAATAAAGGCGTAGAGTTTAGAACCTTCTAAAGCCACGGCTTCAAATCCGCGATTGTTGCGACGTTGGGCGTAAACTGCTGGTAATATTTCAGTTCCAAAAGTACCTGCACTTTGATCGGGATTAGGTGCAATTGCAGTACCTTTGGGGATAAATCTATCAAGTAATTTACCTTTACTATCAAAATGATAAATTGCTGGGCGGTATTCATCCACCATCCAATAATCACCATTTTCCGCCACGACAATTCCTTCTAAATCTGCACCTAATGGATCGTTAGGTAGAGGTTTATTATCTAAATCAACGCCAATTTCATCGGTATAAGCTGTACCATTCGCCCCAGCTTGTAGATTTGGTAATCCGGTTAATGGAGTTTTACCATCTTGACGGAATAACCCGGTGCGTTTGGTAATTGTAATTTCGCCTGTGGTGCGGTTGAGTTCAAAATTAACGATTTCTGGTTGGAAGCTGGGTAAATAAAATGGTCGATTTGCACCAACAGAATCGCCATTAGGGCCTCTATCTGTATGGGTAACAAATCGCAGATTACCATTAGGTGCAATTCCTTGGAAATACAACCCCGAAAAACCACCCAAGAAAATATCTTCACCTTTGGAAGTTGTGCCTAATTTGGGTAGGTTTTTAAAGTCATATATAGTGAGTTTAGGTTGTGCAACAGGATTACGGGGATTGTAACTAGTGGTGTCAATTTTTAAAGGTGTGGGTAAAGCGTTAGCGATATTTTCCCAAGGTACTAACTTAAAGTTAGAATTGATATTTTCAAACTCCCCATCATCTTCGACTAATTTAGCTGGTTCATTAGAACCATCTTGAGTTACAAATAAACCATAAGGAAAATTAGGGCCAAGGGGTACGTTAACAACATCCGCACCATCTGATTCTTGAACGCTATCAATTGCGCCATTGCTACCAATTGCAAAGTTACCCAAATAATCATTATTGCCTTCACGGGTGTAAGCAACAAAAGTATTATCACCTTGGCTAGATGCTAATAAATAGCCTGTACCATTTTTACCGTAGTAAATAGTCAATCCTTCCACATCATCGGTGAGGTGACTACCACCCAAGCCTTTAACTTTATCAATTAACTTACCGGTTGTACCGCCGTTAGGTTCAGCTGAGAATTTCCAAATACCGACATCTTCTTGACCGATGTAGAGAAAACCAGTTTCTTGGTCTACAACCATTCCCTCTGTCTGTGCTGAACGTTCAGAGTCGGAGGGTGAAGGAATGGTAAACTCTCGTACTCGTTCCGCGCCAATTTTACCATTACCTTTGTCAATTAGTTTAAACTGGGCGATATCTCCAGTTTCCCGACGACTGGTAAAGACGTAGTAATCATTGGTAATCGGACTGCGATATAAAGCTAATCCGTAGGAACTGCGAGAAGATGAGGAATAAGGCGCAAGAAAAGGTGGTGCTTGGAAAATTGTTCCAATGCTGCTATCAGTGATATTTTCCAGGTACTTACCGGGAGTCGTGGGATTGGGATTTATCTTGAATATTGCTAGTTTATCGTTACCGCGATCGCTCGCCACAGCAATATCTATTTTTTCATTACCTAATTTAAAACCATATTGCAAATCAATGTTGTTGTAGCGAATTCCCCCCGGATTCACTTCTTGCAATAGTTTACCAGACAAGTCATACACCCGCAGTCCGGCATTTTTCACCGAGGTAAGAACTAAGCTATCAGCCGCGTTATTAGCATTAATATAGATAGCAGGGTCATCAGCATCCGCACGCTGGTCTGTTGGTAATGTCTCATCGTCAAATAAATCCGGACGAGTTTCGACTTTTGGCGCTGCGGTAGGTACTAAATCTGCATCTAAAGTCAAAATTTGCGTAAATTGGGCTGGATTAAAGTTATTATCACTCACCAAGACGATAGATTGCCGCCCATCCGCTAATTTCGCACCGAAAGCTATACCCTCGATATTATCTGTACCATTCGGCAAATCTAGGTCATTTAAATTCAAGACTAGCCGTTTTTGCGCTGGTTGAATAGCCGCTAATTGAGTTTCGCTGAAATCTTTGAGTGAGTCGATACTGCTAATATCAGTTGCACCTTGCAGAGTAATTTCGTAAATTTTAATCGTATTCCCGACACCCTGCGCAAAAGAACGTTCTACAGCTAGTAATGTCCCGCGATTATCAATCGCTAATAAATCCACCAAGCCGTTATCACTAAATCCTGTTGCTGGGTTGGGGGTGACAGATGCATCTGTAATATAAAGATATTCTTTTTCAGGCTGTCCCGTTACCAAATTGTATTGCAAAATCCGCGATCGGCTACCGGTTGTAGTGGTAACCCTTGATCCATCTTGAAATAAAGCGTTTTCTGTGGCGGTAAATAGGGTTTTTTGATCAGGTGTAATTGTCAGACTTTCAAACGCCAAATTATTATATACACCTGCTTTTTGGGTATCGCCAGCATCTACTACACTGTTACCGTTAGTGTCCTCAACTACTGGTAAAAATTTAGTGGGGACAGGTAAACTGCGGACTTCTTGCCCCGTAGTGAGAGAAAATTCTTTAATAAAGGGATTAGTCACCCTACCCGCACCAGGATTTACCTCACCCTCGGAAGAGATGAAAACTGTACCATTGTTAGTTAACGCAATCCCTTCAGGGTCAAGACTATTAATAGAGAAGAAATTGCCGTTAGCATCTTTGAGGGGTGTAACATCGGTAAAAATTACCCCATCTGTGGCGATTTTCTCAGGGTCGGTAGTAAAAGTATAAAACCGGGCGGGTGCAAATTGAGAGCGATCGTCAGCGATCGCATAAAACTGGTTTTTAGCTGCATCATAGGCGACACCAGACAACCCACCCAAAGGCGCTTGTACACCATTTACTATCCCCGCTACACCAGGAGGAATAAAGCCTGTAGGTAATATAGTTTGTCCCAAAAATCCGACATCGGGAATCGTTTTCCCTGCTGTGGTTGCGCCCACTTCCACATCTGCATATACTAAACGATGGTCGGAACTGGGGAAGGGAAAAGTACCTACCAAAGGAAAATTTGGGTCAGTATTTACAGGCCAGAATACTGCGGAATTGCTTACAGTCAAATCAGCCGAAGGTAATACATAGTCAGTCCGTAGATTACCGGGTGCAGTATCCGCAAAGTCTGCGGTATCAAAATTAGCATTACCCCGTTGATTTAGGTTTGCACCACCTTGTAAAGTCGCTTGTTGCGATGCGCCCAGACTGCTAGGAATGACATTAGTATTTATGCCAGGATTTTGTAATAATTGGCGAATAGCATTGTCGTAACTATCACCGTCTACAGGGTCGGCATTTTGGTCACCCATAATCACAAAGCTAGAACCAGCAGCAATCCCGCCTTTTTTACCTGCATCATCATAGATGTAATCACCTTTACCAGGTGTGATATAATCTGCCCAAAAGCGAATCTCATCATGATTGCGTTTACCGTTGCGGTCTTCGCTTCCATCAAAGGTTGGTGGTGTGGGATGACTCAAAAGAACATGAATTGTCTCACCGTTAATTTTAATTGGTACATCCCAATGACTTTTAGAAGAAAGGCGTAAAGCGTTTTGTTCTTCTGAAGAATACCAAGGAGTATTAGAATTAGGAATTGAAATTGTAGAAAGTAAAGAATCTGGCATATCCTTCCACAGAAAATTTTGGAAGGTGCGAATATTAGCAGTATCAATAGGATGTTTGGAAAGTAACAACATCCCAAACTGACCAGGAAAATTACCAAATCCAAAAGCATCATCGCCGTATCCAGATGCGCCTGGGGTAGTGACAATTTTACCGTCATTATTTAAATCAAATCCCGAAGCAATTCCTGTATTTGAAGGTGCGATATAAAAGTAGGGATAATTAACAGTATTTGCACCGTTTTGACTCACAGCCAGGTAATTTTGCTGGAATAATTTAACCGCCTGTTGAGGATTTGCTGAAAAGTAATCGAACTCATTGATTAATAATATATCAGGATTGCTACGCTGGATAATTTCGGCAACAGCTTTCGCCTGATTATTATTAGGTGTAGATAAATCAGTAATTAACTGACCATCAGCATTCCGGTTTAGGGAAGCATTGAATTGCGAAAAGCGAATTGTTTTTGTGGTTACCATATGTTAGTACTGAGGTGAATTATAGATTGAGAGAATAGGAGAGGTTATTTAAAGCGATAAATTATCAATTTTTAAGTTTGTTATTGGCTGAGTAAATATATGAATTAGTCTCACGCAGAGGCGCAGAGAATTAGAGGCTTGATTTTATCCTCATCCTCAGTCATATCTATATAATTAATATCTATTTCAGTAGTTCAAGTTATCGTGGTAACGTTAAGAAATCGCTAGCGTAAGGTTAAAGGATTAGAATTATCAGGATTCGCTAATTTAAATTTAAGTATTAAGCTGTTATGTAGAATACTATGCAGTTATTAGCCGTATAAAAATACTTATTTTGTAAATAAATAAAAATCTCTTATTTCACCGTAAATTTATTTAATTCAATATCAATATTTCCTGAATTAAGGCATCATATAACTTATAAAAATGTTATAGTAAGTAACTTGTAAGGGCAAGGTAACCCCACCCTTACAAATGCGATCGCATAATTTTTGAAATATACGCAGGGTTAATAAAAAGCTCGTTGGATAAACCAAAATAAGCCCATAGCGACAACACAACCAGATAACAAGCGTCGCAGATTTAATTCCCAAGGATATTTTTGGATAGTACGCAACACCAAAAATGCGAGAGAAACGATCGCAATTTGTCCCAATTCTACGCCAATATTAAAACTAGCCAGGGATACAGCCAAATTAGACTGACTCAGATGAATTTCTTTGAGAACTCCAGCAAAACCCAGCCCGTGAATGAGTCTAAAGATAAATGTCAGCAACCAACGTCCACGTATATCTTTACGCCAAAAATTTTCTGCGGCTACATAGACTATTGTGAGTGCGATCGCACTTTCAACAAAGCGCACTGGTAAACTGACAATATTCAATACTGCTAACGACAAAGTAACGGAATGAGAAATAGTAAAAGCTGTGACTACTTTTAGCAGGTAACGCCAACCACCGCCTAACATTAATAAACTTATCAAAAATAAAACATGGTCATATCCTGTGATAATATGTTCTATACCTAGCAAGATAAAACTGCCGATTTGTTGCCATATAGAAGCGTCAATTAACGCAAATTCCTGCTGTTCGGGAGTAAATACCAAATTGCGAGTTTTTCCACTTTGAATTACAGTAGCTAAACACCGGGCGGTGGGGACATTGGGTAAAAATAAATCGTAGTTGATAGTGAGTGCGCTAACTGGTTGTGACCAAGTGTAAGTTAGTTCTAGGGTAGTGTGAGTATTAGTATTACTCTGGATATTCGCTGGTAAGTTATTGGTGGGTGTAACAGCGATTTTACCAGATCCGCCTTGATTATCGATCAGCCGAATGCGATCGCCTAAAAATTTCTCTAGTTTTGTTTGATGGTTGGTAACTTCATTAGTGGAGAGTTTTCCATCCTGGTTATCGTCAGAGTCTGCTACTAAGCCTGTAGGAAATGTCAAAATAATTCCGGTTTTTGTCGGTTCTACTGTTATCTCAGCCACCGCTAAATCTGCCCAATGTGCTTGACTTGGAGTAGAAAAACCAATTGTTAGTAATAATGCTCCGATAAAGGAGATGAGATAAATTTGATATCTAGTGAAAAAGTTGTATTTGGTTCATGGGTTTAACGCAGAGGTACGGGAAGGGAAACGCAGAGGGGCGCAAAGGGTTTTTATTTGCGTCCTCTGTGCTGTTGATTGAGGGAGGTAATGGTTAAATTTGGGGAGTTTTGGAGTACTGTCTTAATTAGGTAAAGCTAGATAGGGAAATTGCTGTTCTAATGGTTTGTGTCCTTGAGATGGGTTACCTGGAGTACCTTCGTAGGAGACGTTATCTGTAGTTACGGCTCCGTTGGTGAGAACGCTGAGGGTAATATCAATGACATCGTCGGTGATTTTACCCGGTGATGGGGCTACCTTTAGCATTGAGGGCGTTACCGTAACCGCTAGGGACGGTGGTATCTATACGCATGACATCGGGAAGGAAGGCACCAATGAGAGCATTAGCGCGTTGGTCATTATTACCGAGGGCTTTGAGTGTCTTTTTAGCTTCTGCACCTACGGGTTTAGCGGCAGAACTTAAATCTGCTGAGGGAGGAATACTATTAAATGCGTTGAGAAAGTCGTTGGTGACTTTGCAGACGCTGGTATAGTTGCTGACCGAAAATTGGCTTTACGAGATGATCGCGATCGCCATATATTAATAATGTTGGCGGTAAGTTAGATTTTACATAGTTTATAGGGGATGCTAATTTATACTGGGTTTCTACCTCCTCAGGAGAACCACCTAAAAAGGCTGTTAAAACAGCTTTGGTATTAATAGGGTCAGGTGATGGTGGTTCTTTATAGCCTTGTAACAAATTTGTCGGGCCATAGTAATTAATTACTGCGCGAATTGGGGTAGTATTTGGCTGATATGCGGCTAATAATGCTAAATGCGCTCCTGCAGACCAGCCAATAACTGCAATGCGGCTAGAATCTATTTCGTAATTAGCTGCCTGTTGCAATATAAAATTCAATGCAGCTTGTACATCTTGAATTTGTGCGGGGTAGCGATATTGGGGTGCGTGGCGATAGTCAATAGCCACCACTGTATACCCTTGTGCTGCCATATATTGGTTGAATGTGGCTTTTTGCGCTGGTTCACCGCTACGCCATGCGCCACCATAAATAGTGACAATCGCTGGATGCTTACCAGTAGTTAGAGGCTGATAAATTTCTATATTTAGGGGAGTTCCATCAGCAGCAGCAAAATTTTGTTGATGATGGCGAACTTTGGGTTTTGCTAATCCTGTAAATAAATCAGCTAGCACAAAGGGATGGCGGCGCATTTTGGCTTGTAAATCAGCCGGAATTTGCAGATTACTCAATAAAGGTTGCATTTGCGCCTCTGCTTGTTGAATTGTGCTAGGTAGCTGTAATAAAGGCAGACTACTGAGTAAAATTCCGCTTAAACTAAAGCCAATTGCAATCCGAGCGAGTAAAAGCTGTTTTTTAGCAGTAAATGAGAGCAATAAAGCAATTAAGTTGCCAATTAACAATATAGGGCTGATTTCTGGACTACCCACAGCTAGAGGTAGCAAGGTAAAGTTAGGAGCTGGAACGATAATCCAGCTACTTAAAAATAGTCCGAGTAAACTGAGAATTAGCCCTAAACGCGATCGCATATTCTCGCCTGCTTTCTTGGTCAAATCAAGTATCAGCCTTAACTCTGCAATTGTGCCAGCATCGCCGCCGGATTCCAATAAGCCCGCATTGATTGAATTTTACCCTCACTGTTGAACTCAAATAAATCAATTCCCTCAAAAGTCACAGCCTGACCATTTTGACCGATACCTCGACCAATCCATTTAACAGCCGCTTCATTACCATTGATAGAAATAAAATCTTCATAGAGTTCCACCTTGGTAAACAAAGCTGCTACCCCTTGAAAAAATTCCCGTAGTTGACTATGGCCTTGTAATGCTGGCGCACCTACAGGATCGTAGCTGACAGTATCTTCGGCAAAACAGACAACCATACCCTCAGCTTTATCATCAGAACGACTAGCCGCAAAGTATTGCTGAATCACAGCTTGGATAGTTTCTGGAGAAAGAGTAACTTGCACTGACATAATTGATTAATATTTAAATCATCTAAATAGGAATACGTTGTCTTTCCCTATTTGGATTTCAAACTGGTAAAAAAATAATCTCACACTGGGATTAACTATCATGGGTTGCTAGGGAATCTGACCACCATCAACGTCTCACAACCAATGAGACTCAGTACTAGTAATGCTAGAGACTGATACTGACAGGGTTAGTTCAGCAGTAAAATTATTCCTTTATGCTGGCTTTATTTACAACACTTTTCGTTAAAATAAATATATATAGGACTTACGCAATAACTCTTCCAAACCCTCTTTACTTCGTGTTCTTTGCGTACTACCCTGCGGGAAGCCGCTCCGCGTCTACGCGGTTCGTTTTTTCATGATTTTGCTTAAGTCTTATATATATTAAACGTACATAACTCATCGAATTGAGCAATTAATACACCTTTATAAAACTGGATCATTTTGATTTTTTCTCATTATCAAAAAACTTAATTTAGCCGCAAAGGTAAAAATCAATTTTGCTGTTTATTACTCGTATACGTTTGATTTTTGATTATGAAATCGAGAATGCATAAAGGTGTTTCTTTAATCCTTGGTTTAGGTACTGCTTGTACTATTGGCTTGAGTTCTCTTGAACCAGCCAGTGCACTTCCTTGGCAACAGCTAATATTTAATGGCGTGCAGTTGTTACAACTGTCCAACATTTCTCCACAGCAAACAGTCGCCCTGGGACAAAATATTCATCAACAGGTAAAACAAAATTACCGACTGGATTCTAATTCTAAAACCAACGCTTATGTTAATCGCGTTGGTCAACGTTTAGCTAAAGCTAGTAATTGCTCTCAAATTCCTTTTCGCTTTTATGTAGTTCGCGACTCTAGTATTAATGCTTTTGCAACTACAGGTGGCTATGTCTACGTTCACACTGGGCTATTAAATGCGGTGGATAATGAAGACCAACTAGCATCTGTTATCGGTCACGAAATAGCCCATATTTGCAACAATGACTTAATTAATAAGTTAAAACAAACACAACTGGCGCAAGGTGCTGCTTCCCTAGCAGGTTTAGATCAAAGTGCTGTCACCGCTATAGCTTATCAGCTAGCTGTAGACTTACCTAATAGCCGCGAAGCAGAATTTAATGCAGATGATAAGGGATTGCAGTATATGCGCCGGGCTGGGTATAATCCCAAGGCTATGCCTGCATTTTTGCGCAAATTAGTTCGTCAATCTTCTGCACCATCATTTTTGAGTAGCCATCCAGCAACCCAAGAACGGATTTCGGTGATTGAAAGAAAAATTGCTAATGGTCGATAATTGAGGATAATTCTAGAGAATTTTGCTAATTAGCGATCGCACTTTCAACTATCTTTGATTGTGAAGCTAGTGCGATCGCTTTCATAAATCAAATTATAGCCTTCCGTAATTTCCCTCAGCCAGATTTGCGAGACATATTATATACTCATTGGCTTGGGTAATACCCCTGAGTCAAGAGGTCAATATATAATGACTAGCAAACAGTTCGCGATCGGCACAGTTGCATTATTTATTACTATTGGCATTATCCATTATCTTGGCTCTGCTAAAGTAACAGCCGCCTGTCCCAGTCCCCTATTAGATGGCGACTTTGAAGAACAAATTAGCCCCACAGTCAGCAGTCCTTGGGTTGCTGAAGGTAACATAACTGTTGATTTAGCAGCAGGAAATAGCAATTCCGGCAAAAATAATATTTCCATGCGCAATTTTACTGGCTGGAATAGTATTAGTCAGCGCATTAAATTACAGCCGAATACTGAATATGAATTAAAAGCCTACGTGCGCACATCCGAAAATATCACAGATGGTTCCTTTGGCCTGCGAGATGCCCATCAGAAACAATTTGTAGAAATCAAATTTGGCAGATTACCTCAATATCTACCCTTAACCCTCCGATTCGTCACCGGTAGTGAATCTGATTACAACATCGTCACCGGATTCTGGGCTTTAAGTCAAGATAGCTGGGTTCAGGTAGATAACTATACTCTCACAGGTGGAATTTGCAAGCAGGAGCAACAGGGTATTGGGGGACAAGGGAGATGAGATGAAAATTGTAGAGACGCGATTAATCGCGTCTCTGCCCAATGCCCAATGCCCAATGCCCAATGCCCAACGCCCAATGCCCAATGCCCCACTATCAAACTTTCCCCGCCAAATTAATCAACTGTTTAAAATTGACTAAATAAATAATATTATTAATATCGTCAATTTCTATCCAGCCTTTTTCATCCAGCTTGTCCATAATTTTGCTGGTTTCCTCAACACTAATTTCTGTGACTTCTGCTAAATCTTTAACGGGAATATTAAAAATTTCTCGTCCTTTTTCAGATTTTTGTCCATAGTTTTCACCTAAACTTACTAAAGTTTGGGCTAGTTTAACTGCTGGTGGTGAAGAGCGCATTTGCAAGCGGAGGTTGATTTGTCGCACTCGTCGCACCATGAGTTGTAACATGCGATGATGCAAATGCGGGTCTTTAAATAAGATTTGAATAAAACGTTCGCGAGAAACACTCAGCAATTTTACAGGCGAAAGAGCAATTACATCAGTTGAACGCGGAGATTCATCTAAAACTGCCATTTCTCCAAAAAAATCACCGCGACCTAAAATAGCTAGAGCGACGGAATTATCTCCGGATGTGCGCCGGACTTTTACCCAACCAGAAACCACGAAGTAAACCGCGTTTCCCCAAGCATCTTCCATTAAAACGGCTCTTTCTGCTGGGTATTCGTGTTCAATTGCAACGTTTAACAGCCATTCTAAAGTTTGGGGATTGGCTGTACTTAGTAAGGGGAAAAGTTCACTAAAAACCTCAGTATGCATGAAATATCTGTAAAAAATAGATTTAGGAGGAGAACATTAGAGCGGATATGATAATTTTTCACACAGCAATCAGCTACTGAATACGGTAAAAATACGATGAGAAATTTATTGAAAATAATTAGGTGTTTATCCTATTTTTTTAATCCAACAAGACATGGAAACTTAAAATCTCAGTTTTAATCTGAGGATTCTTGATGAAAAATTGAGGCATGAAAAATTAGTATTTAGGTCTAATATTCTAGTACAACATAACAATTATGCAGGCAATCGAAATCAGCGTTTTTACTGACAAATTAAAATGTTAATTACTCTTTTTAACTATTTTCTAGGCAGATGAGTATCTGCTGCTAGAATATTGAGTTGTTTATCTAAATTTTCTACTATTTTAGTAATGGCAGCTATAGCTTTTAATTGCTCAGATTGACTGGTATTGTTAATTAGCAAGCGTTTTTCTAGTTCGTGTAACTTAAAGCTGAGTTTTTGCGCCATGACCAAGGTATCGCGGCTGAGGCGACTTAACTGTTGCTGTTGATAAAATTTTAACGCTGCTCCCCGCAATACTTGTAATGTTGCTTCTTCACCATAAATTCCCGGCATCAGTCGTAAGCGTAACAATAAATTGTCATTTCTATATTTACATTCCTTCTCTACCTGTTTTGCTTCTGAAAGCGCGATCAAGGGTACACCAGCAAATTTCTTGAACTCATTAATAATGCTCTGGAAAACATCAAGAGACAGATTTTCGACTACTGATTGTAAAATTCCGTTATCGCTCCAGAGTATTCTCCCTTGATCGTACTGTCTTTCCAAATACAAGCGACCAATTCCCCCGCGCAAGACTCTGGCTAATAATTGTTCTAGTAATTTTCTTGGTGGTAGGTGAGTGAGTAGTTCTAGGGGTCTGGATATCTCTGAGGTTTGTAATGGTGAGATACTGAGGTGATTTGGCGCGATCATCTCTGTAGTCTTTTTATATTCACTCTCTTGTGGCTTAGTTGTGCTAGGTTGAGACACAGGAGGGCGATTTTCTTTTACAGGTAAATCTACTTTGTGCAAAGAAGCAGGGGGAATTTCTACTTCTGTCTCAATGTAGGTAGTGGCATAGGTATTAATTTGCTCTGTTGGCTCTATTGGGGGAACAGCGTTGTTATTAGCATTGGAGTTAGCTTGTGGCTGCTGTGGTTGAGGATTTAGGGAAGATGTATTTTTGTAGCTGAGGTAGTTTGAAAGGGTAGATTGGTGAATCTCCTTAGGAATTGTCAGACTCACCATTGTCAACTTCATATAAGAAAAAATTCGGTTAACGTAATCTAATGCTTCTGTGTCTTCTACATTCACCATACCCAGTATGAGTTGATTGCCTTTTAACTCTAAGGGTAAAATTTGGTGATATAGGCAAACTTCTAAGGACAATAAATTATCTATTAACGAAAATATCCGATCGCGATCGCTCAGTAACTGGTCAATATTAGTGAATTTTATTTCGCCTGTAATTGGCGTGTTCGCTTTGTTATCAGTAAAATTGCCTTCTGAAGACAACATAAGATGTATTTAATACTTTTTTATTTGCTTATCCTTCTATTGTGCGTCTTAGTTAGGTTTTAGTAAATAAAGATGCTTTATAAATGTTAGCACTAGTTAAATTAACGACAAATTTTTAGTGAAAATGAGAATATACAAATTAATTTTTTGTAAAGTAGATAGGGATGTCGTCTTAGTTAAATCTGGGATTGTGGATTGGGGATAAATCCCAAATCCAAAATCTACCACTCAACACTGTTAGGTTTGGTAATACTGAATATTAAGTGTCTCCATATGTTAAATAGATAACTTTTAATATCAGTATTATTTCAGTATTTCATCTGAGATATCATGATGACTCCTGAGTTCTTAAGGCTTGAGCAGCGAGATAGACTTTGGCCCATTCTCCCATCACCTGATGGGTTTTAAGTTTTAATTGTTGAGCGGTGGCTTCAATGGAGTTACCAGCTTTACGCAAATCTAAAATCTGCTGTCCCTGATGAGACAATTTCTCATAAAGTTGCTGCCATTGATTAGGTGTTAACCCCAGGTTGTGTTCTTCCAAGGAAATTGCTAACCAATTATCTACCAGTTCTGGTTTACCTTTGAGGGCAAACACGCGCACAGCATGGTAGCTGATTTTTTCCCGCAATCTGTAGACTTCTTTAATTTGCTTGTTGAGGACTTTGGCGATTTCGTCTTGAGACTTACCTTGGAGATACAGCCGCAGCCATTCTACTGCTTCGGTGCCGAGATTTTCTTGTAAATATACTTCAAATTCTTGTTGTACGGACTGACGCAGGATTTGTTGCTGTTCTAGTTCTTGTGCTTCTTCATATTCCGCGATCGCTTGACTGTCAACCAAGTTAATCCGATTATCGCTGTCATCTGTGAGGATTTCTTCGGAAACTAGGCGAATCAAGTCACTGCTGGGTACTTGAGTTAAGCCTCCCCGTTGAGTCCGGCGCAGGTAATTGACAAAGCGATAAACTAGCAAGGGTTGATTGCGCACTGGACGCAAGCAATATTCCTCGATGCTGGCAAATAATAAAGTATCTCTTAACCTGCGATCGGTGGTAATTTCCGCGATACAGGACATTTGGTCTTGAATGTAGGAATCGCTTTGTAATAATTCTTGAATGATTTCTTGTAGTACATCAATGACACTACGTTGGCGATCGCGGCTTAACGATACCCAAGTTTGAATTTTGTTCCTTAAGGTCATTAAGCTGGCTAATCTGGAGATGAGGTTACGATAGGCACGTTCCCTACCTGTACCCAAGTAACGTTGCAACAAAATCCGGTAACGATATTCCATTGCTTGCTTGGCAATCTCAAGCTCCTTGGGATTAAGCATATCAAAGCGCTGGTTATCGCGCCCCAACAACCACAAGACAATGCTTTCTCTGGCTGTTTGACTTTGTTGTGGACAATCACTCACAAGACGTTGTCGCCAATATTGTGCCAGTTTGTTGGCTTCTGTTGCCATAGTGAGATTGTACTCCTCAAAACCCTGTTTTAAAGTTTGCATTACAACCCCCATTTTTCGCACTTAACTTATTAACTGGCAGCTGCCCCTAATTGAATCTTCTGGTTGAAGATTTTTTAGTGATTCCATTTTTATTACGTCTCAAAGGACTAAACTTATGCAGAAAATATCCTTTGCTAGTTTTCACTTTTGATTGCCAACTACTGAAAACCCAACTATTCAAGGAATTTTTCTCTGATTTGCAAATTATAAATTTTTGTAAATTTAATAAATTCACATTCGAGAAAAGCAACCTGCGCAGTGTATGTAAATTAAGATACACCTTTTTCAGCGGGGTTAAGAAAAGCTGACATGGTGGACGCGATCGCCAGAGCAAATAAAATTCACCTCAAATCCAGACGTAGTTTGATACATATAAGTTTCAGATTTCCAGCACATCTGTGTGAGAATCTCAGCATTTTTTAACTTTCTTCTATCATTTTGGCAACCTAATTTTATTTTTCGGCAAGATATACAACCATTATCTAATAGGATTACTGACTATTTAATAGTACCCATGAGGGTAATATCTGGATCTATGACGAGAATTTTCTCATAAATAAAGTTTTTCTTGAGGTTTTCCTAATTTTGTACCCCATCAATATTACATTGAGTTACTATGTGTATCTCACATACGATGACAAAACTTATACTAAGGGAACTCCAAAAAATAAATTATTCCGTTCAAGTTGTTGACTGTTGACTGTTGACTGTTGACTGTTGACAGGTCTTATTAGTAGTTATGCTTAGATGAAAAACATTGGTAATAAATATGTCAAGACATGCTTAATTGCGTCTTGGCAAGAGTGAATTGTCAAGGCGCAGCTGGTAATATTTTGTTTCTAGTTGGAGCTAAAGACGATAAATCTCAATCTAGCGACCGTTGGACGATCTGATAATTGGATTTTCCACAGATTCTCTGTACTGTTGTACGGCATCGGTGTAGCCAATAGGTAGAACAGCTTCAACGTTTTCATGGGGTCTGGGAATAATCACCCAAGATTCCAGGGTACCACCATAAACATTTTCTGCAGCTTCTACACCAGCTGCCATAGCGGTTTTAACTTCTGAGACATCGCCACGAATATTGACTGTAAAACGAGCGCTACCAACCCGGATATAACCAACCAGGGTAACACGACCCGCTTTGACCATCGCATCTGCTGCGGCTAACACAGCAGGAAAACCTTTAGTTTCTAGCGCTCCAACTGCCTGTAATGACATTAAAAATCTCCTGTAGGAATAAACTTAGGTGGTGTTACAAGTTAATTGTACGAAGCTTCGCTACCAATTTTAATGGCAAACTTGTTTAGAACATACGGAAGGGTTCAGAGTCTTCCGTGAAGTGGATAGGAAGTATAGTTTCCACATTTTCTGGGGGATTGGGGACAATGTAATGGGTAATTACTGTACCCTCCTTTACTTGTTCACCTGCGGCAATTCCTGCTTCCACAGCTGTTCTGACTTCAGCAACCTGTCCCCGAACTGCAACTAGCAAACGAGCGCTTTCTGCTTGGCCATAATACACCAGTGTAACTGCTGCAGATTTTACCATTGCATCTGCTGCTGCCAACACCGAAGGAAAACCTAAGGTTTCTATTACGCCAACCGCCATTGGCATGGCTAGATTCTCCTGAGCTAAATATAAGTGATATCAATTGTACGAGGCTTTAGTCCCAATTTTGACATTTGCCTCAACTTTCTTGGATACTTAGTCATTGGTCAATAGTCAATAGTCAATAGTCATTGGTCATTGGTCATTAGTCCTCCTTATCCCCCCTGCACCCTGCCCCCTGCTCCCTGCTCCCTGCCCCTATGCTGTTTCTCCGTCTGCCGTTGACGAAAATTACCCTACGTTGGGTATTGGTGATTCCTTTTGTATTACAAACTATTGGGGCAGTTGGGCTAGTAGGCTATCTGTCTTATCGTAGTGGCGAGCAAGCGGTGGAGAATTTGGCTAATCAGTTGATGGATGAAGTTAGCCACCGAATTAGCGATCGCCTCGATAATTATTTACAAACTCAGCAGCGAGCAATGGCGATTAACGCCCAAGCAGTTAAGCAGGGTGCATTAAATATCCGAAATTTTACGCAATTGCAAAGTTACTTGTGGCAACAAATAACTCTATCTCCTTTGTTAGGTAGCAGTACTTATGTCAATGAGCGGGGAGAAGAAATTGGTTACGGACGACTTCAAAGTCAAGAGGTAGTGGATATAGCCAATCGTCTAACCGGGGAGAAATTAGCAATTGGTACTGTCTTTTTGGCGGAAATTAAAACTACTGATTTAGGTAAACGAAAACATTATCTGGTCGATTTTCAAGGACAGCCTAAAAAGTTAATTTATACTCTAGACTCTGATAACCGTCAGCTGGCTTGGTATCGTTATGGCAAAGCTGCAAAAAAACAAGTTTGGTCGCCAATTTATGTGTCTGATATTGCACCAACCTTAGTAATTCAAGCAATGGCTCCTGTATATAACAATGTTGGCGAATTTCAAGGATTATTTGTTTCCAATATTGGTTTATCGGAGATTGGTACTTTTTTAAATCAGTTAAATTTTGCACCTGCGGGAAAGGCTTTAATTATCGATCGCGCTGGAAATTTGGTAGCTAGTTCTACTTTAGAATTGCCTTATATACCAAAAAATCAAGGGGAACCGCAAAGATTACCAGCTATCCAAAGCCAAGATGCACAAACGCGATCGCTCGCTCAACAAATACTGCAAAAATACGGTAACTTGCGTCAGCTAGAAAACACTACTCAACTGAGTGTAGAACTCAATGGGCACAAGCAGTTTGTACAAATCGCTCCTTATCGCGATCGCTATGGATTGGATTGGCTAGTGGTGACAGCCATTCCCGCATCTGACTTTATGCGAGAATTGGAGGCTAGTAAGGCTCATACATATATCTTATGCTTGCTGACATTATTTACTACTGTATTTATTGGTATATTTACGGCGAGCAGAATTACTAAGCCGATTGTGCGTTTGAGTCAAGCTAGTCAGGCTTTAGCCCAAGGGGAATGGCAAAAACCTTTATCAGAAGAAATGGCGATCGCAGAACTCAAGCTACTTACTCAATCATTCAACCAGACAGCCAAAGACCTAAAACAAGCTTTTGACCGCGCTAAACTTGCTCTGAATGAATCGGAAGATAAATTTGCCAAAATCTTCCGTAACGGGCCTGATTTTGCCCATATTATTAGTTTCGAGACAGGCTGCTATGTAGAGGTGAACGATCGCTTTTTAGAAATGACTGGCTATTCTCGTGCAGAGGTAATTGGCCATACCCCTTTAGAACTGGGAATAATTGCCAAACCTGAGACAATCTCACAAATGTGTCATATATTACAAACTCAGCAACGGGTGCAGGATTTTGAGTTGGAATTGCACACTAAATCAGGGGAACGGAAAATAGGCTTAATTTCTTCGGAATGGATTGATTTGGAAGGTAAGCGTTACATTCTCTCTGTATTTAAAGACTACACGGAACGCAAACAAGTAGAACTGGAACTGAAAACAGCCCGCGACTTGCGAGAAGCCATTTTTAATGAATCCACTGATGCTATCTTTTTGGTAGAACTACCCCCAACTAGACGCATTCTCGATTGCAATCAACGAGCTGTGACTTTGTTTGAGCTAGATAGTAAGGCAGAATTAATTGGACTTCAAGGAAATATCCTGCAAAAACGGCAATTTACAGAGGAAGAATTAGCGGAAATTGCTAGGGAAATCGAACAGCAGGGATTTTGGAGCCTAGAAATTGAATATCTCACAAAAAAGGGAAATTCTTTTTGGGGCAATTTAGCAGTCAAGATGATTGAAGTGGCAGGACAATCAATGTATCTTGTACGGATAACAGATATCACAAACAGTAAGCGTATTGCTACGGCTCTACAGCAAAGCGAAGAAAGATTCCAGCACTTAGCAGCCGCTTCCCCAGGAATAATTTATACAGTTGTCGAATATCCCAGCGGCCCGGTACGTTATGAATACCTCAGTCCGGCTTTTGAGGAAATTCATGAAATCTCAGTAGCATCAGCGCTGGAAGATGCTTCCATTATCTATAACCAGATTCATCCTGAGGATCGTTTGGCTTATCAGCAGGCAGTGGCATACAGTATAGAAAATATGCAGCAGTTCAAGCATGAATGGCGGATTATTACCCCTTCAGGTAAGATTAAATGGATTGAGGCGAATTCTCGACCAGAAAGGTGGGAAAATGGCGAGATTGCTTGGCATGGAATAGTGCAAGATATTAGCGATCGCCATCAAATTGAGCAAATGAAAGACGAGTTTATCTCTGTCGTCAGCCACGAACTACGCACGCCGTTAACAGCGATTAATGGCGCGTTGGGAATGCTAACTACTGGAATTTTTGACAAGCGTCCCGAACGCGCCAAAGAAATGCTGACAATTGCGGCGAATAACTGCGATCGCCTAGTACGTTTGGTTAATGATATTCTCGACTTAGAACGCCTAGAATCTGGGAAAACTCAGCTAGTGATGGAAAGCTGTGAAGTAGCAGATTTAATGCAACAGGCGATAGAAGCAGTAGAAGCGATCGCTACTCAAGCGGTAATTACTCTGGAATTCCAACCCCTCAATGTCACGATGACAGCTGCACCAGATGCGATCGTGCAAACGCTGATTAATCTATTAAGCAACGCCATTAAATTTTCTCCTGTGAATAGCACTGTTTGCTTAACCGCAGAGTTAGAAAATGCTCATAATAATTCTTATATTCTCTTTTGTGTGCAAGACCAAGGTAGGGGGATTCCCAGCGATAAATTAGAAACTATCTTTAATCGGTTTCAACAGGTTGATGTCTCTGATGCACGCCAAAAAGGCGGAACAGGACTAGGACTCGCAATTTGTAAAAGTATCGTCCAGCAGCATGGCGGACAAATTTGGGTAGAAAGCGTTGTTGGCACAGGAAGCACTTTTTATTTTACGTTGCCAGTGAACCAGGGGAAATTATGAGTAAACGCCTGTTAATAATTGATGATGAACCGGATATTCGGCGGATTATTCAGGTATCTTTAGAAGAAATTGCCGGCTGGGAAGTCAGTACAGCTGAGTCTGGTAGTGAAGCATTGATCGTAGTCCAATCTGGCAAGTGGGATGCAATTATTTTAGATGTTTCTATGCCGGATATGGATGGATTTGAGGTGTTTAAAAGGCTGCAATCCGATCCCCATACACAATCTATTCCTGTAGTGCTGTTAACTGCCAAAGTACAACCAAGCGATCGCCGTCGTTTTGCCCAAATGGGTGTCGCTGGCGTGATTGCTAAACCTTTCAATCCGATGACGATCTCTAATCAAGTAGCGGAAACTTTAGGTTGGGAAAATAATTTATAGTCATTTAATTTGTCAAGCAACTAGCTGCATTGAACCCAAACCCATTAATATCGGAGATTTTGCCACCTGTAACTCGACTAAATATAGTTTTAATATTTGGTGTATTAATTAAGTCAAAAGTTGCTGAACCATTCTGAAGAATCGAAAAATTACTGAAGCTGTGAAATAAATTATTACCTTTTTCACTACCATTGATGATTGTGAAATTGTTACCACTTTGCTGAACTAAAGTGTTAGTAGTACCGTCTGATGTCACCTGCGCGATCGCCACTCGGATATTCTCTGGATTGAATAACACACTTATTAATATCAATAGCAACGGTACTACTTTCATCAGCGATCGCTTTCTTTACCTGACCGAAGCAATTTTAGATTTTAGATTTTAGATTTTGGATTAAATGAAAATTTGAAATCTAAAATATTTGGTCTCAAGCCTCTGGGTTAACCCAGAAGAAAAACAAAAATTTTTCAATATTTAAGCCTATTCTTTATAAGGAGAGGTTAATCCAAAATCGTAAATCCAAAATCCAAAACTGATTGACTCTCGTTATGCTTCCCATTCTCTGATTCAATATATCCATCTTGAGGGACTAGTCATAAATCTCGCCAATGCTTTCACTAAAGCTTAACAGAAGCCTCACACACAATTCATATCCAGAGCCTATCCGGTGAGCTTGTGAGCCTTTTTGCTGTTAAATAATTTTGCTAAAAATCCCTTTTCTCTAGTCCCTAGCCCCTATATCCTAACCCCTATTTTTAACCATAAGCACCGTTGGGTAAAAATCCTAAAAGTTGCTTCAATCTCTGGTCTGCTCCTTCATAACAGTGACTAGGCATTTGATAATTCATAAATGGTGCGTATTTATGACCAACTAGTCTCTTAGCATAGGTAATTTGGGTAATGTAACGAGTGATAGAAGAAGAGTTTCTAGAGCCTCTATGCCATACCTGATTATTAAAGCAAACCGCAGTACCCATTGCACCCAAGCAGCTATAAATTTTGTCTTCATTTCCGGAAATATCGCCATTGCATAACTTACCAAATAAATGAGAACCGGGAATTACCTGAGTAGGGCCATTTTCGACAAACAATACATCCGTTAAATAGTAATTCACTGTAAATGCTAAAACATTTAAGCGAATGTTAGTTAAAGGTTTACCATCAAGTGAGATAACATGTGGTGTATCGTCTTGATGCCATGTGTTTTTAGCCAATCCGTCAGTTTCTGGAGGAATTTTAAATGAGTTATTATGAATAACATGAATTGCATTAGCATTAGGAATACCATCATTTATTGAATAGCCTTCCCCATTCGCTCCTCCAATTAAATGTTCGGCAAAGGTGACGATTGGCTCTAAAGCAAAAAGATTTAAATTATGCTGAGAATGCTCAAACATTCTTTTCATAATTCTTTTGGATTTCTGATAATTTTCACCTTCAGTTTGCTTGAGAGCTTCGTCTAAATCGTTTCTTAATAGCTGACATTGTTCTGGTGTTAACACATTGTTAATTACCAGAAAGCCATTAGTATGAAAATAATCAATCCATTCATGAAGTTGTTCTGTGGTTGGCTGACGATTGGCTAGATATTCAGACATTTTTCTTTACCAGAATGTATAAAGCAGAAACTAGTACCGCTACGCGGAAGTCAAAAGTCAAAAGGTTAATACATCAAGGCTTATGACTGTATGAAATGGTAGCTTGATTTACGCCGTGTTGTACTAGTGGTTTATGTCATTAATTATCCTGGTTTGCTAGATCCCCGACTTCTATAAGAAGTCGGGGATCTGAGCTAGCACCAACGTCTCACAACTAATGAAACGAAGCACTAAGCTATTCTGCTTTTAAGTTGCACAATCCATTGTGCGCGATGGTTTTACACGGAAGTTCCTTGGAGAATAATCTAAATTTTTAAATCTTGCAAAGCGAGGCGAATTTGCTCTATCCGTCTGCGATTAACGCCAAGATCCGACTCTCCCACCCGTGAAGCCGAGCGCACGTGAATTACAGATTCATCAGCAGGAAAATAAAACTCCACATCATCAACAAATTTGAAGATGCGGCTTTTAGATAGAGCATGAATGTAATTCTCTGTTTGTTCTATAACTTCTGTACGGGGAACTACGGTGAGTACTTTAAGTAAAGTCTCTTTAGCTACATTGCGATCTACATGGTAAGGAATCGGTTTAATGGCGTGTTTAGCATCAGCATCTTGACTGACAACACAGTTATCTGAAGCCGGACAGGAGCTAAGATAACCATTATTTAATCCCAAGCTAGCAGCAAAAGCTGGATTAGTAGTCAGAGTTAAAAATATTGCCAAAGTTATACTGAACAAAAGTTTGGGAACAAACGCTCTTAGTAGACCGGACATGATAAATTTACTCCTCAAGGGTGGAATAGCACTCATACCAATTCAAAATTCAAAATTCAAAATTAAGAATGCGGACAAGACAAGGGTTTAGGCTTGTGTATTTATCGCATTGTCTTTTGAAATTGGTATCAATTATTCTCGGTTATTTTGGTTGTTTTCTGTGAGTTGCTATTACCTTGAGAAAATCTTAAATTCGGTGAATTTTCCTCACTTGGCAAACATATTGCCTAAAAACGCGATAATTTCCGCCCAAGCTGAGGTAGCAGCTACCGCATCGTAGCGATAACCATCATCGCGCATAAATGTATGTTCTGCTTCATAATTTAGAACTTTGTGGGGGATTTTGGCATTTTCTAGGGTTGTAATTATCCTATGTCTATCTGGTTCTGGGATATGCGGATCGAGAGTCCCAAATACCAAAAGCATTTCGCCGTTAATTTCACTAAAACGCTGGATTGTATCGGCTACGCCCTGACCTAATTTACCACTGGGAATGCCTGTAGGATAGCAGCAGACAGCAGCTGTAATTTCCGGTTGAAATGCAGCACGAAAAGCTAAATGTCCGCCAATACAAAAGCCAAGGGTACCTATTTTACCAGGAGCAACAGCACTATCGGTTTTGAGCCATTCAATTACTGCTCGACAATCAGCATCATAATCCGCGATCGCAGTTCGGCGTGCATCATCATTTCCCCGCATTCTTCCTAAATCATCGGGTTCTATCACCGTACCAATTAACTCTAGGCGATGAAAAATTTCCGGTGCTGCTACTACATAGCCAAATCCTGCTAAGTAGTTCGCCAAGCGAACGATGGGACTACCTAGTTGATAAATATCACTGTAAAATACAATACCTGGATAATGTCCTGCTGGTTTAGGTGCTGCTACATAAACACGCATTAAACTGTCATTTACTCTTAATTCGATATTGCGCTTAGTAATTTGCACTTTTTTATCTCCGCGTCCTGTTTGCTGTAATTTCTTCTGTTTTCCCAGAACCAAAGACTAATAGTGGAACAATTTGAGCGCGATTTTCAGGTAAATGAATTACATTCCCCAATTATGCAACGCCTCTGTTGCAGAAAATAGATTATACTACCATATAGTAATATAATAAATATATATATAAATTAGCGAATGTTTATGTTAGAAAATTCACCTGCTGCTCTAGGGCAAATTGCTGATTATTTTAAAGTGTTATCGGAAATTAGCAGATTGCAAGTTTTATGTTCTTTGCGGTCAGGTAGCAAAAATGTCACAGAAATCATGAAAATTACGGGATTGGGACAAGCTAATGTTTCCAAGCATCTGCAAATTCTCACCAAAGCGGGGATGATTAAGCGTCAACCGCAAGGGGTGAGTGTGTTTTATGAAATTACCGATTCGTTAATTTTTGAGATATGCGAATTAGTGTGTGCGCGTCTTTCGATTCGTTTGGAAGAACAGTCACAGCAATTGAAACAGTTAGATGCTTTAAGAATTAGTCATTAGTCATTAGTCATTGGTCATTAGTCATTAGTCATTACGAGTTATTTTAATTATCGCAGAGATGGCGATCGCTCTCGTTGACATTGGGATTATTTTTTAGGTAATTTTTGATACGCAAGCAACTGTATTGGCGTAAGTCAGCTAAATTCAAATTCCACAGTTTTAACCCGCTATCCTCACCTGCGCTAATTAGGGTATTACCATCGGGACTAAAGCTGATGCTATTAATTTTACCAGGGTGACCGACTAGAGTTTTGAGTAAAGTGCGTAGTTTACCGCCGTAGGCATCGCGGATATTCCACAGCTTAATCGTACCATCAACGCTACCAGAGGCGATTATTTGACTATGGGGGAGAAAACTCAAGCTGGTGACACCACTGGAATGTCCGGTGAGGGTGTGGATTAAAGTTCCGTTGGCGACGTTCCACAGTTTGATGCTATTGTCTAAACTAGCAGCAGCGAGGATGGTGTTATCGGGACTGAATTTCACAGATGCGATCGCTAGTCCATTTCCCTGTAAAGTTGTGACAAAGCTACCATCAATGCGCCAAAGTTTTACCGTATGATCGTAACTACCAGAAGCTAGCAGTTTACCATCATTACTAAAAGTGATACTGCTAATTGCGTCTGTATGTCCTGTTAATGTGTGAAGTAATTTTTTATCTGCAAGTTGCCATATCTTAATAGTTTTATCGGCGCTACCAGCAGCAAACATTTTACCATTTGGGCTAAAACTGATGCTGGTTACTCGCTCAAGATTTCCTGTGAGGGTATGAAGTAGAGAATTATTGGCTATATTCCATAATTTAATTGTTTTATCGTCACTGGCAGCAGCGATAATTTTATTATCTGGGCTAAAGTCTACAGCATAAATTGGCTGTTTATTTCCAGATATAGATTTAATTAATTTTCCATCTTTATTCCAGATTTTGATGATTCCATCCCATCCAGCAGACGCAAACATTTGGTTATCATGGCTAAAATTGGCACTGTAAAACTTACCTTTATCTAAAGTATTTCCTACATTATTTACTTCCCAAAGTCTGACAGTTTTATCAGCGCTAGCAGAAGCAATCATTTTTCCATCTTGGCTGAAACTAAGACTATTAATTACACCACCATGTCCTTTTAAAGTTTGGCTGAGGATATATTCAATTTGGGATGGATTTTGATTCTGCCAAATTTTAATTACTGCGTCATCATCGGCAGTAGCTAGCATTTTACTATTTGGGCTAAAGCTGATACTATTGATTTGGTTTGTGTGTCCTTCAAGGGTTTGTAAAATTTTGCCTTGACGATTCCATAAATTGATAGTTTTATCGCCACTAGCGGAAGCGATAATTTTTCCATCTGGGCTAAATTTTACAGAGGTAATGCGTTCTTTATGTCCTGACAGCGTTTGCAGCAGTTTCCCATCATTAAAGCGCCACAGCTTGACTAAATTATCTTCGCCACCAGAAACAATAATTTGAGCGTCTGGACTAAAGCTAATAGTATTCACCCAACCATTATGAGCAGTCCATGTATTCAGTAAAGTTCCGTCAGTTCGCCAAAGTTTTATAGTTTTATCTCGGCTAGCAGATACAAGCGTTTTACCATCGGGACTAAAATCAACGCTGTTGATAATATCAGTATGTTCTGTGAAAGCTTTGATGATTTTTCCATCTATATTATATAGTTTGATAGATTTACCCGTACTGGCAGCAATTAATTTATTGTCGTGACTGAAAACTAAAGATGTAACTCTTTGATTATCTGTAATCGTCTTGAGAATTTTACCATCTGCGCGCCAAAGTTTAATTGTCCCGTCATCGCTAGCAGAGGCGATTATTTTACCATCATGACTGAAACTTACGGCGTTAACTTGTTGGCTGTGTTCTTGTAAACGGTTGATTTCTTGAGATTGGCTGACAGCTTGCTCAAGCGTCGCAATGGTTGTTAATTGAATTTCTTTATTTGCTGTAGATACTTGTTTAACTTCTCTCCCAGATTTTACACCAGCAATTAAAGCTTCTAATTGCTGATTGGATAATAGTAAAGCTTCCGACGAAGCATTTAAAGCAGAAATTTCCCTTAATTGTGCTGCTTGTTTTTGCAAATAAGCGAAAACCCCAAACCCACTAGCCGCAATACCCAACACACTAATCACAATAATTGCTCTTTGCGCTTGACGCAGACGCTTTTTTTGCGCAAATTGCTGGCGTTTTCTTTCGGCTAAACAAGCTGCAATAAAACTTTGTACATCTTCAGATAATTCATCGGTATATTTAATATAAATTTCTTCCGCCTCAGCTAACCGGATACCTTGCAACAAAAAATCAGTTTGCTCCTGATTATGTTTCCATAAAGCTGCAGCTTGTTCAATTTGACGCTGCGATCGCAATCTACTACGATTTTCCTCTAACCACCAGCGCAAAGTTGACCAATGACGAATCAAAATTTCATGAGCTACTTCTATTGTGACAGATGAGGCAGGTAGAGAAGCAATTACAGCTTCGCCTTTATCTCCCTTATTTCCTCGACTCACAACCTCATCATCCACATTCACCACGACTAACTTAGCCGCAGTTAATACTTGCAGAGTTCTTTCCACCAAAGCGACGGGGTATTTTTGCACCACTAACTCTGATTTCCATATTCTGCGTCGGGTATCTTCTGTACCTTCCCCTAATTGGGTGAGAGAGAGGAAAATCCATCTAGCACAATCTTGCGCTGGAGAATCTAAACTTTCGTAAACAGCTTGCGCCTTTCTTTCTAACGCACCTTTAATTCCACCTACCTGTTGCTGATAAGCTGCGAGAGTCAGTTTTCCATCTTGGCGGAATTCCCACAACTGTTCTAGAACAAATTCTAACAGTGGTAAATCGCCAGCGGAGTGGTTTAATTCCTGTAACAGAACTTCCACTAGTTCTGACTCTACTTTTAAGCTGACTTGTTCTGCTGGATTAATAATGACACGACGATAATCGCGATCGCTCAAATTCGGCGGAACCAATATACTAGATTCTTGTAATAAACTCGCCAGCGCTGGAACTTCTAAACAAGCAGCGATAAAATCAGCGCGTAAAGTAATTACTAATTTAAACTTATCAGCCGCATATTCCATTGCACCCAGCAGCAACTCTAAAAATCGCTGTCTATCTTCACCAGGCGCAAGGGTAAACAACTCCTCAAACTGATCCACCACCAACACTACCACAGACTCAGGACGACTCCGCAACCAATAAACAAAGCCTTCCACCCCCTGATAAAGCATTCCCTCCAACACCAGCTGCGACGATGAAGACAAACCCCCTTGTCCTCCTTGTCCTCCTTGTCCCCCTTGTCCCCCCTGTCTCCCTTCTCCCAACCGCCTCGCCAACTCTGCCAAAGGACGCGCACCGGGACGCATACTTTTAATTAACCAAGAATCACTTCCAGGTAATTGTTTTCCCGGACGTAATTGAGCAATTAATCCTGCTTGCACGACGGAAGATTTACCACTACCAGAAGCACCGACTACAGCTAAGAAAGATTTATGAGCAATTTGACTAATTAAATGCTGAGTTAAAGATTCTCGTCCGAAAAAATATTGTGCATCTTCTGCCGCAAAAGCTTTTAATCCTCGGTAAGGACAAATTCTTAAATCTAAAGCCGATTTTTTCTGACTGCGTGCGCCAGTTGTTGCGGGGATAATTTCAATTACGCCTTGAGTTCCTGATAACCAAAAATGCAAGGGTAAAAATGGATGGCGTTGTGTTTGTGCTGCTAATTGCACTTGTAATTGGGTAATCCAACCTGCTACAGATAAACCAGCTTGTTGATTAGCAGCTTTTAAAGTTGCAATTAATGTTTGGGCGAAAAATTCAGGATTGTCTTTTGGCGAAGTACCCGCAATAATACATTGTCCTTTCTCCGATTCTAGGCGCAAATCCTCTACCCATTCTTGCAGGGAAGATACATTAGTCGCTACTACAGGAAAATCTAAAATTATAATCTGTTGGTTTATTTGAGAACGGCGTAATTGTTGTTTTAACCAAGAACGACTCAGCCAAATATCATCTGCTATTAATAATGCAGCTTCTCCGGTGGGAGTTTCTTCTAATCTTCCCCTTAGATATAATAATATAGTTGCAGCTTCTGGTAGAGGATGCGGGGAATTATGCAAATAAACTTCTGAATTTAGCTGTGAGGTTTCCCGCAAATCCAAGACAGGTTGAGGAAATGCATCATCATGATGATGAGCGAATACAGGCTTTTCTCCATCTCCCCTTGTCTTGCCATCATTTTCTACTTGGCGATAATAGACACCTAAAGCTTGTTGAATTGCATGGCGAATATCTTTACCAGTTGTTTCTCCTGAACGCAGCAAATATTCCAATTCAAAATCGCCAGTATCAACTAATATCTTACTAAAATCACGCGTGCCTTGAGAACCGATGAATCCCTCAATTACTAATGCTAGTCTGACAGAATTCGATTCAGCGATCACGGGAATTTTACCTAGTATTAATTCTCCCACTCCTTCGACAATCCGCTTAGGCGTTTGCAAGGGATATTCGCGCTTCAGTTCTGTGTCTCCCTTGCCGCGTTTTTGCTGGTTAATTAAGCGTAATTGTTGATTGGTTTTATCTATATATTGTAAAGTCTGGTGATAAACATAGCGATACAGCCCATCCGCAAAAATTACGCCTTGAGCATCAGCAGCATCTCCATATAAACCCCGCGTTAAAAAATAAGTAAATACGCCATGTCCTAATTCAGGAAATTCCCAAGATAGTTGATTCACATCACAGGAAAGTAAAGCATAAAAACCCTGACTTTTACCCGCATTGCGTTGCAAAACCTCTACTAATTGCGGCGTAGGATTTAATAAAGTTTCGCCAACTCCCCGGAGTGTCATTCCGCCACTATGACAAGCATCTAACCAAACTAATTGATTTTGTGCGCCGCTTTTGCTTAACTGTGCCAAAAGTTCTTTAACAGGTAAACCAGTTTGTTCTAGATTATCTTTTTGGGTATCTGCCAAACACAAAAATGCTTCTTGAGTATTTGGTTGTAATATCCCATGACCAGAAAAATAAAATAAAACTGTGTCAATTGCTTGCACATTAGCCGCAATTTCCTGTAAACTTGTTCTCACTGTGGATAATAGTGGCAATTTTTGGGCAAAGTCGTGATAAATCTTTACCTCTTTTTGGGGAAATTGCTCCTTGGTTGCAACTGCTAAAGCTTCAGCAAGTACCTGACAATCAACTGCAGAGTAACGTAGAGAAGGAAGTTCCGCATCTTGATATTGATTCACACCCACCAGTAATAACCACAATTTCGGGACAATTGTTTGCTTTGCTTGAGTCGAGCTACTGGTTGTTACTCCGCGTGGGCACATAAGTTATGGGGCATGGGGCATGGGGCATTGGGCATTGGTCAAGAGTCAATGGTCAACAGTCAACGGTCAACAGTCAACGGTCAACAGTCAACGGTCAACTTCAAGAATGTTCTTTACTTTTATGATTTCATATAGGTGGATTGCGATCGCTTTATGCAGAATTTTCCTCAACAGATAAATTAACTACTATAGCAATCCTCAATTATTCACAAATACCTGTCCTCCTTGTCTCCCTTGCCCCCTTCCGTTGTGTTCGCATATTAAATATATATGTCTTTACCTCATGTCTTTATCACGCGCCGCTTACCTGCTAGTTTAGAACAACTACAAACAATCGCAAATGTGGAAGTATGGATGGAACGTCAACCACCACCATATGATATTCTGCTGGCTAAAGCTCAGGCGGTTGATGGATTATTGTGTCTGTTGACTGACAAAATTGACTGTGAATTAATCGCCGCTTCTTCTCTCAAAGTTATTAGTCAGATGGCGGTGGGTTACGATAACATCGATATTGCCGCAGCTACAGCTAAAAAAATTCCTGTTGGTCATACGCCTGGTATTTTAACCAATGCTACCGCAGATTTAACCTGGGCGCTAATTATGAGCGCAGCTAGGCGAGTGGTGGAAGCAGATAAGTTTACTCGCGCGGGTTTGTGGAAGACTTGGGAACCAGATTTATTATTAGGCCCGGATGTAGCAGGCGCTACTTTAGGGATTATCGGATTAGGGCGCATTGGACAAGCTGTTGCTCGTCGTGCCCAAGGTTTTGAAATGAAAATTTTGTATACAAATAGACAAAGATGCGCGCCAGAAGTCGAGAAATTACTGAATGCAGAATTTGTTAGTTTGGAAAAATTGCTGCAAGAATCTGATTTTATCTCAATTCATACACCAGGCAGTGAAGACACCTATCATTTGTTGAGCGATCGCGAATTTGCATTAATGAAACCTTCAGCTATCTTAATTAATACCGCTAGAGGTACGATTATCGATGAAAATGCATTGTATCGGGCATTGTCGCAAAAACAAATAGCCGCAGCCGCTTTGGATGTGACGGAAATCGAACCCCTACCAATGGATAGTCTGTTGTTGAGTTTAGATAACTTAATAATTACACCGCACATTGGCAGCGCTAGTCAGCAAACAAGAAAAAAAATGGCAGAAATGGCGATCGCAAATTTGATTGCTGGGTTAAAAGGCGATCGTCTTCCTCATTGTGTGAATCCACAAGTTTACAGTTAATTTCTGATTTTATCACAATTCTCGCCTTTACCCGAAATAACGCCCGCAGGGTAGGCGCTCCGCCTCTATGTTCAATTAGCCGCACCCTTGAGGGTGACGGCGGGATTTCGGAAAATGTGCTGTACTTACGTTGATTTACGTAATATTCCCCATATTTAGTTGCTAACCATACAATATTCTGGGAATTATGCTGAACCAAAATAAAGATTGATTAAGGCAAGCTAGCTGTAGAACTTTATACAGGATTGTATCTATGGCGCGTCAAAAATTAACATCGCGGATTCTCGAAAAAGCGAAAGCGCGAGCTATGGGATTACAAGCTATCGATCCAAATATAAGTTTTGGCGATGCTTGCGATTTACAAAAGATGATGCAGCTAATTGAGACATTAAGCCAGAAATTAGATGCTCATAATCAAGCTTTGGAAGTAGTTGATACCAGCACAACTGAACTTAATGTGATGGAAAAATCTTTAAATCAGCTGTCTCAGAGAATACTGTTAGGTGTGGCTTGTAGATACGGTAACGACAGTTCCGAATATAAAATAGCAGGTGGGGTGCGGAAAAGCGATCGCATTCGTAAAGCTAGAGCTACTAGAATCAAAAAAGCAAAGGCAAAATCGGCGCTGCTGAAGAATGAAGTGTGAATATATCGCCAGGGAATGTACCACAGGGATGGTTAGATCCCCCTAAATCCACGCCACTTGCTACAAGTCGGGAAACCCCCCCAATGCAGTGGCTCCCCTTAAAAAGGGGGACTTTAATTCTAGTTCCCCCCTTTTTTAAGGGGGGTTAGGGGGGATCAAAACGATACTGGCTCAGGCGTTAATACTTATGTGTACACCGTAGATTTCTGGAAGGGGTATCTAGCAACCCATCAACTTCTTATTCTAATTCAGCAATTAAATTGAGAATTTCGCGGTAGTACTGTAAATTACCATCTTTATGGAATAAATCAGCAGATTCTTGGAAGTCGGCTATCGCTTTTTCATAATCCCCTAAATTACGGTAAACATCAGCACGTACTAAATAAGCTTCTGTCCAATGGGGTTGCAATTGTAAGGCTTGATTTAAATCTTTAAGTGCAGTTTCTAAATCGCCTAGCCATGAATGACTACGCCCACGATTAAACCAATCTTCAGCAAAACTAGGCTCAATAGCGATCGCTTGATTATAATCTGCAATTGCCCCTTCATAATCTTCTAAAGCATAACGCGCATTACCGCGATCGCTATAAAATGCAGCTGAATGAGGATTTAGCTTTAAGGCTTGGGTATAATCGTCAATCGCGCCTTCATAATCTTCCATCGCATAAAGCAAAGAACCGCGATTATAATAAGCTTCCACTAATTGGGGATTTAGTGCAATAGCTTGGTCATAATCTGCGATCGCTCCTTGTTCATCCCCAATTTGGCGGCGGACGTTACCCCGGTTACAATAAGCTTGGGAAAAGTCTGGAGCAATTTCGATGGCTTGGGTATTATCGTTAATTGCGCCTTGGTAATCTTGCAAAGCTTCCCGAACTATCCCCCGCCCATAGTAAGCTGTAGCTAAGTTGGCATTAAACATCAACGCCCAATCATAATCTTTGATTGCCCCTTGATAATCGCCTAAACTGCGTCTCGCCGCAGCGCGATCGCAATATCCCTCAGCCATGAGAGGATTAAGTTGCAACAGTTTTGTACTATCTTTAATTGCTTCTTGATATTCTCCTAATTGACGACGCACATTAGCTCTTAAGCCGTATACTAAATCTAAGGTGGGATTCTCTTGCAATGCGTGGTTATAGTCGCTAATCGCTCCTTGATAATCGCCTAAAGCACTGCGTACCAAACCCCGTTCGTAATATGCTTGGACATCATCAGGATTGAGTTCGATAGCGCGATTGAAATCCGCGATCGCTTGCTGATAATCTTCCAGGTGAGCGTACACCAATCCGCGATTATAATAAGCACCAGCAAAATTAGGATTAATTTCTAAAGCGCGATTGTAATCTTTAATTGCTCTTTGACAATCTGTTAAGGCATAACGGGCATTGCCGCGATTGTGGTAAGCTTCGGCTAAATTGCCATCGATTTGCAATGCTTGGTTATGGTCGTTGATTGCTTGCAAATACTCACCCAGGATATGATATACATTACCGCGATTGGTGTAAGCGGCAGCGAAGTGAGAATTTAACTGTAACGCTTGGTTAAAATCGGCGATCGCTCCTTGATTATCGCCGCGATCGCAACGTGCAACACCGCGATTGTGGAAAGCATTGGCAATATCAACATTAATATAAGTAGATAACACAGGATTAATTTCTACAGCTTGATGAAAATTTTCTAAGGCTGTATCGTAGTCTGCCAAGGCAAAATAAGCCTTACCCAAACTGTGATAAGATTCAGCAAGATTGGCGTTGATTTTTAACGCTTGCTGATGATCGGCGATCGCGCCTTCGTAATCTTGTAACAAAAAACGTACATTTCCCCGATTGCAGTAAGCTTCCGCAAAATCAGGATGAATTTCTACAGCTCGATTAAAATCGGCGATCGCACTGTGATAATCTTGAAGTTCGCTGCTAACGAGCATCCCGCGATTATAGTAAGCTTCTGCAAACTGAGGTTTCAGTTCTATAGCTTGATTGTAATCCGCGATCGCTCCTTGATAATCCCCTTGAAAGTTTTTGTTTAAACCCTGAGTCAAAAAATCTTCAGCATTCATAAAATTTATATAGATAGTCAATTTCACAGTCAGCCAGAACAATAGGAAGTTACACCTTAAGTTACATAAAGCATGTCTCTTCTTGTCTAGAATGCAAGATGTGAATAAAGGCTCATTATAGACGACATAAATTCGCCTACCAAGGTTGTACTTGTAGCATTTTCAACGTGATTTGGGATGAGGGGTTACACCCTTTGATAGATGAATTGAGAACGATTTTCCGTCCTTATAACTGTATATTGCGGCTCAATCCAGCCAGAACTCACCATAATATTTCAGTCGAGAATATCTATCTCAATGTAATTAATTATACTTTTTCTAGAGAATATATGAAAAACAGCAAAACCAGGCGGAATTTCTTGCTAACGACTGTTGCTATGGCTAGCGGTATTGTCGGCGCTGATACCTTAGCAAATCATACTTCTGGAACACCATCAGCAATAATGCCAGAACGAATTTTAGGACTTACAGGCGTAAAAGTCCCGATTTTGGGGTTAGGAGGTGCAGGGACAAACACACCATTAGATAAATCAGATAAAGAACGTGAAGCTGTAGCGATTATTGAAAAAGCGATCGCCCTTGGTATTCGTTATTTTGACACAGCGCGCAGTTATGGCGCAAGTGAAATTCATTTTGGTAAAGTACTCCCAACCTATCGCAGCCAGATTTTCTTAACAAGTAAAACAGCCAAAAGAGATAGAGACAGCGCATGGCGAGAACTCGAAAGTTCATTGAAACGTCTTAATACAAATTATTTAGATTTATGGCAATTACATCATGTTTCTTTTCATGAAGAAATTGAGACAATATTTAGTCAATCTGGTGCAATCAAAGCTTTAGAAGAAGCAATCCAGCAAAAAATTGTCCGATTTGCTGGAATTACCGGACATCGCGATACTAAAGTCATAGCTGAAGGAATTCGCCGCTTTCCATTTCATACAACACTGATCCCGATTAATGCTGTAGAAAATCATCATCCAGACTCATTTATTCAGGGAGTTTTACCATTAGCCAAGCAGCAAAATTTAGGCGTAATTGCCATGAAAGTTCCGGCTTATGGAAAGTTATTACAAGCAGGTGGTTTAAATAATATACAGCAGGCTTTAGGTTATACTTTATCTCAGTCTGGGGTTCATTGTTGTATCATTCCGGCTGATAGCGTGCAACAGTTAGAAGAGAATGTGCAAGCAGCAATTTCTTATCAACCTTTGAATATTCAGCAATTAGCAGAAATTGAACAGCGTACTCATAATATTTGGCAAGAAAGTACATTTTATCGAGCTTGGAGTTAATTGATAATATTGGGTAAACATCAATTCTTATGAACAGCACAAAAATCTTATGCTCTATTTTTTATATTAATTAAGGCATAATATCCTAGATTTAAGGATTTTGTGTAACTTTGCTTTTATATAAAATGCATTCACTCTTTTGCTGCTCATTTTGGCTTTCTACAATTTCAAATAAACCAGAAACTTTCAAAATACCTTTTAGGGTTTTAATGCCGTACTTTTTTGGCGTACATTCAGGATCTTGACTTTTAATAAAATCTCCCGCTCTTGACAGTAAAGTCATATCACCTATTTTTTCTGTGTTTATTTCAGCTAAACGTAGTAATTTAACAATTTTTGTATTATCCCATCCTGTATCTGATGGATCTAAGAGATTGATATATTCAACCTCAGAGATAACTTCCGCCCTACGTTGCTTGTATAATAAATCTAGTTGTGAATGAGATTCGCCATAAATTTCCCGCAGATGGTAAAGCAGAGCTATGACAAACAGATTTATGTCTTTATAAAAAAATAGTGCTTCTTTATATTGCACTTCTAATTCACTGATACAACTTAAACACCCTTCTTTAGTGGCTAAGATATTCATACCTTGTAAGCCTCCAAAGTGATGAATGAGTTGATTACGGTTAGCAACAACTGTTTTTAAATTTTCTACAAAATAATCAGAATCATAATCGCAACACTCTATAAAATTGTTGATTAGATTTCCAAGCGTTGACTTTTCGTTGGCTTTTCTATAATTACTAAAGATGTTGATACTCTGTCTAGCATCATCTGGTTGTATATATGGGAGAAGAAGCTTCAGTCCTTTTTCAATTTGCTGAAATACCAATACATTTCTTCCTATTTTTATTAGCACTTGATTAACTAAGTCTTTATTTGTATGTTCCATATTAATTAATAATTATGCTATCTACTATAAATTGACATCACAGAGGTTGGCTTCAAGTAAAAATTTTAACTATATTAATTTATATAGAGATCAGTAATGTTTCTGAAAAACTCTCTCACTTCAATAAATTTGCAGTATCAGGAAAATCGCTAAATACTCCATCAACTCCTAAACTGAAAAATAACTCATACTCTTTTTGCGGATTATCTTGAAAATCGAGAGGTAAAAATAAATTTTCATTGCGGAATGTCCAAGCATGGACTAGTAAAGATGCTGCATGAGCATCACTAACTAATGATGTCGAAGACAGCAATTTTTTATTACTATCTATAGGAACGATCAAATTTTTATGAATTCCTATCGCTTGTGCATATTCAGCAATTTCTTGTAAACCTGATTTTGTGACTAAATCTGAATAGGTACGCTCATCAGCATTAACGACAAAATCATAAGGTTTACCTGTATTATTCAACAATTGCACTAAAGGTAAATCAGTTTTACTCGCTAAATATTTGAGGTTGCTAACTTCAAAAGATTGAATAAAAATCGGTGCATTTGCGCCTTGATAACCGTTAGCTTGTAAAATTGCTAGTAAAGGTGCTTCTAAAGCTAACCCGATAGATTGAAAATAAGTCGGGTGTTTAGTTTCTGGATAAATACCAATAGTCCGCCCAACAGCAATACTTTTAGTTTTAGCTAAATCGATAATTTCTTGGAATGTAGGAATTGCCAACAATCCATCATAAATTGTATTCTGCGATCGCACTTGGGGAATACGCTCTTTTGCCCGCAGGGTTTTCAGTTCTGCTAGGGTAAAATCTTCTGTAAACCAGCCTGTCTTACTTTCCCCATCAATAATTTTAGTAGTTCGACGTTCAGCAAATTCTGGATGCTGGGTTATATCGGTAGTTTCCGAAATTTCATTTTCGTGACGCGCAACTAATACACCATCTTTAGTTGCCACTAAATCGGGTTCAATATAATCAGCCCCTAAATCAATTGCTAGTTCATAAGCCGCTAATGTATGTTCTGGACGGTAACCACTAGCGCCTCTGTGTGCAATAATAATTGAGGCGGTAAATTGCTCCATTGTCTTTATTGCCCTGATTTTAGATAATATAAATTACTCTTGTAACGAAATTCTCTATTTTGAGGAATACTCAAAACCTCAAAGTCAGTCGCTATACTAGCAAAACATCGTTAAATTTATTTGCTAAGTATTTTGTAAACAGGCAATGATACAGAGTCAGCCAGAAACCAAGCGTGTAGCAGAACTACGCCAGTTATTGCAGCAAGCTAGCTATGCTTATTATGTCCTAGATGCGCCGATTATGGAGGATGCAGTCTATGACCAGTTATATCGAGAATTGCAACAACTAGAAACCCAGTATCCAGAACTAATAACACCAGATAGCCCGACTCAGCGTGTGGGTGAAAGACCTGCAACCCAGTTTACATCTGTGCGGCATAATATTCCCTTATATAGTCTGGAAAATGCCTTTAATTTAGACGAGTTGCAAACATGGGATCAGCGTTGGCAAAGACAAGTACCGAAAACTGATGCAGTAGACTATGTTGCAGAACTAAAAATTGATGGTTCGGCGATCGCTCTTACCTATCAAAATGGCATACTAACTAGAGGTGCCACTAGGGGTGATGGGGTAACAGGTGAAGATATCACCCAGAATGTGCGCACAATTCGTTCCATTCCCCTGCGCTTAAATTTCGACGGGTTAGAACCTTTAGAAAAGGTAGAAGTCAGAGGTGAGGCGTTTCTACCCTTAGAAGTATTTAAACAAATTAACGAAGAAAGACAAAAAACCTCGGAGCAATTATTCGCTAATCCCCGCAATGCTGCGGCTGGTACCCTGAGACAATTAGATTCGCGGATTGTCGCCCGCAGACGCTTAGATTTCTTCGCTTATACCTTGCACATTCCTGGTAGAGATGATGCCAGTATTGCTAATACTCAATGGCAGGCTTTGGAATTGTTGCAAAAAATGGGTTTTCGCGTCAACCCCAACCATAAATTATGTCCTTCCCTAGCGGATGTAGGTGATTACTACAAATATTGGGATACAGAAAGGCTAAATTTACCTTACATGACCGATGGAGTCGTCGTCAAACTCAATTCCTTTAAACTGCAAGAACAGCTAGGATTTACCCAAAAATTTCCCCGTTGGGCGGTGGCGTTGAAATATCCCGCCGAAGAAGCACCCACCCGCGTGGAAAATATTGCTGTAAATGTGGGGAGAACCGGCGCGTTAACACCCTTGGCAGAAATGCGCCCCGTACAATTAGCCGGGACAACAGTATCTAGAGCTACATTGCATAATAGCGATCGCATTGCCCAATTAGATATCCGCATTGGCGATACAGTAATTGTTCGCAAAGCCGGCGAGATTATTCCAGAGGTAGTGCGAGTACTGAAAGAACTGCGCCCTGATAATACACAACCATTTATTATGCCCAGTAATTGTCCCGTTTGCGGACAACCGGTGGTGCGAGAATTGGGTGAAGCTGTTACTAGGTGTGTTAACGCTTCCTGTGCGGCGATTCTCAAAGGTGCAATCGAACATTGGGTAAGCCGCGATGCTTTAGATATTAAAGGAATGGGGGAAAAACTAGTACATCAACTCGTAGATAAAGGTTTAGTGCATTCCGTCGCTGATTTATACAACCTCACCGAAGCCCAGTTATGTAGTTTAGAACGAATGGGACAAAAATCGGCACAGAAATTAATTGATGCGATCGCGCAATCAAAAAATCAACCTTGGTCGCGAGTATTATATGGTTTAGGTATCCGTCATGTTGGTAGCGTCAACGCCCAATTATTAACAGAAAAATTTAACTCTGTAGATAAATTAGCTCAAGCTAAACAGTCAGATATTGCGCTTATTTACGGAATTGGCGACGAAATTGCCGAATCTGTACATCAATGGTTTCAAATTGCAGCCAATCAAACATTAATTTCTCGCTTACAAACCGCAGGATTACAGTTAGAAACTACTCAAGAAACTACAATAACTGAAGGTAAGCAAACATTAGCCGGTAAAACCTTTGTTGTCACAGGAACATTACCCACTTTAAAGCGTGATGAAGCCAAAACTTTAATTCAAAAAGCCGGCGGTAAGGTAACAGATTCAGTCAGTAAAAAAACAGATTACTTACTTGTAGGTGAAGATGCGGGTTCCAAATTAGCCAAAGCCGAATCCTTGGGAATTCCCCAATTAACAGAAGCACAGTTTTTGGCGATGTTAGAAGAGTAGTCATTTTTGACTGTTGACTGTTGACTGTTGACTGTTGAATGTTGACTGTTGACTGTTGACTGTTGAATGTTGACTGTTGACTGTTGACTGTTGACTGTTGACTGTTGACTGTTGACTGTTGACTGTTGACTGTTGACTGTTGACTGTTGACTGTTGACTGTTGACTGTTGACTG